>JABLXQ010000020.1 GCA_013178375.1 Gammaproteobacteria bacterium
TGTACCCTCAATCGACACGTAGAGGCACCGTTAGTCAATGTGGCCCATTGCGGTGCGCCATCCCAACCGATAGAGGTTTCAAAAAATCCGCATTGTTCCGAGCCATTGCTGGCAATGTGTTTACCCCATGCATCCTGGTGCATGTCGATAATCGTATATAAGCCGTGTTTTTTGGCGTGCCCCACCATCGTTTTGATGCGGTCGATATAGTCGTAGTCAATATGATCGCGCTCGGGCTGAAGGGCTGACCAGTTAATGACAAGACGCACGACATTCATGCCCAGTTTGGCCATCTCGGCAAAATCATGCTCAGACGCATCGATAACGGTGGGGTAGTTGGCATTCGCCTGGTAGTAATCCCCCAAGGCATTCACATTCACGCCCCGCAATAACACCGTTCGTTGCTGATTATCGATGATCGCCGGCATTCCCGACCGCTGCACTGCCAACGGCGGTAACTCAGCTGACGCGAACGAGTTGCCCGTGATGGCGAGCGCGCACCCCGCCAATGTTATTTGCACCAAGCGAAACCGGTTCACGAGGGTATCCTTGTTGTTTTATTTGGCACGAAAGTACCAAAATATAGGCGGTACTGCAACCCTGCGGCAGTGATCGGCAGTGGCGTGGCTCATTCGAAGTGAATACCACTGATCCGGATGATCAATTCAGTCAACCGGACCAGTCCGCAAGTGAATTCCTCCCTCTGCTCCCACCTCCCGCCCTGCTTAAACCCCAAACAAAAAAAAGGCCGCTCCCACTGGAACGGCCCTTGAATTCAACTGCGCGCCTTAAACAGACGCCAACTACCCTGACTACCTTACAACGTTACTGAATACTGCTATCGGACTGGACACTGCGGCCGGCCAGTTTCAATTCAACCGGAAAATCGGCGGCCATCCAGGAATAAAATCCTTCGCGGAAGTAATACACGTTCTGGTAGCCCCAGTTGGATGCGAAAAAGCTCGCCATCGCACTGCGCGCTTCCAGGGGGCTGTTGGTGTAGAACACGATGGGCGTCTTGCGATCCAGTTCCTTCGAGACATACAGCACGGCAAATTCACTGGCGTTGAAATCCAGATTCACCGAACCCTCGATATGGCCCAGACTCCAGGCCTGCGGATCGCGCACATCAATAAACACCGCGCCTTCGTCGAACAGCGACTTGGCTTGATCCAGCGTTACGGTTTTGGCACCAAAAACAGAATCCGGTGCCTCTGCTGCTTGTACTGACAACGGCAGGATGACGATGGCGAACAGGCTCAAAACGCGCGCAACGAACTTCATGACTCACACCCCAGGGCAGCAACTATTTACATTTTCAGTATAGGTGTGAGGCTTTTTGCAGGATGGAATGTTTCGCGATAAAAATGCGGAAAGGTATATGCAACTAGTTGAATTTATTAGGTTATTTGTTAACCAAAGCGTCAGGGTTCACGACAAATCTAATACTGTTAGCTCTTTTCCTGGGGCTTGCCGCCCACCAGTGCCATTAATTTGGCTTCGGAGCGGGACACGGCATCGGCTTCCTCGGGCAGGTTGCGCCCTTTCAGCAAACGGTCCGCCTGCCGCCGCAGCAGCTGGTCGTTATTGGTACTGGACAGATCGTCCTGCCGTTCGATGGTCAGGTTCAGTTTTTTCTCCGCCAGCATCAGGCGGTGGCCCATGCCCTTGGCGCCGGTGTCGAGCAATTCGATTCTGCTTTCCAGATTTTTGATGCGCGCTTCCAGCAGTTTCTTTTCTTCCAGCAACGCCTGTTGCGACTGCCGGGTGCGCTGCAACAGCACCAGCAGGAACAGCAAGGTGCCGCACAACACGCCGGCAATCACTACACCCATCCAGAATTGGTCCAGCATCATGAACGTGCTCCTCAGAATCCTGCCGCTTCACCCATGGCCTGACTGCCACTGGGATGTATCATCCGCTCCAGATCGATCAGGATCAGCAGCTCGTTGTTTTTGTTGCACACGCCGGTGATGAATTTCGAGGTTTCCTCGTTGCCGACGCTGGGTGCCTTTTCGATTTCCGATTCGTTCAGGTAGGTGACTTCCGCCACGCTGTCCACCAGCATGCCGATCACCTGCTTGTCCACTTCCACGATCACGATGCGGCTGTTGTTGTCCACGTCGCCCGGTTGCAGGCCGAAACGGGTGCGGGTGTCGAGCACGGTGACGACATTACCGCGCAAATTGATAATGCCCAGCACATAGTAAGGCGCGCCCGGCACCGGCGTAATTTCGGTGTAACGCAGTACCTCGCGGATCTGCATGACGTTGACGCCGTAAATCTCTTCGCCCAGGCGGAACGTGCCCCACTGGGTGACCTGACTGTCGGCGACTACATCCGTTCTGGCCATGAATTTTTCTCCCACCCTGAATTTTTTACAGAACTTCCAGTTCAGCCCACTCTTCTTCGCTCAGCATCTTGTCCAGGTCCACCAGGATCAGCAGTTCGCCGTCCTTGTGGCAGACACCCTGAATGAAACGCGAGCTGTCATCGTTGCCGATGTTGGGCGTGCTGTCGATTTCGCTCTGGCGCAGATACACCACTTCCGCCACGCTGTCGACGAGAATGCCGATCACATGGGAACTGGCCTCGATGATGACGATGCGGGTGTTGTCGTTGATGTCACCTTTCGGCAATCCGAAACGGATGCGGGTGTCGATGACGGTGACGACCTTGCCGCGCAGATTGATGATGCCCAGCACATGATGCGATGCACCCGGCACCGGCGCGATGTCGGTGAAGCGCAACACTTCCTGCACCTGCATCACGTTGATGCCGTAAGTTTCGCCCGCCAGGCGAAAGGTCACCCATTGAATCACCGGATCGTCGGACCGGCTGCTCTGCGCTGTCTTTGCCATTTTCTCTACACCTGTGTGCGCCAGAAGTCATCAAGGCGCAGAACGCGCCTTTAACTTTTTGTTTTCTAACTATAGATCAGGGCGGCGGGGTTGCCAGTGCGCGGCTGTTGCGCCAGCCAGTTGCAGGAAAAAGTCAGCGGGATTGTTCGGCTTTCAGGATCAGGTCGCGGAAGCCATCGGTGTCGATCAGCGCGCACATGTGATCGATCACGGTGCCCGCCAGCCAGGGACGCTTGCCGCGCTGGGTGCGCCATTTGACCTGATCCGGTTCCAGGGTGATGGATTGCTGCACCTGATGGCAGGCGAGACCCCAGGAGTAACCATGAATGGTGATGACATAACCCAGACTGTCGCGGGTGGCGGGATCATAGCGTTCGGGCATTACGCACAGCGCGGTATCCAACACCTTGATGTTGCCTGCGGCTGGCGTTTGCAGAATGCCGAGAAACCAGCTGCTTTGATGCGGCAAGGCATTGAATTTGCGATCGATCCGGTGAATGGCGCCGAGTGTCATCAGGGGCACCGCCAGCTTCAGGCCACCGACGGAAAAAATCAGGCATTCGAACCGGTGCTGAGCCCAGGCCGGGCGGCCGTTGTCGTGCCATTCCTGCACTGGCGGCAGCAGCTCGGCCGCTGCTGCGGATTCGGTTTCCAGCGTGAGCAGCTCTGATGCGGGTGTGGCTGGCGTTGCAACTGGCTCCGGCGCTGGAACAGATGGCGCCAGATCATGAATGATTTCAACCGGTTCTTGCGGCGTTGTTTTTTGCCGGGCAGATTCTTGTTGAATAGATTCTTGCTGAGTTGATTCTTGCGACGCGGCTGCAGCAGCGATATCCGGTTGCGGGGCTATTTCTTCTACCAGCATCTCTTCTGCCGGCACTGTCACCAGCGGCACATTCAGCAGTGCCGGTGATGTCACCACGCGCGGCTTTTCCGCCGTGCGAAACGGCAGTGTAACCGGTTGACGGGGTTCGGCTTTTGCGCGGGCGGGCGCCGGATCAGGTTTCCGCGGACGGCTCACGTCGAAAGCGGCAATATTGTCCGGCGCCACCAGCGGCGCGCGCACGATGTTTTCCGCAGTTGTGACGGCTTCTGCCGCAGGATCCCGCAGAATTTCTTCAAGGTAATCAAGAATGGCCCGGTCGTTCTGGCTGCCAGAGCTACTATCCTGAGCGCCTTTATCGTGAGGGCAGTTGTCGTGCGGATCGTGATTCATGCGGGTTACGGTACAAGCTGTCTCCGCACCTCGGTGGTTTCCTGCGTTAATAAATATTTTAGCAGAGAGGCATAGGCTTTGACGCCGCGACTGCCGGAATCATAGGCATTGGGTGGTAATCCTGCCCTGCTGGCGTCCCGCAGCTTGGTGTCGACGCCGATGGCAGCGGGCCAGATCTGGCCTTCATAGGTTTGGCGCAACTGGCGCAAGCTGCCCACGGACGCCTGGGTGCGCCGGTCGAACATGGTGGGAATCACGCAGTACGGCAATTCACGTTTCTGGGATTTCATCACCATCTGCAAGGTGCGCATCATGCGCTCCAGTCCTTTCAGCGCCAGAAATTCCGTCTGCACCGGCAGCAAAAGATATTGGCACGCGGCCAGCGCGTTGATCAGCAGCACACCCAGAATCGGCGGCGTATCCATCAACACGAAATCGTAGTCGTCCCACAGCCAGGCCAGGGTTTTGGAAATCACCAGGCCGGCGCCGCCCTGATTGATTGCCTGCCGTTCCAGTGTGGCGAGCAAGGTGGACGCGGGCATCAGGTCAAGCCGGGGCCAACCGGTGGGCTGAATCAACTGGCGCGGTAACGTCTGCGGCACTTCGCCCTGATGTTGAAACAGCTGAAAAACAGATTGCTCGATGTCATCCGGATTCAGGCGGAAATAACTGGTGAGGGAACCGTGGGGATCGAGATCGATCAGCAGCACGCGTTTGCCGGCGCTGGCCAGCAATCCGCCCAGCGCCACCACCGTGGTGGTTTTGCCGACGCCGCCTTTCTGATTCGCCACCGCCCAGATTCTCATAGGATTTTTTACTCAGGGCGCCGGCTGGGGCGGCTTGTCGCCGGAAAAAAGAACGCCGCCGTCTTCCAGGCGAATGACGCGCACCGGTACCTCAGCGCCGCCACCGTCACGCAGGCGTTGCCCCTGCCCGCTCTGGCGCGGATCGCTGACACCCATTTTATAATCCGGCACTGCCTGGGCAGCACTTTTGCCATCACTTTCATTTTTGGAAATCACCAGCGAGATGCGGCGGTTGCGCGCGCGGCCTTCCTCTGTTTTGTTATCGGCCACCGGATGAAATTCTGCATAGCCCACCGCCGCCAGCCGGGCAGGATCGAGCTTTTCAGCCTGGAACAGTCGCACGACACTGGCTGCCCGCGCCGCCGACAATTCCCAGTTGGAGGGAAACTGCAGCGTCTCGATGGGAATGTCGTCGGTGTAGCCTTCCACATGGATGGGATTGGTGGCGTCCTTCAGCACGGCGGCCAGCTGCGCCAGAATTTTCAGCGCTTCCGGCTGCAAAATTGCACTGCCACTGGGAAACAACACGCTGGCCTGGATGTTCACTTCGATCCATTCGCCATTGCTTTTGATCTGCACCTGATCGGCCTTGATCTGCTGTTCCAGCGTGATCGCCATCTGCTCTGACAATTTCGACAGCCGGTCGATTTCGTTGTCGCGCATCTCGCCCTGTTTGAGCGCGCGCACCTCCAGATCGTCGAACACACCCTCCACCGAGTATTTGTAATCGTCCTTGGCGGGGAATTCACCGGGCACCGGCAACTGGATCAGCTGATCGTTGGTGGAACGGGTCTGTTGTTCACCCACGGTGACAGGATCGATGGTGCGGGACTGGGCATGGAACACGGTAACCAGGGAATCCGAAAGAACCTTGTACTTGCCTTCGTTGACCGATGAGATGGAATACATCACGACAAAAAACGCGAACAGCAGGGTAATGAAATCCGCATAGGAAATTACCCAGCGTTCATGGTTTTCGTGCTCCTCCTCTTTACGTCGAATCATATAGCGGCCCTGATAGGCTTTGCTGCTCACGGCGGCGAACCTAACTCACGTATCCTTCAAGCTTCAGTTCGATGGTGCGGGGATTCTCGCCGTCGGCGATGGCAATCAATCCTTCAATGATCATTTCCCGCTGGCTGCTGTTGGCCTTGATGGTGGTTTTCAGTTTGGCGGCAATGGGCAGAAACAGCAGGTTCGCAAGACCCACGCCGTAGATAGTGGCAACGAATGCAGTGGCAATGCCGGCACCCAGCTTGCTGGGATCGGCGAGGTTGCCCATTACGTGAATCAGTCCCATGACAGCGCCGATGATGCCTATCGTAGGCGAGTAGCCGCCCATGGCTTCAAACACCTTGGCGGCGTGCAGGTCGCGATCCTCCTGCGTGATCAGCTCCACTTCCAGAATGCTGCGGATTGCTTCCGGTTCACCGCCGTCCACCAGCAGTTGCAGCCCCTTGCGCGCGAAAGGGTCCGATTCCTCTTCTGTAATCGCTTCCAGCCCGAGCAAACCTTCCTTGCGCGCTGTCATGCTCCAGTTGATCACCTTGCCGATGTTGTCGCGCATGTTGATCACCGGCGGAAACACCACCCAGCGCAACACGCTGAAGGCATGACGGAAGGTGGGCATGGGCGTCTGCAGCATGGCAGCCCCAAAAGTGCCGCCGATTACGATGACGGCCGCAGGCGCATTGGCCAGGCCGGAAATATGACCGCCCTCCATCGCATTGCCACCAATGATGGCAACGATTCCGACGAGAATGCCAAGCAGGCTCAGAATATCCATGGTGTCAGCGCAACTCGCTCAGGTATTTTCCAAAGTCCTTCAAATCCACAACGGCGTCGGACAAGCCTGCGGTTTCCACCGCCATCGGCATGCCGTACACCACGCAACTCTGTTCGTTCTGGGTCCAGATAGTGGCGCCGCCACGCTTCAACATCTTGCAGCCTTCGCGACCGTCGTGCCCCATGCCGGTAAGAACTGCTGCAAGAATCTTGCCTTTCACACTGCGCGCCGCGGAACCGAAGGTGACATCGACGCTGGGACGGTACTGGATCTTGTCGTTGCCCTCCACCACCGACACCGCCTGACCACGTGCGTCCAGCAACATCTGCTTGCCGCCAGGCGCCAGCAGGGCCCAACCCGGACGCACCGGATCATTGTCCTCAGCTTCCTTCACGCGAATCTTGCACAAGCGGTCCAGGCGTTCAGCAAACGCCGTGGTGAAGGTGCCGGGCATGTGCTGCACCAGTAGAATCGGGAACGGAAAATTGGCGGGAAGTTGCTGCAGAATATTCTGCAACGCCACCGGACCGCCGGTGGAAGCACCGATCAGAATCAGGCGCGGACGCTCACCGTTGAGCGAGTCCAGCACGGTGGACTTGCGCGCGGTCGCGGGCGGCGCCGAAGCAGCGGGCTGCGGTCGCGCTGCAACCCGTGGTGCTGCCGGCAATGGCGACACCGGCGCGGGCGTCACAGGCTTCGCTGCGGGTGCTGCAGCGGCAACTGCGGGCACTGGTCGCGGCATGATTCGGCCGCGTCGCGTGATGGCCAGCACCTTGTCCTGCAGGATGCGGGCGCTCTCACCCGGGTCGCCAGACATGGATTCAAAACTTTTCGGCAGATAATCCAGCGCACCGGCGTCCAGCGCATCCAGCGTGACGCGGGCGCCTTCAAAACTCAGGGAGGAAAACATCAGGATGGGCGTGGGCTGTTTCGCCATGATCGCGCGCACGGCGGAAATGCCATCCATCAACGGCATTTCGTAATCCATGGTGATGACATCCGGCTTCAGCGCCAACGCCTTGTCCACCGCGTCACGGCCATTTTCAGCAAAACCGCAAACCCGGATATCCGGATTTTTTTCCAGAATCTCCTTTATCCGCCGACGGAAAAAAGCGGAGTCATCGACCACCAGAACCTGGATCGGCATCTGTTATCTCCCCACGCGCGGCCGGACTTCACTCAGCACCGGCTTCATCCGCGATGCGCGTACGCTTTCAACATGCTGGGAATATCCAGGATCAGCGCAATGCGACCGTCGCCAGTGATGGTGGCGCCTGCCATGCCCGGCGTGCCATGCAACATCTTCCCCAGTGGCTTGATCACGACCTCTTCCTGGCCAATAAGCTGGTCTACCACAAAGCCGACTTTCTGCGTGCCCACGCTGACAATCACCACATGAGCCTGTTTCTCACTGGCGGCTGCTCCGCGCACCAGCCAGCGTTTCAGGTGAAACAGCGGCAATGCTTTTTCGCGCACCACCACCACTTCCTGTCCGTCCACCACGTTGGTACGTGACAGATCAAGATGGAATATTTCATTCACGTTCACCAGCGGCAACGCAAATGCCTGGTTACCGAGCATGACCATCAGTGTCGGCATGATGGCAAGGGTGAGCGGCACCTTGATGGCGATGCGGGTGCCCACTCCCCTTTCGGATTTGACATCGATGGTGCCGTTGAGCTGGCTGATCTTGGTTTTCACCACATCCATGCCGACGCCACGGCCGGATACATCGGAGATGGTGTCCTTGGTGGAAAAGCCGGGGTGGAAAATCAGATTGAAGGCTTCGGTATCGCTGAGGCGTTCGGCTGTTTCAGTGTCCATCAGCCCTTTTTCCACCGCCTTGCGCTTGAGTACCGCCGGGTCCATGCCGCCGCCGTCGTCGGTGATGGACAGCACGATGTGATCACCTTCCTGCTGCGCTGCCAGCACTACGCGACCGGTGCGGGGCTTGCCCATTTTTTCCCGTACATCCGGCGCCTCGATACCATGGTCGACGCTGTTGCGCACCAGGTGCACCAGTGGATCGGCCAGCGCTTCCACCAGATTCTTGTCGAGATCGGTTTCTTCGCCTTCCAGTTCCAGATTGATTTCTTTCTTCAGGTTGCGCGCCAGATCGCGCACCACGCGGGGGAAACGGCCGAATACTTTCTTGATCGGCTGCATGCGGGTTTTCATCACGGCGGTTTGCAGATCGCCGGTGACCACATCCAGATTCGCTACCGCTTTCGCCAGATCCTCGTCGGCGCTGCGCAGACCCAACCGCACCAGCCGGTTACGCACCAGCACCAGTTCGCCCACCATGTTCATGATGTCGTCCAGGCGCTTGGTATCGACACGCACCGTGTTTTCGGCCGCTTCCTTGGGTGCCCCGGCCGCGCCAGCAGCGCCGGGACGGACAGTCTTGCGCTCGTCATCTTCATCGTCGGAGGCTGCCGCCGCAGCCGGTTTGGCCGCCGGACGTGAAGCTGGCTCAGCCTTGGGTTCCGGCTTGGGCGCAGCCTTCGCAGCGGGCTTTTCCACCGCTGCGGGTTTTTCAACGGCAGGCGCCTTGGGGGCAGCCGGTTTGGCTGGTTCCGCCGCGCCCTTGTGGGTGGGGCCTTTGCCCTTGCCGTGCAATTCGTCCAGCAGGGATTCGAATTCATCATCGGAAATCTGGTCGTCGCCGCCGGCCTTGCCTTTTGCTTTCGGCGCCGGTGATTCGTCGGCAGACTTTGGCGTGCCGCCATGCTTGCCCTTGCCGTGCAGTTCGTCCAGCAGCGCTTCGAATTCGTCGTCGGAAATTTCCTCGCCACCTGCCGCCTTGGCCGGAGCCGGTTTTGACGCCGCAGGTTTGGCTGCACTCACCGGTTTGCCCTTGCCATGCAACTGATCCAGCAGGGCTTCGAATTCCGCTTCCGTGATTTCGTCACCGTTGCCGGCGGCCGCTTTTACTTCCTCGTCTTCACCGAACAGATCGACACCCGTGTCTGCTGCCGCTGCGGACTTCGCTGGTGCCTTTTCGTCAGCCAGTGCGTCGAGCAGCTGTTCGAATTCCTCGTCCGTGATATCGCCCTGCTTTGTTCCGGCTGCCGCTGATTTTTTCGCTGCCGGCGCTGGTGCTTCCTCTTCAGGTTCAGGCGCGGCTGCAGCGTGGCCAGCGCCGGGAGCCTCGCCACGAATAATGGCATGCAGTGCATCCATCAACGAAGGATCGGCGGACTCGGGGTAGGCGCGCGCGTTTACCTGCGCAAACATGTTGTTCACAGCATCCAGGGCCTGCAGCACCACATCCATCAGTTCGGAGGTGATCGACAGTTTGTTGTTGCGCAGCAGGTCAAATACGTTTTCAGCGGCGTGGCAGAGTTCCACCAGCGTGTCCAGCTGCAGAAAGCCGGCACCGCCTTTTACCGTGTGGAAGCCACGAAAGATGGCATTCAGCAGATTGGCGTCGTCGGGCCGGTTCTCCAGTTCCACCAGCTGTTCCGATAACACTTCGAGGATTTCGCCGGCCTCAACCAGGAAATCCTGCAGAATCTCTTCATCAGCGTCGAAACTCATCCCCTGACTCCATCAGAAACCGAGACTGGACAGCAGCGCATCCACATCATCCTGGCCGGCCACCACGTCATTGCGTTTGTCCGGATTGATGATGGGCCCTTCCGGGCCGATGTTGGGCAGCGAGGTATCCACTATCTTTTCGGGTATATCGTGTTTGGTTCCGGTGATCTCGTCGATGGCGCCTGCCATGCGTACCAGATGCACCAGGCTTTCTTCCACTTCCTGCACCAGCTGGATCACGCGCTTGATTACCTGGCCAGTCAGATCCTGGAAATCCTGTGCCAGCAGAATGTTGGAAAGATTGCTGTCGATTTTTGAGGTTTCATGCGCCGCCATATCGAGAAAATTGTCCATTTCCCGCGTCAGCAGCCGGAATTCCTCCGGTTTCATTTCCCGCCGCATCAGACGCTGCCATTCCGGCTTCAGCTCGCGGGCACGGTCACCCAGCTGCGACGACACCGGAATCGTGTTTTCCACCATATCCATGGTTTTGTTCGCGGCCTGTTCGGTTTTCTCGATCACATAATTCAGGCGCTGTGAGGCATCCTGCATGCGCGACATTTCATCATGCATGGCACTGCCGGCCTTGCTGGCATCAATGGAAAAATTCTTGATCGATTCGTGCAGGCTGCGGGTGAGTTTGCCTACTTCCTGAAACAGGTACTGGTCCCGCGCCTTGTGCAGGCTGGCGATGGTCTGCATGGCTTCCACAGCATCGCCGCTTTCCAGTTGCGCCAGCAGGGTCTTCGCGTACTCGACCAGTGGTTCCTGTTGCGCTCGTTCCGTCATGCTTATCTCACATCCGTTCGACTTGCGCCGCCTCAGGCATCCACGCGCTCAAATATCTTCTCTATTTTTTCTTTCAGCGCCTGAGCCGTGAAAGGCTTGACCACATAGCCGTTGACGCCGGCCTGGGCGGCCTCGATGATCTGCTCGCGCTTGGCTTCAGCCGTTACCATCAGCACCGGCAGGCTCTTGAGCTTGTCGTCGGAACGCACGGCCTTGAGCAGGTCGATGCCGGTCATGCCGGGCATATTCCAATCGGTAATAAGAAAGTCGAAATCAGACGCCTTCAGTAATGGCAGCGCCGAACTTCCGTCATCCGCTTCCTGGGTGTTGGTAAACCCCAGATCGCGCAGCAGGTTTTTGATGATGCGCCTCATCGTGGAGAAGTCGTCGACGATGAGAATTTTCATGTTCTTGTTCAAGGCTGCCTCCATTGAACCGTTACAACTACACAGATTTGTTTAGGGAAGCTTTCCCGCTAAAAATTAAGTCTAGTAGCAGAATCCGCCGTATCCAGTTTTTGCTGAGGAATCAAAGCCACTCACGTAGACGGGCGCGCAGGCGGTGGGCTGCCTGGCTGTGGATCTGGCTGACGCGGGACTCGCTGACCCCCAGCACCTCGCCGATTTCCTTGAGGTTGAGCTCCTGCTCGTAATACAGGGACAGCACCAGCTGCTCCCGTTCCGACAGGGTTTCGATGGCGGCGGCCAGATGCTGGCGGAAGTTGTCGCCGGTGAGTTCGTCCAGGGGATTGTCGGAGCCGCGATCATGGGCGGACAGATCGATGTGATCGTCCGGCGATTCCATTTCGTCGATGCTGAACAGGCGGGTAGCCATGCTGTCCTGCAGCATGCCGTGGTAGTCGTCCAGACTGATGTCCAGTTCGGCGGCCACTTCACGATCATGGGCATCGCGGCCCGTGCGGTGTTCGACGGCGCGCATGGCTTCCTGGATGCGGCGGGCATTGCGGTGCACGGAACGCGGTGCCCACTCGCCCTTGCGCACCTCGTCCACCATGGCGCCACGGATGCGGATGCCGGCGTAGGTTTCAAAGCTGGCACCCTTGGTGTTGTCGAAACGCTTGATGGCATCGAGCAGGCCGATCATGCCGGCCTGGTAGAGATCTTCCACTGCGACAGACGAAGGGAGCCGCGCCACCAGGTGATGGGCGATCCGTTTCACCAGCGGCGTGTACTGTTCCACCATGACGGCGAGAGGCGGTGCCGTTTCATCACTGTACATAGCGTAGCGGTTGACACCCGGCATGTTGCGTCCTGCTAGCGAACTGCAGCTCCCTGCACCAGACGGTCCACGAAAAACTCAAGATGTCCGCGGGGTGTCATGGGCAGCGGCCAACTGTCGACCTTGTTGGCCAGCGTACGGAAGGCCAGTGCAGCCTTGCTGCGGGGATAGGCTTCCACCACCGCTTTTTGCCGCATGACAGCCTTGCGCACGTACTCATCAAAGGGAATGCATCCAATAAATTGTAGCGCGACATCCAGAAACCGGTCGGTAACCCGGGACAATTTCGCGTAGAGTTCGCGCCCTTCCTGCTGGCTGCGCACCATGTTCGCCAGAATATTGAAACGGTGCATGCCATGTTGTTGATTCAACAGCTTGATCATGGCGTAGGCGTCGGTAATCGACGTGGGTTCGTTGGTGACAACGAAAAGGCTTTCCTGGGCAGCAGTGACAAAGCTCATCACCATGTCGGAGATGCCAGCGGCAGTATCGATCAGCAATACGTCAACATCATTGCTCAGTTCGCTGAACGCATGAATCAGGCCGGCGTGTTCGCGGGCGCCCATGCTGACCAGCTCGGCAGTGCCCGACGAGGCCGGCACGATTTTCATTCCGCCCGGGCCATCCACCAGAATATCGCGCAGGCTGCATTCGCCTTTCAGTACGTGGGACAAATTTTCCCGCGCGGTAATACCGAGCAGGATATCGAGATTGGCCAGTCCCAGGTCCGCATCCATCAACACCACGCGACGACCCATTTCCGCCAGGCACATGCCCAGATTGATGGTGACGTTACTTTTGCCAACGCCACCCTTGCCGCCTGTCACCGCGATGACCTGTACTGGATGAGTACTCATAAATGAATTCACAAACACCTTTACTTAGCGTCGTTACGCGTAGGCCAGACCGGATTGCGCCGTCAGGGAGTCGCTATAGAGATCCGCCACCAGGCTGTCGTCGGCCTTGTTCTCCTTCGCCAGGGCAATAGCGTGATTGATCAGGCGGGATGGCTGCGGGCAGGCGATGTCGTCCGGGATGTTCTGGCCGTCTGTAATGTAGGCAATGGGTAACTGCGCTTCGATTGCTACACTTAAAGCCTCGCCCAAAGAGGCGGATTCGTCCAGTTTTGTGAACACACACCCTTCAAGATTCAAGTGCTTGTAGTCGTCGATGGCCTTGTCAAGAATCCGGCGCTGGCAGGTGGAGGACAGTACCAGCCAGCGTTGGATGTTGGCGCCCATCGCTTCCAGCATCTTCATCTGCTCGCGGTGCACCTGATCCTTGTGGCTGAGGCCGGCGGTGTCGATCAACACCAGTTTCTTGCGCGCCAGGCCACGCAGGATGTGCTCCAGCGAATTCTGTTCAGTTACTACCCGCACTGGAATTTTCAGGATGCGGCCCAAGGTGCTCAGTTGTTCATGACCGGCAATGCGATAGCTGTCGGTGGTCACCAGCGCAATATCATCGGCGCCGTGTTCCAGTACATGACGGGTGGCCAGCTTGGCGATGGTGGTGGTCTTGCCCACACCGGCAGGACCAACGAAAGCGAAAATGCCGCCATGCGCGAGAATGTCTTCGGTCACCAGTGGCAGATCCTCGCCCAGCTCTTTCAGCGCATGTTGCCATGCAGCCTTGTTGTCCATTTCCGGCGCCAGGTTGCGAGTCAGTTTGCGGCACAGCGCCGGTGACAATCCCAGTTTGGTCAGACGCTTGAAGACATTGGCCTCCAGCGGATGGCGATAGCTGAAATCACCCCACGACACATTTGCCAGCTGCACGTTGAGCATGTTGCGCAACTGACTGAGTTCGCTGCGCATGGCTGCCAGCTCGCCGTTGGCAGCGGCGGGTGCCGGCTGTACGCGGGGCGCTGCCGGCGCGGGCGCTTTGGCTGGTGCCTGGGTTTGTGCCTGGATTTGCGCCTGCCGGGCCTGCGCCTGCGGGCTGATTTCCACGCTGGGCTCGGCATCGGCCTGTGCCCGTTGTTCCTGCAGCTGGCGCCGCAGCAATTCGTTGAACTGGCGGCTGGCGCTTTGCGCACGCTGCTGGTCCGCCTTCAGTTTCATCTGTTCGGCCAGTGCGGGATCCTGACGTTTGTCCTGCTGGATCAGACGGGCCGGATCACCCTGCGCCGGTGCAACGACTGGCGCGCTGGCGTCCATGAACGGCGGCACATGGTTGGCCTCGCGCTCACGGGCAGAGTGTTCCGCCAGAAAAGTGCCGTAGTCGGCGGCCGCAATGATTTCCACACCACCGGCCACCTTGCGGTTGGACAGGATGACGGCATCGGCACCCAGCGCGTCGCGTACCAGTTTCAGGGCCTGGCGCATATCCGGTGCGTTGAATTTTTGTGTATTCATGATGCTTTACCTTTCTGAAATCATTGTGACTTTTCAAAATCATCGCGTCTGGATTATTGGCCAACGGACGCGGTGATGGTGATCTGTTTGTTGTCAGGCACTTCGTTGTACGACAACACATGCAGGCCCTGAACACTGAAGCGCAGGAAGCGCGACAACATCGGGCGGATACCTTGCGACACCAGCAGAACAGCGGGGTTGCCCGCCACTTCCTGCTTCTGTGCCGCCTTCGAAACCGAGCGTTGCAGTTTTTCCGCCAGACCCGGTTCGATAATGGCGTCGCTGGGTGTACCGCCAGAATTCAGTGCTTGCTGTACCGACTGTAGCAACAACTGTTCCAGCTCTGGCTGCAGCGTGATTACCGGCAATTCGCGGCCCACGCCGTAGATGGTTTGTACGATCAGACGGGACAGCGAAACCCGGGCAGCGGAGGTGAGCGCATCGGCGTCCTGATTCTTCGGCGCGGTTTCCGCCAGCGCTTCGGCGATGGTGCGAATGTCGCGGATCGGCACGCCTTCCTGCAGCAGGTTTTGCAGTACCTTGTGCAACTTGCTGAGCGGCAACGGATTTGGCACCAGGTTCTCCACCAGCTTGGGCGAATTCTTCTGCAGGTTTTCCAGCAGCTTCTGCACTTCCTCGAAGCCCAGCAATTCGTGCGCGTGTTTCAGCATGATCTGGTTAAGGTGCGTGGCAACCACCGTGCTGGCATCCACCACGGTGTAACCCATGGTCTGGGCCTGATCGCGCTGCGCGGGTTCGATCCACACGGCATCGAGTCCGAACGCCGGGTCCTTGCATTCGATTCCGTTGACGGTGCCAAAAACCTGACCCGGGTTGATCGCCAGTTCGCGGTCGGCATGCACTTCGGCTTCGTCGATGGCAACACCCATCAAGGTCACGCGGTACGCATTCGGCAGCAAATCCAGGTTGTCGCGGATATGCACCGACGGCACCAGGAAACCCAGCTCCTGCGAGAGCTTTTTCCGTACACCCTTGATCCGTCCCAGCAGCTGGCCGCCCTGCCCCTTGTCCACCAGCGGAATCAGGCGGTAACCCACTTCCAGGCCAATGGAATCCACCGGCTGCACATCGTCCCAACCCAGTTCTTTCCACTCGCCTTCCCTCGAAGCCGCCATTTCCTCCCGCTGTTTTTCCCGCGCAGCTTCTGCCACGGCAGGACTGGCCGCCAACTCCCGGCGGTAATACAGCCAGTAGGCACCGCCACCGCAGAGTGCGGCCAGACTGAGAAACGCCAGGTGCGGCATGCCGGGAATCAGACCCATGATCGCCATGATCAAGCCGGAAATCGCCAGCGCCTGCGGCGAGCCAAACATTTGACGCATGATCTGCGCGCCCAGCTCTTCGGAACTGTTCACGCGGGTTACGATGATGGCGGCGGCAGTGGACAGCAGCAGCGATGGAATCTGCGCCACCAGACCATCGCCGATGGTGAGCAGCGCGTATGCCTTCAGCGCTTCGTTGAAACCCAGATTGAATTGCGCCATGCCAATGGCAATGCCGCCGATGACGTTGATGAACAGGATCAGGATGCCCGCCACGGCGTCGCCGCGCACGAATTTGCTGGCACCGTCCATCGCTCCGTAGAAGTCCGCTTCCGACGACACTTCCTGGCGACGCTTCTTGGCTTCTTCCTGATTGATGACGCCCGCGTTCAGATCCGCATCGATGGACATCTGCTTGCCGGGCATGGCATCCAGAGTGAACCGCGCGCTCACTTCCGAAATCCGCCCGGCGCCCTTGGTGACCACCACGAAATTGATGATCACCAGAATTGAAAACACCACGATACCTACCGCGTAATTACCGCCGATCACCACATTGCCGAACGCCTCGATCACCTTGCCCGCCGCATCGCCACCTTCATGGCCATGCAGCAACACCACCCGGGTGGACGCAATGTTCAGCGCCAGCCGCAACAGGGTGGCCACCAGCAGGATGGTGGGAAAAGTGGCGAAATCCAGCGGCCGCAAGCTGTACACCGCCACCAGCAACACCACCAGCGACAATGCAATGTTGAACGTGAACAACACGTCCAGCAGGAACGTCGGCATGGGCAATGTCATCATCGCCATGATGATCATCAGGAAAATCGGGGCACCGAGATTTCCCTGCTTCAGAATATTTTTGGTTTGAGCAGCAAAGCCAGCAGCCATGACACCTTCGCAATAACGCTAACAGAAATTTGACGCAGAACGCGGTTACGGAGGGATATCGCAAGGATCGTGCCTGATCGGGTGGTGCTGGCGAGAGATTTTTTTCTGTTGGAAATTGAAGGGGTTATTTCAGTCGCGCTTCATGCTGTCGGGCAGCTTCACGTCCGGCAACACGCCGGGATTCGGCCCCTTGCCCTGCTGGAAGCGCTTGAGCTGGAACACATACGCCAGCACCTGCGCCACCGCCACATACAGGCCGTGGGGAATCTGCCGGTCGATCTCGGTGTGATAGTAAATGGAACGGGCCAGGGGCGGTGAATTCAGAATCAGCACATCGTTGGCCAATGCCACCTTCTTGATCTGCTCGGCGATGAAATCGGCCCCCTTCGCCACCAGTATCGGTGCCGCCATGCTGTTTGGATCGTACTTCAGCGCCACCGCGAAGTGAGTCGGGTTGGTGATCACCACATCCGCCTTGGGCACCGCCGACATCATGCGGCTGTAGGCAATCTCCTTCTGCTTCGAACGTATCTTGCTCTTGATTTCCGGCTTGCCCTCGGTTTCCTTGTATTCGTCGCGCACTTCCTGCTTGGTCATCATCAACTGTTTCTTGTATTGATACAGCTGGAACGGTACGTCCACTGCCGCAATCAGCAACAGCGTGCAGCACAGGTAAAAGAACGCCCATATCACTATGGAAATGCCTTCTGCCATCGCCATATCCGGTTCCTGGAAGCCGAGGGCCAGAAAGCGGTCGCGGTTCATGTCGAGAATGAAGATGGTCGCAACCGACACCAGCAGAAACTTGGCGATGGATTTCCCCAGCTCCACCAGCGACTGCACGGAAAACATTTTTTTCAATCCAGCCAGCGGATTCAGTTTGGACAGCTTGGGCTGCACGGCTTGCATCGAAAAATTGAAGCCACCCACCAACGGCGCGATCCCGATTGCGGCAACGACCAGCACGATGAACAGTGGCACCAGCGCCGTCAGCGCGACCCAACCGGATTCGAGCAGGCGGTGCATGGCCACGTCAGGGTCCTGTAGATCATCGGCACTGACCTGGAAATTGATGCGAAAAACTTCTTCACCGGCCTGGATCAGCATGCTGCCGAACATGAGCAGGCCAATGGCGCCAAATATCATCACCGCCACACTGCCCAGTTCGCGGGAGCGGGCAATCTGGCCTTTCTTGCGAGCCTCTTCAATTTTCTTGCCGGAAGGGTCTTCCGAGCGTTCCTGGCCGTCTTCGTTTTCTGCCATTGCGTCTCAACCTGCCTTGCGCTTATTTCAGAATGTCCGACATCAGCACAAACGCCTCGTCACTGAGCATTTCATACTGTGGCAGCACATTGGCCAGCGTCAGCCAGATGATCACCAGCCCAAGAATCATGGTGAAGGGAAAGCCCACTGCAATAATGTTCATCTGTGGCGCCACCCGGCTGATCACACCGAATGCAATGTTCACCACCAGCAGCGAAATCGTGGATGGCAACGCCACCATCAGCGCACCGGTAAACATCCAGCTGCCCAGATTCACCAGCTCGAAATAGTTTTCCATCGCAATACCGCTGCCGGTCACCGGCAAGTGGGTAAAGCTGGAACCAATCAACTGGATCACCGCCAGATGCCCGTTCATGGCAAAGAACAGCAGGTTGACCATCATCAGGTAGATCTGGCTGATGGACGCCACGTTGACACCGTTTACCGGGTCCACCAGGGTCGCAAATCCCAGACCGTTCTGCATGGCCACCGCCTGCCCGCCAATGACAAATACCTGGAACAGCAACTGGAGGATAAATCCCATCACCACGCCGATCAGTATTTCCTGCAGAATGATCAGAACCGATGCCAGCGACAGCAGCTCTTGCGCTGGCGTTGGTGCAATTACCGGGGCGATGACGACCGTGGTCGCTACCGCCAGCCCCATCCTGATTCGCATGGGAACCAGCTGGGTGCTGAAAATCGGCAGCACCATGAAGAAGGCGGAAATGCGGCAAAGCGGGAAAAAATACTGGCCGATCCACTGATACAGCTGAGCAATATCCAGCTCCAGCATGAATCACCCGAGCAGGGTCGGCAAATCGTGGATCAGCCGTTCGGTGAAATCCGTCACCATGCCACCCAGCCAGGGGCCCAGCACAATCAACGTCAGCAAGGTGACCAGCAGACGCGGCAGAAAACTCAGAGTCTGTTCGTTGATCTGTGTCGCCGCCTGAAACACCGACACCACCAGCCCCACACACAGGCTGGGCACGATGATTACCATCACCATGATCATCGACAGGTAAAGCGCTTCCCGCATCAGATCGGCAATAACGTCCGGTGTCATGAGAAAGCTCCTCCGCTAGAGGCCAAAGCTGGATGCCACCGTACCTACTACCATGGCCCAGCCATCCACAAAAACGAACAGCATGATTTTGAACGGCATTGACACAATCATCGGCGACAACATCATCATACCCATCGCCATCAGCACGCTGGCCACTACCAGATCGATGATGAGAAACGGAATGAACAGCAGGAATCCGATCTGGAACGCCGTCTTCAGTTCACTGGTGACAAAGGCTGGAATCACGATGGTCAGCGGCACTTCATCCAGCGATGCAAACTTGCGATCCTTGCCCGCCAGTTCCACGAACAGATCAAGGTCGGCTTCACGGGTTTGCGCCAGCATGAATTTGCGCAAGGGAACACTGGCCACCTCCACCGCCGCCAGCGGTTGCAGCTCCTCTTTCATGTAGGGTTGCAGCGCTTTTTCATTGATTTCCTTCAGCACCGGCGACATCACAAAAATGGTGAGAAAAATGGCCAGACCAATCAGGATCTGGTTCGACGGCGTGGACTGCAGGCCAATCGCCTGCCGTAGAATTGAAAACACGATGATGATGCGGGTAAAGGCGGTCATCATCATCAGGATCGCCGGCAGCAGAGTGAGTGCTGTCATCAGCACCAGCACCTGCAAGGTGATCGAGTACGTCTGGGTGCCGTCGGGATTGGTGGCCAGATTCACTGCCGGCAGCGACATCGGATCAGCCGCCAGCGCCGGACTGCTCAGCACCCAAAGGCCCATGACGGCCAACCACAATCCGTTATTTTTCATGCAGCGGTCCTGTCTTCAGCAATGCCTGAATCTTGCCTGCGAAATCAGCGTTGTCCGGGGTTTCAGCGCCAGACTCCCAGGTCTGCAGCAACGTGATCTGCTGGGCAGTGACACCGAGCAACAAGCGCTTCCCCTCGACGTCCACCATCAGGATTTTTTCCTTTGGTCCAACCGACATGGCACCCAGCACACGCATGCCCGGCGTGACACCGACACCATTCAGATTGAATCGCTTGGCCAGCCAGGCCAGGGCAAAAATCAGCGCCAGTACAGCTGCCAGACCCAGTACCATCTGCGCACTGGCAGCCCCCATGCTGTTGCTCTCACCGCGCACGGGTTCCGTCTTCAGGCGCAGCTCCGACACTGCCGGCGACGCCGCACCCGCCACCACGGCGTCCACTTCTGCCGCCGGCTCATCAGCCCACACCGGGTTCACCCAGAGTCCGATCAACAGCACGAGTACAGGTCGCCATTTCTTGTCCATGCCAATACCCATGCTCATCCCAGTTTCTTGATGCGCTCAGCGGGACTGATGACATCCGTCAGGCGAATGCCAAACTTTTCGTTCACCACCACCACTTCACCATGCGCAATCAGCGTGCCATTCACCAATACGTCCAGCGGTTCACCGGCCAGCCGGTCCAGTTCGATCACTGAGCCCTGGTTCAGCTGCAACAGATTGCGAATGCTGATGTTGGTGCTGCCCACCTCCATCGACAGAGTGACTGGAATATCCAGAATCACATCCAGATTGGGACCATCGCCGGACATGGGTGCAGCATCATCGCGCAGGCGTTCCAGCGGCGCCGCACGCACTCCCGGTTCGGCATCCGACGTTTCCTGTTCTGCCAGCGCCGCCGCCCACTCGTCCGCGAGGGCCTGATCATCCACGGGTTTATCTGAACCTGCCATATCTCACTCCACCCTAACGCTTGGATTCTTCGTTCTTCATCTGTTCTTTCAACTGTGACAGCCGCGACTGCTTGCCGACATCGGACTCCGGTCGCCGCACCTTGCTGGTGACTTTCACCGCCAGATTGCCGTTGGCCTCGCCCATCTTGCCGCGAAACGTGGGGATGCCATTGGCCAGCACCATCAGGGTTTCCGGCATTTCGATCGGAATGATGTCACCCGGCTTCAAGCGCGACAGTTCCGACAGCCGAATTTTCTTTTCCAGCAACTTGCCCTTGAGATTGATCTGCGCTTCCATGATTTCCTCCCGCAGGGATTTCATCCAGCGCTCATCCTGGTCGCCCACATCGCTTTGCACGCCAGCGTCCAGCATTTCCCGCAATGGCTCGATCATGGAATAGGGCAGCGTCAGATGCATTTCGCCGCCACCACCGTCCAGCTCGACATGGAAGGAATTCACCACCACCACTTCGCTGGGACTCACTATATTCGCCAGCGAGGGATTCACTTCGGAACTGATGTATTCGAATTTCACCTGCAGGAGAGCCTTCCAGGCCTCATGCATGTCCACAAAGGCCTGCTCCAGCACCATCTGCACGACGCGGTTTTCAGTAGGTGTGAATTCACGGCCTTCGATCTTGACGTGACGGCCATCGCCACCAAAAAAATTGTCCACCAGTTTGAACACCAGTTTGGCGTCCAGAATGAACAGGGCCGTGCCTTTCAGAGGTTTGATACGCACCATGTTGAGCGATGTGGGCACGTACAGACTGTGAACATATTCGCCAAATTTGAGAACCTGGACCCCGCCTACCGACACATCGGCCGTACGGCGCAACAGATTGAACATGCTGATGCGGGTGTAGCGGGCAAAGCGCTCATTCACCATTTCCAGCGTAGGCATGCGCCCGCGCACGATCCGGTCCTGGGTGCTCAGGTCGTAGGACTGAATGCCCTCCTCACCCTGATCACTCCCGGTGGCTATGTCGCCATCATCAACACCGTGAAGCAGTGCGTCGATTTCGTCTTGAGAAAGTAAATCCTGTACCGCCATGATTGCGTTACTGCATCACAAAGTTGGTAAACAGAACCTGTTCAATACCGGGTTCGCCCATTTCTTCCGTCAGAATTTTTTGCATTTCTTCCAGCGCGGCCTTGCGCACCGCCTCCTTGCCTTCCGGTGTGCGCAGCATCTCGAAATCCTGCGAGCTGAATACCATCACCAGATTGTTGCGGATCAGCGGCATGTGTTTCTGCATCGCATCCACTACGGCCTGGCTGCGCGTCATCACCGACAGACTGATCTGCACATAGCGCTGACGCCCGTTCCACTGATAGTTCACGATGAAAGGCGGCTTGAAATCGAAGTAAATGGCAGCGGTGTGCTGCACTTCAACTTCTTCTTCACCCTCGCCTTCCGCCTTCCCTTTCTCGTCGCCACCACTGAGTATGAAAAATGCCGCCACACCACCGCCCACCAGCAACACCACCAGCGCCGCAATGATGATGATCAGCAACATTTTGGATTTGGGTTTTTCCGCTCCTTCGGCTTTTTCCGGAGCCTCATCCTTTTCCTTTTCTTTTTTATCGGCGGCCATGATTCACCTATTCCGTTGCCACTGACTGCGCACTTTGCATGCTCAAAGCAAGCCCCGTACCAATAAAATTTTTCCTGTAATTTCATTGCGTTGGGATTTGCAAAAAGCAGAATGGGCCGGGACCGTCAAAATTCCGGCCGGTTGAAAAGAAGTGTAGACAAGATTCGGCGGGGTGCCTGTCAAAATTCCGCCAAGTGTCAGAAATGCCGGGAAAAAATAGAGGATGCCGGCGCGAGCCCTGAGGGCCGCGCCGGCAGAGGAAGATCAGGTGTGACGATCAGGCGTAGAAATCCACCAGGGAAAGATCCCGCCGGATCACAGGTGCTACATCAGACCCATCGTCAGCCGGCTGACCGTGAGCATTGCCACCGGCGTGCTGATCGTGCTGCTGGCGTTGGTGGGAATGCTGGGCGCCATGATCCTGCACGTTGACGTTACCCAGCGTCACACCATTCTGGTCGAGCATTTCCCGCAACCGCGGCATTGCCTGTTCCAGCGCTTCGCGGGTTTGGGCGACCTGACTGGTGAACACCACATGGGCCTTGTCTTCGTGCATGCGGATGCGGACTTCCATCGGCCCCAGCTCCTTGGGATTGAGGTGAATTTCCGCCGACTTGATCTTGCTGCTCACCATCATCAGCAGACGCTGCCCCACTTCCCCCGCCCACTCCCTGCTGCTGAGCGGCGTCTGGATGCCGGTGGAGGCCGCCTTGCCGGCATCGGCACGGGCGGTACTCAGCTGCTCCATATTGCGGGTGAGCGCGAAACCTTTCACATCCTGGAGCGTGTCTGATTTCTTGGAGCTGGTGCTTGTGACGGCAGCGCGATTGCCCGCATCAACCTGCTGTGCGAGCAAGGCAAGCTGCTCGCGAAACGCGGCCACCCGCTCCGGCGTTGCGCGATTGCCCTTGTCGCTGTCTGCACCATTGCCAGCGGATTTCTCGCCCAGGCCCGCCTCAGCGGACAGCGCGTCGCCCTCTTCAGCTGACAGGGCGCCGGATTGAGCAGACAGAATCGATGACGGGGTTTCATTGCCAGCCCGCTGCGCGGTTTCCGGCAGGGATACTGCGCT
Organism: Gammaproteobacteria bacterium; assembly: GCA_013178375.1. Taxonomy (GTDB): domain Bacteria; phylum Pseudomonadota; class Gammaproteobacteria; order Pseudomonadales; family Ketobacteraceae; genus Ch67. The sequence continues at coordinate 23,454 of JABLXQ010000020.1, forward strand.
GGATAACGCGGCCGGGTTAGATTGCCCGGCATTCGCGGCCAGAGTGGATGGTTGCGGGGCCGGCGCATCTGCGGCAGGCATGGTCGCAGCAGCGGACAATGTCGCCTGCTGGGTTGCCGTGGCAATAGCCGGCGCGAATTCAGCGTCGGTAACCGCCGCCGCGGCCATCTCCAAGGCTGCGAGGGCTTCAGCTTCCTGCTGCGCTGTGGCCGCCTGCAGAAGCCCGGCATCAACGCCCACCGAACCGGTGGTAGCTGCCGGCCCTGACGCCGCCTGATCCTGGCCATCCCCAACGGCGGTTGTGGACAGTGCAACCGTTTCCGTTACCGGCAGAACGGCCGCGTCCACCGACGCTGTCGGTGCCTGCCCAGGAACATCAGACACAGGAACATCAGACACGGCAACCGCTTCTCCATCCTGCGCGCTGGTGTCAGTGTCGCCCAGCGCCAGCGTTGATTCCGGCGGGATGACAACGGGTGGCGTTACTGCCGGATCGACAGGCGGCGCAACCTCGGCGTCATTCCCGTTCCCGGCAGAATCCTTTTCCTCCGCGCTGGCCGCTTTCTCCTCAATGTCTTCAGCGGACCTGCGCGCGCTCTGCGCTTCACGACAGGCATCTGCGTCCCGGCTGGCCGCTGCGTCCTCACGCTCCCGGGCGTCGGCGCGATCCGTGCGACGGGCTTCGGCACGGCGCTCACCAGCCCTGTCCGGGCCGGCTGGCAAACGCTTGCCGCCCGCCTGGCGGGTAGCTGCCTCATCGCGTTCCCTGGTGCGGGAAGAATCGTTGGCGGGTGCAGCCCGGGACTCCGCCCGGGCATTCGCCTGTTGCTCCAGAATCTGGGGAAAGCCGGCATCGGAACCGATATCAAGTATCTGATTTTGCGCTCCCGAATCAGATCTCGCGGCCTGGGTGGCCATGGTCGCCAGCGACAGGCTGGCACGAATATCGGTACTCATTAACACTCTCCTTCAATGGGCGGAGCCAGTGGCTCGCATACGTCACATGAAGGAGAGCAAGGCCCATGCCAGCCAAACCTGCCTCTTGCAGAGGCCTGCTTTTCAAAGACCCATGTTGTTGAGGGTGAGAATGATCTGCTGAATCACGCGGGCAATCACGGGGTGATCCTCTTCATACAGGATGACCTGCCGTTCCAGCTCGTCCACCAGGTTCTCCTCCCAGTGCTCGCGCTCCTGCGCCACCATCAGTTCGATACGGCCTGTCAGCTCTGCCAGCGTCTGGCGATCCGCTTCAGCCACTTCCCCCACCTGCTCCAGCTGGGCTTTCAGTTCGGAAATCGATGACTGTAATTCTTTGTCTGGCATGACGGTCTTCCTCTTAGGTTTGACTGATTATATGCCAGATTGACTGAAGAAATTTCTGATGGGAATCATGCCACGAGCGGAGAGTAACAGCAGGGTTTCGCCGGCAGGCACTGCAGCACTGCCGGCGATAAATGTCAGGGAGCCAATGCCAGTTCCCGTTGCCGCTGGGAACGCTGGCAACGCACGATGAAACGTTCGATCAGCTGCAGCTGGGGTGGATTCAGGCCGTCGAACTGCCCGCCCAGCAGGGTGATGTCATCGGTAAAAGAGCGCAGGTGCAGACTGCGCACCCGCAGCTCGCACAGCATGCCCTGCTCGGCTCCCAGCCGCAGGAACAGGGGCACCACACTGTTTTCCGGCAGGGGATGATGGCCCTGCACCTCCACCCGGATACCCTTCGACGACAGGTCCAGCACCCGGGCCGGCAGGTTACCGACGCCGGCACTGCGCACCATGGCTTCCACCTGGGTGCGATCGTCCACCGCCAGCCGGTAATGATTGCGACGCTGGGCCGCATTGACGGAAGCCGGCATCTCCAGGCTCAGCAATGATTCGTCATGCACCAGGGCCTTGCCATACACCCTGGATTCAAATCTCGTAGAGGCGGCCCCTTCGTTGCTGGACACCTGCACCCGGCGCCCGGCCATGGCCTCCAGGGGCAACGGCAGCGGAAAAGGTTCGTCCAGCAGCAGCCGTTGACCACGCAGGTCCACTTCCAGCAACAGGGTCTGGAACTCTCCCTCCACACCATCGATGCGCATCCGCAGCAGGCGGTGTTCGCGCCGCAGCCGGAACAGGTGCAGCACGTCCTGCGACACCCGCTGCTCACCCGGCGTCTGCTGCACGCCCCGATCCTGCCACCAGTTTTTCAGTCTCAGCGAGATACCCGCCATCCAGCTTTCTCCTTCTCTCAATTGAGTTGCACGCCGCCGCTGCCAGCGAACCTTACACACTCCCTAGCAAGTGCTTTGCCAAATAAATAGTGCCTTTATTTTCAGAATGTTGGGTCACCGCCACCTGGACCTTCCCCACCAGGGAGGCTTCCCCTTGCCGCTCCGGGAGGAGGACAATTGCCCACCACCGCGTGCCATCACAGCAATACACCCAGACAGCGTCTGGATATGCGTCGTGACCGCAAACGCATTCCCGCACAACCACCCCTTGCGGCCAGCGTTCCTCGTCTACACTTACGAAATTAGGCAGGAGTTAGGCATGAGCGCTGAAGAAAAAACCGTCCGCTACCAGATCTTTTTCAAGGATTCTGAATTCATGTTCGACCACACCGTCGCGGTAGCTGACGACAAGTTCGAACATCCGGCCCCGGCGGGCGACATTCCCGAGTGGTGCAACCTGGCCTACAAGCAATGCCCGAATTGCCCGCTCAGTACCATCTGGCACAAGCACTGTCCGCTCGCGGTACGCCTGATTCCGTTCGTGAACCTGCCGGAATGCAATTCCTACGACGAAGTAAAAGTGGAAGTCACCATGGAAAACAAAACCGTGCTGGCAGACACTTCCGCGCAGGAAGCCTTCAGTTCCTTGCTGGGTCTGGTAATGGCCACCAGCGGCTGCCCGCACACCAGTTTCTTCAAACCCATGGCCTGGTACCACCAACCTTTCTCGACCCCGGATGAAACCATGTACCGGGTCTGCACCACCTATCTGTTCTCCACCTTCCTGCACAAAAAAGGGCGCCACCTGAATATCTCGTTCGACATGCTGAAAAACGTTTACAAGAACATTCACATGATCAACGTGCACATCGCCTCGCGCATCCACAGTTACTCGAAAACGGATTCTGCCGTGAACGCCATCGTGTTGCTGGATCTGATCACCAAGGATCTGCCGATTGCCGTTGATGAAGATCTGAACGAGTTGAAAAAACTGTTCGAAAGCCACAAGCATCTGTTCGGATAACCGTACCTCGCAGACTGCTCCGCTTCCCTTCTGACCCGTTCGCCGGTATCAGTCGCGATCACACATTCCGTAACATTCTCAAACGAGACAATAACGAAGACCAAGCTGACGGCTACAGCTCCTCCACGTAATATGCAAACACAAATTCAGAAGCGCCGGCTATAACGTTTACGGCGCAGGACGGGGCGCCCGCCCATTCGTCCAGGGGAAGCAGGATTCCATGAGGGGGAAGTGAGCAATGAGCCAGTACTTTGTAAAAACCGACATCCAGGTGCGCTTCAATGATTTTGACGTACTGGGTCATCTGAACAACGCCACCTACAGCACCTACATCGAACTGGCCCGCGTACATTTCTTTCAGGAAGTGCTCGGCATGGACCTGACCCAGATCACCGGCGTGGTTTCCAATTTCAATATTGATTTCAAACGTCCCATCAAGTACGGCACACCGATCGCCGTGCTGAGCCGCGCCGAAACCGAGTGCGGCCGCTTCGTCAACATGACCTTTCTGTTTGCCAACGCCAATGACGTGAACAAGGTCTATGCCCAGGCCACCCAGCGCATGGTGGCGGTGGACCCCCAAACCTCACAATTGAGCAACCTGCCCAAGCGCATTCAGCGCGACATGGAATTGCTGATGAGCGGGGAACAGTCGCATCCGGCGGCGGTAATGCTGGGAAGCGCGGAAGCAAACCTGGGGAAAGTGGGCTGAACCAACCACCTGCCTGCAACTGAAATCGACCAACACCTGAATGCTGCGGTGTGAAGGGTGGCCTCGCCTTCCACACTGAAGCATTTTTTCATGCAACGACTGATATTCCTCCGGCGCAATCTTGCCCGGGGTCAATGCCGCGCTTTATTCATCCCGCTAGAATCCCCGCCCCATTTGTCCTGTAAACAAATGAAAGCTGTCCTGCAAACAGATAATTTTGTGAAGGTGTGTAATGAAACCCGAACTGCTCTCCCCGGCAGGGACCATCAAGAGCATGGAATACGCATTCGCCTACGGCGCCGACGCCATCTATGCGGGCCAGCCCCGCTACAGCCTGCGCGTGCGCAACAACGAATTCAACCGGGAAGAAAACCTGCAAAAGGCCATCGACATGGCCCATGCCCGCGGCAAGCAGTTTTATCTCGCCACCAACCTGGCCCCCCACAACGACAAGATCCGCTCCTTCGTGCGTGACATGGAACCCGTGATCGCAATGGGGCCGGACGCACTGATCATGTCCGATCCCGGCCTGATCATGCTGGTGCGGGAACACTGGCCGAACCAGACCGTGCATCTTTCCGTACAGGCCAATGCAGTGAACTGGGCCACCGTGAAATTCTGGCAGCAGCAGGGCATCAAGCGCGTGATCCTATCGCGGGAATTGTCGCTGGATGAAATCGAGGAAATCCGGCAGCGCGTGCCCGAAATGGAACTGGAAACCTTCGTCCATGGCGCGCTCTGCATTGCCTATTCCGGCCGCTGCCTGCTGTCGGGCTACATGACGCACCGGGATTCCAACCAGGGCGCCTGCACCAATTCCTGCCGCTGGAAATACGACGCCCACGAAGCGGTGGAAACAGCGGAAGGCGATATCGTGGCAACCAGTCCTGCCGTGCAGACGTTCACGCCACAGCAGCAGGTGGACGATATCCAGAACAGGATCTTCCTGCTGCAGGAAGAAAACCGTCCCGGGGAATACATGCCGGCGTACGAGGATGAACACGGCACCTACATCATGAATTCGAAAGATCTGCGCGCAGTGCAGCACGTAAAACGGCTGGCGGAGATCGGCGTGCATTCACTGAAAATCGAGGGCCGCACCAAATCACATTTTTACGTTGGACGCACTGCGCAGATTTACCGGCAGGCCATCGACGACGCAGCGGCAGGCCGGGATTTTGACTGGAAGATGATGGATGCGCTGGAAGGTCTGGCCCACCGGGGTTACACCGAGGGCTTTTATCGCCGCCATCTGCCGGCGGAATTCCAGAATTACGAGCAGAACACATCCAGCTCGGGCACCCAGCAGTTTGTGGGTGAAATCATGGACTATGATCGCCAGCGCGGGTTGTTGTCAGTGAACGTGAAGAACCGTTTTGCAGTGGGTGACGTGCTGGAACTGATGACACCGCAGGGCAATGCCACCTTTACGCTGGATTATCTGGAATCGCTGCAGGGTGACACGCTGGCAGTGGCACCGGGCGACGGCTGGCAGGTGCGGATACCGGCACCTGCCGACATCAATCCGGAATTCGCGCTGCTGATGCGCTGTGACCGCTGATTTTTCCATAGTGCGTTTTTATTGCGCCAGTTCCCGCACCAGCCGGAATCCCCTCAGACTGTCAGCCGGCGCAGCGCGGGAATTCCGATACGCAGCATTGCAGTTACGCATGTCCGTCAGGGCGGAGCCGCCGACGGTAATGAAGCCTCCGCCCTGCTGCACCCATTCCTCCGCATTGCCGAACAGATTGAGCAGGCCCAGGCTGTTGGCGTAACCCTCATCCGCAGGGCGCAAGCGCTGGCCCCGCAACACCCGCCCGCCGGATACCAGCCGGCAGTTGTGATCCGTCATGCCACTGTCGTCCCGTGCAACCGCCAGCCATTCGTCCAAACGTGGCAGACGGTAATGCGAGCCACTGCGGGTAGTCAGCCAGTCGGCATAGCGCTGAATCTGCTCCACGGGCAGGTTCACCACCGGCAATGCCGGCTGCGTCGGCGGCTGACACAGCCGGGTCTGATTGCAAAAGGCGCTGATGTCGTTACCGCTGATTTCACTGCGGGTCATCGCAAACGGGGCCACGCCGCCCACCTTGACCACCACCAGTTCCGGCCCGTTACCGCCGCCATCGAGCCCGTCGCGACAGCGGGAACCACGCTGCTTGCCCAGATTGGCCAGCCGCAACGGACAGGCATCGACCCGACCGCTCGATGCCTGGGCGATCTGATTGAGGTCGGATTGAGGAAAGACATTGACACTCAAGGCGGCCGACAGGAACAGCCCTGCCATGACTGCAAATTTCCGCAGGCGACGGCGCACCAGAAGAACCGGCGCCACTGCAGGACCCGGCGCTACTGTACTGCCAACCGTCCGCCCGTCATCGTTCATGCCGCATACACTTCGATCAGGTTAACTGTGACATTGTCACGGGCACCACGGTCCAGCGCCTGTTCAATGAGTTGATTCACCTTGTGCTCGCAACTGAATGGCTGCGCCAGCACCCCCAGGATCGTATCAGCATCCAGCTCGCAATACAGTCCGTCGCTGCACAGCAACAACAGGTCGTCCGGCTGGAGCGAAAACAGGATCTGATCCAGCTCCAGCACAATGTCCGCCCCCACCGCGCGGGTTATGACGTGGCGACGGGGATGCTGGCCCGCCTCGTGGGCCTCGATCAGGCGCTGGTCCAGCAGCTCCTGCACCAGGCTGTGATCGCGACTCATCTGATACAGGCCGCCGGCGCGATACAGATAAAGCCGGCTGTCACCGGCCCACAGGCAGGCACATTCAGCACCGGCAATGGCCAGCGCCACCACCGTGCTGCCACAGGTTCCGCCCGTCTGCGCGAGAATGTAATCACCGCACAGCGCAACATTGACCTTCTCGATGGCCGTCCGCAGCAGCTCTACCGATGCCGTCAGGCTGGGGCCTGCTTCCAGCAATGCCAGCGCCTCCACCAGCATGCGGGCGGCAAGATCGCCGGCCGCATGGCCTCCCATGCCATCGGCCACGCACCAGATGCCCTGCTGAGGATTGGCGAAATAGGCGTCCTCATTGTAGCGGCGGACGCAGCCGGCATGACTGGCGGCGGCAGACGTCCACACCAGCCCGTCTCCATCCGGCCTGAAAGCTTTGCTCATATTTACCCTCCCCGGGTGTTGACCCTGGCACAGGCCGTCAATGGCCTTTGAGTGCCAGGAATGAATTGCAGATGGGATGGCGTGACGCCTATCAGAAATACAGCTTGATCAGAGAGACAGAACTGCCACAACGGAATTGGCAATTGCCCGGAAAAATCGTGGAGACCAGATCGCATCAACGTACAGGTGTAGACATTGCTTCACCACAAGACACCCCCGTCCTCAGCTTTTTTTCCTGGCCGATTTTTTCAGCTGGTTGATCTGCTGGTCATAGGCGCGGGCGAAGGGATCGGCAAACAGGCTGTCGAACAGATTTTCCTCGGCCTGAAAATCCCGGTGCAGCTCACGATAGGCATTCCAGCAACGGGCACCCTTGCTGCTCAAGGTCGGGCCGCGCCGCTGCTGCTCGAATCGACGCTCCAACTCCGCTGGCGACAGCTCCAGCAAAAGTTCCTGCAGCGCACCCTGCATGCCCGCCATCATCGCCGACTGGTGCTGCTGGAAATCAGCAAAACATTCCTGCACCCCGGCTTCCAGCGACAGAAAGGAACCCGGGTCTTCCACCAGCAGATGCTTCAGCACCTGATCTGCATTGGCAGCAAACTTCACGGGATTGTTGTCGTGGGAATTGACCAGTGTCATGTCCAGGTGGAATTCGTTTTTCAGGATGGCGCGGGCGTGGGCATTTTCCACCAGCCCCTGCATGCACTGCCGCAACAGGGCGCCGGCACGGTGCAGCACTTCATCGGCGCCGGCTTGCCGTATTGCATCCACCGGCAGACCTGCCCCAGCGGCAAAAGCCACCAGGGCACCGTCCATCGCGGGCGGTTGCTCGGTTACTGCCGGGCTGATGACTGTGGGCTGCACCGGCGCTGGAGCCGGTTCTGGTTCTGGCCCCGCCACGGGTCTGAGCGACGGCTTTGACCCACTGCCGGCACGGGCGCCGGGCACGGGCATTTGAGCAACAGGAATTTGAGCAACAGGAACCTGATGAACAGGAATCTGCGGCTTGGCCGCTACCGGCTGCAAATGCGGCGTGATACGCGGCCGCGACGCCAGTCCCGGTTCCGACCCATCGCCGTCCAACACCAGCTGGGGCGAGTGCGGCTGCGGCGGACGCGGCTGGCTGTATTCCATCAACACCCGCACCCGAAGCTGGATTTCACCCATCAGCAGGCGATCCTCGTCATGCAGCGGCATGGCCACATTGCGCGTCAACGGCTTGGGGCCGTTCAGGTAGATACCGTTGGTGCTGATGTCGGTAATGTAAAACTGGCCTGCCTCGTAGGAAACGATGGCATGACGCCCCGACAGGTGACGGGTCTGATCCGGTATGACCCAATCGCACTCCGCTGAGCGGCCAATCACACCACCGCTGGTAAAAAAGTGGTGGCTGGCGTTTTCACCCATCAGATTCCGTTCGGGACTGACCACTTCCAACACCAGTTCCATCGACTGACTTTCCTTTGATTGCGGGTAGAGACCTGGACGTTGCCATCGCCGGGTTCCGGCGCCTGGCTGATTACAGATTAAGCATTGTGCCCCGTCTGTGGCGCCTCAGGCAAAGTAAAAATCACCGCCTTTTTCAGGACAAAACCGTCAATCCGATCCTCTCCATGCCCCCCACCCTACAACCACCCCGCTTTCTTGAACCGCAACCACAACACCAGATTGATCACCACCATCAATGCCAGTATCAGGGGGTACCCCCACTTCCACTCCAGCTCGGGCATGTGCTGGAAATTCATGCCATAGATTCCCGCAATCAGCGTCGAAATGGCGAACAGGGCGGCGTAGGAGCCCAGCCGTTTCATCACCTCGCTTTCCGCCAGGGTAATCATGCCCAGATTGACCTGGATGGCGGTGGTCACCATGTCGCGACGACCCTCGATGGCCCTGTCGATGCGCTCAAGGTGGTCGTACACATCGCGGAAATAATCCTGCATGCCGTGGCAGATGGCAGGCACCCGCCCGCCAAACAGGCGGCTGACGGCTTCCAGTGTGGGCTCGGTGGCATGCTGCAGAATCAGAAGGCGCCGCTTGAGGGAATACAGCTCCTCGATGATGCGGCGGGCAGAGCTGGCATCATCGCGTTCGAAAATCATCGACTCCAGCACCTCCAGTTCGGCTTCCAGCGCGTGCAGTACCGGAAAATAACGGTCCACCACCGTATCCATCAGGGCATAGAGCACGAAGGCGGAGCCATGCTTGAGCAGTTCCGGCTCGCGCTCGCACAGGTCGCGCACGTTCTGGAATCCCTGCCGGGTGCGGTGCCGTACCGACAGCACATAATTGGGGCCGACGAATATGTGCAGCTCGCCGATTTCCAGCTCGCCGTCCTTCCACATTTCCATGGTGTGCAACACCACGAACAGGCAATCACTGAACTCTTCGATCTTGGGTCGCTGATGGCCCTTGTGCGCGTCTTCCACCGCCAGTTCGTGCAGAACGAACTCTCCCTGCAGCTGCTTCAGCTCATCAGGCTCGCAATCCTTGTAAGCCACCCAGACAAAGCATTCGTCTTTTGCCAGATAGTCGCTGATGCTCTCCACCGGTATATCCGCCAGCTTGCGACCGTCCTGGTAAGCCACACAATTGACCAGCATCGTAATCTTCTCCTGTCGTGAAGCTGTAGGGGCGAAAGTCTGCAGCAGAATGCCGGGGCATGCAATCCGCGGCGGGCCAGACTATTTGAGTCGATTCAGGGGTTTACTCCCTTTTCCGGCGCAGGCTGCTATGCTGAATTCCATGCCCCGGCCGACTCGGGCGAATCCGCCCCCCGCATCCACCTCACGCCTTATCTACACCAACGTCCTGACGTCGGTGGGCTACTGCCTGCTCGGCTTTGCCACCGAATTCCTCGCCATTCCGCCGGATTATGCCACGCCGGTATGGCCCGCCGCCGGCCTGGCGCTGACCATGGTGCTGATACACGGCCGCCGGGTACTGCCCGGCGTGTTCATCGGCGCGGTGGTGGCCAATGCGATCATCACCCTGTGGCAAGGGCATGAACTGGGCTACCGCCAACTGCTGCTGGCGGTGATGATCGCGGTCGGCGCCACCCTGCAAGCCGCTATTACCGCGGCGCTGATCCTGCGCAACCAGCAACAGCAGGGGCTGCTGGACGACGAACGCGCCATGATCCGTTTCGTGCTGCTGGCCGGTCCCGTCGGCTGTCTGATTTCAGCCACCAACGGCGCCACCCAACTGAGCCTGTTCGGTGTCATTCACTGGTCACTCTGGTCCAGCAACTGGCTGACCTGGTGGATCGGCGATGCCGTGGGTACCCTGCTGGTGACACCGGCCCTGCTGAAAATCCTCAAGCCGCAGTTGCGGCGGGGTTCGGTGCATCCGCTTGTCATCAGCGCGCCATCGCTGATCATGCTGATGCTGGTAGTAGGATCGTTTTACTACGTGCGCGATCTGGGCGAGGAAAAGCGTTACAGTTCCACCGCCGAATACGGCGGCCAGATCGCGGCGGAAATCCGCTGGCAGTTGCGGGAAGCGCATTTCGCGCTGAAGGCGATGCAGGGGCTGTACTACAGCAGCGATTACATCACGTCCGAAGAATTCGACCGCTTTTCACGCCATCTGCAACTCACCATGCCCGGCCTGCAGGCGCTGGAATGGGCGCCCAAGATAACCGCCGATCAACGTGCGCAAGTGGAAGCCCGCATGCGCCGGCAGGGTTTTCCCAATTTCGAGTTCATTCACCGCACCCAGAACGGCGAACTGATTGCGGCAGAACCACGCCCCGTGTATTTCCCCATCCTGTATGTGTATCCCTACGAAACCAACAAGCGCGTGCATGGGCTCGATATCCATCAGCTTTCCTACCGGCGGGACGAAATCCTGGATGCGATCCAGAACAACCTCACAGTGTTCAGCAGCCCGATGCGACTGGTGCAGGGTGGCAAGGACTTCTCCTACATCGTTTTCACACCGGTCTACCATCTGGACCATCTGACTGCTGACCAGGCCAGCAATGGCGGCAAACAGAAATCCGCCGGCATGAACGAGGTGCTGGGGCTGGTGCAGGTTGTGGTGCGCTTCCGCGATATCGTCGACCAGATTACCGACCGCCTCCACCTGGACAAGGTGAGCCTGTCGGTTTACGACATCAACGACCGTTCCCGCCCGGTGCTGCTGTGGGGCGAGGAAAAGCAGGCATCCCGTTATCGCTGGAGCACTGAGTTCCCGCTGCACAACCGCCTGTTGCAACTGCATATCGAACCCAATCCGCAAATGCTCAAGGACGTCAGCCAGTGGCAGACCTATGGCCTGCTGATAGGCGGCCTGCTGTACGTGGCGATGCTGGAATTCATGTTGCTGTCGCTGTCGAGCCGGCACAGCATCATCGAGCGTCAGGTGGCGGAAAAAACCCAGGAGCTGGAACGCGCCAAGGAATCAGCGGAACTGGCCAACCGCGCCAAAACGGAATTTCTGGCCAACATGTCGCACGAGCTGCGCACGCCGCTCAACGGTATCATCGGTTTCACCCGTCGCATCCTGAAAAATGAAAGCGCCAGCCTGTCGCCACGGGCGCAGGAATCCCTGGAAGTCGTCACGCGCAACAGCCTGCACCTGCTTACGCTCATCAACGATCTGCTGGATCTGTCCAAGGTGGAAGCGGGCAAGTTCATGCTGGAACTCTCCCGCTTCGACGTGGTGGAAATGCTGCGGGAAGTGGAAGCCCAGTTTGCACTGGATGCCACCAGCAAGGGCCTGCACTGGGTGGTGAATATACCATCGCAGCCACTGCAGATTAACGCCGACCGGCAGCGGCTGATGCAGGTATTGATCAATCTGGTGGGCAATGCAATCAAGTTCACCCACCAGGGTGAAGTATGCCTGGAGGTGGCGGAACGCAGCGTCAACGGCGTGGGGGGCATCGAGTTTGCGGTGCGTGATACCGGCATGGGCATCGCACGGGAAGACATTCCACGCCTGTTCAATAAGTTCGAGCAATTGAAGAATCGCAATCAGGGCTCGCTGCGGGGAACCGGGCTGGGTCTGGCGCTGGCCAAGGAAATCATCACCCTGCACCAGGGCACAGTGCGGGTGGAAAGCACGCCGGGCTCAGGTTCGGTCTTTTACGTCTGGATTCCGCTGCAGTAACGTCAGGAAATCTTCACCCTGGCGGATCTTCGCCGCTTCGATCGCCACAACCGCTTCATTTTCCGTCAACGCTTCCTGTTGCAGCGCCTGCTGCTCCATCACCGTGACGTCCGCTTCCGAAGGATCCAGGCCGCTGCTCTGGCGGGCCTGAATGCGTCGCACCAGTTCAGCATGATCCGCGGCACAAATCAGAATCGCTGCCCGCACGCCCCGCTGTTGCGCCAGCGCAAGAAACGGCTGGCGGTGGGCGCGCTTGAGGAAGGTGGCATCCACGATGACGGGAAAGCCGGCGGCCAGTACCGTGCCGGCATCCTGCAGTATCTGGTCGAAGGTGCGGCGGGAAATGGATTCGGTGTAGATGCCGCCGGATACGTCCGTGCTCGGCTGCAATGGTTGCAGGCCGCACAGGCGTTTGCGGGTGACATCGGAACGCAACTGGATCGCCCCGCTCTGCTCTGCCACCTGGCGCGCGATGGTGCTTTTGCCGCTGCCGGAAATGCCGGTGGTGATCGCCAGAAACACCGGGCGCGGTGGCCGTGTGGCAACGCAATAATCCAGATAACCGGCAAATTCCTGTTCCAGCGCGGCGGCCTGCTCCGCTGCGAGGCCACTTTGCTGACGCCGCAGAATGCTTACCTTGGCCCGCACCAGGGCGCGGTACACCCGATAGAAATCCAACAGCGCCAGCAATCCGTAATCGGCATTGAATTCCAGATAGGCATTGAGAATGCGGTTGGCCTGGGCACGAAACCCCCTGAATTCCAGATCCATCAGCAGAAAGGCCAGATCGCTGGCAGTGTCGATCCAGCGCAGTTCCGGATTGAATTCGATGCAGTCGAACGGCAACCACTGCTGGTCGATCCAGGCGATATTGCCGGCGTGCAGATCGCCGTGCAGTTCACGCACGCAGCCCTGTTGCCGACGTCGGGTGAAAAGATCGCGCAACACCTGCGCCTGTTCCAGCGACCAGCGTTTGATTTCGTCCAGCTGCGCGCGCAAGCGTTCATCTTTTAGCAGTGGTTCAATCTGGCGGAAATTTTCCAGCACCGGCGCCAGCACGGCATCGGCAGTGCCCCAGGGCGATTCCGCCGTGGCCACCGCCGCGTCGGCATGAAATTGCGCCAGCCGGTAACCCAGCGCCAGCAGGGATTGCGGTGTCACGGATGCTGGCTGCGCAAGCCAGTCCGCCAGCGTGGCATCTGCATCGAACTGGCGCATTTTTACTGCGTAGTCCACCACATCGCCGTCACCGTGCAGAAACAGTTGACCGTCGCGGGACACCACCGCTACCACGTCCAGATAGATGCCAGGACAGGTGCGCCGGTTGAGGCGGATTTCCTCGTGGCAGCAATGCCGGCGTTTCTCCAGCGTGGAAAAATCCAGAAAGCCGAAATTCACCGGCTTCTTGATCTTGTAGACGAAATCGCCGGTAAGCAGCACCCGGGAAATATGGGTTTCACGCACCTGCAGTGCAGAAACGGGATGCGGAAAGGCATCGCTGCGCAGCAGGGATTGGAAAGCGGACTGGTCCATGGCATGTCGTCCGTGAGCAGAAAAGTGCGTTCAGTTGCGGTGAGTGGCGCCCGGCATGTGAGGGTCCTGGTGAATCAACACATCGGCGTTGGGAAATTCCCGCAGGATGTCCGACTCCACCTGATCGCAGATGCGGTGCGCGCGGGCCAATGGCATGTTGCCGTCCAGCTCTACGTGCATCTGCACGATTTTCACATGGCCGGACTGGCGGGTGCGCAGGCCATGCACGCCCAGCACCTCGTCCCGCTGGAGCGCGATCGCTTCGATGCGGTGCAGTTCTTCCTCCGGCAATTCCCGGTCCAGCAGCAGCTGGATCGATTCGTTCCAGATCTGCACGGCGGTGTAAAAAATATAGAGTGAAATTGCAATGGCCAGCACCGGGTCTGCCTGCGGCCAGCCGACCCACGACAACAGCAGCGCGACGATGATGCCGGCATTGGTCAGCAGATCCGACAGATAATGCAGCGAATCCGCCTTGATGGCGGGGGAATGGGTCTTTGCGATCACATAACGCTGGTACATCACCAGCACGAACGTGAGCACAATCGACACCAGCATGACCGCCACCGCCACATCCAGCTGCTCCAGCGGTTGCGGGTTCAACATGCGGTCAATTGCCCGCGCCAGCAGAAAAACCGCCGAGCCCATGATGAACAGCGCCTGCCCCAGCCCTGCCAGCGACTCGGCCTTGCCGTGACCAAACCGGTGTTCCGCATCCGCCGGTTGCAGCGCATACCGCACGGCGATGAAATTGAGCAGCGAGGCGAGCGCATCGAGCGCGGAATCGGTCAGTGAAGCCAGCAGGCTGACGGAATCGGAAATCCACCAGGCATAAGCCTTGATGGACATGAGCAGGACGGCGACCAGCACGGAGGCGGAGGCGGCCAGATGCAGCAGGCGCACATGAGTTTGGCAGGAAAGATCGGCTTCAGTCGTCATAACCTGTCATTTTAACAGTATGTCATCACAACAAAACCCGTCAGACGATTGAATTTGCCAATGGCGCCCCCATTTTTCAGGCAAGGCAAATGAAAACGAGGTGCATTCCCGTGAGCGAAATCCGCGAGCCCGCAGTAGCCGGCCTGTTCTACCCGGAAAAACCGCAGGAATTACAACAGGTCATCAACGACTATCTGGAAACCGCGCCCCATTCCCATCTGGAGCGGCCCAAGGCCATTGTGGTGCCCCACGCCGGTTATGTGTATTCCGGCAGCATGGCGGCGCGCGCCTATGCGGCACTGGAACATCATGCCCGCGAAATCCGACGGGTGGTGTTGCTGGGGCCTTCGCACCGGGTCGGCTTTCGCGGTATCGCGTTTTGCAGCGCCGATTCCTACAAGACGCCGCTGGGATTGATTCCGGTGGACCAGTCCGCCTTCGTCGCCATTTCCAATCTGCCCAATGTCGGCATGCTCGACCGCGCCCATGCCCAGGAACACAGCCTGGAAGTACAGCTGCCGTTCCTGCAATCCGTGCTGCGGGATTTCACGCTGGTGCCGTTGGTGGTGGGTGACGTGGAGCCGGAGGATGTGGCCAAGGTGCTGGAAAAACTCTGGGGCGGGCCGGAGACGCTGATCGTGATCAGCTCCGATCTGAGCCACTACCATGACTATGCGACAGCATGCGAACTCGATACGGAAACCTGCCACGCGGTGGAAAGCTGCCGCCCCGATCAGATCGGTTACGAGCAGGCCTGCGGCCGCATTCCGCTGAATGGCTTGCTGCAACTGGCACAACGCAAGCATCTGAAAGTCACCACGCTGGGCCTGTGCAACTCCGGCGACACGGCCGGTGACCGCCAGCGCGTGGTTGGATACGGCGCCTGGGCGTTTTCCGAATGACGGTGCTGTCGACCACACAGCGTCAACGCCTGCTGGATGTCGCGCGCGAATCCATCCGTCATGGCCTTGCCTATGGCAAACCGTTGCCCGTGCAGGATGAGGATGCCGCGCTGCTGCAGCCCGGTGCCAGTTTCGTCACGCTGAATCTGCACGACGAATTGCGCGGTTGCATCGGTTCACTGGAGGCCCATCAACCACTGGTGAAGGATGTGGCACAGAATGCCTTCAGCGCGGCATTTCGCGATTCCCGCTTTCCACCCGTCACAGCCCGCGAATTTGATGCGCTCGATCTGCATATATCCATCCTCTCCCCCAGCGAGCCGCTGCATTTTTCCAGCGAAGCCGATCTGCTGCGACAGCTGCGCCCGGGCATCGACGGACTGGTGCTGACGGACGGCTATCATCGCGGCACCTTCCTGCCGCAGGTGTGGGAGCAGTTGCCGGAACCGGCGGAATTTCTCGCTCACCTCAAACGCAAGGCCGGCTTGCCGGTGAATCACTGGAGCCCGACACTGCGGGTGGAACGCTACAGCGTCGACAGCATTCCCTGAGCACACCACGCCCGGAGCCGCCTGCTATACTGCGCGCAGCTTCGGAGACGCAGTATGTCCAACGACCTCAGACTGGGCGCTTTCTATTTGCTGCTGGGTGAATTCCTGCTGGCAATGATGGCGGCGCTGATCAAACACCTGTCCGGCGATGTGCCGCAGGAAGTACTGGTGTTCAGCCGCAACCTGTTCGGTCTGGTGGCACTGTTGCCGATCGTGCTGCACCAGGGCGTGCGCAATCTGAAAACCCGGCGGCTGGGCGTGCATCTGCAACGCTCCATCGTCGGATTGATCGCCATGTACGGCTATTTCTATGTGATCGCCCACCTGCCGCTGGCAGAAGCGGTACTCGTCAAACTGTCGGCCCCTTTCTTCCTTCCCATCATTGCGTTTTTCTGGCTGAAAGAAAAAATCCGTCTGCGCACGGCGCTGGCGATCCTGCTGGGATTCGTCGGCGTGATTTTTGTGTTGCGGCCCGGGTCCGACACGTTTCAGCCGGTGGCGCTGGTGGGCATCGGCGCGGCGGTGCTGGCGAGCCTGGCCAAGGTGACGATCCGCGACATGGCGGATACCGAGCCCACCTATCGCGTAGTGTTCTATTTCGGTCTGCTGGCGACGCTGGTGTCGGCAGTGCCGCTGCTGTGGGGTTGGCAGATGCCGCCAGCACACACCTGGATCTGGTTGTTCGTGATCGGTGTGGCCGGCACCGGCGGGCAGCTGCTGATGACCAAGGCCTACCAGATCGCGAACCCGGGCCAGGTGGGCCCGTACACCTATGCCTCGGTAATTTACGCCGCGATTCTGGGCTGGCTGTTCTGGGACGAGGCGTTGCTGATCACAACATTGATCGGCAGCGTACTGATCGTGGCGTCCGGCGTGCTCAATATGAAAAAGGCGTGAACCCGCCACCGTGGCGGACTTCGACGCCACGTCCCGACCCGCGCCACAACTTCCCCGTTTTTTGTGACAACACAAGCGCTTGCCGGATTGGCTGAATCGCCATCCGCCCTGTCCGGCGCTGCCAATGTTTTGATCAGGGCGAGCGCACATGATCGGCCACAGTCAGACTACGATTATAAGAAAGCATCAACAGCATTACAGAGGAGCAGCAAATGAGCCGAGATCCCATCGGGTTCGCCATGGCCACCATGAGCCGCATCGCGGGTTCGACCCTCGTCGAACGCATGGGCTTGCGGGAAACCATCGAGAAAATCACCTATCAAAGCACCAAGACCGGATTTCAGGCCCTGGGTGCCGCGTCGCGCCAGTTCAAGAGCGTGACCCAATTGCTGAAACCCGCCCGCCTGGACGCTCCGGCACAACCCAAACTGCAGTTCGATCTGTCGCTGAGTGAAGAACAGCAGATGATGCGCGACAGCGTGCGCCGCTTTGCCGAAGACGTATTGCGCCCCGCCGCAGCCAAAGCCAACGACGACTGCGCCATGAGTCACGACATTCTGAGCCAGATCGCGGAGCTGGGCCTGGCCTATTACGCCGTGCCGGAAAACCTGGGCGGCGCCGGCACCGAGCGTTCCCCCGTAACCAGCATGCTGATTGCAGAAGATCTGGCGTGGGGCGACATGGGCCTGGCGGTGGCGATCCTGTCCTCCATGGGCGTCGCCAACGCACTCACCCAGTGGGGCACCGCCGCGCAGCAATCGAAATACCTGCCGGCCTTCCTTGATGAAAACACCCTGCAGGCCACCATTGCCATCAATGAAAAACGCCCGCTGTTCGATCCGCTGAATCTGCAAACCACTGCGCTGCAACAGGGCAATGGCTACGTGCTGCAAGGGGAAAAATCCTCGGTGCCGCTGGTGGAGAGCGCCGAGCTGTTCCTGGTGGCCGCCACTCTGAACGGCAAGCCGCGCATTTTCATCGTGGAAAGCGGCAGCGAAGGCGTTACCGTGAAAAAGGAAAATGCCATGGGCGTGCGCGCCGCCGCGCTGGGCAGCATTCATCTGCAACAGGTGAAAGTCGACAAGGATGCGCTGCTGGGCGACGACGAATTCGATTACACCGCGTTTATCAACTACGCCCGCCTGGGCTGGTGTGCACTGGCAGTGGGTGCCGCCAAGGCCGTGCTGGAATACACCATCAATTACGCCAACGAACGCATCGCCTTTGGCGAGCCCATCAGTCATCGTCAGGCGGTGGCCTTCATGATCGCCAACATCGGCATTGAACTGGATTCCATGCAGGTGATGACGCAGCGCGCCGTGGCCCTGGCAGAACAGGGCAAGCCGTTCGCGCGGGAAGCCTATCTTGCCCGCGTACTGTGTGCCGACAAGGCCATGGAAATCGGCACGAACGGCGTGCAGCTGCTGGGCGGACACGGTTTCACGAAAGAACATCCGGTGGAGCGCTGGTATCGCGACCTGCGCGCTGTGGCAATAATGGAAGGCGGCCTGCACCTGTAATCGGGGGACAAATTTATGTATCTGGAATTACCGAAAAAACTGAAAGGTCTGCAAGGCATGGCACACCAGATGGCAGTGGAAATGCTGCGTCCGGTTTCACGCAAGTACGATCTGGCGGAACACGATTACCCGAAAGAACTGGACATGGTGGCCGCCATGCTCGACGGCATGAACGCCGGCGAGAAGGACGGCGGTGTTGGCGCCAGTCAGTCCTCGCAAGCGAAAGATAAAGATGCCGGCACCCGCAACGGCGCCAACATGGCAGCGGTGGTGGGTATTCAGGAATTCTGCTGGGGCGACGTGGGGCTGCTGCTGACTTTGCCGCGTCAGGGCCTGGGCAATGCCGCGATCGGCGCGGTTTCCAATGAAGAACAGAGCAAACGCTTCAAGGGCAAGTGGGCGGCGATGGCCATCACCGAACCGGGCACCGGTTCTGATTCCGCCAACATTCGCACCACTGCAAAAAAAGACGGCGATTACTATGTGTTGAACGGCGAGAAGATTTTCGTCACCGCCGGCGCCCGCGCCGACATCGTGGTGGTGTGGGCCACGCTGGATAAAGATGCCGGACGCGCCGCCATCAAATCCTTTGCGGTGGAGCGCGGCACGCCTGGCATGGAAGTAACCCGCCTGGAACACAAGCTGGGCATCAAGGCGTCCGACACGGCCGTCATTAATTTCACCGACTGCCGCGTGCACAAGGACAACCTGCTGGGCAATCCTGAAATCGATGTGAAGAAAGGTTTCGGCGGCGTAATGCAGACGTTCGACAACACGCGCCCGCTGGTGGCCGCGATGGCGGTGGGCGTTACCAAAGCCGCGCTGGATCGCACCCGTGAATTGCTGCAGGATCATGTGAACTGCAACTACAGCAAGACCATTCACAATGTGACCGCCATTGAAGCGGAACTGTACCGGATGGAAGCCGAGTGGGAAGCCGCCCGCCTGCTGACGCTGAAAGCGGCCTGGATGGCGGATAACGGCCGCCCCAACTCCATGGAAGCCTCGGTGGCGAAAGCCAAGGCCGGACGCACCTGCAACACAGTCACCCTGCGTTGCGTGGAGCTCTGTTCAAGTCTGGGCTATGGCGAAACCGAACTGCTGGAGAAGTGGAGCCGCGATTCCAAGATCCTGGATATTTTTGAAGGCACCCAACAGATCCAGCAGCTGATCGTGGCGCGGCGCCTGCTGAACAAATCCTCTGCCGAATTGAAATAAGCATCGGTTATGAGTATCGGTTGACCTCAACGCCGTCATGATCTGCGTCGTGACGGTGTTTGTTATGGCAGGTGTCCCACCTGCCTTTTTTTTGCCTGCTGGCTTTTTACTGGAATCGTTACCTGGATGCAGAGCCCGCCCAGCGACGCGCTGGTACTCACCCGGACTTCGCCGCCCAGCAATTCCACCGTGCGCCTGACGATAGCCAGCCCGAGGCCGGAACCGCTCACGGCCCCGTTCTGGATCCGGTAAAAGCGCTCGAATATTTTCTGCTGTTCCTCTGGCGCTACACCGGGACCACTGTCTTCCACGCTGATCTGCACGCTATCGCCTTCGGCCCTGGCACTCACCAGAATCCGCCCCGCTGGCGGTGCGTACTTGATGGCGTTGTCCACCAGATTGCGCACCACCAGGGGAACCAGCTGCGGCACTGTCAGTAACGGCAGGCACGACACGTCCGACGTCAGCTCGATGTTCTGCTGCTTTTGCAATGCCAGCGGATACAGCGCGGCGATTTCCTCGCGCAGCACCGGCAGCAGATCGATTTCCTGTAGGGCATAGCCATGATCGTCCTGCTCCAGACGGCTCATGGTCAGCAACTGGTTGATCAGCCGGCCGGTGCGATCAACACCGGCGTCCAGTTCATGCAGCAGCTGGATGCGTTCCTGCTCGTCACGCGCCTTCAGTGCGTTCTGCACGTTCACTTTCAGTACCGACACCGGCGTGCGCATTTCGTGGGAGGCCGTAGCAGTGAAGCGTCGCTCGCTCTCCAGGGAACGCCGCAGCCGCACCAGCAGGCCGTTGAGGGATTCGACAATGGGACTGATTTCCTGCGGCGTGTTGGCGAGAACGATGGGATCGAGATTGTCCTTGTCCCGCTGCTGGATATAGCGGTCCAGTTGCACCAGTGGCCGCATACCCCGTTGCAACACCCAAGCCAGCAACAGCAGCAGCACGGGCAGTGCCAGCAACGAGGGGTACAGATTGCCCAGCGCTATCTTGCCCACCAGCTCTTCACGCACATCGCTGCGCTCGCCCACGGTGTAGGTCACTTCACCATCCACCAGGGTGAACAGGTACCAGTCATGCTGATCGAAATGAATACGATGGTAGCCCGCATCACGGGGAAAGGAATTCAGCGCGGGAAAGTTGTCAGACGCCAGAATCAGCTTGTCGTTGTGCAGGATCTTGAACATGATCTTGCGTTCATAACTGTGACCGTAGCGGGTGCGTTCTTCCAGATTGTCCTGATCTCCCAGGCTCGCGGGCGCCCAATCATGAGTGCTCACGGTGGCAGGCATGACCACTCCGCCGTCCGCTCCACCTGACGCCACCGCCACGGTGGACTTCAATACCCGGGCCGTCTGCGCCAGTTCTGCGTCAAACAGTTCATCCACTTCATAGTGCGCACGCTCGAAACTGAGCCAGGATGAGCCCAGCAGCACCAACAACACCAGCAGGGAAACCGAAAACAACAAAAAGACGCGGATCGATTTCATCCGGCTTTTTCCACCAGATAACCGACACCACGCACCGTGCGGATCAGATCGTTATAGAATTTTTTGCGCAGATGGTGAATATGCACCTCCACCGCGTTGCTGGCGACATCCTGATCCCAATCGTAAATCGCGCGCTCCAGCTGCTCCCGGGTGAGGACCCGTCCGGTATTGACCAGCAGCTCCTGCAACAGCGCGAACTCCCGCCGCGAAATCTCGACTGGCTGACCCTGGTATTCCGCTTTCATGGAATCGGGATGCAACGTGATGTCCTTGTACTGCAACACGGCCGATGCGCGTCCGCTCCGCCGCCGCAGCAACGCCCGCACCCGCGCCATCAGTTCATCCTGGTCGAACGGTTTCACCATGTAATCGTCGGCGCCCGCATCCAGTCCACCAACGCGATCCTCGATACTGTCGCGAGCGGTGAGAATGATCACCGGCGTGGTCATGCCGCGCTTGCGCAGGGTACTGAGTACGGCTTTGCCGTCGATATCCGGCAGGCCGAGATCCAGTACCACCAGATCGTATTCGTCCGTTTCCAGACAATGCAGTGCGGACTGTCCGGTGGACATCCAGTCCACCGCATAGCCATCCATCTTTAATCCTGTCAGCACGGCGCGTCCCAGCATCGCATCGTCTTCCACCAGCAGTAATCGCATCCTCACAGCCTTGTCTTGTTTTTAGTGCAGTTTCTTTTCAATGCAGTTTTTTGCCGACCTGGGCCAGTTTGGCCTGGATTTCCTGGCGACGCCCGGCATCCGCCAGCGGGCGACTGGGACGGGCCGGCGCCTGCAGGGCCTTGTCGAAATACTGTTTGGCTTTCGGGTACTCGCCCTGCTCCAGCCAATAATCGGCGTAAAAATAGTTGCTGTCGATACCGGCGGGATTGATTGCAATCGCCTTCTCCAGCAATTCACGGGCTTTCTTGTCGTCACCGAAGCCGATGGGCCAGCCCGGCACCTGATAATACAGGCTACCCAGTGAAGTATAGGCCGAACCCTGCAGAGCATCCTGCGACAGCTTGAGCGACTGTTCGAACAGGTCACGGGCATCCTTCACCAGTCCGAGCGCACCCAGCCCGCCTTTCGCGCCGGCCCAGGTGGACAGCACGATACCGCGCCAGATCAGCGGTTCGGGACGACCCGGATTTTGCGCGGCCAGTTGCTGCAGCTGCCCGGCCAGTTTTTCGAACTCGGCCTCTTTCTGGCTTTTGTCCACCTCATAATTGATATGCGCCCATTGTTCCTGCAGCGTCAGCAGCTGCTCATCGAATGCCGGTGCCGCCTGCGCCTGCATGGCGACGACACACAGCAGCGTGGCAAGAATGGAGACAACCCTTGTCATATAAGAACCTTTCATGATTTGACCTCTTGCGATTTGGATTCGTTGGAAAGGAAACGCTGGATGACCGGCAACTGCTTGCGCAACGCCTTGTCGACGACGCTGGTGAACAGGCCATTCATGAACACGAACAGTTTTTCCGGCCAGCCGATGAAAAGACGCGGACGTTCGCGCTCGATCGACCGCACCACGCACGCCGCCACCAGCGCCGGCGCGTCCATTTTGTTGCCCAGCTCATTGTTCATGGCCACCACCGCGGCCTCGTTCATGTCGGTGGCGGTGGCGCGGGGCGCAACGTACACCACCTTGACCCGGGTCTGCGCCAGTTCACGCTGCAGTGCCTCAGTGAATCCGCGCACGCCGAATTTGCTGGCGCAGTACACCGCAAAACCGGGATATCCGATGCTGCCGAAAGTCGAACCCACATTGACAATCATCGCCTGCGGCCGTTCCAACAGCGTCGGCAACAGGGCCTGCGTCAACAGAATGGTGCCCTTCAGATTCACATCCAGCATGGCCGCGGTCTGCACCGGATCAGTCTGCGCCACGCCGGCAAACAGGTTGCGGCCGGCACAATTCACCAGTACATCCACATCCGGATGTTGCAGCGCAATCGCCTGTGCCTGCTGCCACATCAGGTCACTGCCCAGATCCAGTTGCACCAGCGCCACCTTCGCCTGACCGTGCGCCGACAACAACTGTCGTGCAATCTGTTGCAGGCTCACCAGATTCCGCCCCGCCAGCACCAGGCGCGCGCCCTGCTGCAGCAGTGCCGCCGCCAGTGCCTTGCCGATGCCACCACTGGCACCGGTCAGCAATACTTTCCTGTCACGCAGCTGCATGATTCACCTCAACGGTCTGGGCCTGTTGCAGCGGAATCGACCGCAGCATGTCGCCATAAAGCCGGTACACCACATTTGCCGCGTGGACGATGGCACGCTGGTCATCGGCATTGTCGACACCATTCATCAGCTTTTCAAAAAACTGGAAATGCTCCAGATCCAGATTGCCGTGGGAAAACAGATAGGAAAATGCCGATGCCGGCAGACCCAGCCGCGCCTGCACGATCTGCCCCATCTTGATGGCAAGGTTGATACTGGTGCCTTCCAGCACCATGACCATGCCGAAGAACGCCGCCGGATTGCCACGGTGAATCTGGTCATACAGAAACGCCACCATCAGTTCGATGGGCAGGCAGGGTTTGTTGTCTCGCACCTGCTGTCTGTCGCCACCGCAGGCCTCGATATCGTTCAGAATCCAGGCGTCATGGCCGTATTCTTCCTCGATATATTCGACCAGGGCTTCGCGCACCGCTTCCAACCGCTCCGGCAGGCGGGCTCCGCATGCCATCATCAGCGGCACCGTGTGGCGAACGTGATGGAAAGCCTGTTCCAGAAAATAGCGGTAGCCGTTTATATCGAAGCGGCCTTCCACCACGGCCTGGATCACTGGCGCTGTCAGCACATGCTGGCGCGCCGTTTCGGTTTGCTGTTGCAGTTGTTCAAAAAATCCCATGTCATTTCTCCGCAGAACGTGAATTGGTAATCGTTAGTGATGGGACTGCCAGCCACTGAGCAAATTGCTTTTCGATTGCAGCGCGCCGGACGCGGCCATTGGCAGTCGCCAGTCCGTTGTCGCAAGTGAAGGGCTCCGGGGCCATAACCACCTGGCCGATGCGCGCGTAATCCGGCAGCGCCCGATTGCATTCCGCCACCGCTGCGTCCACATCGGCCTGGGTGAAGCCGTTGCGCGCCACTACAATCGCCACATTGCGCGGCAGCGCCTCGCCGAACACCGCCACCTGGCGAATGGGCAGAAAACGCAGCAATTCTGCTTCCACCCATTCCGGATTGACGTTGCGGCCAAATGCGGTAATGAACATGTTTTTCTTGCGTCCGCTCACATGCAGGAAACCGTCGGCGTCCAGATGACCCAGATCGCCGGTGGCGATTTCGCTGCAGCTTGATTCCGCGTCACCCAGATAACCCGACATGACAGCGCCACGCACCATGATTTCGCCATCGTCGGCAATGCGGATCGCACAGTGCGACAGCGGTTTTCCCACACTGCCGATGCGATCCGCACCCGGCAGATTCAGCGCTACCACCGAACCGCATTCCGACAAACCGTAACCTTCAAACACCGGCAAATGCAGCGCACGGGCCTGCTCCAGCTGACGCCGCGCCACCTTGCCGCCACCCACTGCGATGAAACGAAAACTGTTGCCAATACTGACACCGCGCTCCAGCAGACTCACCAGCGCCAGCAGCAACTGCGGCACCAGAATGCTGGCATGGGGTTGCACGCGCTGGATTTCAGCCAGCAGCAGAAACGGATTGAACTGCTCTGGCGATGCCAGGCCCAGCTGCTCCAGCCGGCGCACATGAATACGCACACCCTGCAGCAGCGGTGCGTAAATTCCGGCAATGTTTTCCAGCAGCGTGGCAAAGGGCAGCACACCCAGATGAGTCTCGATGGCCAGGGGTTGCAGCGCAGCGGCGATGGCACGCGCGGTATTTCCCAGGGTGGCCAGTGACAGCCGCACGCCTTTCGCCGTGCCAGTGCTGCCGGAGGTGAAGGTTATTTTCTCGTAGGCTGTAATGTGTGTTACTGCAGGCACAGCATCCAGTCGGGCAGCGGCGATGTCGTAATCCACGCTCAGGATTTCTGCTCCGGAAACAGATGCTCCGGCAAAAGAATCCAACACCGCAGCCGGCGCGAGCAGAGTATCCACACCCGCCTCTTTCAGCACATGCGCAATCTGGGCGGCGGCAAAAAATGTCGGCAGCGGAATGACACGCACGGGCAGTTCCAGTAACGCCAGATCACTGATGATCCAGCCGAAAGAATTGTCACCGGCGATCGCGATGGATTGGCAGCCATTGGCCTGCACCCATGCGCGCAGCAACTGGATTGCCTGCCACAATTCCGCCGCGTTCAGCGTGCGCTGGCCGTCATCCAGCAGAATCCGTTCCGGTTGCGCCAGCGCACGCTCACGAATTGATTCAAGCACTGAGAACATCCCGATGCTCCAATCGCTGGTAGGAGCAGGCCCGCAGCAGACCACATTGCTCCACCCGCTGACGGCCCTGTTCAATCTCACCCACCATCACCTGTGGCTGCTTGTCGTAATAATTGCCCCAGTCCGCAACGCCACCGGGAATCCTGTCCGGCAGTGCCGGCGCCACGCACAGGGGATTGATGCCCAGCCGGCGCAGCACATTCACCACACCGGTAATGCCGGTGCAGGCCAGCCAGCGGAAATTCCACGCGGTCAGCAGATCCGTCAGCGCCGCAAACAGGTAACGGCCGTAACCGGGCTTTACCGCCGCCAGGTTACCCACTTCCACCACGTCCTGGCGCCGGCAATCCACCGGCTGGCGCGAAGCAATCACCCGCTCCACTGGTGCATTCAGGTAATGCTCCAGGAACAGCGGCTCCTGCTGCGCAGAGCGGACCCCGGCCACCGCCAGCACCTCGCCAGCAGCATTCTCCAGCGCCACCAGCAAAGGCATGAACTGGTGCACATGAGCGCCGTGAGCGGCGAAAAAACGCTGCGCGATGAACTGTTCGATCCGCTTGCGTTCAGGGTGCCAATGGCAATAGCCGATAATCTGGCAGGATTCGCCTGCGATGGTCAGCTCGGCATAACGATGACTGGAGGACATGGACTGCTCTCACTTCCCGGATTCGAAATGAATACAGGAACGAGACTATGCGAGACAGCTTAAGCCGGGCTTAAGCAACCTTAAGGAATTCTTATAACGAGAAAAAAAGCGGTATGGTGTGAAAGAATCCGCAGACAGGGCATCTGCGGACTCCAGGGAGGGGAACGAATACGTCAGTTTGCCGTCAAACCTAATCAGGTTAAAGCTGGGCAGCCACTTCGGAGCCCTGTTTGATGGCACGCTTGGCATCCAGCTCTGCCGCCACGTCAGCGCCACCGATCACATGCACCCGCACGCCGCTGCCCGCCAACTGGTCCGCCAGCGCCCGCTGGGGTTCCTGGCCCGCGCAGATGATCACGTTGTCCACCGGCAGCAAACGCGATTTGCCTTTCACTGTGATGTGCAGGCCCTGATCGTCGATACGGTCGTAGGAAACACCGGCGATCATCTCCACCGCTTTTTTGTTCAGCTGCGCCCGGTGCACCCAGCCGCTGGTACGGCCCAGATTCTTGCCCACCGCACTTTCCTTGCGCTGCAGCAGGAATACCTGGCGTGGACTCGGCGCCACTTGCGGCGGCACCAGCGCGGCGCGATGCTGCAACTGGGTATCCACGCCCCACTCTTTGTACCACTGCTGCAGTTCGTTTTCAGAGTGGGCATGCGTCAGATATTCACTCACATCGAAACCAATGCCGCCGGCACCGATCACCGCCACGGATTTACCCACCGGCTTTTTGTCGCGCAACACATCCAGATACGACAGCACCTTGGGATGATCAACGCCCGGAATGCCCGGTTTGCGCGGCGCAATGCCGGTGGCCACGATCACATCGTCAAATCCAATCAGATCATCTGTACCTGCACGGTGATTCAGCCGCACTTTCACATGAAGCTTGTCCAGCATGCGATCGAAATAACGCAGGGTTTCGTTGAAATCTTCCTTGCCCGGAATCTGTTTGGCAATATTGAACTGGCCGCCGATTTTGGAATCCGCTTCGAACAGCGTCACCTCATGGCCGCGCTCTGCTGCCACCGTCGCCGCTGCCAGCCCCGCCGGGCCCGCACCCACCACCGCGACTTTCTTCTTGCTCTGGGTGGGCAGATAACGCAATTCGGTTTCGTGGCAGGCGCGCGGATTCACCAGACAGCTGGCACGCTTGAGCGAAAACGTGTGATCCAGACAAGCCTGGTTGCAGGCAATGCAGGTGTTGATTTCGTCGGCCTTGCCCGCTTCGGCTTTTGCCACAAAAAACGGGTCCGCCAGCATGGGCCGCGCCAGCGACACCATGTCGGCCTGACCGCTGGCAATGATCTGCTCCGCCAGATCCGGCGTATTGATGCGGTTGCTGGCGCAAACGGGAATACTCACCACCTGTTTCAGCTTGGCCGTAGAAAATGCAAACGCGCCGCGCGGCACAGATGTCACAATCGTGGGAATGCGCGCTTCATGCCAGCCGATACCGGTGTTGATGATGTTGGCACCCGCCGCTTCCACGCCTTTGGCCAGCATTTCCACTTCATCCCAGCTCTGGCCGTCTTCCACCAGATCCATCAGCGACATGCGATAAATGATGATGAACTCGCGGCCTACCGCAGCGCGCACCTGACGCACCACTTCCACGGGAAACCGCGTTCTGTTTTCTGCGCTGCCGCCCCATTTGTCCGTGCGTTTGTTGGTGCGCGCACAGAGAAACTGGTTGAGCAGATAGCCTTCCGATCCCATTATTTCGACGCCATCGTAACCGGCCAGTTTGGCCAGCTCGGCGGCGCGGGCAAAATCGGCGATGGTATTTTCCACTTGCTTGCCGCTCATTTTCCACGGCTTGAACGGCGTGATGGGCGACTTGATACCCGACGGCGACACACTGTACGGCGTGTAACCGTAACGCCCCGCATGCAACAACTGCAGCACGATCTTGCCGCCTTCGTTGTGCACCTTGCCGGTGACATGACGGTGCAGCATCGCGGTGACCTTGTTGTCCATGCGCGAACCCAGCGGCAGCAGTTCACCGCGCCGGTTGGGGGAATAGCCACCCGTCACGATGATGCCCACCCCGCCCCGCGCGCGCTCGGCAAAATAGCTGGCCAGTTTGTCGATATGGTAGAAGCGGTCCTCCAGCCCCGTGTGCATAGAGCCCATCAGCACGCGATTGCGCAGCGTGGTGAAGCCCAGATCAAGCGGTTGCAGCATGTGCGGGTAAAAGGCGTTCATCCATCTTCCTCATCTATCAACACAGTGAATGGCAATAAAAAAACCTGCCACAATCCTAGCCCAGTTTTGTTGCGGAGGGCCTGGCGAATTGCTAACGTGACCAAACAGTCAAGTCACTAGGATGCCAAGGAAGTCGACATGTCCGCCAGACCCCTTACCGAAAAACTCAGCACCGACAAACTGATCGGTGTGCCTGAAACCATGCTCATTCCCCTGTTCGCCCGCGCAGTGGAAACGCCGCGCCCTGACGCCATCTGCCGCGACCCGAAAGCGGTCGAGCTGGTAAGCCGCATCGACTACGACTTCAGCAAATTCGATCCGGGCAACGCCACGGCCCTGGGCATTGCCATCCGCACCCAGATTTTCGACGACATGGCGCGCGCCTATATCGAGCAGCATCCAGAGTGCGTCGTCATCAACATTGCCGCCGGGCTGGACGCTCGCTTCTACCGCGTCGACAACGGCAAGCTGCGCTGGTATGAACTGGATCTGCCGGAAGCCATCGAACTGCGCCGGCAATTTTTCAGCGAAAGTGAACGTCACCGTTTCCTGGCCGCCAACGCCCTGGACCCGATCTGGCTGGAGCAGATCGAACACTCCAAACATATGCTGGTCATCATCGAAGGTCTGCTGATGTATTTCGATGAAAGCGATGTGAAATTCCTGCTGACCCTGCTGGCCGAACGCCTGCCCGGCTGCGAAAAACTGGTGGAGGTGCTGGGGAAATCCCAGGCACAGCGCACCGGCAACAACGAGATGGTGTCCAAGACCAACGCCGCGTTCAAATGGGGCATTCGCGATGCGGCGGAGATGGGCACCTGGCATCCTGCGCTGGATTACGTCACCGATGTTTCCATCTACGATCGCCACGACGCACGCTGGCGCGAATTGCCGCTGAAGTGGCCCGCTGCGTTGTCAGAGCTGCGCAACACCGCCAACAGGATTGTGCATCTACGCTCGCGTCGGTGATGCCTGCGGGCGAATCCGCAAAAAACAAAGGCGGCCTGGAAACAGCCGCCTTTGTTTTTATTCCGGCCTTTTACGCCAGTGTTTCCTGTCAAGCCGTGTCACCGGCAAAACATCACTTTTCCAGAATCGCCGTCACGCCCTGACCACCTGCCGCGCAGATGGAAATCAGGCCACGGCCCGAGCCCTTCTCGTTCAGCAGCTTCGCCAGCGTGTGAATGATGCGGCCGCCGGTAGCGGCAAACGGGTGACCTGCCGCCAGCGAGGAACCGTTTACGTTCAGCTTGGCGCGGTCGATGCTGCCCAGCACCTTGCTGCGGCCCAGTTTCTGCTTGCAGAAAGATTCGGTTTCCCAGGCTTTCAGCGTGTACAGCACCTGCGCGGCAAACGCCTCGTGGATTTCATAGAAATCGAAATCCTGCAGGGTGATGCCAGCGCGATCCAGCAGACGCGGCACAGCATAGGCCGGCGCGATCAACAAACCTTCTTTCTTGCCCACGAAATCCACCGCAGCGGTTTCGCAGTACGTCATGTACGCCAGAATCGGCAGGTTGTTTTTCTTCGCCCACTCTTCGCTGGCCAGCAGTACAGACGACGCGCCATCGGTCAGCGGCGTGGAGTTGGCGGCGGTCATGGTGCCGTTTTCTTTATCGAAGCAGGGTTTCAGGCTGGCGAGTTTTTCCATCTTGGTATCGCCGCGCATGTTGTTGTCGCGCTCCAGACCCATAAACGGAGTGATCATGTCCTTGAAGAAACCGCGCTCATAGGCAGCGGCCATTTTGGTGTGACTTTCGTATGCCAGCTTGTCCTGTTCGGCGCGGGGAATGTTCCATTCCTTGGCGGTGATTTCGCAATGGTCGCCCATGGCCAGGCCAGTGCGTGGTTCGCTGTTGGCAGGAATCAGCGGCATCAGGTGACGGGGACGGATTTTTGCAATCAGCTTCATCCGCTCCTGGTTGGTCTTGGCGCGGTTCAGGTCCAGCAGAATTTTGCGCAGGCCTTCGCTCACACCAATGGGCGCGTCGGACGTAGTGTCCACACCGCAGGCAATACCGCAATCGATCTGGCCCAGGGCGATTTTGTTCGCCACCAGAATCGCTGCTTCCAGACCGGTGCCACAGGCCTGCTGAATGTCATAACAGGGCGTTTCCGGCGCCAGCTGCGTGCTCAGCACGGATTCGCGCACCAAGTTGAAATCGCGCGAGTGCTTCATCACCGCGCCGCCCACCACTTCACCCATCAGCTTGCCTTGCAGCTTGTAACGCTCGATCAGTCCATTCAGCGCCGCCGTCAGCATGTCCTGATTGCTGGCATGGGAGTAAGCGGTGTTGGAACGTGCAAAGGGAATTCGGTTTCCGCCAATGATGGCCACCTTGCGAACTTGATCTACTTTCATGGAAAGGCTTCCTGTCGAGTGGATGCCCTAACGGTGAGGGCATAAAGGGTTGATCTGCCTGAACGGATAAAAGAGTCGGCACCGGCTGGATTCCGGATTACGGGGCCTAGTCTAGCCGGGTGTCATCCCGAAACATTGGCAGAACTGACCCGCGGCCATTTAAACGGGGTCAATTCAATTTGGAATACAAGTCATTTACTATACGCGCCGACTACCCTGCGCTTGCAGCTGTGCCACAGCCCACGGATTACGCGGCATCGGCGGCTGCAAAGCGGCCACAACTATACCACACCAACATTACCCACACAGGATCAGAACCATGGCCGATCTGTACGAATCCCTGCTCAGCAACAACGTTGGACGCTCGCTTCTCAATTCGCTGAATCTGCCGGTTCCCACTCCGCTGGAGCGTCATTCCCCCACCCAAACCTCGTTCCTCAGCGGCAACGTGCTGGTAGGCGCAGCCCCCGGCGGCCGCATGCTGGACGTGATCGCGGCGACGCTGAAACAGAGCAACGCCACCGCGCTGGTCACGCAAAACGCGGCCAATGCCGCTGAAATCAAACAGGCCGGCGACAAGGCGGATCTGAAATTCACCAACGTTGATCCTGCCTCTGAAGGTGCCCGTTTCAAGGCGTTGATATTCGATGCTACCGGCGTTGAAACCAGCGAACAGACCCGCGAGCTGTACAACTTTTTCCACCCGGTGATCAAGAAACTGGCTGATTGCGGCCGTCTGGTGGTGATCGGCACGCCGCCGGAATCCTGCAAGACCAACCCCCGCGCCCAGATCGCCCAGCGTGCGCTGGAAGGCTTCATTCGTTCCGTAGCGAAGGAAGTGGGCAAGAAAGGCGCCACTGCGAATCTGGTTTACGTGGCCAAGCAGGCGGAAAAATCCGCTGAATCCGCGCTGCGTTTCTTCCTCTCGCCCAAGTCGGCGTTCGTGGATGCGCAGGTACTGCGTGTGAGCAAAGGCAAGGCACTGCCGGAAGGTTTCAACTGGAATCTGCCGCTGGCAGGAAAAGTGGCGCTGGTGACTGGTGCGTCACGCGGAATTGGTGAATCCATCGCCGAAGTCATGGCGCGTGATGGCGCTACCGTGGTGTGCCTGGATGTGCCGCAAGCGAAAGAAGGTCTGCAGAAAGTGGCAGACCGCATCGGCGGTTCCATCCTGCCGATCGACATTACCGATTCCGTTGCGCCCAAGACCATCGCCGACACGCTGAAGCAGCAGTACGGCGGCGTCGATATCGTGGTGCACAACGCGGGTGTCACCCGCGACAAAACCCTGGGCGGCATGCCGGAGCATTTCTGGGACATGGTGATCAATATCAACCTGGCGTCCGAAGAGCGCATCAATGACGCGCTGGTGGAGCAGGAAGTGCTGCGCGAAGGTGGCCGCATCGTGTGCGTGTCGTCCATGAGCGGCATCGCCGGCAACTTCGGCCAGAGCAACTATGCAGTATCGAAAGCGGGCGTGATCGGGATGGTGGATGCGTATGCGCCGATCCTGGCGAAGAAGGACATCACTATCAATGCGGTGGCGCCGGGCTTTATCGAAACTCAGATGACAGCGGCGATTCCGTTCGCCACCCGGGAAGCGGGCCGTCGTCTGAACTCGCTGAAACAGGGCGGTCAGCCGGTGGACGTGGCGGAAACGATTGCGTTTTATTCCAGCCCGGCTTCGTCGGGTGTCACTGGCAATACTGTGCGTGTGTGCGGGCAGAATTTGTTGGGTGCTTGATAGCGCGCTCCGTTGATTGCTAGAAACAAGAAGGGAGCGAATTTCGCTCCCTTCTTGTTTTTTTTGGCAGACATAGTATTTGCGCTTAGGTCCCCGAGCTGCGCCAAACTCAACTTCGCCAAGAACAGTTTCGAATTACTCGGCTAGCACAACTTCAGGGAAGATGGGACCACCTGCCAAGCTGAGAGAAGCCGGTGCTGTTTTGGGGACGTCAGCGGCCAGGGATGGCCGCTGTCGAGCCTACAGGGATGTACTTGTGGCGTGCCCCAAAACAGCACCGGCTTCTCTCAGCGATTCGAACACGCGAGCAACTGATAACAGCAAACCTCACTCATCAATCAAACTCTTCTGCTTGCTCTTCCGATACTCCACCGGCGTCGATCCCACCCAGCGTTTGAACGCCCGGTAAAACGTACTCGGTTCGGAAAAGCCCGTCAGATACACAATCTCGTCAATCGACTCATCCGTCCGCGCCAGCAACTTCTTCGCCAGATTGCAGCGATAATCCGCCAGCAGCTGATTGAAATTGGTGTCCACTTCGGTCAACTTGGTGCGCAGACTGCGCGGCTTGATCCCCAACCGGTCCGCCACCGTTTCCAGATTCGCATTGCCCGACTCCAGCAACTCACCAATCAACCGGTTCACCTTGGCAATGAAATCCTGCTTCTCCAGCTTCGCCACGTGCTCACTGGCCAGTTGCTCATGCAAACGCAACAGTTCCGGCTCCGCATGACCAGAAGGCAGATTCATGATCTCCGGCGCGAAATAAATCCGGTTGCCCGGCTGACTGAACAGCACCGGGCACTTATACACCCGCGCATATTCATCCGGATGCTTGCCCGCCGCATGCTCGAAATGAATCTCCAGCGGCTTGAAACGGCCCTCGGTGACATAGTCGAAAAACCTCAGCACACCGATCACCACGCACTCACTCAAATGCCGCAGACCACCAGTGAACGTGATATTGCCAACGAAGTAACCCTTCGCATCCTGATCCAGCGTCGCATTCACCGCGTCACTCAACAGACGCTGATAATTCAGAGCCCGCTTCAAACCCTCGCCAAACGTTGCGCTGCTCAGAAACAGATATTCAATCACCTGCCCCTTGAAGACCGGGATGTTCTCCCCCAGATGAAGACCTATGTCAGTATCGCCGGTGATATCCTCGATCACACTCCAGAACAGCGTTTGCGCAGAATGGGGCGTGCGCAGATCTTTTTCGGCCAGTTGCTCGTGCTTCAGACCAATGCGGCGCAACACTTCAAAGGCATCAACCCCCATTTCCTGCATGGCCTGGTAGGCGAGCCGTATCATCACACCTGCATCGGTAAATCCGCTCATTCGTACCTGCTGTAGGGTCAATTGCCCGGGGGAAAAGGAAGAACCAGAAACAGTCCAATAACTGCATGAAATACCGGAAATTTCCGGCAAGACTGCGGTCAATGATAGACAGCACGGCCACCATTGACAATAGAGACGCAAACGGGCTCTGGCCAGGTTGCCATTGACTGCACCGACTGTCCGGAACGGGCCCAGGGCAATTGCGGAGACCATTGATTCCTTTATACTTTGGCCCACTTTGCGGCGCCGGCCCCACTGCCACGCCAACGCATTCAACCCTCCGAGGAAGGCGACATGTCAGCAACCATCGAACTCGACCAGGCACCCTCCACCCTCAATCTGTACCTGCGGGCCGCCACCGCCAAGAAATCCGGCCGCCTCCAGGGCGATGCCCTGCCCAAGGTCAAGGTCTGCCTGAAGAACGTGACAGCCAACCCGAAAAAGCTGGCCACTTACCGTCAGGTGTGCGGCTTTCCCGTCAGCGGCAGCATGCCGGTCACCTATCCGCACATCCTGGCGTTTCCGCTGCACATGGAGATTCTGGTGAACCCGCTGTTCCCGTTCCCGCTGCTGGGTCTGGTGCACGTGCGCAATGAGATTACCCAGTATCGCGCCATCGGCAATCAGGAAGTGCTCGACATCGAATGCGAACTGGCCGGCCCGCACACCGTGGCCAAAGGCCTGGAATTCGACATCGTCACCCGAGTGACCGCCGGCGGCAAAGTGGTGTGGGAAAGCGTGAGCACCAATCTGTTCCGCACCAAAGGCAACGGCGACAAGAAAGATGCCGAGAAGAAGGAAGACACGTTCTCCGCCGACCATATCGATTTCTGGAACGTGCCGGAAAACATCGGCCGCCGTTATGCCAAAGTGTCCGGCGACACCAACCTGATCCACATTCACGCCTTTACTGCGAAAATGTTCGGTTTCCCCCGCGCCATCGCCCACGGCATGTGGAGCAAGGCCCGCGCGCTGGGTGCGCTGGATTCGCAACTGCCGAAAGGCCCGTTCAGGGTCAGCGTGGCATTCAAGCTGCCGGTGTTCCTGCCCAACAAGGTGCAGTTCCTCTTCACCAGCACCGGCGACCACACCGAGTTCCGCATCAAGGACCAACAAGGCGTCAAGCCCCACATGTCGGGCACCATCGAGTCGCTGTAAGAACTCACGGGCCGGTAATGCCGGCCCTTTTTCGTTGTGCCAAACCATTTATGCGTACACAAACGCAGGCTCCCGTCACGCTTCCCACCGGTTACCTGCTGCAAAACTGCCGCCGCGTACTGACGTGGGTGCGGCAACTGTATGAAGACCTGCTCAGCGAACTCGAACGCCAGTTCCTGCAGGATTTCGACACGCTGCCAACCGACGCGCAAAGCCTGTACGTCCGCCTGCTGACGCGCAGGGGGCCGCTGCTGGCCATCGACAGCCTGAATTATCCGGAAGTAACGTCCAGGGAATCCGCTCTGGAAGCCTTGTGTGCAACCGGATTCGCCACACGCAATCCGGCAGCGGATGCAGAATCCCTGCTCGCCCTGCTGACCAAACCCGAACTGCTCACCTGGTTCGCCGACAAGGCCGCCGCCCGCCTGCCCCGCGCTGAACTGGTCCAGCACATCTGCACACAAACACCACTGGCGGTCATTCACCAAACGCTTATTCAGCATCGCCCCTATGCGCGCGCCGAACACAGCGACATCTTTGCCACCTGCCTGCTGCTGTTTTTCGGCAACAACCGCCAGGACCTGAGTGAATTCGTCATCACCGATCTGGGCCATGTGCGTTACGAAAACTATGCACTGTCACGGGAGACGCGCCGCTTCAACCACCGCGCCGAAATCGACATCCTGCGCCAGTATTTTGCCATCGACGATCAATTGCAGGATGAGCAACTACTGCAGGACGCGCCCCGGCTGATTGCGCTGCAGCAACAACTGCCGTTCCACCAGAACCTGCCGGAGTTGCAGCGCCGCCACGAACGCATCGCGCTCACCATTGCCCGCCAGCTGGAACGGCTGGGCCAGCACGACGCAGCCATCGTCATCTACCGCACCTGCCAGCAACATCCCAGCCGGGAACGGCAGGCCCGCATTCTGGCCAAACAAAACGATCCCGTCGCCGCACTGGCTATGTGCCGCGCCATTCTGGATGACAGCCATCATCCGGAAGAACGGGAATTCGCCGAGAAATTCGGAGCCACCCTGGCGCGCAAACAGCAACGGACTTTCCCCAACATTGCAGTGGATGCCGATGACATCGACACTTTTCATCTGCAGCTGCCCTGGCAGGACGAGCCGGTGGAACTGCTCGCCGCCCGCGCCCTTACCGACGCGCAACACAGCTGCCTTTACGTTGAAAACAGCCTGTTCTGCAGTCTGTTCGGCCTTTACTGCTGGGACATTGTTTACACCCCCCTGCCCGGCGCTTTCTTCCACCCGTTCCAGACCGGCCCCCACAACCTGCGCAGCGAATTTTTCTACGCCGACCGCCGGGAACAGCTGGACCAGCGTTTCGCCGCCATGGATCAGTCCGGCTGGCCGGAACGGCTGTGGCACCACTTCCTGCACAAACAGGGCATCGCCAATCCATTCGTGTTCTGGGACTGGCTGACGCCGGAACTGATCGAACTGACACTCCGCGCTATTCCGGCCGCGCACCTGCAGGCGGTCTTCCGCCAGCTGTGCCTACATCCCGGTTTCTACGCCAGCGGTTTCCCCGACCTGATCCGATTTGCGTTCGACACCAACGCAACACCGCGCTATGAACTGATCGAGGTGAAAGGTCCAGGTGATCGTTTGCAGGCAAACCAGCGACGCTGGTTTCGCCGTTTCCGCCAGGCTGGTATTCCGGCAAGATTGCTGAATGTCAGCTGGAAGGAAACGGGGAAATGAACAACAACGGTCCGCGTCAGTTTCGCATCAGCGTCACTGAACTGGCGGAATTCTGCTGCCGGCGTGGGGACCTGAATCTGGGCCTGGAGCGGACACCGTCGGCACAGGATGGGCAACGGGGCCAGCGCATGATGCAGGCTAACCGGCCACCTGCGTACCAGCGCGAAATCAGCGTGAATGCAATTTTTGGCGACGATCATTTCCAGTGCACGCTGGCCGGGCGGATCGACGGATTGCTGGAACAGACCAGTCTGCTCGAAAAAAACAGTCTGCTGGACACCGATCCCGTACCCAAGCGGGTCAGTCCACTGCCAACTGAAACTCCAGCCGCAACATCGCACACGCTGCACCATACCCTGCTCGAAGAAATCAAAACCACCTACTGCTCCGCCAGCGACCTACCACCCGCACAAAAAGCCGTGAACTGGGCGCAACTGCAACTGTACGGCGCGCTTTATCTGCAGCAGCACACCGACGAATTCCTCGACCTGCAACTCACCTATTTCAAGCTGGACGACGAAAGCCAGTTTGATTTTCAGGAAACCGCCAGCCGCACCGACCTGGAAACTTTCTACGCTGATTGTGTTGCACGCTACTCACACTGGCTTCACCTGCAGTGCGAACATCTGGATCGGCGCGACGCCTTCCTGCAAACCCTGCCGTTCCCGTTCCACGACTTCCGTCCGGGGCAGCGCGCATTATCGGTGCAGGCCTACCGCGATCTGCGCGACGGCACGCCTGCTCTCTACCAGGCCGCCACCGGACTGGGTAAAACGGCCGGCATTCTTTACCCCGCGCTGAAATTGCTGGGGGAAAACCGCGTCCGCCAGATTTTTTATCTCACCGCTAAAACCAGTGGCCAGCGCAGCCTCACGCAGGCACTGCAGCAAATCGCACAATCCACGCAGCCAGCAACCGCCAGCCCGCCCCTGCGCGTCCTGTTTCTCGGCGCCCGCGAACGTCAGTGTTTTTGCGGTGGTACCACAGTGGATCTGTGCAACTGGCAGCAGGGTTACCATGACCGCCTGCCCGACGCCCTGCTCGCCTATCAGCAGCAACCGCTCTGGCACAGCGACGACCTGCTGCAACTGGCCCGTCGTTTTGCTCTGTGCCCGCACCAGCTCAGTCGCCACCTGCTGCCCTGGGTGGATCTGGTGATCGCCGACTTCAACTATGTGTTCGATCCGTACGCCCGCCTGCAGGAACACCTCGACACTCACGCGAAAAACATTGCATTGCTGGTGGACGAAGCCCACAACCTGCCGGAACGGGCTCGCGACATGTTCAGCGCGCAATTGCAGAAGCCGCAACTGCAGGCCGCAGCGAAACAAATAAAACACGCGCCGCTGAAACGCCGGTTCCGCCAGTTGCTGCAACAGTTTCCCGCCAGAGGCACACCGCAGCAGGCACAGGACCAGCTGCCGGAAACGCTCGTCAACGCGGTGACATTGCTGGCGGAAGAATGGCTCGACTGGCACGCGCAACAGCAATGGCTGGTACACCCCGCCGAATTGTTTGAAGCCATGATGGCCTGCGTGCGCTTCGCCCGACGCGCACAACAGTGGCAACCGGAAGACCGCCTGATCAGCGGTGGTGACGATCTCGCTGCCAATCCCAATGCCATCGAAATCTTCTGCACCGATCCCGCCCCGCGCCTGCGCGTCCTCAGCCACGCCTTTTCCGGCTGCGTATTTTTCTCTGGCAGTCTGCTGCCACTGGCATTTTTTGCCGGCGCCCTCAGTGACGAGCCCTTTTCCTCGCAACTGAATCTGCCTAGCCCGTTTCCACCCCGGCACCAATGCACGCTGGTGGTGCCGATCAACACCCGCTTCGACGCCCGCGCGCACTCCATCGCGCCTATCGCCGAGCTGATCACCACCGTGTGGCAGGCCAACCCCGGGCGCTATCTGGTGAGCTTTCCCTCCTATCCCTACCTGCAGGACGTGCTGCAGTACCTGCAACAGCAACACCCGGAATTGCCATTGCTGGCACAAACCTCTGGCACGCAACAGGCCAACACCTTTCTGCAACAACTGGCACAGGACCGGTTTCTGGCCCTGGTGATTTCCGGCGGCAGTTTCGCCGAGGGGCTGGACCTGCAGGACAACAAACTGCATGGCGTGATCGTGATCGGCACCTGTATGCCACCACCGTCGCTGCAACGGGAATTGATCCGCCAGCAGGCCGACGCCCGCCTGCACAACGGTTTCGACTTCGCCTATCGTTTCCCCGGGCTCAACCGCGTCCTCCAGTCCGCCGGACGGGTCATCCGCAGCGAAACCGATCGTGGCGTCGTGATCCTCGCGGACGACCGCTTCACCCGGGCCGACACCCGCCCGCAACTGCCATCCCACTGGCAACTGCAACGGGTCACGCGGATAAAAGACCTGGCAAAGCCCCTACAGGAATTCTGGTCGGCTCCCGTATAATACGCCGCCATGTCCACCCCCACTCCCACGCTGCTCGTATTCGATTCCGGCGTTGGCGGCATCAGCGTCGCCGACGAGATCCGTCGCGCCCTGCCCCACTGCCGGCTGTTCTACGTGGCCGACAACGCCATTTTTCCCTATGGCACCCAGGAAGAAAGCGTGCTGGTGAACCGGTTGCTGGAACTGCTGCCGCACCTGGAGCAGTACGCCCACCCCGACATCATCGTCATCGCCTGCAACACCGCCAGCACCGTGGTGCTCGAACCGCTGCGCGCCCAGACCCGCACACCCATCATCGGCGTGGTGCCCGCCATCAAACCGGCGGCGCAACTCACATCGAGTGGCACCATCGCATTACTGGCCACACCGGGCACGGTGAAGCGCCAGTACGTACAGCGGCTGATAGAGGAATTTGCGCCCCACTGCCAGGTGATCAAGGTGGGTTCGGCGGAACTGGTGCATCAGGCGGAAAACAAATTGCGCGGGCTGCCGGTGGACGAAGAGCTGATTGCACGCGAACTCGCACCACTGCTGACCGGACAGACACCACCCGACACCGTCGTGCTCGGCTGCACCCACTTCCCGCTGCTGAGCGAGGAAATCCGCCGCGCCCTGCCCGCCGGCATCCGCCTGATAGACAGTGGTGATGCCATCGCCCGCCGCGCCCGCTTCCTGTTACAGGATTGGCATCCACCTGTCACATCCCGGCCCACCACCCTGAACGATAACGAATTTTTATTCACCGCCGACACCGAACCGGCGCGCCAGATGGCAAAACGCCTGCATTTGCACGGTTTTGACAAAGTCCGCCTGATTGCCAACGGCATTACAGAACTCGCACAAAAAAATAGTGCAACCTAAAATGCTTTGATATATTTTCAGAAACAATAACGATAACAACCGGATTTCTCTGCATTACGATGGCAACCAAGCTGGCACTGGTCGTAGACGATTCCCGCATGGCCCGACACATGCTCAGCAAAATGCTGACCGAGCAGGGCATCGAAGTGGACACCGTGGAATCCGGCGAAGCTGCGCTGGGCTATCTGTGTGACAAGAAACCCAGCATGATCTTCATGGACCACACCATGCCCGGCATGGACGGCTTCCAGACCCTGCGCGCCATCAAGAACGATCCCCACACCGCCGCCATTCCCATCATCATGTACACCTCGAAAGAAGGCGAGATGTACGAAAGCCAGGCCCGCGCGCTCGGCGCCGTCGATGTAATTCCCAAGACACTCAAACCGCTGCAGCTGACCAAAGTACTGGAACGCCAGAATCTGCTGCCGGGCCAGATCGCTGCCCCCACTGCGGACGAGAGCACTCTCATCGCTGCAACGGCCGCCAACGATGTCATCATCGTGGAAAACCAGAGCCCCATCCGCAGCATGTTCGAAAACTACCGCGAGGAAATGGCGGCAGACGCCAGAACCGCAGCGAAGACGTCGGAACTGCAGGAACTGGAAGAACGCATCCGGCAGCTGAATGCGCAACTGGAACAGCTGCAGCAGAACCCGCCGGCACCGCCACGCTCACCTGGCCGTGGTTATCGCCTGCAGTATCTGGGGCTGGCCCTGTGCGTGGTGCTGATCGGCTTCCTGCTGATGAACTATACCCAGATGAGCCAGCAGCTCGGCGAAATCCGTTCGGAAAACGCCGCCCTCAAGCGCAATCTCAACGAACAATCCACCGTTGCCGAATCCGTACAATCGCAGCTGAAAACCGAGATCGATACCGCCTCCACCCGCAATGTGGAAACCAACCATCGCTTCTTTGAAAGCATGGAATGGGCCCTGAATGAGGAAGGCCAGTTCCCGCTGGGGGACAAGCCCTTCAACGACAAACTGGCAGGCACCCTGGCCCAGTTGGCAGAAAACCTGAACAGCTCCGGCTTCCAGGGCGAAATCAGCGTACGCAGCCACCTCGGCCGCTTCTGCGCCGTAACCGGCGCCAGTGGAGAACTGGAGCTGCCGGAAGAAGGCCAGACCATGGCCAACTGCGAAGTGATGGAATTCGATCCCGCCCTGACAGAAGCACTCGGCATGGAACAGACCCCGGGATTCGCCAATTTCCTGGAGGCGTTCGAATCCGAATACGGCTCCAGCATGAAATTAAGCCTGTCCACAGTGGGTGATCGCCGGCCCATGGTGCGGTATCCCAAAGCGGATGCCGATTTCGAAGCCGACCGCTGGAACAAGTCCGCCGCCCAGAACCAGCGCATTGAGATTTCCATCAACCCCCACTGATTCCTGTCCCCGGCCAGGGCCAGTTTCCGCAACACGCCCTGGCCCGATCTGACCACAATCTGTCACCAACGCACCTGTCTGTCCTACCGCTTAATAGGCATATTAAGCGCACTCCTCACCTACGCTTTATAAATGGGCTTTTGGTCCAGGCATGACAACCTGGGCCTTATAACCCCGGAATTACAAAGAGGGACTACAGATGGGAACCTATCAACACCCGATCTCCAGCGCAGTAGAGGTGCGTCCGCGCAAGGTGGACTTTCACTTTCCGGACGACCTGCCGAAATACTGGTTCAACGACAATCCCTATATCACCCACTTCCTGAATGCGCTGTCAGCCGTATTTCCGGAAGGCGAGCGTTTCTTCATTGAAACCGTGCGCCACTACCAGGACCAGATCACCGATCCTGCCCTGGCCAAAGAAATCCGCGGCTTTATCGGCCAGGAAGCCCACCACGGCAACCAGCACGAACTGTTCAATGAGCTGCAGGAAAAACACGGCCTGCCGCTGGGCCGGATCAGCACCTACGTCAAGAACCGGCTGGCCGGCACCCGCACCTTGCTGAATCCCGAGCAGCGCCTGGCAATCACCATCGCGCTGGAGCACTTCACCGCGATCCTGGCCCATCAGGTACTGGCCGATCCCGCCTTCACCCGGGGCGCGCCGGAATCCGTGCAGAACCTGTTTTTGTGGCATGCCATCGAGGAAACCGAGCACAAGGCGGTGGCGTTTGATGTTTTCCGCGCCATCGGCGGCAGCGACAAGGTCCGCCGCATAGCCATGGCCCGCACCACCTTCTTCTTCCTGACCCACATCTTTGCGTTCCAGCTGGTGCTGCTGTGGAAGGATGGCCTGCCGATCCGGCCGCTGAAATTCCTGGAATCACTCAATTTCCTGGTAGGAAAACCGGGCCTGTTCCGCCGCATCGCACGGGATTACGTCGCGTATTACCGCAAGGATTTCCACCCCTGGCAGCAGGACAACCGCGACCTGATCGCCAACTGGAAGCAGCGCTTTGCCGGCGTTGCCAGTGCTGTGCTGGCCTGAGCAGCTTTTCAGATTCCTTTTGCCTACTGGCGCCGGCGATCTCCCCTTACGTTCGCCGTGCGCTTACACTTCGGCCCTGAGATCCTTTTGTCAGGGCCTTTTTTTCATGTCCACCGCCACCCAATTGCTGCACACCGCGCGCGCCCTGTTGCAGGACGCCGGCACCGTCACCTGTTTTTCCGGCGCCGGGTTGAGCGCCGAATCCGGCATCGCCACCTTCCGCGACACCGAAACCCACGCGCTCTGGTCCCGCTTCGACCCGATGAAACTGGCGTCGCCGGAAGGCTTCGCGGAAAACCCGTCCACCGTCATCGACTGGTACAACTGGCGCCGCCAGACTCTGGCGCAGGCGCAACCCAACGCGGGCCACCAGGCGCTGGCGCAACAACAGCAACTGGTGCAGATCACCCAGAATGTCGACGATTTGCTGGAACGGGCCGGCTGCAATCCAACACGGGTTATCCACCTGCACGGCACCATCACCCGGGATCGCTGCCACGGTGACTGTGGCTACAGCGAAGCGGTGGATCTGGCCCATCCACCCGGTCTGCGCGACTGTCCCCGCTGCGGCGATTCACTGCGGCCGTCCGTTGTCTGGTTCGGTGAATCCCTGCCCCAGGACGCCTGGCAGGCGGCAGAACAGGCCTGCGCCGCCAGCGGCTGCCTGCTGGTGATCGGCACCAGTGCCAGCGTCTATCCTGCAGCAGGGCTGATCCAGCTGGCCCGTCGTCGCGGCGCCCGGATCATCCTGGTGAACACCCAGCCGAGCGATGCCAGCCATCTGGCGGACGTGGAATTGCTGGGCCCGTCCGGCATGATCCTGCCCGAACTGCTGGCCGGCCTCATGCTGGCAAGCCCGGACGCCTGAGAGAAAAACCCGGGGAAAAACAGTGGGACTGTTGCACCTTGCTGCCACATCAATGTCACCATCTCTGCCAACAATAGGTCGGGACCGGTTCACAGACCCGCATTATTGTGAGTAACCGCCTGGAAAAACTGGATATTCTGGTTCAATATTGAATGACTGCAATACTGAACGCGCAGTTGCCACAAGCAGGAAGCGTTCAACGCAGGTAACATGCCAAACAAGGGTGTGGAAATGCTGACGCATACTCGGATACTCCGACTCAACAAGGCCGGACTCCCGTTGCAATGGCTCAGCCGGGAGGAAGCGGCCACACTGCTGGTGAAAGGACTTGTCGTCTGGTCACTGGGAGAAAGCGCTGTCACGATTCGTGGCGGCACCAACCGTTTCGGCCTGCGTTCCGAGCTGGCCATTCCAACCATCATCGCCACCGACGGCGACATCAAGCACGCCAACCACCATGTTCCCGCCGTCTGCAACCGCCTGCTGTTCCGGCGCGACTGCAACCTGTGCATGTACTGCGGCGACAAATTCCCGGTGGAACTGCTGACCCGCGATCACATCCAGCCCCGCTCCCGCGGCGGCTCCGAATCCTGGACCAATCTGGTGACTGCCTGCCGCCGCTGCAATCAGCGCAAGGGCAACTGCACGCCGGAAGAAGTCAACATGCCTCTGATCGCGGTGCCGTTCAAACCCAACAAGATGGAATATCTGGCGCTGGCCAACCGCAACATCCTGGCAGACCAGATGAGTTTCCTGCGCTCGGGTTTCAGCAAACACATGCGCTGGAATTGAAGGAAGATTGGATCAGCCGGCCCCACGTCAAACTCAGGAGTGACGGCCGGCAAAAGTCAGCGTGTCATCAATGGAATACGACATGGACTGCTGCAGAATGGCTTCCTCCAGATAATGCAGCGATTCCTCGATGTAATCGACGTCGTACTTTTCTGTGAGATGGGAAATCGCGTAGCCGAAATGCAGGTCGTACTGCTCGCCCAGGGAATGGCTCCACTGCTCCACCCGCTCAAGGATCGCTTCCGCCTCGAACTTGTTGTGCAACGGAAACAGCAGCAGCGTCACTTCGCCGCTTAAACCTTCGCGCAGGGTTTTGAACGGAAACACCGTTACCCGGCTATTGAACAACGCCCGCAGACAATCGCTCTGGGCAATGTGATCCGGACGCCGGGTGGAACGGTCGATCACAGTCACCGCAATCACCAGCATGCGCCCCATTTCCTGGTGGATGCGGCGATCCAGCGCGCGGATATCCTGCAGGTGATGCTCCAGCTGGGGAATTTTCATCAGCCCGCTCTTGTTG
Source organism: Gammaproteobacteria bacterium (assembly GCA_013178375.1). Lineage (GTDB taxonomy): Bacteria > Pseudomonadota > Gammaproteobacteria > Pseudomonadales > Ketobacteraceae > Ch67. The sequence continues at coordinate 68,183 of JABLXQ010000020.1, forward strand.
CTGATGAAGCTGGCACGCTGCTGCAATCGCTGCTTCATCAGATCGATGGCACCGTCGATGCGGTAGCGCTCTTCCTTCTCGTGGTGATAGATCGCCGACATGCCCAGCGCCAGCATGATGATTTCAAATACCGACCCGATTTCCTTGCTGTGCACGGTGATCACGTTGAATGGCAGCACGCCCAGCACATTCAGCGCGAACATGCCGGCGCCAAACAGAAACACCGACCAGCCGATCAGGAAATACCAGCCCAGGTAATGTTGCCGCCGCACCGCCAGCGCACCGAACACCAGCAATGCCACCGAAAATGCCACCGTTTCTACCGCCGCCCAGAACGACAGATCCCGTTTCAGCACAATCGCACACGCCGCCGTGAGCAGCGCCACCAGCATGAAACCGTAACCGATAAAGCGCATGCGAAAACGCAATCGCACCATGTCCAGAAATTCCATGGCGAATGCAGTGCCGAAACAGATCAGGAGGCAGGGGAACACCGACAACGCAATCGCGTTCACCTCCGGCAACTCCGGCCACAGATAGGCAAAACCATGACCATTGAGCGACGCCACCGTCAACGTGGACGCCACCACATAGGCGCCGTAATACAGATACAACCGATCACTGATCACCATGCCGTTCAGGAATCCATACAGCGCCATGATCAGCACCACGCCATAGAAACCGCCCCAGAACAGCAGGTTCGACGTGTCCTGGCGGTAGAATTCCACCTGTTCGTAAATGCGGATCGGCATCTGCAGCGAATTGGATGTAGCCGCGCGCATCAGCACCGCCGCCGGACGCTGCGCAGGCGTGAGAGGAAAAACCCAGTCGTCGTCCCAGACCGGCCGGGATGCGAAGGGAAAATCGGTGCCGGTATGGAACTGCTCCACCACGGCGCCCGAAGAATCCAGCAGGTAAACATCCAGCTCGTCGATGGAAGGAAAATCGATTTCCAGCATGTGCGCGAGCGGTGACGTCAGAACGTAGTCGGGTAGCGGCAGGTAAAACCAGAAAGCAGATGCGGTAAAGCCAAAATTGACGGGCGAAGGAGCTTCCCTGCTCCAGTCCATTTTCCTTGCTTTTTCCAACGTGATATCGGAATAGCTGTCTTCAATGACATACACCTCACCATCATACAGGGGAGCCGTGTACTGCTGCAGCCAGGCAAAGACCGCAATGAACACCGCCAGTATCAGGATGGAAAAGGTGCGCATGGTTGCTACATCTGACGGGGAACGCAGTGGTAGAACACGACGCTTTCGTTGGCGGTTTCCAGCAGCTCCACCACGTCCAGACCAGCCTGAGATGCCAGACGCATGCCGTCTTCCAGCTCCCGTTTCACGAACCGCCAGTCGAGGAATACATCGTAAAACCAGTACCGGTACTTGCTGTTCATCTTCAGCGGGAAAATGATCGATCCGCCCGGCGCCAGCACGTCGCGACAAAGGTTGAGGCAATGAACGATCACTTCATCCTTCAGGTAATCGAAAAATCCGAACGAATAGACCAGATCGAAGGGGTGTTTCATATCGGCCGGCTTAAGGCGCAGCGCGTTGGTCTTCCAGGTCTGCACATTGGGGGGCAAGTGTTGTGCGGCGTAATCCAGCGAGCGCGGGTCCTGGTCTATCAGCAGCACGTCCAGCTTGGCCAGTACGGCAGGGGTTTGCTCGCGCAATTCCCGCGCCGAGCCTGACGCCAGCGACAGCACTTTCAGCGGCTGCCCGGAAATCTGGTGATGCGCACAGGCCTTGCGCTCGATGAAAGCCGCCAGCATGTCCTTGCGCTCCCGCACGCCACCAGCCAGCTGCGAATCCATCAGCCAGCGGTCCAGCAACTGGCCCACGGGGCTGCTTTCCGGCCGGACAACATGTTCATAGGCATATTCCAGCACCATGTAATCACCGGGATAACCATAAGGTTTGCTGAACGCCCAGTGCCAGGCATGGGACTCATCACACAGAGGTTGCAGGCTGTTCCGCACCTGTTCAATCTGCTCCTGCGACAGACCCTGCTGGCCCAACTGGTGGCGGGCACCCAGAATCCGTCCCATGAGATAGCACACCTGGGCGTAACTGGTGGCCTGTGTAAGTTCCCCGACAATCTGCTGCACAAGAAGTGGAAATGAGGTGGATGTGGCAAGAGATGAAATAGCGTCCTGTTCACTAGAGCGCATGGTGTTTCCCCCTAAAAAAGCACGAATTTTAGTCAGCGTTGTTAGCGTGCCTGACTATGTATAGACCCATCTGGTCAATTTCACAACAATTACAACAATATATCAGGCAATGCTAACGGACAAATTAAATTAGGCTTTTTTTGTGGCAATTTCGAGTAGGCGGAGCCATCTGGAAGGAAATAAAAATTAACGGAATGTGACAACAAAAAAGGCAGCGTCGTCGGGACCGCTGCCTTTTTGCGCTGCCTTTTCCCAAATAGGGATTGGCAGGAAATCAGAACACGAATTCATCTACCGCCAGATCCATCACGCTGTCGGCACTGCAGCCGAGCGTCGCCACCAGGCTGCGGGTGCGGGGCAGGATGCGGTCGTAGTAGAAACGGGCAGTTTTCAGCTTGGCCTGGTAAAAAGCGGCATCGGCAGCGCCAGCATCCAGTTGTTCGGCTGCCGTCAGGGCCATGCGCGCCCACAACCAGGCCAGGGTGACGTAACCGGCGTAATCCTGAAAATCCACCGCCACCGACGCAATGGTGTTGGGCTCCGCCGCACTCTTGGCCATCAGCTCCTGCGCCAGCTGCCACCATTCGGCGGTATGCTGCGCCAGTACCTCCACCATTCCGCCCACGCGGGGATTGTTGCTGTTGGCGGCGCAGAAGGACTCGATTTCATCCAGGAAAGAACGCAGCAGCGCGCCCCTGTTCGAGATCAGCTTGCGGCCGATCAGGTCGTTGGCCTGAATGCCGTTGGTGCCTTCGTACAGCAGGGAAATGCGCACGTCGCGCACGATCTGCTCCATGCCGTGTTCGTGAATATAGCCGTGGCCGCCGAACACCTGCACGCCGAGATTGGCGCACTCCAAACCGCGATCCGTCAGGAATGCCTTGTTGATAGGTGTGAGCAGAGCCACCCGGTCCGACGCCGCCTTGCGCGAATCCACGTCGCCATGGGCTTCCTGATCCAGTTGCAGCGCGATGTGATAGGCCAGCGCCCGGCAGCCTTCCGCCAGCGCTTTCTGGGTCATCAGCATGCGGCGCACATCGGGATGGGCGATGATGGGATCGGCCTCCTTTTCCGGCGCCACCGGGCCAGTGGGTGCGCGCATCTGCAGGCGATCCTTCGCATAGGCCAGCGCGCCCTGGAAGGACAGCTCCGCCGCCGCCAATCCTTCAATGCCCACGTCGAGCCGGGCCGCGTTCATCATGGTGAACATGCAGGCCAGACCGGAGCCCGGCGGCCCCACCAGCCAGCCTTGCGCGCCGTCGAAATTCAGTACGCAGGTAGGCGAGCCTTTCAGGCCCATTTTCTTTTCGATGGACGCGCAGGAAATCCGGTTGCGCGCGCCGGGCTGGCCAGCTGCGTCCGGCAGGAATTTCGGCACCAGGAACAGGCTGATGCCTTTCGGACCTTTGGGTGCACCCGGCAGACGGGCCAGCACCAGGTGGATGATGTTGTCGGCGTAATCGTTTTCGCCCTGGGTGATGAAAATCTTGGTGCCGCTGATGGCATAGGTGCCGTCAGCCTGGGGTTCGGCTTTGGTCTTCACCAGACCCACGTCGCTGCCAGCGTGCGGCTCGGTCAGGCACATGGTGCCGGTCCACTCGATCGATCCCAGTTTGGGCAGATAAAGGGCTTTCAGTTCATCCGACGCATGGGCTTCGATGGCGCGGATGGCACCCTGGGTCAGGGTGACGATGGCGCCCCAGGCCACGTTGGCGGTGAAGCACATCTCGTGAAAAATGATGTTCAGACTGTGGGGCAACCCCTGCCCGCCCCACTCGGGATCGATGGCCAGGGTGGCCCAGCCGTTGTCGCGGAAGGCATTGAAGGCGTCCTTGAAACCCGGTGGCGTGGTGACGACGCCATCCTTCCATTTCGCGCCCTGCTCGTCGCCCAGCGTACGCAGTGGGGCCAGTTCGTTTTCGGTGAAGCGCGCGCCCTCCGTCAGAATGGCATCGATCAGATCCAGGTTGACGTCGGTGTAACCCAGCTGCTGGTAATGCTGTCCGGCATTGAACACTTCGTGAATCAGAAACTGCATGTCACGAAGGGGGGCTTTGTACTGCGGCATGGGAACATCCTCGCAAGGTCTGTTGACGACAAGCTGATCAGCTTCGGGGCGGAATTATTGCCACTGCAGCATACCGAATCAATGGATCGGGCGAGTGACCCAAGAGTCAGTCCGATTTGGCCTTTGAATTGTCCGTTTGGCTAGTTTTGGCTATAAATGCGGCGGGATGGCCACCGGCTGGCAATACCAGCGCGGCGGCCTGAAGCAGGCTCAGAACACGTAGTTCAGGCCGAACAGGGTTTTGCGGTCGGAGTTCTTGATGCCCGGCGGGACTTCGTCGGTGTGCTTGATTTCGTAGGACACCGAGCCCCACAGGCTGCCGTTGATTTTGACTTTGAGACGGGACAGGGATTTGGTGATGGTTTTTTCCTCACCGATCTCCGTGCTGAAATCCTCGTCGAAGACGGCATTGTTGTTGATGGTCCAGACATACTGGGCACCGATGCGCACCATCGCCTCCTCTTCCTCCAGTCCGGTCTCCTCAAACTCGCTGTAGCGATAGCCAGGACCAATGTCGGCCTTGAGCTTGTGATGCTCGGTTTCAATCAGTTGACGGCCATAACCGAAAGACACGGACGTCTCGAAGGCGTAACCGCTGAACCGGTCGTCAGTATGTTCCAGCAGGCCGAACAGGAAGGATTTGTCCGTGACCTTGTAATCCGCCTTGGCCGAAGCGAAATATTTTTCCGCGGTCCGCGTCTCGTCGCCTTCGTCATCCTCGGCGGTTTCGTTGTCGCCTTCGAGCTTGTAGGTGTTGCGCCAGAACTCGCCATCACGCTCGGCCTTGGACTTGCCACTGAAACTGGTGGCGTTGCTGTTACCGGAACTTTGCGAATAATTGAGCGTGACTTCACCGCCCCAGAGCTTGTCTGCGGGAGCTTCTTCTGCCAGCAAGGCTGTTGAACTCACGGCGGTCATCAGAACCGCCAATTGAAAAGCCTGTTTCATTTTTTTCCCTCCCTGAAAAAAAGAAAAACCCTGCCGACGGGAGTACGCCGGCAGGGTTCGATCACAGATTATTACTCTTTGTAGCTGGCAGAGATGACCGCTACCACGCGACGGTTCTGCTCGCGACCAGCGGCAGTGTCGTTGGTGGCGATAGGCTTCTCTTCGCCGTAACCGATCGGGCTGATGCGGTTTGCGTTGATGCCGTAACGGGTAACCAGTGCGCCCTTCACGGATTCAGCGCGGCGCTGCGACAGCTGCCTGTTGAAGTCGTTGGAACCCTGCGCATCGGTGTGGCCTTCGATGTTGATGGCAATCGCCGGGTATTTCACCAGGAAGTCAGCCAGACGCTTGATTTCAGACTGGTACTGCTCGGCAATGTCGGCAGAGTTGGTGGGGAACTGGATCTGCAGCTCGACGCTTTCTTTCTTGAAGCGGCAGCCGGTTTCGTCAACTGCAGTACCGGCAGGAGTGCCAGGGCAGGCATCCTTGCTGTCAACAACGCCATCTGCATCGGAATCCAGTTCGCAACCGGTGGCATCCACTTTCACGCCAGCGGCAGTGCCGGGGCACTTGTCATTCGGGTCAATAACGCCGTCACCATCGCTGTCGAGCGGTGCAGCCGCAACCACTGCAGCCGGAGCAGCCTTGGGCTCTTCCTTCTTGCCGCCGAAAGCGTAGGCAACACCTACATTCACCAGGCCGTCATCCAGATCGTCGTCCGTGCTGTGGGACGCAATCAGCTCGCCGTTCATGGAGAAGTTGTTGGTGAAGTAGTAGCGCACACCGCCACCCAGGTTCAGCTGGGTATCGTTGTCGTCTTCATATTCGCCGTTGCCGGCACCCATGATTGCATAGGGCTGCAGGCGGGCTGCAGGGTTGAAGTAGTACAGCATGTTCAGGCCGTATTTCATGAAGTCGCGCTGGCCATCGGATTCACCACGAACGTCGGTGTACTCGGTGCCGGTTTCGTTGTAATAAACGCTGGCAGCCCAGTTCGGGGTCAGGCGGTAGGCGAAATCAATACCATAGGTTACGGCTTCGTTCAGACCGCGCTCGGAATCCGGAACGGTGTAACCAACAGAAGGATTGATGGAAATCTGGCCGACCTTGCTGTCTGCCAGTACAGGGGACGCCAGCAACATCAGGCTGAGGGGAAGCATTGCGCGTTTCATGTCTTTCTCCTTGGTTTCCTATCGGTGACGCGCATACTAACCAGCTTTTCCTGATTTCTCTACCCAAAAAATCAAAAAAGGCCGGGGTTTTCAGCCCCCGGCCCTTGATTCTGCACGTTATGGATTACGCCATCAGTCGCCAACCTGGACGATTCCAGCCAGCTTTTTGGCATACCATTTTTTCTGCTCGACATTCATGCCACGCAGAATCTGGATGCGCTGGGCCTGGGGTGAACCGGCTCCGTGCATGGACTCGGTCAGATAACCCACGGCATTGCGGCCCAGTGTCATGTTTTCTATCAGCCGCAACATTTTGACACGATCTTCCACGCTGATATCGGCACGGCCCTTGAAGTATTTCTTCAGCAATTCGCCGGTTTCATCGGCGTCGAAATCCTGCTCCGACGGCAAGGTCACCATCAAACCGCCCGCCAGATCCTGCGCCAGACGGGATATTTCATAGGGAAAACGGGTGACGTTGTGCTTGCAGACGTTGGCGAGCATGCCGTCGTTGATCCAGGCGCCAGACGGCAGCGGTGTGGCTTCGTGTGCAGACGCAATACTGGACGAATAAATGGTTTCGTTCAGATGGGTCATTTCCACCAGTTTGTCGCGGATGTGGGACACTTTTTCCAGGCCGTTGTATTCGGCAATGGTGGCAGCGGCACCTACCATGACATCGCCCAGACCCGTTTTGCAAACATAGCTGGCGCGGTGGTAGTTGGTGAAACGTTCCACCATGGGCGCGGCGAATTCGTATTCACCGTCCATGAAAACGTGATCCCAGGGAATGAAAACATTGTCGAATACGGCCAGCACTTCCTGACCGGCGAATTGCGCGTTGCCTTTATCGACCAGACCCGGTTCCATTGAGCGGGTGTCGCAGGATTGGCGTCCATATATGTACGTGAGACCCTCGGCATCCAGCGGCACCACGCCGATGACAGCGAAATCCTTGTCCTTCTCGCTCAGGCGCATGGTGGGCAGCACCATCATCCAGTGCGAGTTGAGGCCGCCGGTCATGTGCGCCTTTGCGCCGGTGACGAACAGGCCGCGCTCGTTGCGGGCGGTGACGTGCATGAACAGATCTTTATCCGCCTGCTCGTGCGGCGCCAGACTGCGGTCGCCTTTCGGGTCGGTCATGCCGGCCGCGATGATCTGGTTGTGGTTCTGGAGCTTTTCCAGGAACGCGAGAAAACGTTGGTGATACTGGGTGCCGTGAGCCTGATCCATGTCATAGGTGATGGAGTGCATCACGCTGATGGCGTCGAGGCCGGCGCAACGCTGAAAACAGGTGCCGGTAAGCTGGCCCAGTTTGCGCTGCATGCGGTTTTTCAGCACCAGATCCTGGGGGCTGTGGGGGATATGCAGGAAGCGGTTGATGCTGTTGCCGGTGAGATGGCTTTTGGCGCCGGCCAGTTCCGGTTCGCGCTGGGCCAGATCGTAGGTTTCCTTCAGCGCGTTGATCGATGGGCGGATCATCGGGTGGTCGGTGGGTTCGTCGATGCGCTCGCCGAACAGATATACGTCCAGGTTGCGATTGCGCAGGCTGTTGACGTAGTCGTCGCCGCTGACAATCGGTTTGAATCCGGCCCAGCGTTCGTCGGCGGTGGGTTGTGCCCGCAGGGGCTGGTTCAGCATCTCGTTCATGGCTCTCTCTTTCCTCTCTGACTCACAACTGCAATGCGTGAATTGAAAATCGGACGCGGCGGAAGACAGCCTGTACCCGGGAGGGACAGACGGCGACACGATGACCAAAAGGTCACAAATAGTACCATGACTGGTCGGTGTTGTCGCCTGAGGCGAGGCCACCGTCTGCAGATGGACAGGCGGGCGAACGGGCGATCAGGCAGGCGGATTTTCACCAGGATGCGCCATTATTGTGAACCTCGAATCATGATGGAGCATTCATGCCGGTATTGCCGGCTCACAGACGCATCAACTTGGGGATTCAGGAAAGTTCAAGCGAACCGTACTGGGGCAATATCGGTTTCCCGCTATGCCCTGCTCGTTGCGGCAGCAAAAAAATCATGAAAAATCAATCGATTGTGATTTAGGCGTCAATTCTGGCAAACGCTTTGCTTTGTTCACGCTGCAAACACTGAACAAGGTCTGTCGTTCCACTCATTGCATCAGGTGGAGATCCCGCATGCATGCGGTTGCAGAATCGCCGGAAAAAATCTTTGATCCTTTGCAGGACAATAGCTGCTGGGCCGATCCCATCATCATTGTGGGTACCGGACCGGTCGGCATCCGCTGTGCCGAGGAACTGCTGTCACGCGGTTATCGCGGCCGCATCGTCATGTTTGGTGACGAGCCCTGGCAACCCTACAACCGCATCAAGCTGTCGTCACTGCTGGCCGGCGACATCGGTATCGATGCCATCGCCAACAATGTCCGCTTCATGGCTGGGGAGCGTCTGGTGCAGCACCTGTGCTGCGCCGTAAAGGCCGTGTTGCCCGACGATAAAACGGTGCTCGACGCCAGCGGCAAGCTTCATCGCTATGAAAAACTGATTCTGGCGGTGGGATCACGGGCGCACATACCTGATGTCAGTGGCGTGGACAAGGCCGGCGTGTACACCTTTCGTGATTTGCGCGATACCGAGCACCTGGCGGCACGCACGGCGCGCTGCCGGCAGGTAGTGGTGGTGGGTGGCGGCCTACTGGGGCTGGAAGCCGCCCGTGCGCTGCAACGGGGGCACGCGGAAGTGACGCTGGTGCAGCAGGCTCCACGTCTGCTAAACCGGCAACTGGACGACAATGGAGCTGACCTGCTGCAACAGAGGGTGGAGGCTCTTGGCATCAAGGTGCGCACTGGGTCTGGTCTAGGCGCCATTCTGGGGGGCAGCCGGGTAACGGCTGTGCGCCTGCGCGACAGCACCGAGCTGCCCTGCGACACCGTACTGCTGGCGACCGGCATCCGGCCCAACGTGGAACTGGCCCGGAGGGCCTGGATCAAGGTACGTCACGGAATTCAGGTGGACGATCAGCTGCGCACGTCCGCCGCCGACGTTTATGCGATTGGCGAGTGCGCCGAGCACCGTGGCCAGACCTACGGTCTGGTCGCGCCGGGCTATGAGCAGGCCGCCGTGCTGGCGGACGTGCTCGCCGGGGGTAGCGCCCGGTATCTGGGCTCCCTTAATCTGGCCCAGCTCAAGGTGGTTGGCGAACCGGTGTTCAGCCTGGGTGAAGCGGCCGATCCGCCCAATGAACTCCGGCAGCGGGCGATTACCTTCCGCGATTCCCAGCAGGCGGTTTACCGCAAGGTCGTTCTACAAAAGGGTTGTTTTGTTGCGGCGCTGGCAGTAGGCGAATTGCCGGAATCGCGGCGCCTGCAGGAGGCGGTACAGAGCCAGCGCCGCCTGCATTGGTGGGAGGAGTTGCGCTTTCGCCGCACCGGCCGGTTCTGGCCCGAAGGCAGCGAGGCAGACGTAAGCCGGTGGCCCGCTGGCGCCACCGTGTGTCAGTGCATGGGCGTGACCCGAGGCCGGCTGAGCGACGCTCTGGAACAGGGCTGCCTGTCTGCCGAGGCGCTGTCAGCTCGCACCGGCGCGGGCACGGTCTGCGGCAGTTGTAAACCCCTGCTGCGTGATCTGGCGGGCACCGCCGGACCTGCCACTGTCGAGCCGGGCGCTCTGCCTCTTTGGCTCAGTGGCGCCCTCGGCACCCTGTTTTTCCTGGCCTGGCTGCTGTTGCCCGCCGCCCGGGTACCTGACAGCGTGCAGACCGGGTTTTCGCTGGCATCGGTGTGGAATGACGGCTTGGCCAAACAGATCAGCGGCTTCACCCTGCTGGGGTTGACCCTGATCGGCCTGCTGATGAGCCTGCGCAAGCGGTTGCCCGGCATTCAGTGGGGAACCTTTTCCGCCTGGCGCCTGCTGCATGTACTGCTCGGCGCGTTCTGCCTGCTGCTGCTGGCCCTGCACACCGGCCTGAACCTGGGCGCCAACCTGAATCTGTTCCTTGCCCTGAATTTCCTCGCCCTGGCCCTGCTGGGCGCCGTTACCAGCCTGGCGATCGGCCAGGAACACAGCCTGCGTCCGGCCACCAGCCGCCGGCTGCGGACCCTGCTGGTCTGGAGCCACATTCTGGCGGCCTGGCCATTCCCCGCGCTGCTCGGGTTCCACGTGCTGACGGTTTACTACTTCTGAGGGTGGTCATGGGTAAGAAAACGGTGTGGATAGTGTGGATGCTGGGAGTGCTGCTGCTGAGCGTCTACTACAGCTTCCGCCTGTTCGCCAGCGACGATCAGGAGGCGTTCCTGATCGGTCCCGCCACTCATGGCCACCACCAGATCGAACTGGCCTGCGGCAGCTGTCATACCAGCCCGTTTGGCGGCGGCGAGGTGCTGCAGAGCGCCTGTGTCGATTGCCACGGCGACGAGCTGCGGGCGGCCGATGATTCCCACCCCAAGGCCAAGTTCACCGATCCCCGCAATGCAGATCGCCTGCAGCAACTGGATGCGCGCCAGTGCGTAACCTGTCATCGCGAGCACCAGTTAGAACAGACCGGCACCATGGGCGTGACCCTGCCACAGGATTACTGCTTTCTGTGTCACCAGGACATCGCCCAGGACCGGCCCAGCCATCAGGGCATGGCGTTCGATACCTGCGCCAGCGCCGGTTGCCACAACTACCACGACAACCAGGCGCTGTATGAGGATTTCCTGATCAAGAGCGCCGGTGAACCTGCCCTCAAGACCATTGCCGCCGTCGTGCAGCGTTCCGGGCCGGCGTTGAAACATCCCCATCATGTGCTGGGCAAGGCCTTGGCCGCAGCGGACGCAGATGGCAGCGCCACCGGGGATTCCATCCTCACGGACTGGCTCGGCTCGGCGCATGCCCGGGCCGGCGTGAACTGCAGCGGTTGCCACGCCGCTAGCCCTGCAGCGACGGAACCGCAAACCGCGCCCATCCCCTGGACCGATTCGCCCACCATTGCCACCTGCCAGGGCTGTCACGCGGCAGAGACCGACACCTTCTACCAGGGCAAACACGGCATGCGCCTGGCACCAGGCCTGTCGCGCACACTTCCGCCCATGACACCGGCCCAGGGCCGGCTGACTTTTAATCCGGACGCCGCTCATCGCGAACTCACCTGCGCCAGCTGCCATGCGCCCCACAGCGTCGACCTGCGCCAGGCGGCGGTGGAAAGTTGCCTGAACTGCCATGCCGACGAGCACTCACGGGCCTTCAAGGAGTCTCCGCATTTCAAGCTCTGGCAGGCGGAACAGGCAGGAACAGCGGCGCCTGGCAGCGGCGTCAGCTGCGCCACCTGCCACCTGCCCCGTGAAACGCACGCGCCAAATGGCACCCAGCGCGTGCTGGTGAACCATAACCAGAACGCCAACCTGCGGCCCAACGAAAAAATGATTCGCAGCGTCTGCCAGAACTGCCACGGCCTGGCGTTTGCGATTGACGCCCTGGCCGACCCGCAGCTGATTCAAACCAACTTCGCCAGTGCGCCCGCGCGCCATATCGAGAGTATCGATATGGCCCTGCGGCGGGACGGGGACAGCGCCGCAGCGGAGACTGAAACACCCAACCATGCCCAACCCTGAAGACCAGAGAGAGGAAAACACCATGAACATCAGATCCACCAAAGCCAAAGGCGCCGCACTGACCCTGGCGGCCATCGCCCTCACCGCCTGCACCGATAGCGGCAAGGGCGGCATCAGCCCCCAGGACCTCACCGACATGCTGCACCTGGTGATGGAATCCGATCGCGCTGTGTACACCAAGCAGGTCGTAAACCGCCTAGCCAAGGACGAGCAGGTGATCAAAGCCAGCGAACACTTCATGGACGAAAAGGCCCTGCCCCTGCCGGCGCAGATGTTCCGTTTCGGCGCCGAAACCGTGGCCGGCAAGACCGACAAATTTTCCTACTCACTGCAATCCCTCTGGCCGATCAACAAACAGAATGCGCCCCGCACCGACCTGGAAAAAACCGGGCTGAAGTTTGTCGTCGACAACCCCGGCCAGAATTTTTATGGCGAAGAAACCCTGGGCGACGTCAAGTACTTCACTGCCGTATATGCCGACGTTGCCGTGGCCCCGGTCTGCGCCAGCTGCCACAACGAACACAAGGACACCCCGCGCAAGGATTTCAAGATCGGCGATGTCATGGGTGGCGTGGTGATCCGCGTACCGATGGGCTCATGACGCCGCCTGGGTTTTCCAGACCCTGCGTGACTTTTCATGACATAGGAGGCCGCGATGACAGCGGACAGCAAACGCCGGCAACGGCACACCCGGCGGCGCCATACAGTGACGGCAGTGGCGCTGGGCCTCGCACTGAGCGCCTGTGATAAGACAGATCCGGTGTTGGAGCAAGGCAAGGTGGTATGGGACGGCACCTGCAAGGTGTGCCATCTCAACGGCATGGCCGGTGCGCCGAAGATCGGCGACACCTTCGTCTGGAAAAACCGTATTGCCCAGGGTACCGACGTTCTGGTGAGCCATGCGCTCAACGGATTTGAAGGCAACCAGGGCACCATGCCGGCCAGGGGCGGCAATCCCGGCCTGACCGACGCCGAGGTGGCCGCCGCGGTGCAGTACATGGTGTCACAGAGCGAGTGAACACCCAGCCCGATTCAATCAACCACAACCCCAACGGGAGAACATCACAATGACACCCCAGCAGATCCAACTGGTGCAGGACAGTTTCGCCAAGGTAGTGCCCATCGCCGACACGGCGGCGGCACTGTTCTACAGCAACCTGTTTACCGCCGATCCCGCCCTGAAACCTCTGTTCAAAGGCAACATGGAAGAACAGGGCAAGAAACTGATGCAGATGATTGGTGCCGCCGTGGGCAAACTGAAGGATCTGGACACGCTGGTGCCAATCCTGCAGAACCTGGGCAAACGGCATGTAGGCTATGGCGTCAAGCCATCCCACTACGACACTGTGGGCGGCGCACTGCTGCTGACCCTGGAGCAGGGCCTGGGCGATGCCTTCACTCCCGAGGTGAAAGAAGCCTGGACCGTTGTCTACGGCATCATGGCCAAAACCATGATCGACGCGGCGAATCTGGTGGAAACCTGAGTAGCCGGTACCATCACCCGTTCCCGGCAGCCCGGGACGGGTGACACCTTGCGATCCGCCGTTTAGAGGATTGATGTGGATTAACGCTGCACTCCGTTCCGTACAAGCCGCTTCTGGAGCAGAGTTGTCAGGCCCGGCAACAGGGCCTAGTTGGTATCGTGGCGGTTTTCCCGCTCCAGGGTCTGGCGGTATTTCTGCGCCAGGCGGATGAATTTCGGGGTTGCACCGGCATCCTCGAACACCGGATCGCCGCATTCATCAACAGCAACCTGCCGCCCCGCTTCGTAGGGGAAAGCCTCTTTGAGCTGGCCCAGCGCATAGCAAACCAGATCAGTAAGAATCTGGTTTTCAGTGCAGTCCGGATACATCTCGGCCAGCGCCAGCACCTGGGCGGCTTCCTTGAGGGGTAAATGGATGGAAAATTCGCGGCGGGTCCGCTCACCATGGCTGGCGCTTTCCCAATGATTAACCAGTTCCTGAATTCGCATAATGCCCTCCCGGGACGAGGCAACGACTGCAGGGAAGACACGGATCGTGCGGTTGGACTGCGCGATTCGCGCCTGATTAATCTGAAGTTTAGTTGGGGTTACAGGAATGTGACCGGCATTTTTTCACTGCCGATGGTTTCCAAATGTGACAGAGGCGGTGGAATTGAAATCCACTGTCGGCCGGCTTTACAGTTTTAACCGCGCTGGTGCATGCTGGGGCTCGCGGCAGTGGGGGCATTGATTATCAAAGAAGCACTGCATAAAAACGACAACCGGACCGCGTCACTTTTGATCTGATGTTTTTGCCGAGGGAATTCTCCGATGAGCGTACGTACCGAACAGCAGGGTGCCATCCTGACCGTGATCATTGATCGTCCCCAGGTGCGCAACGCCGTCAACGGCCCTACCGCCCAGGCGCTGGTGGACGTGTTCCGCCGCTTCGATGCCGACGCTTCCCTGGCCGTGGCCGTGCTGTGTGGCAACGGTAATTTCTGCGCCGGTGCCGACCTGGGGGCCGTGGCCAGCGGGGACAACATCAATCATCTGGATGCGGAAGGCGATGGCCCCATGGGACCATCACGCATGTTGCTGAACAAACCGGTGATCGCAGCGATCGAAGGCCACGCCGTGGCGGGTGGTCTGGAACTGGCGCTCTGGTGCGATTTGCGGGTGGCAGCGGAAAACGCGGTGCTGGGCGTGTTCTGCCGCCGCTTTGGCGTGCCGCTGATCGATGGCGGTACCGTGCGCCTGCCGCGCCTGATCGGCCTGAGCCGGGCGCTGGACCTGATCCTTACCGGACGTCCGGTGGAGGCCGGCGAAGCGCTCCAGATGGGACTGGTGAACCGGGTCTGCCCTGCTGGCCAGGCCCGTGCGGTGGCAGAAGAACTGGCCCTGCAGATCAGCCGTTTTCCCGCCCTGTGCATGCGCAACGACCGCATGAGCGCCTACGAACAGTGGGATCTGAATCTGGATGCCGCCATTGCCAACGAATTCCAGCACGGCATGGCGGTGATCCGCAGCGGCGAAACCCTGCAGGGTGCCAGCCGGTTCCACGATGGCGAGGGCCGTCACGGACAGTTCGACGGCAAGTCCTGAAACAAACGTCACGCGACAAGAACTGATCGGCACCGACGCGAAAATCGCGCGCTGAAAAAAACCGTTCAGCGCTTCAACTGACTGTCGCGGTATTCGCTGGGCGTCTGCCCGGTCCAGCGCTTGAAGGCGCGGTGAAACGCGCTGGGTTCGGAAAAACACAGGCGCTCGGCAATCACATCGATCGGCAACGCAGGATTCAGCAACAGGCGGCGCGCCACCCGCAACTGCACCTGCCCCAGCAATTCTGAAAACGACGTGTCCTGCCCTTCCAGCTTGCGGCGGAAGGTACGCTCGTTCATGCCGAAATGCTCCGCTGCCTGCACAATGCCCGGCTTGCCTTTTCGCAACGTGCGCAACAGGTAGCGCTCCACCTTGTCTGCCAGGCTCACACTGTCATCCAGGTGCAACAGCTGGCGTTCGGCTTCCTCTTTCAGCAGCTCGTGCACGCCAGCATTCGCCGATGGCAGCGGCTGACGCAGGATCGCGGCGGGAAACAGCACGGCGGTGTGGGGACAACCGAAGCGGATCGGCCCCAGAAACACACGCTGGTATTCAGCGGCATAATCCGGTTGCGGATGCTCGAAGCGCACTTCCGTCACCGGCAGGGTTCCGCCCAGCATCAGGCCCGCCAGTTTTGCCATCTGCACCAGGCCGAATTCGGCGCGGATGCGGTTGCAGTCCGGCGTGGAGCGGGGGAACTGGTATTCGAACAGCGCCTGGTCGCCCTGCGGCAGCAGACGGGAAGGTTCGGCATCACTCACCAGGCTGTGGAAATGCATCCACTGATCGATCGCGTCCCCGAGAGTGGGCGAACTCAACAGCAGAAAGCCCAGCAGCCCGAGCGTGTTGGGCGAGGAGTGCTCGCCCATGTGCAGGCCCAGCGCAGGATCGTTCAGCACCTGCATGGCACGCTCCTGAACCTGATCGTACACCGCCAGGTCAACGCGCCGGGACGGATCGTGCAGGGGCGCATTTTCCAGCTGCAGATCCCGTAAAAATGTGTCCGCGTCCAGACCATGCCGCATCACACACCCAAGCACAGTGCGGATCAGGGGCATGGAAATTTCAGGGCGCAACTGCTGTGGATCAATGTGCAGTGGATCAGTGGTCGTCATGCATTAAAACCAGGGTGCGGGAATCCGGTGCAAGGGATCGGAATTTCAGCGTCAAGCCTACACCGAAACCACCGCAGACCGGAACCTCGGCCACAACGCCGACGCATGGGCAACCGATTGCTATTGCAACAAAAGCCATTAACATAGGTGGCTCCCCTTTTGCGACAGGATCGACCCGATGGCTCTGACCACCGCACTAGTAACCGGCGCTTCCAGCGGCATCGGCTATGAAATCAGTAAGGTACTGGCGCAGGAAGGCCACGATCTGGTACTGGTTGCCCGGCGGGAGGAAAGACTGCAGCAACTGGCGCAATATCTGGAAAAGGATTTCAACATCGAGGTGACGGTGCTGGCAGCGGATCTGGCGCAGATCAGCGAGATCGACCGCATCTTCGACACGCTGATGGAACGCAACATTCCGGTGGACATCCTGGTGAACAACGCAGGCCTGGGTTCACTGGGACCGTTCACCGCCGATGATCGCAACACCGAGGTGGAACAAATCCAGGTGAACGTGATCGCCACCACCTACATGACCAAGAAATTCGCGGTGTACATGGTGAAGCGGGGGCTGGGCAAGATTCTGAACATCGCGTCGCTGTCGGGTTTCACGCCCTGGCCGTACATGGCGGTCTATGGTGCCACCAAGGCGTACATCATCGAATTCAGCGAAGCATTGCGGGCCGAACTGAAAGGCACCGGTGTGTCGGTCACGGTCAGTTGTCCTGGGCCCACGTCATCGGAATTCCACCAGGTGTCCGGTACTGATCACCTCGGCCTGTTGCGCTACATTCCCGTCACCGGTTCGGCACAGATGGCCAAGGCGTCCATCAGGGCCATGCACAAGCGCAAGGGAGTGGTGGTGCATGGAGCAATGAGTCTGGGGTACTACTGGCTGGCGCGCCTGCTGCCCCGCGGTTTCATGCTGCGGCTGATGAAGATCCTGCTGAAGCCGCGATGGAGCGGGTTTTAACGGAACTTAGTTTTAACAGAACTTAGTCTTAACGGAACTCAGTCGCGCAATTCCACCCGGTTGCGGCCGTTGGCCTTGGCACGATAGAGCGCCTTGTCGGCGGCTTCCACCATATCCTCCAGCGACTCGCCTGGATGCCAGGGAGCAACGCCCACTGAAATCGTCACCGGCGGCAATTCCTGGCCCTGGTCCGCATCCACCTTGCATAGTTCCACGCCCTTGCGCAGACGCTCCGCCACTACCTGGGCTTCGCTCAGGGCGGTGTGCGGCAGCAGCACCATGAATTCCTCACCGCCGTAGCGGGCCACCATGTCGCTGGGACGCAGCCGCTTGCGCATGGTCTGCGCCACCATCTGCAGCACCAGATCACCGGCCTTGTGGCCGAAGGTGTCGTTGAAACGCTTGAAGTGGTCCACATCCAGCATCAGCACGGATACGGGCTGCAACTCATTGAGCGCCTTGCCCTTGAACCGCACCATCATTTCTTCCAGCCAGCGCCGGTTGTTGAGGCCGGTAAGCGCGTCGCTGTTGGCAACCTGTTCGGTTTCGCGCTGGCGCGACTGGCTGTCAGACAGATTGGCATTGCCCGAACGTAGACGGTTGGCCAGGATGTGCAGCAGATTGCGGGCAACGCTGTGGGAAGCATCGATCAGTTGCCAGAGAATTCTGCTTTCTATGACCAGCACTTCCACATCATTGCCGGCCTTCACGTAGGCCGAGGGATTGCGGCCGTCGAACACCGACATTTCCCCCACACACTCGCCCACGGTCAGGGCCAGCAGTGGTTCGCTATCGAGGGTCTGCAAATGGATGGTGACCTGGCCGTTCAGTAGCAGATACATGCAGTTATTGCTGAACTCCGGCCGCAACAGCACATCGCCCGGTTTCAGGCCGATTTTCTGGCATGCCGCCAGCAAAGGACGAATGCGGTCAAGCTGCACGTCCTTGAAAAGCTGGGTCTGCTGGAGTTCCGCATCGGTTACCGGCATGCGCGTGTCATCGTGTCGCGGTAATGAAAAAGCCATGGTGCCTGCTACAGATAAAACGATACTGATATCAATAAAGTTATCTGGCGCCGCGCCAAACGCAAACTTTTTGGCAAGAATAGTTCGCGTTCATGCGAAAGTGGGCAGGGATTTTGATAACCAGATCATGGTCCTGAACTGTAATCACGCCGGTGCGCACGCTCCCTCCCCCCACAGCAAAACGGCCGTTTGCACGACCGTTTGAGGCTGGATTGCGGAAATGTCGGAGGTTTTGCCCTACAAACGGTCCAGCCAGTCGGCGATGGCCGGGTATGAGAGCGTAGGCGCGTTATCACCATTTACGATATCAACATGGCCGGTGTTGGGCACTTCAATCCAGTCGTCCTTGGCGTTGAAGGTCTTGCCATTGAACAGGCTTTCCACCATGAGCTCGGTGCTCACCAGGGCATCGGATTCCGAAAAAATGGCGAAAGCAGGAACGGTCAGGCGCGCCATATTGTCCTGGTAATGGTAGGAGCCATCATCTTCACCTGGATCGGGCGGATTGACGCGGTTCGCGTTCTCCGCGCCGTTCTGCCAATGCTCGCGCAACGTGCCGTTGATGCCCCAGTCCGCATACTGGGCAAAACCACCCAGGTAAAAACTGGACACACCCATGCGGACGATATAGTCCTCCACATACAGATTCATGTTCTCCGTGCTCCAGAAATCCAGCGCGCCGAACAGATCCGCCCAGCGCGGCAGTTCTTCGGGAAAGACATCCGCCAGGCTGCCGATGATGCCCCATATCGTATCGATGGAACCCGCCACAATCACCGGATGCAACAGGGACGCCACCGCCGGCATGATCGCATCCAGGTCCATCAGCGCTTCCAGCGCCAGGGTATCGAACACCAGCGGACTGTCGATCAGCCATTCGTAGGCCAGAAGCGGCGTGCCGGCGGGATCGAGGCCGAGAAATCCGGCAACATTTCTATTGCGCTGCGCGGCCAGGGTTGCGCTGGAGGTAACGTGCGGCACGTATTCACCCTGGGCCAGCACCGTGGCGTCCATGGTGATGCCCTGCAAATACAGATACGCGCACAGGCCCCCGGTACTGTGGCCGCCGATCACGGGCTTCTTCCCGGTCACGTCGCGCACCTTGTCCACCGCCGCGGGAAAATCCAGGGCGCACCAGACATCCAGATTGGTATTCGGCAAACCGCGATCACTTTTGAAATCGCCGCGCCCGACACCGCGAAAATTCGCCGTCCAGACGTCATAACCGCGCAGATAGAGAAAATGCGCCAGACTGAAAAATTTCAGATTGTCCTGTTGGATGACGGGATCATTCTTGGCCCAGGCGGGCGCATCCGCCGGCAATTTGTAATGGTAGCTGTTGAGCCACGGCGGCGTGTGCACATCAAATTCATTCAGGTTCAGGACAATGCTGGGAAACAGCAGGATTGGCGTGCCGGATCGGTAGGAATGGCCGGGCGTGGGCCGGTAGCGTTTCAGCTTGATATCAATATTGTCCGTGGTTTTGGCAACGTACAATCCTTCAACACCCTTGCCGGCACCGCAACCGGTCAGCGCAAAGACAAGGCATAGCAGAAACATCCCCAGAGATGTGCTCAGTGCGTTCATTTCGAATCCCTTTTCGTATTGTTATTTTTTTGCTGTTATTGTTATAAGGTATACACCGTATATGTGATCGCCACTTTGCGCCAAATTCGGCGTGGGAACAAGCAAAATTCACGGCATGGCCGCGCCCTGTTTTTCCCGGCGAGAAAACCAATCAATCACTGTGAAATGATGCGATGAAGTGAGAAGAAAAAATTGAGACAGCGAGAGAAATTTGCATCGGCCGTCAGCAGCAAAGACAGCCTTAGTTGAACCAGCGATCCAGTTCCTGCGTCAGTTGAGTCAGTCGCACCGGCTTGCCGACAAATCCCTGCATGCCCGCCGCAAGAATGCGTTTGCGGTCGTCGTCCAGCACGCTGGCGGTGAGCGCAAGAATGGGGGTTTTCTTGTTGGGACCATTGCCGGCCTGAATCACCCGCGTGGCTTCGATGCCATCCACCACCGGCATTTCGATATCCATCATGATCAGATCGTACTGACGGTTGCTGGCGGCCTCGATGGCGGCCTCGCCGTCGAACACGATGTCCGCGTCGATCCCCACTCGCGTGAGCATCTTCTGCGCCACCCGCTGGTTCACCACGTTATCCTCGGCCACCAGTACTTTCTTGCCATAATTTTTCGGCACGCCCGGGATTTCCCGTTCTTCCCGCGGCATATCCGCCACCCGGAATGGCAGCGTGATAATGAACGAGGCACCCTTGCCGGTTTCGCTTTCCACTTCCACGTAACCATCCATCAGATCCACCAGGCTCTTGCAGATGGTGAGACCCAATCCGGTGCCGCCATAATTGCGACCGATTGAGGCATCGGCCTGCTCGTAGGATTCAAAAATCTTTTCGATGCGATCCTTGGGAATGCCGATGCCGGTGTCGCTGATTTCGATGATCACGTTGTAGCGTTCGTCGTCGATGCGGTCGTAACCCACTTCCACATTGACATGACCTTCGCGGGTGAACTTGATGGCGTTCGACACCAGATTGATCAGTACCTGCCGCACCCGCACCGGATCGCCCAGCACATACGGGGGAGTGCCATCTTCAACGGTGACATTGATGGCGACCTGTTTGTCGTCGGCAGTGGCGCGATTCAGATCGCTGACATCGGCAATCAGCTGGCGCAGGTTGAAGGACTCGCGGTTCAATTGCAGGTGGCCGGCTTCGATCTTGGACAGGTCGAGAATGTCGTTGATGATGTTCAACAGCGCGTTGGAGGAACGCCAGATCAGGCTTACCAGTTCATTCTGTTCCTTGTCGAGCGGGGTATCCTGCAGCAACTGCACGCTGGCGATCACGCCGTTCATGGGGGTGCGGATTTCGTGACTCATGCTGGCCAGGAATACGGATTTGGCGCGCGACGCCACTTCCGCCGATTCCTTGGCCTGCAGCAGATCCTTGTTCAGGCTTTCCAGTTTTTTCGCCAGCTTGGCCTTCTGTTCCAGTTCTTCGTGGAAACTGGCATCCAGCTCCGGCCGCGCATCCCCGCCCTGCCAGCCCTGTTCGATCACATCGCTGAAAATCTTTTCCGCCCGCTCCCGGTACAGCAGGCCCAGGTAGTTCTCCAGTGTATCCAGATAACGGTTGAGATCGGCGAAGGAATCGGCCTGGATCTCGCCATGCTTGTCGCGGGACAGCCCACTCTCCAACAGCATGAAATCAATGACTTCATCGCTGCAGGATTCGCTGAGGGCGGCCAGATGGCCACGCACTAATTTGGACCAGACGGACATAGAAAAGGGGATCTCTTGACTGAACTGCCTGCTTAAAAGCCTAACAACAGAACCCGCATCCGGCAAACTGGTCGGTCAGTCAGTAGCCAGACATAACCAGAGCGTATAAGAACGCTGGTTTTTGGACAGTTTCAGGTCTGCGCCAGGGGTACCGTGAAGCAGAAGGTACTGCCGCTGTCGCTGGACGATTCCAGCCCGATTTCGCCGCCGTGCTGGTTGACGATATTGCGGCAGATCGCCAGCCCCAGGCCGTTGCTGGATTCTCCGCCGGTGGGGCTCGCACTGGTTCGGCTGAAGGCGCGGAACAAACGGTCAGCCTCGTGGGCGGGAATACCGACACCCTCGTCGATCACCAGCACCCGCGCTTCAGACCCCGCCTTTTGCAGCCGCACCTGCACCCGACTGCCCCGGGGGGAAAACTTGATGGCGTTGCTGATCAGGTTGTCGATCACCTGACCCAACCGGGCACCGTCCCCCAGCACCAGCGGCGCAACCGGCAGATGGGCCTCCAGCCGCATGTCCTTCTGCTCCGCCGCAGGTTCGAAAAATGTCACCCGCTGCCGCAGCAGTTCACGCAGGTCCATGGGCACCGGCTGCACCCTGAGCTGGCCGCTTTCGATGGCCGACACATCGAGCAGATCGTTCAGCCGTGTCATCAGATCGGCACTGGCGCGCTCCACCATGTCCAGCAGCTCTGCGCGCCGTTCCGGTTTCAGTTTGTCGGAACGCAGCATGCGACAAGCCGCGCCCATGTTGCCCACCGGGCCACGAATGTCATGGGCCGCCATCCCCATCAGCCGATTCTTCTGGCGATTGAGTTCAATCAGCTGGTGGAAATGCTCGATCTGTTCCAGCGAACGGTTGACGCGGCAATGCAACTCTTCCGGCTGGAATGGATACACCAGCACGTCATTGGCGCCACTCTTGATAAAATGCACCGCCACCACCGGCTGCTGGATGTCGTAGATTCCGATGATGGCCAATTCGTCGGCGCTGCGGGTTTCGCGTACCTTGGCCACCAGGGAATAACAGGGAATATCCTCCAGCGCGAAATCCACGATCAACACCTGCACCCGCTTTTCCTGCGCCAGCACCTGCAGTGCGTCCGTGCCGTTGCCGGCATCCAGCACCTGCAGGTTCTGCATCGTCAGCCAGCGGCCGACCTGATTGCGTTTTTCCTCGTCACCCGACACCACCAGCGTGCAGATCTCGCGATTTTTCAGCAGCCGCCCCACCATGTTGACGACGTAATCGATATTGTACGCGCCCTGCTTCAGCACGTAGTCCGCCGCTCCTTTTTCGAGAATCCGTGCGCGCAGCCCATCGCTCAGCTGCGAAGTAAACACGATGCAGGGAATATGGCAGGCCAGCGCGACATCCACAGCCTTGCCGTCCGGCGCGTCGGGCAGATTGATGTCGACGATGGCAAGGGCAAACGGGTGGACGGCATCCTGCAGGCACTCACGGCATTCCTGCAGATTGAACGCCGTCACCACTTCGAGCTGCCAACGCTGCTGAATGGCGCTGGTAATCACCGCCGCGAACGATTTGCTGTCTTCCACCAGCAGAATCCTGTCCATGCGTTTTTTTCCGTAAGTGCGGGCATCCGTCTGTTAAAGTGTAGTCCCGCATTCCACCTTATCGAGCGAGTTGCTGTGCCCCACGATTCCGTCCCTGTCGAAGCTGCTGCTACCCTGGTTCTGCTGCAGGATTCCGCTGCCGGCCCCCAGGTGCTGATGCAGCAGCGCAGCCATGACGCACAGTTCGTGGGGGGCGCCTGGGTGTTTCCGGGCGGCAAGCTGGACCCCCATGACAACGATCCCCACTGGCTGAACCATTGCGACATCGGCCCGGACCGGGCCAATCGCCTGCTGGGCACCGACAGTGGCGCCCTGGCCTACTGGGTCGCGGCACTGCGGGAGTCGGTGGAGGAAGCCGGCCTGCTGCTGGCGCGGCAACAGGGCGAACCGGTCAGCCTGACACTGGCGGCCGAGGCCCAGCACTTCCTGCACCGGCAACGGGATGGTTTTCTCGACTTCTGCCGGGAACACAGCCTCACACTCTGCACCGGCGACCTGCGCTACCTGAGCCGCTGGGTCACCCCGCCCGGCCTGCCCCGGCGCTACGACGCGCGCTTCTTTCTGGCGGCCACCCCCGCCGGTCAGCACCCGCAACAGGACGACCACGAAGCGATCAACACCTGCTGGGTCACCCCGGAGCAGGCACTGGAACATTACCGCGCCAAGGAGTGGATGCTGGTGCTGCCCACCCTGGTCACCCTGCGCCAGTTAAGCGGCTACGAATCCGTGGCGGCGATCCTGAGCCAGCTGGGGAACCACATCGACGCCAAAACGGGGTAAAATCCAGCATACAGCTTATTAAACCCGCCATAAGGCCAGCGAGAGCCCTGCCATGTCCAGTTTCATTCCCGGCGAAGTCGTAGTGTTGAGCCAGCGGGTGCGTCGCATCACCGCGCCCAACCCCGGCATGATGACCGGCCCCGGCACCAACACGTATCTGGTGGGCAACCGCGAACTGGCGGTGATCGACCCCGGCCCCTCCAACCGCGAACACATCGAGGCCATCGTCCGCACCGCCGACGCCATGCACGCACCGATCCGCTGGATACTGTGCACTCACACGCATCTGGACCACTCCCCCGGCGCTAACCTGCTGCGGGATCTCACCGACGCCAGCGTGATCGGCCAGATCGCCCGCCACCCCAACGCCCAGGACCCGCTCTTCACACCCGACCAGCACTGGCAACACGGCGATTTCCTGCAGACCGACGAATTCACCCTGCGCGCCATCCACACCCCCGGTCACGCCTCCAACCACCTGTGTTTCCTCCTGGATGAAGAAGAACTGCTGTTCACCGGCGACCACATCATGGAAGGCTCCACCGTGGTGATCGCGCCGCCGGACGGCGACATGAAGGCCTACATCGACGCCCTGCACGGCCTCAAGCAATTGCCGCTGCGCCACCTGGCGCCGGCCCACGGCAACCGCATCGACAACCCGCAGCAGATCATCGAGGCCCTGATCTGGCACCGCAAAATGCGCGAGAACAAAACCCTGGACCGCATGCGCCAGCTGGGGCCCTGCAGCCTGGAAACGCTGACGCCATCGGTGTACGACGAAGTGCCCGCCTTCCTGCATGGCATCGCCCGCATGTCGCTGCTGGCCCACCTGCTGAAACTGGAGCAGGAGCAGACCGTGCGGCAGCAGGACGGACACTGGCGGATTTCCGACTAAACTTTGATCATGCGAACCATTATTCTCGACGCCGCCAGCCTGGGCAGCGACATTACCCTCGAACCCCTGCAACGGGCGGCGGGGGACTTCATCCGCCATGACTATTCCGACCCGGAGCAGGTGGTGGAACGCCTCCAGTCCGCCGACATCGCCATCGTCAACAAGACGGTCCTGACCGGCGCCATCCTGGCCCAGTGTCCGCAGCTGAAAATGATTGCAGTGACCGCCACCGGCACCAACAACATCGACCTGAAGACCGCGCAGGCCCGGCGCATTCGCGTCTGCAACGTGACCCGTTATGGCCGGGCATCGCTGGTGCAGCACACCTTCATGCTGATGCTGGCCCTGGCTGGCAACCTGCCCGCGTACCAGCGCGATGTCAAAACCGGGCGCTGGAACAATGCCAGCAACTTCTGCCTGATGGATTACCGGATTCTGGAGCTGGAAGGAAAAACCCTGGGGATCGTCGGTTACGGCGACCTGGGGCATGGCGTGGCGCAGATGGCGCGGGCGCTGGGCATGCACGTACTGGTATCACGGCGCGGCGAGCAGTCCAACACAACCGATGACGGCACCCCCCGCCTGCCCCTGCATGAGCTGCTGCCGCAGGTGGACGTGCTGAGCCTGCACTGCCTGCTGACCGATGCCAACCGCAACCTGATCGGTGCCACCGAACTGGCCCTCATGAAGCCCACGGCGTTCCTGATCAATACCGCCCGTGGCGGACTGGTGGACGAAGCCGCGCTGGCAACAGCCCTGCAGGACGGCAAACTGGGCGGTGCTGCCACCGACGTGCTGTCGCAGGAACCGCCGGTAAACGGCAACGTATTGCTCGACCTCGACCTGCCCAACCTGATCATCACCCCGCACTGCGCCTGGGCCAGTCAGGAAGCCCGCCAGCGCCTGATCAACCTCACTGCCGACAACATCCGCAACTTTATCGACGGCACTCTCAAGCGCTACGTGGTTTGAGACGCTGACCGCAACAGATCCCGTGGCATGAAATGCCAGTCCCGCCGCCCGCGACACACGCATGCGGCGTCAACTTACGTTACCATTAATAAAATCATCAGCAACCCCGATCCGATTCCATTTCCGCAACATCACCCGAGACATTCCCGCATGAAAAAACATTTCCAGAATCAGGTTGCGATCGTCACCGGCGCAGCATCCGGCATTGGCCGCGAGTTGACCGTGCAACTGCTGTCCCACGGCGCGACCGTGATGGCAACCGATGTGAATCTGACCGGGCTGGAAACCCTGCGCGCAGAACAGTCCGCTGCCGGCAACCGCCTGCAGATCGCGCCGCTGGATGTCACCGATCGCGCCGCCTGCGAACAGCTGATCCACGCCGTGGCCAAAAACCACAGCAAGCTGGATTTCATGTTCAATAACGCGGGAATTTGTATTTTCGGTGAAGTGAAAAACATGGCGCCGGCGCAGTGGGACCGCATCATCGACATCAACATCAGGGGAGTGGTGAACGGTACCGACATCGCCTACAAAATCATGTGCGAACAGGGCAGCGGCCATATCGTGAATACTGCGTCGGGGGCCGGACTGATGCCGATCCCGCTGATGACGGCCTACTGCATGACAAAACACGCGGTGGTCGGATTAAGCACGGCGCTGCGCGAGGAAGCGCGGCGTTACAACGTCAGGGTCAGTGCCATCTGCCCCGGCATCATCACCACCAATATTGTCAACGCCACCGAAAGTCGCGATTTCGATCTGAAGAAAATGCATGCCAGCTCGCCGGTGAAGGAAGTGCCGGTCACCAAAGCCGTCACCACGATCCTGAAGGAAGTGGCCGGCAACAAGGCCAAGATCGTTTTCCCCCGCGACATCAAGATCACCACCAAGTCCTACGCCATCCTGCCGGGCGCCTATTCCTTCCTGTCGCAACTGGGGCTGAAAACCGTGCTGAAACAGAAATAGGCGGCCGGCCTATTTTTTCTTGCGCTTGCCGCCGCCGGTGGACGGGCCGTTGCCGTCAGTACCTTTACCTGGACCCTTGCTGCCCCCCGGCTTCTTCCCTTTGGGCCAGCTGTTCCAGCCCATCGCCTTCTGGAACTGCTTGCGGATATCCTTCGCCGCCTTCTCCTTGCGCACCGGTTCCAGCCGGGCCCTGGCAGCCGCCAGATCCACCACCTTATCGTCTTGCTCGTCGGACACGACACAATTCCTTACCAGAAACAGTCCCGCCAGCTTGGCAAATCGCGCCAGCGGAGGCAAGGATTGACCCGGGCGCGCTGTACCATGACCATCCGGACGACTGTATTTGCACCTGAATTGAGCTAACATCGCCGCCTGCCATTCCGGATTAACCCAATGGGGCTGGGAACGCAATTTCGCTCCCGTTGATCAAGGTGTTGAATGTCTGACAAACCCAAAACCACGCTCAAGCGCGTCAAGACCGGCGCTTTCGAGCGGCGCTTCAGCATGGCCAAGGCCGGCTTCGTCGCCGGCACCCTGCTGGCAGCCCAGTCTGCCGGCAACCTGTTCACCCGCAAGGAAGACCGCGCCGGCCGCCAGAGCGAAATCCTGTCAAAACAGGCGCTCTATCTGGCCGAGGAAATCGGCAAGCTTAAGGGCAGCATCGTCAAGATCGGCCAGATGATGGCGCTGTACGGCGAGCACTTCCTGCCCCAGGAAGTCACCGACGCCCTGCACACCCTGGAAGACGACACCGCCGCGCTGGAATGGACCACCATTTACGAAGAACTCGAAGATGAACTGGGCGCAGCCAGACTGGCCCTGCTGGAAATCGACGAGGAACCGCTGGGCTGCGCCTCCATCGGCCAGGTGCACCGGGCGGTGATCAAAGCCACCGGCGAAGAGATCTGCCTCAAGATCCAGTATCCCGGCGTGGCAGAGGCCGTGGACAGCGATCTGGGCGCAGTGGAAGGCCTGCTGCGCATGCTGAAGATCGTGCCCATCACCGAGGAATTCCAGCAGTGGTTCGCCGAAATCCGCGAGATGATGCACCGAGAAGTGGACTACGTGCATGAAGCGGAAAAAACCGTGCTGTTCCGCGAAAGGCTGAAGGACGATCCACGTTTCATCGTGCCGAAGATCTACCCCGAATTCAGTACCGCCAACGTCATCGCCACTGCTTACGAGCCCGGCGTCAACATCGATTCCCCGCAGACCAAGGCCCTGTCGCAGGAACGCCGCAACGCGATCTGCACCGCCGCGCTGGATCTGTGCTGGAAGGAAGTGTTTCTGTGGGGCGAAATGCAGACCGACCCCAATTTCGGCAACTACTTTGTGCGCCTGGGCAATGGCGCCGATGTGCCGGACCGGATCGTGCTGCTGGATTTCGGCGCAGTGCGGAAATTTTCCGACCATACCATCGAGCCTGGTCGCACCCTGGTGAAAGCCGCCTTCCTGCACGACGAAGCGCTGCTGTTCAAAGGTCTGGAAGCACTGAAAATGGCAGCCCCGGATACCCCGGACAACGCCAAGCGCAGCCTGAGCAAACTCTGCTTCATGGCCATCGAACCCTTCGCTGATCCCGACAAATTTCCGCCCCCGCCGGAACTGCTCACCGCCAAAGGTGAATACCGCTGGGGCCAGAGCAACCTGCCGTCACGCCTGAGCGTGCAGGCCGGGATGTCCGCTGCCGGCTCCAGCCGCCACTTCACCGTACCGCCCCGGGAACTGATGTTCCTGGTGCGCAAGATCATGGGGGCCTACACCTTCATGTCGGTGCTGAACGCAGAGATTCGCGGCCACGAGATTCTGCGGCCGTACCTGCAATGACGATCTGATTCAATGACGATTATGCAGTGAAGATCTGATTGAAACAGTTCCGGCGGAACAGCAAGCACTGCTTCCGCCGGAGCCACCTGAACCCTTATTCCGCCAGCACCTGCTCGGCCACCTCGCCATCTTCTTCCCGCAACACCTTGTCCAGCGCACGCTGGCTCAGTTCCGCCGAAAAATGGTCGATCAGCGCTTTCACTGTCGGATAGCGCAGCAGTTCAATGGCGGGGATAGTGCGTTCGATACGATCCTGCAGCCGGTCCACCAGCTCCACCGCCTCGACGGAATCCACCCCCAGATCGGAGAAGGTCACGTCCAGATCGATATGGTGCGGTTCAATATCCAGCTTTTCCGCCACCCAGGCCTGCACGTCGGCATACAGCTCGGATTGCCAGTCCACATTCAATTCGTCCAGGTGTGAATGGCTGGCGATTGCCGCTCTGCGCTGATTGCCGCCGCCCGGTTGCCACGTATACAGTGGGGCGAAATTGCCTTCCTTGTACATCTGCCGGGCTTCGGTACGCTGCAGCTTGCCACTGGAGGTTTTGGGAATGGAACTGCCCGCCACCAGCACCAGCGCCATCGGCATCACGCCGTACCGCGATGCCACCGCCCGCGCGCCTTCCGCCGCCAGCAGTTTGTAATCCGTCTGATCCCCCGCCGCACGGCTGACTTCCTGCAGAATCACCAGCTGTTCCTTGCCATCATGGGTAACGGAAAAGGCGGCGCCACCACCCAGCCGGAACGCCGGGTTGGCTTCCTGCAGGGTCAACTCGATGTCCTGGGGATACAGGTTGCGTCCCGCGATGATCACCACTTCCTTGATGCGGCCGGTGACGAACAGCTCCGCATTCCACAGGAAGCCAAGGTCGCCGGTGCGCATGTATTCGGTGCCGCTGGCATCGCCCGCCATCACGGCCTGGAACACGCCGGCGGAGAACTGTGGTTTCTCCCAGTAGCCTTTCGCCACAGACGGTCCCTGCACCCAGATCTCGCCTACTTCGCCATCGGCGCATGGCCGTTTGGTCTGGGGATTTACGATCTTCACGTCGGTACCCACGGCCAACACGCCGGAACTGACCAGCTCGGCGCATTTGCCCTGGTAGCCGGATTCAGCAGCGGCATAACGGCCTTTTTCCATGTGGTCGAGCTGGGCCTTGAGCACCCGCGCGCCCCGCCCCGATGGCGATCCGGCCACGAACAGACTCGCCTCCGCCAGACCGTAGCAGGGCAGAAAGGCTTTGGGATTGAAACCACTGACACGGAAGCGCTCGGAGAAACTGTTGAGCGCCTCCAGCTGGATCGGCTCGGCACCGTTGAACGCTACCTGCCAGCAGGACAGATCCAGGTTTTCCGCCTGCTCTTCCGTCACCTTGCGGGCGCAATACTGGTAACCAAAGTTGGGTCCGCCGCTGACATGGGCTTTCTGTTCGGAAATGGTCTGCAGCCACAGCAGGGGACGCTTGAGGAAAGTGAGCGGCGACATCAGGGACACATGGGCGCCCGCGAATATCGGTGTCAGCACACCGCCGATCAGCCCCATGTCGTGGAAGGGCGGCAGCCAGATGGCAATACGCAGGTCCGCCAGAGCATCCACCATTTCATTGCCCTGGAAAAATCCGCACAGGATCTGTTTGAAGTTCGCCAGCAGGTTGCCGTGGGTGACCATGACCCCCTTGGGATGGCCGGTGGAACCGGAGGTGTACTGCAGAAAGGCGATGTCGTCCGGCTCGGCCTGGTGGGGCACGAAACCGCTGATGTCGACAGACTCTTTCAGCTTATCGGTGGCAATGCAGGGCATTTCGATGCCCTGGCCCAGATTCGTCACCCAGGCTTCGATCAGCGGCGCCAGGGTGCTGTTCGACAGAATGGCCCCGGCGTTGCAGTCCAGTGCGACTTTCTGCAACCGCACCAGATCCTTCGCACCCACCGGCGGGTAAGCCGGCACCGGCACGCAACCGGCGTAAAGGCAACCAAAAAAGGCGCGAATGTAATCCAGGCCAGGTGTGTAAAGCAGCAGCAGGTTACTGCCGGTGAGACCCTTCTCCACCAGCACCAGCGCAATCTTGCGGGCATCCTCGTCGAGGTTGGAAAACGACATGCGGCTGTCGACATGGCCGTTATCGGTGATGAACGTGGCAACCGTCGCATCGCGCCGTTCCGCCGCCTGTTGCGACGCCATATCGACCAAATTCTTGAATTCGGGAAATCCGTACATAAGTACCTCGGTTTCAGCTGGCCCGTATTTTTGTTTTTTTGGCCGGTACGCACACCGAAACCAATACCCCATTTAAACAAGCACCTGCGGACCTTCACAAGAACTAAACAAGTGAGGATTTGTAGCGGTTTGTGTCAGGGAACCTGTCAGTTCCACGCCAGCGTGGCCAACGGCCGCAAACCGCATCCCGCTGCGGGCTGCCTCACAATCCCGGCGCGAAATTCCTACTTTCCCCAATCGCTTCCTATACTTAAAAAACCAACCTTGCCGCCCACCGCACAGCAGACCGAAGAATCACTATGGACATCGCTGAACTGAAGAAATTTGAGTTCCTGAAACACCTCAGCGACCAGCAACTGATCATGCTGGTGAACAACAGCGAATCCCTCAAACTCAAAGCAGGGGAGCCGCTGATTGACGCCGGCACCAGCGACGGCTGGGAATACTTTCTGCTCGCTGGGGAACTGGACCTGATCCCGCCGGAGGGCCACCCGGTGCGCACACTGCAGGCCAACAGCCCCGACGCCCTCAAGGCCCTGGTGCGGCAACGGCCACGGCCGGTGAATGTGGTGGCGCATTCGGCAGCAGCGGTATTGAAGGTGGATCTGGAAAACCTGAAGAACCTGCTGCGGGAAGCGCCGTCCGACAGCTACGAGGTGCGCAAGGCCCTGCGCGACGACCAGCCGGAAGACAAGCAGCTGCTGCTGGATATCTACGCCGACCTGCGCAACAACAAGCTGGTGCTGCCCTCGCTGCCGGAAGTGGCGGTGCGCATCCGCCAGCTGATCGATCAGGGCACC
>JABLXQ010000021.1 GCA_013178375.1 Gammaproteobacteria bacterium
CTTTTCCGCCTCGGCCTGGAACTCGGGGCGAGGCTTCTTGCCCACCATGGCCAGGGTCTGGCGGTAGGCGGCACGCTGGGATTCCCACTGTTTTTCCTGGGCATCCGTGATCGGCAGCAGGTTGGCGGCACGGGCTGGAAGGCAAAACTGACAGAAGAAACACAATACTAATAAGGGTAACGTTATACGCATGGACATACTGGCAACGAATGGCTAACTCAAGCGTAGATGGGGCGATAAAAATTGCCATCCATTATGAACCAGTCCCGTGATTACATTTCAATAATTTTCAGCTGCTTATTTCACCTGCACTAAACGGCCTGGCAGGTCGGCCGCAATGGGCGTGACGGTATCCTGGCGCCGGGGCCCGCAGTAAAAAAACGGCCGGCGCGGTTGTGGACCCGGCGCGGAGCGCTAAACTTAAATTCATGTCAGACTGTTTTTTGCGCGGCCGGGGATTATGGAAAAGCGAATCAGAGAAAAACGAGTCATCAAACGCCACCACCTGCGTTACTACCTGAGCGTTTACAATCGCAAGACAGGTAAGCCCATCGGTTACATCGTCAATATTTCCACCGAGGGCATGCGTCTGGTCAGCCACATTCCGCTGCTGACGCACAGCGTCTTCCAGTTCCGCATCAAGCTGCCCCGGGAAATCGAGGGTGCCCGCAACATCGATTTCGACGCCCTCAGCTGCTGGTGCCGACCCGATGTCAGCCCCGATTGCTTCGACACTGGCTTCAAGCTGATCGACGCGCCGCAGGAGCTGCTGGACCTGATCGATGGCCTGTCCCAGTATTTCAGCTTCAAGCTCGATTGATTCACACTTCCGCCGGCCCGCATTGCGGCCGGCTTGCACCGGCGGTGCGCTATTGTCAAAATCCCTCTACTGTCTGATTTTTGTTCCGTTTCATCAAACAAGCGAAAGCGTCCTATGAACCGTATTCCAATGTTGCTGCCGCGCGGGCTGATGGCCGCGCTGTTGATGCTGCTGAACGCCAGCGTGCTTGCGCTGCCCGCCGACATCGAGGCCGATCGTCTGGTGCTGGCGGCAGAAGAAAAAATTGCCCAGCAGGATTTTGACGGCGCTCGCCAGTATCTGGAGCGCGTCGCGCCGCTGAAGGTGGAGCCCAAGCCTGTCTACTACTACCTGTACGGCCAGGTGCTGCTGAACGACAGCAAGCTGGAAGAGGCGGACGTCCAGCTGACGCAGTATGTGAAGAAAGTCGGGCGGGAAGGGGAGCACTATGACGCTTCCCTGCGCCTGCTGACCCAGATCGAGGAGCAGCTGCGTTCGCAGGAAGCGGTGGGCAGTACCCGTGAGAAGTCGGCCGATCCCAATGCCGCCAGCATCGAGGCCTCCGATCCCGCCGGCAAAGCCTACGATGACCGGGCGCGTCAGCTTTTCCCCGCGTCTTCACTGCCGGAGTCCCTGGCGCAGGCCGCCAATGTGGTGCTGCGTTCCCATCCCTATCTGGAAGGCAAGATCAAGAATCCGGACACTTCCAACCGGGAGAGCTACAGCGTCTCGGTGAAGGCGCCGTCGGAACTGCTGGTGACGAAAACGTCCCACAACAGTGCCGTTAACAACGGTCAGGCTGAATTGTCGGTGGAGAAGTTCAACGCCTTCGGCGTCAGCCCGTTTGTGTCCTACCGGTGCAGTACAGCCAGCGATAGTTGCGTGCTGCAAAATCCTGCCAGCGGTGATGACTGGATTCGCATCGCCAACAATGAGGCCGCGGCACGGGAGCTGACCACTGCGCTTACCCGTCTGATCAAGGCGCTGCAGCGCTGATCCTGCTTGCCGGGCATAACCGCTGCGGTGCGCCCGGCGCTTCATAAAAAATTCATCAACTGTTAGGCAAAGCTAAACCCTGCGTTCATATTGGATCGCTAGTGTCGTCGCGGATCGCCCTTTTTTCCGAGGAGAACCCGATGCAATCCAACTCCCGCACTGAATCCCGACGTTTACTGAGCACCATGCTGCCGTGCACGCTGGCATTGTCCCTGCTGGCTCCGGCGGCGCAGGCCGCGCTGTTTTTCTCGGAATATGTCGAGGGCAGCAGCAACAACAAGGCAATCGAAATCTTCAACAATGGCGACACGGCGGTGGACCTTGCGGGCTACAACGTTGCCATGTATTTCAACGGCGCAGTCAGTGCGAGCACCAATATCAACCTGACCGGAACCCTGGAGCCGGGTGGGGTGTTCGTACTGGCCCACGCCAGCGCCACCGCGACCATCCTGGCGGCGGCAGACCAGATCAGCAGTGCCAGCTGGTACAACGGCGACGATGCCATTGTGCTGCGCAACGGCAGCACGGTGGTGGACCGCATCGGCCAGGTCGGTTTCGATCCCGGCACCCAGTGGGGTAGCGGTGACGCCAGTACGGCCGACAACACCCTGCGCCGCAAACCGGGTGTGGCGACCGGTGACCTCATGACTGCCAACGCTTTCGATCCTTCCCTGGAATGGGACGGTTTTGCCCAGGATACCTTCAGCGGTCTGGGCAGCCACACTGGCAGCACCGGTGGTGGTGGCGGTAACGGCGGCAATTGCGGTGACAGCTACACACTGATCTCGGCCATTCAGGGCAGTGGCGCCAGCAGCCCGCTGGCAGGCAACACGGTGAGTATCGAGGCGATCGTCGTGGCGGATCTGCAGGGCGCCGGCCAGTTGGGTGGTTTCTTCGTGCAGCAGGCGGATGGGGAAGCTGATGGCGACATGGCCACGTCAGAAGGCATCTATGTGGCGGGTGGTGCCACGGCGGTGAGCGTGGGCGATCACGTCCGTGTCACCGGTACTGTCTCCGAAACCTATGGCATGACGCAGCTGGTCGCCAGTGCCGTCACTGTGTGTGCCGTGGCGCAGGCAATACCGTCGGCAGCGAACGTCAGCCTTCCGGTGAACACCCTCACTGCACTGGAAAGGTACGAAGGCATGCGGGTGACACTGCCCCAGACGCTGACCGTGTCGGAAACCTATGCGCTGGGTCGCTATGGCCAGGTGCTGCTGTCGAACGGCCGCCTGCTGCAGCCCACCAATGTAGTGGCGCCCGGTGCTGCCGCCAATGCGCTGCAGGCACAAAACGACCTGAACAAGATTCTGCTGGACGATGGCAGCAATTTGCAGAATCCCGATCCGGTGATCTTCCCCGCGCCGGGTCTGTCTGCCGCCAATACCCTACGTGGGGGTGATACTGTGGCCGGCATCGTCGGTGTGCTGGGATACGATTTCGGTGAATACCGCGTGATTCCGACGCAGGCACCGTCTTTTGTGCACAGCAACCCGCGTCCAGCCGCTCTGGCGGCACCAGCCGGTACCAATCTCAGGGTGGCCAGCTTCAACGTGCTCAACTATTTCAATGGCGATGGCCTGGGCGGTGGTTTCCCCACTTCACGCGGTGCCGACACGGCGGCGGAATTCCAGCGCCAGACCGCGAAAACCGTCAGCGCGATTCTGGGATTGAATGCGGACGTAATCGGCCTGACCGAAATCGAGAATGACGGCTACGGCCCCAACAGTGCGATTGCAGAGCTGGTACAGGCGTTGAATCTGGCTGTCGGTGCCAGTGTGTATTCCTACGTGAATCCCGGCGTCAGCCAGATCGGCACTGACGAAATCGCAGTGGGCTTCATTTACCGCAACGACCGCGTGGCACCGCAGGGCAATGCAGCGATTCTGGATGCGTCCGTCGATCCGCAATTCATCGACACCCGCAACCGGCCGGCACTGGCGCAGACCTTCCGCCCGCTTGCCAGCAACAACCGTATCACGGTGGTGGTCAATCATCTGAAGTCGAAGGGTTCCGCCTGCGATGATCTGGGCGATCCAGACACCGGTGACGGCCAGGGCAACTGCGCACAAACCCGCACGGCTGCCGCCCAGGCCCTGGTGAACTGGTTGCAGACCGATCCCACCGGTAGCGCCGATGCTGACTACCTGATCATCGGCGACCTCAACGCCTACGCCAAAGAAGATCCGATCGCGGCGATCACCGGTGCGGGCTATGCGGATCTGATCGCGCAGTTTGCGGGTGCCAGCGCTTATTCCTACGTGTTCGACGGTCAGGCCGGCTACCTGGACCACGCCCTGGCCAGCCCCGCGCTGAAACACCAGGTGTTGGCCGCCAGCGACTGGCATATCAACGCCGACGAACCCATCGCGCTGGATTACAACACCGAGTTCAAGAGTGCCAGCCAGCAGACATCGTTCTATGCGGCGGATGCGTTCCGCTCGTCCGATCATGATCCGCTGCTGGTGGCGGTGAAGCTGGTGTCCGACCTTGATGGCGACGGCGATGTCGACAACAACGACGTGCAGGTCGTGCTGGCGGCACGCAATACCGTGGCTGTGGATAACGATCCGCGCGACATCAACCGTGACGGTTTCATCAACGTCACGGATGCTCGTGCACTGTCGCTGCAATGTACCCGTGCGCGTTGCGCCATCAACTGACTTTGGGGAATCTCTTCGTGAAAAACCGTATTGTGAAAAAAACTGCAACGCTGAAGAACAACGAAAGCCCCAAAAAATCCGCTCTGAAGCAGGCGGTCATGCGCGCGCTGCTGGCCGGAACCTTGCTGGGCGCAGGTTCGGCCAGCGCTCTGACAGTTGAGATGGTTCCGGCGGCCAGCAGTGTCGCGCTGGGCGGCAGCTTGCAGATCGACGTACGCGTCAGCGACCTGACGGATCTGGCGGCGCCGTCCCTGGGAGCCTACGACCTCAACGTGCTGTTTGATGCCGCCGCGCTGCGGTACAGCCACATTGGCTGGGGCAGTCAACTGGACCTGGAAGGGATGGGCAGCCTGACGCTGGAGGACAACAACAATGCCGGCAGCGGCTTGCTCAATCTGGCGGAAATTTCCTATGACAACATCGCCACACTGAACGATCAGCAGGCTGGCAGCTTTGTCCTCTTCAGTCTGTTTTTTACCGCCGCTGCGCTGGGCAATGCGCAGGTAGGGCTCGACGTGCTGTCGCTGGCGAATGCAGAGGGCTTCGCGCTCACTGCGGATGCCGTGTCAGGTGCCCAGGTTGCGGTGGTGCCGGTTCCGGCAGCATTGCCTCTGCTGGCCAGTGGCCTGCTGCTGTTGCTGGGCCGCCTGCGCCGTCGCACCTGAGGCTCGCGCAATCCGGTCAGCGGGCGCTGCACATTGGCGCCCGCTGCCCGGCGGTTTCCATCCAGCGCCGTCCTGCTGGCCGCTTTTCCGCTCAACGCCCCCTGTCCACTGACCCGGTTGATGCCGCCCCCCGATCTTTTTTGCCATCGACTGGCCAGTCGCACCCATGCACAATGACATGCGGGCTTGGGTCCGGCGTTGATTTGTCTGCCGTTTCGCCCCCTATTATTCGAACAAGCAACCAGTTGGACATTGGGTTTGGACGCTGCCTCCGTGCCGTCCGGATTCCCCTGAGGAAACCGATTTATGGATCTGACCATCAAGCCGGAATACCGGCAGTTCCGCGAGGAAGTGCGCGCGTTCCTGGAAGCCAACCTGACGCCCGACCTGCGTGAAGCAGGCCGGCTGGCCACCAGCGTGTTCCATGATGTGGAGCGCAGCATGGCGTGGCAGAAAATACTGCACAAGAAAGGCTGGGCTGCGCCGCACTGGCCGCAAGCGTATGGCGGTACCGGCTGGGACGTGGTGCAGCGCGCCATTTTCGCCGAGGAATGCCTGATGGCGAACGCGCCTGCCGGCATCCCCATGGGCCTGCACATGTGCGGCCCCTGCATCATCGGCTGCGGTACCCAGGAGCAAAAGGATTACTACCTGCCGCGCATTTTGTCCGGCGAGGATTTCTGGTGTCAGGGTTATTCCGAACCGGGTGCCGGTTCCGATCTGGCGTCGTTGCAGTGTTCGGCGGAATCCGACGGCGACGACTACATCATCAACGGCACCAAGATCTGGACCACCTATGCGCATTACGCCAACAAGATTTTCTGTCTGGTGCGCACCAACAAGAACTGCAAGCCACAGGAAGGCATCACCTTCCTGCTGATCGACATGAACACGCCCGGCATTACCGTGGAGCCCATCATCGGCCTCGATATGATCCGCGAACAGAACACCGTGTTCTTCGACAACGTGCGGGTGCCCAAGGCCAATCGCATCGGCGCGGAAAATGCCGGCTGGACCGTGGCGAAATATCTGCTGATGTTCGAGCGTGGCGGCCAGGAATACGCACCTGCACTGCATTACGCACTGAACCGGGTGAAGGAAATCGCGGAGCAGGAAGCCGGCTCGTTCGGCGGCAAGCTGAGCGAAGATGCCGCGTTCATGCGCCGTGTGCATGAAGTGGAAATCGAAATCACCGCGCTGGAATTCACCGAGAACCGCATCAAGGCGGCGCTGGGCAGTGGTCAGAGCCCGGGCGCGCTGGCATCGATGACGAAAATTCTTGGCACCGAAATCAGCCAGAAAGTTACCGAGCTGGCGATCGAGGCAGTGGGTGTTTATGGCCTGCCGTTGCAGGTGGATGCGATCCAGCCCGGCGCTAATCTGCCGTTCGTGGGGCCGGAATATGCGCTCACTGCCATGCCGCGTTATCTGAACACACGCGCCACCACGATTTACGGCGGTTCCAACGAAGTGCAGCGTGGCATCATCGCGAAAATGGTGCTGGGTTTGTAAGGAATAGGCAGAGTGAGAGGCACGAAATGAATTTCGATCTGAGCGAAGAACAACAGATGCTGGTGGACAGCATCGGCAAATTCCTGAAAAACGATTATCCGTTCGAAACCCGCCGCAAGCTCGCCAATTCCGAGCTGGGCTTCAGCGCGCAGAACTGGAAAACCTTTGCCGAGCTGGGCTGGCTGAGCGTGCCGTTTTCGGCTGACAACGGCGGTTTCGGCGGCACGTCCGTCGACATGATGCTGATGCACGAACAGTTCGGCACCGCGCTGGTGACAGAGCCGGTTATTCCCACGCTCATCCTGGGTGGCCGCCTGATCGAACTGCTGGGCAACAATGTACAGAAGGAAACGCTGCTGTCCGCCGTGATTCAGGGCGAACTGCAACTGGCACTGGCCTACAACGAGCGCATCGCCCGCAACAATCCGGCCATCGTCGGTTGCACCGCACGGCGTGAAGGCGACAGCTATGTATTGAACGGCGAGAAAATTGCCGTGCTGAACGGCCACGCCGCCAACCAGATTCTGGTGACTGCGCGGTTGAGCGGAGATGTCAGCAGCGCAAACGGCATCAGCGTATTCGTGGTGGACGCAAATGCCGCCGGCCTGCAGCGCAAGCCTTATCAGACCGTCGACGGTCTGCGTGCGGCGGATCTGCAACTGAACAATGTGAAAGTGCCTGCGGCCAATCTGCTGGGCACCGAAGGCGCCGCGTTCGACGCCGTTGAAACCGTGCTGGACGAAGCCACCCTTGCACTTTGTGCCGAGGCAGTGGGTGCGATGGAAGTGCTGTACAAAACCACCGTCGACTACAGCAAGACCCGCAAGCAGTTCGGCATGCCCATCGGCAAATTCCAGGTGCTGCAATTCCGCATGGTGGACATGTTCATGGCGCACGAGCAGTGCAAATCCATGATCTACATGGCGGCACTGCGGTCGCTGGAAGGACGTGCTGCGGCGCGCAAGGCCGTGTCAGCGGTGAAAGTACAGATCGGCAAGGCGGGACGCAAGATTGGCCAGGAAGCGGTGCAATTGCACGGTGGCATGGGCATGACTGACGAACTGAATGTCGGCTACTACTTCAAGCGCCTCACCGCCATCGACGCGCTGTTCGGCAACGTGGATTTCCATCTGGCGCGTTACGGTCTTGTCGCCTAGACGAAGCATGAACGGCGCCTGACCCGCGTCGCCATCTCAACCTTTTTCAGACTGTTGCTCAACCTTGACGAGCCCTTTTCGAATCACCCGGAGCGGTGGCGTGGAAAGGGCTCTTTTTTTGCGCGCAATTATCCATTTGTCAAAATTACCCGGCCCGTTTCCAGCCCTGATTCTGGATCTCGACGATGTTCTGTTCCAGCACCCGGATCTGGCGGTTGATCTCCATGATTCGCTCCATTTGCTTCACGGGAACATTGACCAGCTCACGCCGCAGGTTCAGCAACCGTCGTCGCATGATCGCCAGCAGATCCAGGTTCTTCACCACATCGTTGTGATCGTCGAACACATAGTGGGCCTGATTGAACAGCTGCTCATCCGGCGCCGCGCCGTCGCTTTTCCCGATAAAAACCCCGTCTTCGTCGAAGTATTGAAACTCCCGAAGCGGTTCGTCATCCGCGCTGTACATGCAAGTAATTCCAGTGAAAAACAAAAGACAACCTTATTCTTGTTAGATGCGAAAGCGGGATCGCGCAAGGCCGCGATGGGCGCGCTCGTGGGTTGTTCATGTGAATTCACAGGCAATTCAGCTGGTTGGCCTGGTTAGTCGAATTTGGACTAAAAAGACGGGCGCTGAAGTGAAGTTCATCCGTTCAATCCGGGGCCATCCGATCGCCCTGAAAAACAAAAGCCCCGACCACTTTGCGCGGGCGGGGCTGCCTGGTTTGCCTGAGTGGCACCGACGCGGGAAATCACATTTCCCAGCGCGCACCCAGCGTGACGATGCTCAGGTCGGTATCTTCGTATTCCAGCACTTCCTCGTAATCCAGAAACGCGGCGATGCCATGGGCGAATTGCGCGGAGATGCCGGCGCTCACCTGATACCAGTCGCTGTCCGGCTCGTCGGGGGTGATGGCGAAGCTGCTGACGGGATCCTGTACGAAGCGGCCGACGATCAGGTCGCGCTCATCCTCCAGCTCATTGCGCCATTCCGCGCGGGCGTGAGGCACCAGTACGCCCCAGCCGAAACTCATGGCGTACGACGCATGGCCGCCCACGGTGTAGATCTGGGATTTCACGTCCTGGTCGTCAAAGGCCGCTTCCCAGCCGCCGCCGTTGGTTTCCTCGAAGTTATCGATGCTGCCATCCAGATAGTCATAGCTGGCGAACGGACCATAGGTCAGGCCACCGCTGACGAAATCATAGGAACCCGCAATGTTGAGGTAGGCAAGTTCGTTGTCGGTGTTGCCGACGGCGGTGCTGTCCAGAATCTTCCGCTGAGTGTCGAATTCGCCTTTGGCGTAGCCCACGATGTAATCCACGGCAAAATTATCGCGGTACCAGCTGGCGTAGACGATGTAGTGGTCGGTGTCGTTGTCGGTCTGGTTCTGGGCTTCGCTGTATTCCAGGGTGGTGTCACTGTTGCCGAAGGCAAAACCGGCAATCAGGCTGTCACTGAAGCGGTAGTCGGCGCCCAGGGTGTAGTGATCGGTGCCCAGGTCGTAGCCCACTTCATAGGTGGTGTCGTCCTGGCTGCCGTCCACTTTTGAGCCATCGACAAAAAAGCTCAGCCGGTTGGCTTGCTCACCGGCGCTGCCACCGATGTAGCTGCTGCGGACGTCGTTGAGGGCGGCGTCACTGGAACTGTTGTTCTGCAGGTAACGGTGATTGCGCAGATGATGACTGACGTTGCGGATCTGGTCGGTGCTCAGCTGCACCAGCGAGGTGTAGAGCGCCGGCATTTCGTCGGGGGTGATTTCCGCTGCCAGCTGGGCGAATGCATCTGCCATCGCCGTCGGATCATTGGCAAACTGGTCTTCAATGCTGAGGACTTGTCGTTCAAACTGGGCGCAGAAATTGCTGCCAGCATCAACAGTGGCGGGTTGCAGCGTGAAGGCGTTGGAGTTGTCGCCGCCAGTTCCGCTGTCGTTGCCCGTACCACCGGTGGGATCAATACAGCTGGTTGCCAAATCCTGCCAGAACTGGTCGGAATTGGCAGTAGCGGCCAGCGCCGCACCTGGCAGCGAAAACCCGGCAATGGCGGTGGAAATGGACAAGGCGAGTGTTGCCGGCAGGAATGGATGACGCATGGTGACCCCCAAGGTACAGATGAATGAACAGGCGGCGGGCAGCCTGCGCGATCCCTGCTGTCAGATGCTGCCCGGTCGAATTTCCCGGGCATTCTAGCGGCTTTTGCCGG
Organism: Gammaproteobacteria bacterium; assembly: GCA_013178375.1. Taxonomy (GTDB): domain Bacteria; phylum Pseudomonadota; class Gammaproteobacteria; order Pseudomonadales; family Ketobacteraceae; genus Ch67. The sequence continues at coordinate 9,990 of JABLXQ010000021.1, forward strand.
GGGCGAGAAGGGAAGGTGAAGCGCGTTGCCGGTAGCAAATGGCAGCAAACTGGCGGGAATTCTGCCGTCATGTAGCGGCTATGTGGCATGTCTTGACAGGTCAATGACAGGAGTGCGGCTGGTCAGACCAGCCGCACCTTGACGTAGTGATCAACCAGTAGCGCGATGAAAAGACACATCAGATAGACGATGGAAAATCCAAAGGTTTTCATGGCGATACCGGGAAACGGCGCAAACCGCAGCCGGGCCGCGTAGTAGATGAAAATGGCGTTCAGCACCAGCGTGGCCGCCAGATAGATCAGCCCGCTCATGCCTGTGAGATAGGGCAACAGTGTGCACAGCGCCAGCAACAGGGTGTAGTGCAGCACCGCCGACTGGGTGTACGGGATGCCGTGGGTGACAGGCAGCATCGGAATGCCGGCCTTGGCGTAATCGTCGCGGCGGTGAATCGCCAGCGCCCAGAAATGCGGTGGCGTCCAGATGAAGATGATCAGCACCAGCAGCAGCGCATGGGGATCGATCTGGTTGGTGACGGCAGTCCAGCCCAGCAGCGGCGGAATCGCCCCCGCCAGTCCGCCGATCACGATGTTCTGCGGTGTCGCCCGTTTCAGGTACAGCGTGTAGATGAACGCATAACCCACAATGCCAAACAACGTCAGAAACGCCGTCAGCGGATTGATGAAAAATGACAGGATGAACATGGACAGGAACGACAGCACGGCCGCGAACAGCAGCGCCTTCTGGGTACTCACCTTGCCTTGCACGATGGGGCGGCTGCTGGTGCGCGCCATGATGGCATCGATGCGCTGATCCACTACATGATTGACCGCTGCCGCCGCGCCCATGGCGAACGCCATGCCAATGGAACCCAGCAACAGTACCTGCAGTGGCACCATGCCGGGTGTCGCCATGAACATGCCGACAATGGCGGTCAGCATCAGCAGCATCACCACGCGGGGTTTGGTCAGTTCGTAATAATCGCGCCAGTGCGGGCGGCTGGCAGATTGAAGGGCATTGTCCTGGTGATGGGTGGCAACACGGCTCATGGACGTCGGCTCCCGGCATGGTAAAGGCTGAAGGTCAGCATAATCAGAAACATCATCAGCAGTGCTGCGACGCCGTTATGGGCGACAGCGACTGCCAGCGGCAGATCGAATACGACATTGCTCACGCCCAGGCTCACCTGCCCGAGCAATACCAGCAGTGCGCCGGCGGCAATGCGCTTGCTGGCACCGGACACATCACGGCGCAACCACAGCCACACAAACAGCCCGGCCAGATACAGCGTCGTCACAATAGCACCAATACGGTGTGCGGCGTGAATCGTGATTTTGGCGTCGGCACCCAGGTGGCTGGCGAATTCATAATCGTCGAGACCGTGCTCGTCCAGGTCATGGCCCCAGAGCCGAAACGCATCCTGGATATTCACGTGCTGCGACCAGCCAGCCTGGCAGATGGGCAATTCGCTGCAGACCCGCGCGGCATAGTTCGCCGCAGTCCAGCCGCCCAGGGCGATTTGCAGCGCCAGAATCAGAATGCCGCCCAATGCCCACTTCATCAGGGGGCTGGTCGCTATTCGTGGACTGGTCGTAGTTCCTTGTGCAGAAGCCGATGCCGGAAAATGCACCCGCAGTGCCAGCAGGAACAGCAGGCTGAGCGTGGTGAACCCGCCCAGCAGATGCGCCATCACCACAGTGGGAAACAGGCCCAGCGTTACAGTCCACATGCCGAGCAGACCCTGAAAAATGACCAGCGCGGTAAGCGCCAGTGGCAGTTTCACCGGCGTCTGCGGATCGGTTTTGCGTGCCCGCAGGCACAACACGGAAATGACGACAATCACCAGTCCCAGCGTGCTGGCAAAATAGCGGTGAACCATTTCTGCCCAGGCTTTTTCCGGTTCCAGTGGACGTTCGGGGTAAGCAGAATTGGCGCGATGAACGGCGTCATGGGATTCCGGTACCACTAAGTGCCCATAACAGCCCGGCCAGTCGGGACAGCCGAGCCCGGCATCCTGCAAGCGCGTGTACGCACCCAGCGCAACGACGCCGCAAGCCAGCAATACTGCAAAAAGGGTGAGCCGTCTGATCCACATACAGCGTCAACCGATCCTGGAAATTTTCAGAACGCGCTGCAAATCCTTCAACAGGTTGCGGCCCTTGAGAATGGATTCCTGCTCGTCGGCATAACCGGGGTAGTGCATGAACATGGCGCCCATCGTGTCCACCAGGAACAGATGGCCGCTGCGGCTGGCCTGCTGGTTGTCGGTAAATGCCGGCGCCAGCGCTGCATCAAGCGTCGCTGCATCGGCCTGTGCCCGCAGTGATTCGGCAAATTCCTGCTGCAGCCAGGCTGCGGTGGCAGCATCCACTGCGAACGGCGTGATGATCAGTTCGCCGACGCGGGAAAAATCCGGCCCCAGCGCCTGATGCACCTGCCGCATCTGGAACAGGCTGTTACGGCAGGCGGCATCGCACTCGGCGGGCATCACATACACGATCCACCATTTCTTGCGCAGCTGGTCGGCGGGAATGGGATTGCCATCGGCGGCAAACAGCGGCACAGAATCAAACGCCAGCGGTGGATCGATCAGCAGGCCGCGATTGGAGGTGCCGGCGGAGGTGTACCAGCCGGTTTTCAGCAGGATATAGGCCACCACGACCGGCAGAGTGAATACGGCGAAAGTGAGCAGCAGAGCCCGGCGATTGGAGCGGGCAACGGCGGATGTGGACTGATTGGTGTAGGGCGTATCCATGGCGACTGCTTTATTGTTGTTGTGGCAAGGAAATCTTGTGCGTGTTGACGACCAGGTAAATCACCGCCAGCGCTGCGAACAGGGAAAACCACTGCACTGCGTAACCATAGTGTTTTTCCGGCCCCATGAAGTTGCTGTGCCATTCCCGCACAAAGCCCGAGGTTGTATCGGGATTCAGGCGCAAAACGAACGGGGCCACCGGATAATCAAACAGCGCAGCGGTTTTTTCAAGGTCTATTTTCTGGATCAGGAACGGCCAGGAGACAGCGGAATAATCGTCTTCCTTGAGCACAAAGTTTTTCGGGTTGGGCACGTGGGCGAATCCTTCCAGTGTGAGCGCTTCCGTCGTTGCGGGAATGGGTGGAAATTGCGCCCGGCTGGCGCCCTGGGCAATCCAGCCGCGATTCACCAGCAGCACGCGATGCTGGGTCTGAAACGCGGTCAGCACTTCATAACCTGGCACGCCATCGTGCACGCGGTTGTCCAGCAGGAAATTGAATTCATTCAGATAATGGCCCTGCACGCGCACGGAATAGTCGGCGATGTCGCCGCCCAGTTGCAGCAGTGAATCCAGATCAGTGGTTTCCACCTGGCTGCGGGTGGCCATGCGTTCCAGCAGGGCTTCCTTGATGTGGGCCCGGTCCAGTTGCCACAGGCCGAGACGGAACAGCAGCCCCAGCATGAGCAGGGTCGCGACAGTGGGAATCCAGCCGGGCGTAAAAACAAAAGGGCCCAGGCGGATTCCGCGTGGTTGCAAAAGGCCGGGGTCAGGGCGGGTCATTCGGGTTCTGCCTGTTATACTGCGCTGCTCACCAACAGGAGCCATTCATGCTATTCAAGACAATCGTCGTGATCGTGCTGATCATTATCGCGGTCAGCCTGTTCAGCGCGCTGCGCACATTGGTACGCAACAAGGACAACGACAAGCAGCGCACCGTACGCTTTCTGGCAATCCGCGTGGGTTTTTCCGTGCTGCTGCTGATCCTGCTGGGCCTGGCCATGTTCATGGGCTGGATTCAGCCCCACGGGTTGCAGCCGGGTGGCACTCCACCTGCCGTCACCTCCGAACAAATTGCACCACAATAGGCAGTGGCCGATGCCGGTTGTTCGAATCCTGTCATCGGTAGTGACTGAAAAAGCGGCGAGGTTATCGCCGCTTTTTTTGTCCACTGCATTTTGTCTTGGGTGACTGCTATTGAATGATTACAGCCAATAAACACAGATAAACAGGAACAGCCACACCACGTCAACGAAGTGCCAGTACCAGGCCGCCGCTTCAAACGCGAAATGATTGTCCGGTGTCAGATGACCTTTCAGCGTGCGGATGAACATGATGGTCAGCATGGTCGCACCAATCGTCACGTGCATGCCGTGGAAACCGGTCAGCATGAAGAAGGTGGAACCGTAGATACCGGCATCCAGTGTCAGCCCCATTTCCTGGTAGGCGTGCATGTATTCTTCCACCTGGAAGAACAGGAACGCGAAGCCCAGCAGCAGGGTGATGAAAAGGTTGATCTGCAGCTTGGCACGATTGCCTGCCAGCAGGGCGTGATGGGCGATGGTCAGCGTCACGCTGCTGCTTACCAGCAGAACGGTGTTGAGGAAGGGCAGACCCCAGGCGGGCATGGCTTCAGTAGTGGAGCCGTCCGGTGTTACTGTCAGCGGCCACATGGCCTGGAAATTCGGCCACAGCAGTTCGTGGGTCATGGCTTCTTCGCCAGCGCCGCCCAGCCAGGGTATCGCCAGCAGCCGCACGTAGAACAGCGCACCGAAAAACGCGCCGAAGAACATCACTTCCGAAAAGATGAACCACATCATGCCCATGCGATAGGACACGTCGAGCTGCGAGCTGTTCTTGTGGGCCAGGCTTTCCTTGATGGTGTCGCGGAACCAGAAGAACATCATCGCGAGAATGCCCAGCAGACCCAGCGGCAACAGAATCTTGCCGGAGCTGCCGTCATTGGCCACCAGCCCGGAGCCGGAGTTCTGTTGAATGAAACTGGCGGCGCCGTAGGCCACGATGAACAGCGACAGCGCCGTGATCACCGGCCATGGGCTTTGATCAGGAACATAATACTGTGTTGGTTTCTGGGCCATTACCGATCTCCTTTTTGTAAAATCGTTGGCAAATACATTATGGGGTGGTGGTGGCGACCCGCTTCGATTCCTGCTGCACTTTTTCCGTAATGTTGAACAACTTATAGGAAAGTGTAATCGTCGTTACGTTTTTTGGCAGATCGGGATCGATATAAAAAATCAGCGGCATGTTCATGGCGTCGCCGCCCTGCAATTCCTGCTGGGCAAAACAGAAACATTCGGTTTTCTTGAAATAGGGTGATGCCTGTGACGGCGTGACTGACGGAATCGCCTGGCCAACCAGCCATTGGGCATCGCGATTGTGCACATGGAAATCCACCTTGCGGATTTCGCCGGGGTGCACCTTGATGCTGCGCTCCACCGGTTTGAAATCCCAGGGCATGGCCGGATCGGTGTCCGCCAGGAACTGCACGGTGATGAGCCGCTCCTCCTGCACCACGGCGGACTCGGCGGAATCCGCTTCGTTCGCCGTTTTCCCGTTCAATCCGGTAATATCGCAAATCACGTCATACATCGGCGGTAGCACGCCCACGGCAAAGACGAACATGCCGACGGCAATCAGCGTCAGACGCTTTGCCAGTTTAATGCTGTCTTGCGCGCGGGCGTTCTGTTCCGTCACGGGCGGCCTCACTTCACCAGCGGTGGTGTAGTAAAGCTGTGGTAGGGCGCGGGCGAGGGCAGAGTCCACTCCAGGCCTTCGGCACCTTCCCAGACTTCACTTGTTGCCTGTGCACCTTTCTTGCGGAAGCAGACATCGATCAGGATTTTCAGCAGGATCAGCTGGCTCAGACCGAACCAGAAACCGCCGATGCTGATCCACCAGTTGAAATCCGCGAACTGCAGCGCGTAATCCGAATAGCGGCGCGGCATGCCGGCCAGACCAACGAAGTGCATCGGGAAGAACAGCAGGTTCACCGACAGCAGCGAACTCCAGAAATGGATCTTGCCCCAGAATTCGCTGTACATGCGGCCGGTCCACTTCGGCAACCAGTAATAGACGCCGGCGATGATCGAGAACACCGCGCCGGTCACCAGTACATAGTGGAAGTGCGCCACCACGAAATAGGTGTCGTGATACTGCTGGTCCACCGGCGTGATCGCCAGCATCAGCCCCGAGAAGCCACCGATGGTGAACAGGATCACGAACGCAATCGCAAACAGCATGGGCACTTCGAAGGTCATCGAGCCGCGCCACATGGTGGCCACCCAGTTGAACACCTTCACCCCGGTGGGCACCGCGATCAGCATGGTCATGTACATGTAGAACAGGTTGCCTGCCAGCGGCAGACCCACGGTGAACATGTGGTGCGCCCATACCACGAAGGACAGGAACGCAATCGAGGCAGTCGCATATACCATCGACGCGTAACCGAACAGCGGCTTGCGGGCGAAGGTGGGAATGATCGCGGACACCACACCGAACGCCGGCAGGATCATGATGTACACCTCGGGGTGTCCGAAGAACCAGAACACGTGCTGGAACAGTACCGGATCACCGCCGCCGGCCGCATCGAAGAAGCTGGTGCCGAAGTGGCGGTCGGTCAGCATCATGGTCACCGCGCCTGCCAGTACCGGCATTACCGCGATCAGCAGGAATGCAGTGATCAGCCAGGTCCAGACGAACAACGGCATTTTCATCAGCGTCATGCCAGGTGCACGCAGGTTGAAGATGGTCACGATCACGTTCACGGCGCCCATGATCGAGGAGATCCCCATCATGTGTACCGAGAAGATGAAAAAGTCCGTGGACTCGGGGCCGTATTTGGTGGACAGGGGAGCGTAGAACGTCCAGCCGAAATTGGGCGCATCTGCGATGCCCAGGAACGCTTTGATGATCGCGATGATCAGCAGCGAGAACGCGAACGGCAGCAACCAGAAACTCCAGTTGTTCAGTCGCGGCAGCGCCATGTCCGGCGCACCCAGCATCATCGGCACCATGTAGTTGGCCAGCCCCACAAACCCGGGCATGACCGCACCGAACACCATGATCAGGCCGTGGGTGGTGGTCATCTGGTTGAAGAAGTTCGGGTCCACCAGTTGCAGGCCGGGATACATCAGCTCGGCGCGAATGATCATCGCCATGAAGCCGCCCAGCATGAACATGGTGAAACTGAACCACAGGTACATCGCACCGATGTCCTTGTGGTTGGTGGCGAACAGCCAGCGCTTGATGCCTTTGGCGGGACCATGATGATGTTCGTGGTCATCATGGTGGTCGTGGGCATGATGATCGAGAGTATGTTCACTCATTGAATAATTCCCCTTCGCACTTATTTCGCGACATCGCGCGGTTGAACGACATCAACGCCATCGGCGGGCTTGTTGCCCCAGGCATTGCGTTCGTAGGTAATGATGGCAGCCAGTTCCTTCGGCGGCAGCACGGCGCCAAAGGCCGGCATCGCGTTCTTGCCGTTCTTCACGATGGCGATGTGATCGGCGGCTGCGCCAGTGGCAATCGCGCTGCCTGCCAGGGCCGGGAAGGTGGGCGGCAAGCCCTGACCATTCGCCTGGTGGCAAGCCGCGCAACGGGCCAGGTAAGCTTTCTCGCCTTCGGCCATCAACTCATCCTTGCTGAAGGTTTTGTCGACGCTGCTGGCGGCTGCGATGTCTGCCTGCTTCTGTGCTTCCTGGGCGCTGGCCAGCCATTTTTCGAACTCGGCCTGCGGACGTGCATCCACCACGATTGGCATGAACGCGTGATCCTTGCCGCACAGTTCGGCGCACTGGCCACGGTAAATGCCCGGTTTGTCTTCCGGCACATTGGCCCACAGTTCGTTGATGAAGCCAGGAATGGCGTCTTTCTTGATGGCGAAATCGGGCACCCACCAAGCGTGGATAACGTCATCCGACGTAATCAGGAACCGCACTTTTTTCCCGGTGGGAATCACCAGCGGATGATCTACTTCCAGGTTGTAGTTTTCGCCCTGCTCGGGGTAATTGCCGTCCGGACGATAGCTGTCCTTGGCCGCGCCCTTGGGAAACAGTCCGGCGGCCCTGACAGGCCGGTCGATCTGCTCGCGCGGGGTGTTCAGCACGCTGTAGTAATCCAGATTGATGTCAGTGTTGCCCTGGTAATCCAGGTACTGGTAATGCCATTTCCATTGGGAGCCGGTGATTTTAATGGTGAGGGCAGAGTCGCTGGTGTCGCTCATTGCGATCAATACCCGGGTGGCCGGGATCGCCATCAGGATCAGAATAAAAAACGGAGCGACGGTCCAGAAAATTTCCACTGTGGTGCTTTCGTGGAAATGGGCGGCTTTGTGGCCTTTGGATTTGCGGTGCTTCAGCATCGAATAGAACATCGCGCCGAATACCACGATGCCAATGGCAACACACCACCAGAGCATGGTGCGGTGCAGGTTGAATACCTGCTCACTGATGCTGGTGACCCCCGGCGTCATGTCGAGCTGCCATGCTGCCAGCGCAGAATTGCTGGAGATGACAACTGCGCCCAGACCCGCCCACAAACATCGTTTTGGTAATGACTGCATTGTTTGCTCCCTGACATTGAAATGGGTTTGTTCTGGTCAAACCAAATCATTTCCATGCGAATAGCACACGGAACTGAAGTTACCTGGCGGTAATCAGATGCAGGGAAAAGCGACGGACAATAGTAGACGACCCCCACCCCCGATTGACTCCAGGGCGGGCAAAAACGAGTTGGCGCATAGCCTAACGCCAATTACTGAAAATCATAAACGCAACTGCCGCGATAGGGAGAACGCGGCGACTATTCATGCAGTCTGTTGATTAAGGTCAGCGAATGACCTTCGGGCATCACTATAATTCATGGCCTAGTGACGTGCGACAGCCACTGATTGCTCCCACGCGTACAGTGTCTGTTTCGTCAGTAATTGTTGTTGTTCAGCGATTGTTTTCTTAGTGCTGTAGCTAGGCTGAAGTAGATAAACCTGTGTTTTGACAGATTTATCCGCGCCCCTCTGTTTGCCCGCATCAACTCTATGATTTTGAGAATCCCTTGTCCAGTCAGCCCCTGAAAAAAGGTATAATCCGGCAATACCCCTTTCCAGCCTTCGAGTGAACAGCCTGAGCGTCGCCCGAGGGCTGCAACCGAGATATTTCAATGCCCGCAGAACCCATCTATCGCGTCGTGTTTCTCAACCAGGCTGAAATCTACGAGATCTATGTCAAGAACATCTATCAGAGCGATCTCTATGGATTCATCGAAATTGAAGGCTTCCTCTTTGGCGAACGCAGCCAGGTCGTGGTTGACCCGTCCGAAGAGCGGCTGAAGACCCAGTTCAACGAGGTTACCCGGAGCTACATCCCCATGCATGCCATCATCCGGATCGATGAGGTCGAGAAGGAGGGTGTCGGCAAGATCGTGGAGCTGAAGGGGGAGAAGGTGACACCCTTCCCCCTGTTCCCGATGGGCCCCGGGGGGAACAAAAAGAATTGATCCTGAACAATTTTCATACAAAACGGAAGTAGTGCTGCTTTGCCGTTCGTCGCTAAAATTGGATCGCTTGCAAATTAACCACTTGCAGGCTAGTTTTTTTAAATCCATAAATAGTGTCAATATTCCATGGCATCATTTGGTCCTGCGAGGGGGATTCGGGGGCTAAAGGCATTAGGGACGAACTTTAAATGAAAAGACCAAAGGTAACTTCTTCCATCAGTGAGCGGTACAGCCTGGACCGGCTGGAGGCCATGGTGCAGCGTGATATCGTGCGCCTGGAGGAGCAACTGGCGCGGGTTGAGGGCGACACTAACAACCAGACCCGTGTCTCCACTGCCCGTACCTACCGGGAAATGATTGCGGACCGCCGGGAATTGCTGGCACAGATTCGTCGTCAGTCCAGTGAGTTTTTGGGGCAGGCTGTTGTTTGAGTGGGTTGTAATGTGACCCGGCAGGAACCCGAAACGAAAAAGCCCGGCAATGTGCCGGGCTTTTTTTTGCGCTTATGGTGGCTATGAGTAGATTTGAACTACCGACCCCATCATTATGAGTGATGTGCTCTAACCAACTGAGCTACATAGCCAAATTCGAGGGCGCAGATTTTCGCAACCCGGCCCTGTAATGTCAAGAAAAAACGGCTGTTTCGTCGCCGCCAGGCCCCGGGTCAGACGTTGAAGCGGAAGTGCACCACGTCGCCGTCCTTGACGATGTATTCCTTGCCTTCCAGGCGCCATTTGCCGGCTTCCTTGGCGCCGGCTTCACCCTTGTACTGGATAAAATCGTCATAGGCGATGACTTCGGCGCGAATGAATCCTTTCTCGAAGTCGGTGTGGATCACGCCAGCTGCCTGGGGCGCGGTGGCGCCCACTTTCACGGTCCAGGCGCGGACTTCCTTTACGCCGGCGGTGAAGTAGGTCTGCAGGCCCAGCAACGCGTAGCCGGCGCGGATTACCCGGTTCAGTCCGGGCTCGGTCATGCCCAGTTCCGCCAGGAAGTCGGCCTTGTCGGCCTCGTCCAGTTCGGCAATCTCGGATTCGATCTTGGCGCAGATCGGCACCACCTGGGCGTTTTCCGCTTCTGCCAGTTTGCGTACGGCGTCCAGCAGCGGATTGTTTTCGAAGCCGTCTTCCATCACGTTGGCGATGTACATGGTGGGCTTCAGGGTCAGCAGGTTCAGTGAGCGGATGGCTTTGCTCTCTTCGTCGGTGAGGGCAACGGAGCGGATCGCTTTGCCTTCATTCAGGATGGGCTGCAGTTTCTCCAGTGCCTTCATCCGCGCGGCGGCTTCCTTGTCGCCACCTTTGGCCAGCTTGGCTGCTCTCAGCATGGCTTTGTCCACCGCATCCAGGTCGGCCAGGGCCAGTTCTGTGTTGATGGTCTCGATGTCGGACAGGGGGTTCACCTTGCCGGCCACGTGGATGATGTTGTCGTCGTCGAAGCAGCGCACGACGTGGGCAATGGCATCGCATTCGCGGATATTGCCCAGGAACTGGTTGCCCAGGCCCTCGCCCTTGGAGGCGCCTGCCACCAGGCCGGCGATGTCGACGAAGTCCACGGTGGTGGGCACAACCCGCTCGGGCTTCACGATGACGGCGAGGGCGTCCTGGCGGGGATCGGGCACGGGCACTACGCCGGTGTTGGGTTCAATGGTGCAGAAGGGGAAATTCTGGGCTTCAATGCCCGCCTTGGTCAGCGCGTTGAACAGGGTGGATTTGCCGACGTTGGGCAGGCCCACAATTCCGCATTTGATTCCCATGGTGTTCGTACCCTGTAAGTGAATTCGAATAAATGAGTGTCAGGTGGCTGCGAAGGCGTGCAGCCGGTTCATGGCCTTGCTGGCGTTGCCGTCGAGCAGGTCCGGCAGAATGCTGATGGCTTCGCTGATGGCGTCGTCGATCAGCTGCTGCTCCTTGGCGGGCGCTTTGCCCAGAACATAGTTGGAGACCTGGCTGGCGTGCCCGGGGTGGCCGATGCCGATGCGCAGGCGGCCGAAATCCGCGTTGTTGCCCAGTTTGCTGATGATGTCGCGCAGACCGTTGTGGCCGCCATGACCACCGCCCTGTTTCAGTTTGGCAGTGCCGGGGGGCAGGTCGAGTTCGTCGTGGGCCACCAGCATGCGCTGGGGTGGAATCTTGTAGAAGCTGGCGAACGGTACAACGGACTGGCCGCTGAGGTTCATGAAAGTCGCGGGGATCAGCAGGCGGATGTCGCGGCCGTGAATGACGGCGCGCCCGGTGAGTGCCTGGTATTTGGAATCGGGGGAGAGGCTGACGCTGAATCGGCGCGCCAGGCGTTCCACAAACCAGGCGCCGGCGTTGTGTCGGGTCTCTTCATACTGCCGGCCCGGATTGCCCAGGCCTACAATAAGATCGATGCCTTCTTTCAACGTCGGCGCCCTGTCTGGAGATGTTACTCGGCAGCCGGGGCTGCTGGTTTGGCTTCTTCCTCGCCGATGCTGGCGCGGGTGGCGATGACGCTGACCACGGACAGGTCATGATCTTCGCCCAGCTGCAGTGCGCGCAGCTCAACGCCGGCGGGCAGGTTCAGCTGGCTCAGGTGGATCGACTTGCCCATGTCCAGGTCGGCCACGTCTACCGCGATGAATTCCGGCAGATCCTTCGGCAGACACACGACTTCCACTTCAGTCAGCTGGTGCGACACGATGCCGCCGCCGCTCTTCACGCCCACGCACTTGTCTTCGTTCAGGAAGTGCAGCGGCACGTGCATGTGCAGCTTGTGGCTGGCGTCGATGCGCTGGAAATCCACGTGAGTGGCGTTGTTCTTGGCTGGGTGACGCTGCAGATCTTTCAGAACCACCTGTACATCACCGCCGTCCAGCTTCAGGGACAGGATGTGGGAGTAGAACGCTTCGTTCTCCAGCGCTTTGGTCAGATCCTTGCCCAGCACGGAAATCGGGGTCGGGGTCTTGTCGGCGCCGTAGAGGATGCCGGGAACGCGGTTTTCGAGGCGACGCAGGCGGCGGCTCGCACCTTTCCCCAGATCGCTTCGGGTTGTTGCTTCAATGGTGAACTCATTGGACATGAGCATGCTCCTTCAGGTTGATCCGCCAGCTCTTGCGACCAGATGCCGGCGGCAGGTTTAAGTGCGCTGTTCAGTCCTTGGGAGCGAACATCGCACTAAGTGATTCTTCGTTGCTGATGCGGCGTACGCATTCGGCCAGCATGGGGGCCAGGCTCAGCTGGCGGATGCGGCCGCAGGCCTGGCTGGCAGCGGACAGCGGGATGGTGTCGGTTACGATCAGTTCATCCAGCTTCGATTTGGAAATGTTGTCGATGGCACCACCGGACAGTACGGCATGGGTACAGTAGGCCACGACCTTGGTGGCACCGTGATCCTTCAGTGCTTCGGCGGCCTTGCACAGGGTGCCGGCAGTGTCGACCATGTCGTCCACCAGGATGCAGGTGCGGCCTTCCACTTCGCCGATGATGTGCATGACCTGGGACTGGTTGGCTTTCGGGCGGCGCTTGTCGATGATGGCCAGATCGCAGTCGTTCAGCTGCTTGGCTACCGCGCGGGCGCGGACCACGCCGCCCACATCAGGGGACACCACCATCAGGTTTTCGTAATTCTGTTTCAGGATGTCTTCCAGCAGGATCGGCGAGCCGTAGACGTTGTCCACCGGAATATCGAAGAAGCCCTGGATCTGGTCGGCGTGCAGGTCGACGGTGAGAACGCGGTCGATGCCGACGGTGGTGATCATATCCGCCACGATCTTGGCAGTGATGGGCACCCGGGCGGAGCGTACGCGGCGGTCCTGGCGGGAGTAGCCGAAGTAGGGGATCACCGCAGTAATGCGGCCGGCGGAGGCGCGGCGCAGGGCGTCGGCCATGACCACCAGTTCCATCAGGCTGTCGTTGGTGGGTGCGCAGGTGGACTGGATGATGAACACATCGCTGCCGCGTACGTTTTCGTTGATTTCAACGGCGATTTCGCCGTCGCTGAACTTCCCTACATCGGCCTTGCCCAGGGGAATATGCAGGTGGGTGCATACCTTGGTCGCCAGCTCGGGCGTGGCGTTGCCGGTGAATATGATCAGATTGGACACGTTGGGTCACCTTGAATCTGTCAGTGGGGATCGTTCAGGAAAAATGGCTGGGCCGCTAGGATTCGAACCTAGGTATGGCAGGATCAAAACCTGCTGCCTTACCGCTTGGCGACGGCCCAATTGTGCTTTGACGATCTGGCGATCAGTCTGGGCGCGGAATACTACCAGAAAATCGCCAAATGTATTAGAGGTTTTTTCCTGGAATCTAGCCGTTGCCGGCGAGCGGTCCAGTAAACAGGGTGGATCGATTCATGCCCCGGGTGACTTGCCATTTAACGTCTTGATCGGTCAATGAAAAGTCGGGCATTTGCGTTGCCAGTTGCTGGCGTGCAGCGATGGCGAGCTGTTCGGATCCGAAGGAACTGAACAGACAGGCACCGCTTCCGGTCACCCTTGCCTTGCTCACTGTGTCCATCAGATGCAGGCATCGATCGATCAGTGGAAAGCGTTTTCTCAGCACGGGTTCGAAATCATTGTGGCCGGCCCCTGCCAAGAAGGCGCACATTGTGATTATGTCGGAATTTCTTGTCAATTGTTTTTCCTGGAAAAGTTCAGCTGTCGGCGCATGGCAGGCGGGGATTGCCAGCAGATACCAGGGTTCGGGAATGTCGACGTTTTCGAACTGTTCACCCACGCCCTGGGCCAGTGCCGCGTGGCCGTGAATGAAGATGGGAACATCGGCCCCGAGGCGCAGGCCCAGGGCCTTGAGTTGTGAGCGGGAAAGGCCGGTTTGCCACAGATGATTCAGGGCGACGAGGGTGGAGGCGGCGTTGGAGGACCCACCGCCGAGTCCGCCGCCCATGGGCAGGTGTTTATCCACCTTTATATGGGCGCCCTGGCGACTGTTGGTGCTTTCCTGTAGCAGGCGGGCGGCGCGCACGATCAGGTTCTGCTCCGCCGGGACGCCGGGCAGGGCCGGCTCCAGCTGGATGTTGCCATCGGTGGTGGCGGTGAATTCCAGGGTGTCGCAGAAATCCACGAACTGAAACAGGGTTTGCAGGTTGTGGTAGCCGTCCGCGCGTCGCCCCGTAATGTGCAGAAACAGGTTGAGCTTGGCGGGGGACTGGACGCGCAGCATCAGGTTTTGTCGCCAGCCGTCAACGGGAGCCAGTCTTTCACCACCACTACCACCCTCAGTTCGCCTTTGCGGATGCGGATGCGTTGCGGCAGCAGGGTGCCCAGGCTCAATACGTACTGGTCGAATTCCAGGCTCCAGCCATCCTGCTCCAGGGTGGCCAGGGTGCCCAGTGCGTTGTGGGTCAGTGTCGGTTTGCCGGTGGGGGCGGGCAGACCCTTGATCCAGTAGAGCAGGTCGTTGATGGGAATTTCCCAGCCGGTGTGTTCCTGCACCAGCTGGTCCGGCGACTCGGCGATGTAGGTGCCATCGGACTGTTCCAGCCGGGCGCCGCTGGGGTTGCCGCTGACGATGGTGGTGCCCTGGCCGAGGGGCCCGTTCAGGATGATATAAAAGCTGTCGTGGGACTGGGTCCAGTCCACGTAGGCGCTGCCGCCGTCGTCCCTGGTGCGGACGCCGATCTTGCCCTTGATCTGCCAGTCCTTCAGCAGCGTGAGTTTTTCCACGTGTTCCAGCCAGCTGACCTGGGTGTCGGGCTTCGGCAGGGTGCCGGTGCCTGACGGTTGCAGCAGCGCGCAGCCCTGGGTGAGCAGAATGAGGGATAGCAGGGTGATCCAGTGCAGGGTGGAGGCAAGCGACTTTGCCCGCCATGGGGATGGCAGGCCGGGATGAGTGTGTGTCACAACTGTTTCAACTGGGGATTCGGGGTTAGGGTTGCTCGGCGTTGAACCGCTTCATGACATTCTGCAACACCTTGCTGCCCGGATTTTCTTCCAGGGCCTGCTTCCAGACGGAAATGGCTTCCTGCTGGTTGCCAGTCACCCAGAGTACTTCGCCCAGGTGGGCTGCAATTTCCTGATCCTTGAATGCTTCGTAGGCCTTGCGCAGGAAATCCAGTGCGACAGAATTTTCGCCCATACGATACTTGATCCAGCCCATGCTGTCGATGATGGCGGGATCGTTCGGATTGAGAAAGTACGCGCGCTCGATGAGTTCCCAGGCTTCGCTCAGGCGCTGGTTGCGATTGGCGAAGGTATAGCCCAGCGCGTTGAGGGCGGCGCTGTTGTTCGGTTGCAGTTGCAGCACTTTGCGCAGGTCCGTTTCCATGAGGTCGAACCGCTCCAGTTTTTCCTGCAGCATGGCGCGGCTGTAAAGCAGCGCCGCGTCATCCGGGTGTTGTTTGAGGCCCTGGTTCAGCACCTCGATGGCGTCTTGATTGCGCTCGACGCGGGCCAGCACTTCGCTCTTGGCCAGCAGGTATTTGAGCTCTTCCCGCTTGTCGTTGACGATGGCGGCGTCGAGTACCTGCAGCGCGTCGTTGGTGCGGCCGGTTTCGGAGAACAGCAGGGCCAGCTGGATCTGCGCCAGGGTGTAGTTGGGCCCGCTGCCGATCTTGCGGTAATAGGCTTCGGCCTCGCCATATTGCTTGCGGGTTTCGGCGATGCGGGCGAGGTAGAGGCTGGCTTCCTCGGTGCGATAATCCATGGCGATCAACTGGTTGAAATACTGGATGGCGTCTTCTTCCATCTTGTTTTCCCAGGACAGCAGGGCCAGCGACAGCAGCAGGTCGCCATCTTCGGAAGGTTTCCACCAGACGCACGAATTGTTGCTGGGCGGCCGGCAGTTTGCCGTACTGGATCAGGTAGCGCGCGTTGGCGACGCCCAGTCGCTTGTTGCGGGGGTATTCCTGTGCCTTCCGGCCCAGATATTCGAGGGCGTCTTCGGCATTGCCGCTGGCCATCATGGATTGGGTGCGTCCCAGGATGGCGTTGCCGTAAGACGGGGTGATGTCCAGGGCTTCGTCGAAATCATCGATGGCCTGACCGTGGTTGCCGTTCATTGCCTCCAGCGAGGCCTTGGCGAACCAGAGTTTGTCGTCGTTGCGGGTCTGGGTGTACTCGGTGAGTTTCTCCAGCACGCGGTTGCGGGTTTCGACATTGGAGCTGCGGGTGGCCTGCAGCAGGAATTCAAAGTTGACGGTGCCATTGAGGCCCATCAGCAGGTCGATCTGCTGCATGGCTTCGTCCACCTTGCCGAAGCGGAGCAGCTCGGTGGCGGCCAGTTCCCGGGGTGCGGGATTTTCCGGTTCGATTTCGATCCACAGTATGGCGGCGTCGAGCGTGGCCTGGTGGGCGCCCAGGTAGCGAGCGATATAGGCAGCGCGCTCGACCACTTGCGGATCGCGGGTTTCATGGGCCTGCTTCAGGTATTTGCCCAGGGCGACATCGGCACGGTTGCGCTTGCCGGCAAATTCCGCCAGCAGCAGTTCGTACAGGGTTTCTTTCTCGAAGGAACGGGCGGGCGGCGCTGGAGCGGCCGGAGTTTCGGCAACGGGGGCGGGTTCGGGCGCTGCGGAATCGGTGGGTTTGAGGCTGGAGCATCCCTGTACGGCAAACAGGGCGACGACCGATAAAGCCGTGAAAAACTGTCTGTAAATCATAAATATGCAGGCGGACCCATGGTTGTGCCAGATTCAATCAAATCAGGAAAGGTGCGCGCATGCAAGGAAATTGTCCCGGTGCGCAGACCCTGCCTTCAATGATAGATGCTGATTCCCGTCCGGTGTTCCCTTTGTGGTTGAATCGGCGGGAAAAAGCAGGGTTGCTGGGTGCTGGCGGTCAGGCTTTGGCCTTGTGTTATAATCCCGCCACTTTTTGAGAGGTTGACGCTGCGGTCATCGCCGCTCGGGTTCGACGGGAGCCATGGTTTTACTCGCCTACGGAATCAATCATAAAACCGCGTCGGTTGACTTGCGGGAGAAGCTGGCATTTGCGCCGGACCGGGTCATGACCGCGCTGGCGGAGGCTCGCGAACACGCGCGCCTGAAGGAAGTGGCCATCCTGTCCACCTGCAACCGCACCGAGTTGTACTGCTCTGCCGAGGCGCAGGATTCCGGCCGCCTGCTGGGCTGGCTCAGCCGTTATCATGCCCTGCCGGTGGACCAGATCACCGGTTGCGCCTATGAATTCTGGAACGATGCCGCCGTGCGTCATCTGATGCGGGTGGCCAGCGGGCTGGATTCCATGGTGCTGGGTGAACCGCAGATCCTGGGTCAGCTGAAAAGCGCCTTCGCGGTCGCCCAGGAAGCGCAGACCGTAGGCCCTGATCTGGGCCGCCTGTTCCAGCACACCTTTTCCGCCGCCAAGCAGATCCGCACCGATACCGGCATCGGCGCCAATCCGGTGTCGGTGGCGTTCGCGGCGGTGAAGCTGGCGAAGCACATCTTCTCTGACCTGAAAAAAACCAGCGCCCTGCTGATCGGTGCCGGTGAAACCATCGAACTGGTGGCGCGGCACCTGCACGAGCAGGGTGTCGGCAACATGATCGTGGCCAACCGTACCTTGTCCCGCGCCAATGCCCTGGCGGAGGAGTTCAACGCCCGCTCCGTGACGCTGGGTGATATTCCTCTGGTGCTGCATCAGGCTGATATCGTGATTTCGTCCACTGCCAGTCCGCTGCCGATCCTGGGCAAGGGCACGGTGGAACATGCCCTCAAGCTGCGCAAGCACAAGCCGATGTTCATGATGGATATCGCCGTGCCGCGCGATATAGAGGAAGAAGTGGCAGAGCTGGCGGACGTGTACCTTTATACGGTAGACGACCTGCAGCAGGTGGTGGAGGAAAACCGTCGCCAGCGGCAGGAAGCGGCGGCCCAGGCAGAAGCGCTGGTGGACCGTTGCGCGCTGCAGTTCATGGAATCGCTGAAAACCCTGGGTGCGGTGGATACCATCCGCGCCTACCGTGACCGGCTGGAGGAATTGCGCCAGGCCGAATTCGAACGCGCCATGCAACAGATCCGGCTGGGCGCCAATCCCGAGGAAGTGCTGCAGCGCATGAGCCGCGCGCTCATCAACAAGGTCATGCACGTGCCTACCATCCAGTTGAAACAGGCCGCCGAGCAGGGCCGTCTGGATCAGGTGGAATGGGCGCAGATGCTGCTCGGCCTGTCTGATCCCGCCAAGCCGGATTAGCGACGCTCGTCGCACTTTTTCCGTTTCCGGTTTTTCGAATATCCCCCGGCGCCCGCTGCGCCCTTGCAGGACAGGCAACATGAAAGAATCCATCCAGATGAAACTGGCCAACACCAGCGAGCGCTACGACGAAGTGAGCGCGCTGCTGAGCCAGCCCGACGTGATCAGTGACCAGAACCGCTTCCGCAAGCTGTCGCAGGAATTTGCCGAGATCGAGCCGGTGGTGATGTGCTACCGCGACTATGACAAGACGCTGAAGAACATGGCGGAAGCGCGCAACTGGATGAATGACAGCGATCCCGAAATGCGGGCGCTGGGTGAGGATGAGCTGAAAGCGTCGGCGTCGCGCTGCGAGATGTTGGAAATGGAATTGCAGAAGCTGATGCTGCCGAAAGATCCGTTCGATGGCAGCAACGTGTTCCTGGAAATCCGCGCGGGCACCGGTGGCGACGAGGCAGCGATTTTTTCCGGCGATCTGTTTCGCATGTATTCGCGCTATGCCGAGACCCAGGGTTGGCGCATCGAAGTGGTCAGCAGCAGCGACGGTGAGCACGGCGGCTACAAGGAAATCATCTGCCGGGTGATTGGCGACGCCGTCTATTCGCGGCTGAAATTCGAATCCGGCGCGCACCGGGTGCAGCGGGTGCCGGCGACGGAATCCCAGGGCCGTATTCATACGTCCGCCTGTACGGTGGCGATTCTGCCGGAAGCGGATGAGGTGACCGAAATCGAAGTGCGCACGGAAGATTTGCGCATCGATACCTATCGTTCGTCGGGCGCCGGTGGCCAGCACGTGAATACCACCGATTCTGCCGTGCGCATCACGCATATTCCGTCGGGCCTGGTGGTGGAGTGCCAGGATGAGCGTTCGCAGCACAAGAACAAGGCCAAGGCGCTGACGTTGCTGAAATCGCGCCTGCTACAGCATGCCCGCGACAAACAGCACAAGGAAACCAGTGAAGCACGGCGCAATCTGGTGGGCAGCGGCGATCGCTCCGAGCGGATTCGCACCTACAATTTCCCCCAGGGCCGCGTGACGGATCATCGCATCAACCTTACGCTGTATCGCTTGCCGGAAATCATGGAGGGCAAGATGGATGAGTTGCTGAATGCGCTGAGCAATGAATACCAGGCCGACCAGCTGGCGGCGCTGGCGGAATCGGCCTGATGCAAACGGTCGCGCAGGCGTTGCAGTGGGCGGTGGCGGAGTTGTCTGCCGTGAGCCCTGCGGACGATGCGCAGCTGGATGCCCGGTGGTTGCTGGCGCATCTGTTGGGAAAAAATCAGACCTGGCTGCGGGCGTTCGCGGAGCAGGTTCTGCCAGACGCCGATTTTCAGAAATATTGCGGGTGGATTGCGCGGCGGCGAGCCGGCGAGCCGGTGGCGTATATTGGTGGTTGCCAGGGGTTCTGGAATTTTGAGCTGGAGGTGACGGCGGATACGCTGGTGCCGAGGCCGGATACGGAGCTGCTGGTGGAAACGGCGCTGGAGTTGCTGGATGCGGCGGCGAAAAATGTGGTGGATCTGGGCACCGGTACGGGTGCCATCGCGCTGGCGCTGAAAAGCGAGCGGCCTGAGTGGCAGGTGCTGGCGACGGATATCGATGCGACCAGTCTGGCGCTGGCGCAGCGTAATGCGCAGCGGCTGGGTCTGGCGATCGGTATGCGGGAATCCTGCTGGCTGCGGGATCTGGGTGCGGAAAAATTCCAGCTGATTGTTTCCAACCCTCCCTATATTCGCGCGGATGATCCACACTTGGCGGGAGCCGGGGTGCGGTTTGAACCGTTGCGTGCGCTGGTGTCCGGCGTTGATGGTCTGGATGCTATTCGTGAGATCGTGGCGGCGGCGCCGGATCATCTTTGTTCAGGCGGCTGGTTGTTGCTGGAGCATGGATATGATCAGGGAGCGGCGGTGCGCGGGTTGTTGCAGGCGCGCGGATTTCACGCTGTGGAAACGCGGCGGGATCTGGGTGGGAATGAGCGGGTGACGCTGGGACGATGGTTCTGAAGTTTAAGAGTGTGATATTGGTACGAACTCACGCAACGGACTCGGAAAACGGGGATTTTCACCCATGATGACCGACGAAGAACTCCTCCGCTACAGCCGCCAGATTCTGCTGCCGCAGCTGGATGTGGAAGGCCAGGAAAAATTGCGCGCTGCAACAGCATTGGTGGTGGGCCTCGGCGGGCTCGGTTCACCCGTGACCCTCTACCTTGCCGCCGCCGGTGTGGGCCGGCTGATTCTGGTGGATCACGATAATGTGGATCTCAGCAACCTGCAGCGCCAGATTGCGCACCAGACCGACACCATTGGCCAGCCCAAGGTGGAATCTGCTGCCGGGCGTGCGCGCCAACTCAATCCCCACTGCGAGATTGTGACAGTGGCGGAAAAGCTGGATGACAGCAACGCACAGAAATGGGCCGCGCAGGCCGATGTGATTGTCGACTGCTCGGACAATTTCGCCGTGCGATTTTTGTTGAATCGGATCAGTGTGCAACTTAAAGTGCCTTTGGTGTCAGGTGCGGCGATTCGCATGGACGGTCAGCTGTCTGTGTTTGATCCGCGTCTTGAATCCAGTCCTTGTTACCGCTGTCTGTACGACGAAACCGGTGACGAGGATCTGCGCTGCGTCAGCAATGGGGTGCTGGCGCCCATCGTCGGCATTGTCGGCAGCATTCAGGCAACGGAGGCTTTAAAAGTGCTGGCCGGTTTTGGCACCCCACTGGTGGGGCGCCTGCTGTTGCTGGATGGTCTGCGCATGCAATTTCGGGAAATCAAACTTAACAAAAACCGGAACTGTCCTGTCTGCGGCGTGGCCTGAAGTGAAATCCCGGGGCCGGGTCGCTGGCTGTTGGGGAACTTGTCATGCCGTACACCCGTTTTGCTGCCCTTGTTAATCGCTTTCTTGTTGCCATCGTTTCCGCTTTCCTGCTCAGCTGCTCTGCGCTGACTGCCAACACACCATCCACCGATACCGCAGCGCACCCACTGCCGGCGCGCAAACCGCTGCAAGCAGTGGTGATCGATGAATTCACCCGCGATACCCAGGCTCTGCGTACCAGTGACTATGCCTTCGTGCAGGCCTGGTGGATTCCGGTGGAATTCTGGCAGGCGGCCCTGAGCCAGGTGAATCCGGCACTGGCGCAGCAGTCGCTGGATGTGTTGAAACCTTACAGCATGGTGGCGGTGGTGCAGGCGGACGTTACCGCGCTGGGCGGTTTTGTGTTTTACTCCCGCGCCGATCTGCAACAGCGCCTGCAGTTGCAGTGGCAACCGGCTCAGGGCGAAGTGGTGACGCTGCACCCGGTGAGCCAGCCCAACAGCACGTTGCAGAATCTGGTTACACAGTTGTCACCGCTATTGAGCCGCGCCATGGGCGAAATGGGGCGCAACATGCAATTCTTCGTGTTCGAGGATGTGAAGGCCGACGGCACCCGGGTGACCGATCCCTACAGTGCCGGCACGCTGCGGGTGAATCTGGCGCCGAGTGAAACCCAGGCTGCCGCGCAGCTGGATATCGAATTGCCGGTGAATGCATTGTATGAACCGCGCCTGTGCGCCAACGGCAAGCCGGCCCATATTTCGTGGCAGTATTGTCCCTGGGATGGCCAGCCGCTCTGACTGGTCAACCCTGTCAAATTGCAGTAGCCTCGCAACAGTTGCTTTCGCTACCACTCTCATTCCAACAACAGGATTTTTCCCATGAAAACACGCGCAGCCGTCGCCTGGGCCGCAGGCCAGCCATTAAGTATCGAGGAAGTGGATCTTGAAGGGCCCCGCGCCGGCGAGGTGATGGTGAAGCTGACGGCCACCGGTGTGTGCCATACCGATGCGTTCACCCAGAGTGGCGCCGATCCGGAAGGTATTTTTCCCTGCATCCTGGGCCACGAGGGCGCTGGCGTGGTGGTGGAAGTGGGGCCGGGCGTTACCAGTGTCGCGGTGGGCGATCATGTGATTCCGCTGTACACGCCGGAGTGCGGCAAGTGCAAATTCTGCCTGTCGGGCAAGACCAATCTGTGTCAGGCAATCCGCGCCACCCAGGGCAAGGGTTTGATGCCGGATGGCACCTCGCGTTTCAGCAAAAATGGCAAACCCATTTATCACTACATGGGCACGTCGACGTTTTCCGAATATACCGTGCTGCCGGAAATTTCCGTGGCGAAAATCAGCAAGGAGGCGCCGCTGGATAAAGTCTGTCTGCTGGGTTGCGGCATCACCACCGGCATCGGCGCGGTGCTGAATACGGCGAAGGTCACTCCGGGTTCTACTGTGGCGGTGTTTGGTCTGGGCGGCATTGGTCTGTCGGTCATCCAGGGCGCGGTGATGGCGAAAGCGTCGCGTATTCTGGCGATCGATATCAACGAAGACAAATTCGAGATGGCGCGGATGCTGGGCGCCACTGAGTGTGTGAATCCGAAAAAATACGACAAGCCGATCCAGGACGTGATTGTGGATCTCACCGATGGCGGCGTGGACTATTCCTTCGAGTGCATCGGCAATGTGAATGTCATGCGGTCGGCGCTGGAGTGCTGCCACAAGGGTTGGGGTGAATCCATCATCATCGGCGTGGCGGGCGCGGGCCAGGAAATATCCACGCGGCCGTTCCAGCTGGTGACCGGGCGCGTGTGGCGCGGCAGTGCGTTTGGGGGTGTGAAAGGCCGCACCCAATTGCCGGACTACGTGAACCGTTACATGAAGGGTGAGATCAAGATCGACGAATTCATCACCTACACCATGCCGCTGGACCGCATCAATGAAGCCTTCGATCTGATGCACGACGGCAAGGCGATTCGGTCGGTCATCATTTACTAAATCGAGTGGGAAGAGCGGCGGGGGCAAGGATGCTGGACGCACAGCGACATGGATGTCGCTGTGCAGCCCCCATGGATGGGTTCACGGCGTGTCCAGCATCCTTGCCCCCGCCGCTCTTCTCTCACTATCGGAGTGCGCTCAATGCAGATTCTGGAAGATATCCGCTGTTTCGATGGCCGGCAGTTGCGGGTGCAGCATGCCTCGGAGGCGTGTGCGTGCGACATGATTTTTTCCGTGTTTCTGCCGCCCCATGCAGCGACCAAAAAAGTGCCGGTGCTGTGGTGGCTGTCGGGCCTTACCTGCACCGACCAGAATTTCGTGACCAAGGCTGGCGCGCAGCGGATGGCGGCGGAGCTGGGCATTGCCATCGTCGCGCCGGACACCAGTCCCCGTGGCGAGGGTGTGCCGGGTGATCCGGCCGCCAGCTGGGATTTTGGTCTGGGTGCAGGCTTTTATGTGGATGCAACGCAAGCCCCGTTCGATCGCCATTACCGCATGTACCGTTACGTGCAGCAGGAATTGCCGCAGCTGGTGGGCGCTGAATTTGCCCTGGATCTGCAACGGCAGGCAATTTCCGGCCACTCCATGGGCGGTCACGGCGCGCTGACGCTGGCGCTGAACCATCCGGAACAATACAAGTCCGTGTCGGCGTTTTCACCGATCTGCGCGCCGTCGCAGTGTCCGTGGGGCGAAAAGGCGCTGGGCGGTTATCTGGGGAATGATCGCGCTGCATGGCGTGCTCACGATGCGGTTGCGCTGATCACTGACCGCAGCTTCGACAAGCCGATCCTGGTGGAGCAGGGGCTGGCGGACAAATTCCTGCACACGCAACTCAAACCGGAATTGCTGCTGGAGGCCTGTGCAAACGCCGGCGTCGATCTGACGCTCAATTATCGCGCGGGTTACGATCACAGCTACTATTTCATCGCCACCTTCATCGAAGACCATCTGCGTTTTCACCAGCAATACCTGTCGTAAGCCCTTATTCCCGGTTCGTCTTTTTGATTCTTGCGCCTGATCAATATCGGGCGCTGATGGATTGGTTACTGTGTTTTTTTGCAGTCATCGTTCAATCAACAGGGATCGGAAAGCCATGAATCTGGGAGACGTCAAAATCGCGGTGGGGCTGGATGTCGAGATCATCAACGGCATTCTGGTGCATCTGTACGAAGCCAGCGCCATTCCGCCGGAAATCAATCTGGGCATCGAGGTTGGTGGTGAGACCATCAATTTATTGCATGCGCGACTGCTGCAGCCGCGGGTGGTGGTGAAGTATGACGGTGAAACTCCCCGCCTTGGCGCGTTGCTGACGGGCGAAGTCAGTCAGTACGACAATGATCCGGTGCCGCTGAGCGCCTGGATCGAAATCCTGCCGCAAGTGGTGGAAACGGAAGGGGAGGTGCCTGCCGCCGGCATCAAGCTGGGCCTGATGGAGGACGCCAATCCGGGCTGGTTTGAGTGGGTGTTCAACAAACTGCTGGCGAAAAAACTGGAAGACGCGCTGGCGGGTGTGAAGCTGCCCCTGTTCGAAGGTCTGATCACGCAACTCGAGCCGGCCTTTGAGGAGCCGCCGGCGCGAGACACCTGGGCGTGCGGGTTTTATCTGGCCAAACCATCCACGCTGGAACGGCAGTATGTGGAATTCCCCCGTGGCCAGCCGGATAAACCTTATCTGGATCATGTCGAGCATCGCACTACTGTGGTGAGTCTGCTGTTCACCCTGGCATTGCCGGGCGAGGATGCGCGTCTGCCCGGTGACCGCTCTATCGTGCCGCGAGGTACGGGCCTGCAGATGGTGATCGCGCAAAACGCAATGGACATGATTCTGGGTGCCCAGACCACCGCAATGACCGGCCAGGAAATCGAAGGGGCCACCATCAAATCGCTGCAAATGCGCATGCATCCGCTGGGTATCGAGATGCACGGGAAGGCGGAAAAAGATGTGGCGGACATCAATTGGGATGGCGTGCTGCTGCTGTTCTGGAAACGCTGGTATTTCCTGGATTCCGGTGCCATGCGTCACTACAAGGGCGGTGGCCGGGTGGATGTGTTCACCTCCGGTATCGACGTGGATGTGAATCTGCCCTGGTGGGTGAAGCTGATCGAAATCGTGTCCTATGTGATTGGTCCCATCGGCTGGATTCTCAATAGTATTTTCCTGGCGCCACAGCTGCAGGCGGCGGGTTCTGCGCCCTCGGTGGTGCGTGCCGGGCTCAGCGATGTGGTGGGTGCCGCATTCAATGACATGCTCAATGGTGTGGCCAGCATTGCCGGCGTCGCGCCGGTGCCGTTGAAAATGTATGGCCGCGATTCCTGGGTGATGGGCGGACATTTCGCTTATACCGCGTTGCTGATGGCGGGCAAGCATGACGCGGTGTTCGAGGATGTGGTGCTGGATCACTTCATTGTGCCGGGCGCGGAAGGGGATTCGGTCGGCTATTTTGTGCTGAATACCGGCCACGATCTGTCACCGGAGGAAGCGGGCGAATTGATGAAGGCCAAGATCCTGCGGGTGCCTGGATATCATGGCGTGCTGGCGCCCTATGGCCACTATGTGCGGTCTACTGCGAATAAATCCGAGGATGACAATCTGGTGGAACCGGCGACGACGGATTTTTCATGACGGCTAGCGGAAAATGGACATGACCCCGGACTGTTCCTCGGCCTGTTGCAGTTGCGCGGCGATTTCCCGGTAATCCAGCTGCGTGGCGATGGCGTGGGCATCCTGGCTGTTGTTGTTGCGTTTTTTCAGCGATGCACCGGCGTCGAGTAACGTTTTCACCGTTGCGGGATCATGTGCCAGCACGGCCAGTATTAACGGCGTGTTGCCGTTCCTGTCGCGCAGATCCTTGTTGGCGCCGGCGCTGACCAGCAGTTTTACATGGCTGCTGCGACCGGCGCCGGCAGCCAGATGCAAGGCGCTGCTGCCAGCCTGATTCAGTGCATCCAGTTGCTTACCTTGCACTGTCGCGGGAATAAGCTGTTGCACGATGTCTTCCTGCTTGCCACTCGCTGCCGCATGCAGCGGTGTGTTGCCGCCATTGTCTGCAATGCTGGCGTCGGCGCCATGTTGCAATAATGCCTTGACCACGCGGGCCTGGCCCTGGCTGGCGGCATGCCATAACGCTGTGCCACCCCGGTTGTCTTGCGCATTCAGATCGATACCGCCATTGATGAGCGTGAGGGTTACGTCCAGCAATCCCCGTCGCGCGGCCAGCGGCAACCATTCCGCCTGCCAGCGCGATTTTGGCACTGGCTTCAGCAGATCAGACGAAAGAGCAGAACCATTTTCCAGGGCGAAGGTGACGGCGTTTTTTTTGTTGTCGTCCAGCTGGAGCGGGTCGGCCCCGCAGGACAGCAGCAGCGCCAGATTGTCGCGGCGATCAGCGGTTACAGCAAAGAACAATGCGTTGCGCCCGTGGGGGCCCGTCAGGCCTTTGCCTTTGGCTGATTGCAGCAGGTAAGCAAGAATCTGTGACTGCTTCTGTTGCGCAGCCAGGGTGATCACCGTGTGGCCCTGGGCGTTGGGCCGCCAGGGATCGGGGGTGTCGTTGAGCAGGGCCTTTACCAGCGCCAGATCGCCCCGCTCGACAGCCAGTTGCAATGGGGCAATATCGTCCGTTGTCTGGCGTGCTGCCGCCACCCGTTGCTGCAATGCCGAATCGGGCGCCGTTGTCACGCCACGGCGCTGAAAGGCCAACAGCACTGCAGCATTTTGACGCGCCTGCGCCAGCTGCACGGCGGTGTTGCCCGCGTTGTCCGCAATCAGCGGGTCGGCATGATGACTCAGCATGGATTCCACCATCGCGGGATCATTTTTTTCCACGGCAATATGCAACGGCGTTCTGCCCAGTTTGTTGCGAATATCGGGTTTGGCGCCGTTGTCCAGCAGCCAGCGCAGCATGGGTTGATCCTGCGCTGCGGCCGCCAGATGCAACGCCGTTTCGCCGTTGTGATTCTGTTGATTGATATTGATGCCCTGCTGTTTCAGCAATTCCGCCGCCGGTTGCTGGCCGCGCGAGGCTGCCAGCGCCAGCAGATTGTTGCCGTTGCTGTCCGTGGCATCCAGAAATTGCCGGGCCGCAATGGCGGTGCGCAGTGTGGCCAGATCACCTTTCAGCGCAGCATTCGTCACCTGCTGTGCATCAAGGCTGGAATGGCCGGCGACTGCTCCCAGCTGTTCCAGCGCTTTTTCCGCCTTGTCGTGCTTTTGTGCTGCAGCCTGTTGCAGATACCGTTGTGCCTGTTGAGGATCTTTGGCGCCGCCGATGCCTTTGCTGTAGAACACGCCCAGCAGATACTGGCTGTCGGCCTGTCCCTGCTGCGCGGCGGTTTCCAGCAATTGCCGCGCTTTAGTCACATCCTTTTTCACCCCGGTGCCATTGCGATACAGCTGTGCCAGTTCATAGCAGGCTTTCGGGTCGCGGGATCGTGCCAGCGGTTCGATCAGTTGGGCGGCCTGGGCATATTGTCGCTGGCGAATATGGGCTGAGTAGTCCTGCCATACGTCATTGCTGGCGAACGCGGGCAACACAAAAAAGATCAGCAAAAACGGCAACCAGATCCGGCGCGCTGATTCAGGCAGTGCCATATTTGGTTTCCACGTTGATGCCGATTTTTTTGAGAAATCCGGTTGGCAATTCCCCGCCGGCGCAGATGATCACGCTGTCATTGGCGATGACCTTTACGCCCTCGGGCGTTTGCAGGATCACCACCTTGTCTTCGATGGTGGCAGGTGAACTGTTAAGAAATACGTCTATTTTTTTGGCCTGAACCAGCGCCTGCACCCGCTCGCGGTTTTTCGCCTTGGCGCGGTTGAAGGAATCGCCGCGATACGCCAGCGTGACTTGTGTGTCTTGCTCGTCGGCGATACTGATGGCTGCTTCCAGCGCGCTGTCGCCACCTCCGACCACCAGCACGGCCTGTCCGCGATATTGTTCGGGATCGATCAACCGGTACACCACCTTGCTGGCATCCTCGCCGGGCACATTCAGTTTGCGCGGCGTGCCCCGCCGGCCAATGGCGAGCAGCACCTGATGACACTGATATTGCCGGTTGCCGGTGGTTACCAGAAATCCACCCGCAGTGCGCTCGATGTGCTGAACCTGTTCCCCCAGTGCCATGTTGAGGGGATGCCGCTGCAGCACGTCATCCCAGAACGCCAGCAGATGTTCCTTGCTGGTTTCAGTGAGCTTCACTTTTCCCACCAGCGGCAGCGTGGCGGGCTGGGTCATCACCAGTTTGCCCCGGGGAAAATGCGCCACCGTGCCGCCCAGTGTCGCCTCCTGATCCAGCGTGATGTAGCGGATGCCGGCCGCTTTCGCTGCCAGTGCAGCGGACAGCCCCGACGGCCCGGCCCCCACGATCACCGCATCCAGCGGTGCATCACTGCGTTTTGGAAGTGCTTTCACCATGGCTTCCATGGCCTGACGGCCCTGCTCGATCGCGTTGCGGATCAGGCCCATGCCCCCCAGCTCGCCTGCGATATAGATGCCGGGAACCGAGGTCTGAAAATCCGCCGCTATGAGGGGAATGTCCACGCCCCGCGTCGCGGTGCCGAATACCAGATCGATGGCACCCACCGGACAGGCCTTCTGGCACGCGCCATGGCCAATGCAGTTGGCCGCGCCGATCAGTTGGGCCTTGCCCTGGATCAGCCCCAGTACGTCGTGTTCAGGGCATGCATTCACGCAGGCGCCACAGCCCACGCAACGGGTAGTGTCGATGACAGGGTGCAGCGACGCCGGCTCATGCAGGCCGGACTCGCGCGCTTCCTGCAGCAGCGTCAGGTTCGCTTTGTCGCGCCGTTTCTGCAGATAAATGTAAACGCCGCCAATCAGCAGCAGGGGCGGCAGATAGATCAGCAGCGGGATCAGGTCATCCAACGTAAGTGAGCCTTTGAGTGTGATGTGATTCGCAAAAAACGCAGACAGCGCTGTGTCGCTTTTGGCAGAACAAAAAATAGCACAGAATTCTTAAGGGTTATTTAAGAATCGGGGATTAGTGTTAAGACAAGCTGTTTGCCGAATGTCGCGGCCTATTCCGCGTTTGATCCTGTTTGAACTTGTTGAATTCTGGAGATCCGATGCCGGCTGAGCAGATTCTCGCGGCAACGCCTGTCGTAACCGCCACTCCCATCGTGCCTGGGCGCAAGCCGTTGGCGCCCACTGCATTTGCGCTGGCGGTATTGTTGCTGGTGGGCTGGGGTTACGCTCGACGCCACGATCTGGTGCTGAGTGCTGAAACCGGGCTGGGTTACAGCCTGGGTATTCTTGGCGTGACCTGCATGTTGCTGCTGCTGACCTATCCACTGGCCAAGCGCACCCGGACATTGCAGCGTCTGGTGCCGGTCAAATACTGGTTCCGCGTGCATATGATGCTGGGCATTCTCGGCCCGGTGTCGATCCTATTTCACTGCAATTTCCAGATGGGTTCGCTGAACAGTTCAGTGGCACTGGTGTGCATGCTGCTGGTGGTGGCGAGCGGGGTTATCGGCCGCTATTTTTACAGCAAGGTGCACCTGGGGCTGTATGGCCAGAAAGCCAGTGGCAAGGCGCTGTTGGCAGCGGCGCGGCAGCAACAGCTGCAACTGCGCCAGTTATTTGCCGGCTACCCGGACATGGCAGCACGGGTGGACCAGTTCTATAGCCAGTTGTTGCCGCAGAATCCGGAAAACATGTCCGTCAGTGGCGCCGTGCTGGCGGCACCCCGGCGCTGGTACTACCGGCTGCGCTTCCGGCTTGCCATCCAGCGCCATCAGCAGGCGGATCTGCAACAACTCTGGCGTGACTCGCATAAAACCCTGAACCAGTATCTGGACACCTTGCGCAAACTGGCGCAGCTGCAGTTTTTCGAGCGCCTGCTGTCCTGGTGGCACATTCTTCATATGCCCTTCTTCATCATGATGCTGATTACCGCCGTGGTGCATGTGTGGGCGGTGCACCGGTACTGAGCAATGCAGATGCGCGCCTGGCTATTCCTCGTTTTATTGATGCTGCTGCCGCTGCAGGCGAACGCCATCGACCTGAATCTGGAGCGCATGCTGAGCCCGGGCGATCTGAGCCAGGCGCACAGCAAGTACGAAAAAGACTGCAAAAGCTGCCACAGCGATTTCAAGCAGGAAAATCAGAACGCCTTGTGCGTGGATTGCCACAAGGACGTTGCGCAGGACATCAGCGCCAAAACCGGATTTCATGGCATGAAGCCGGGCATTGCCAACAGCGAATGCCGCCTGTGCCATTCCGAACACCAGGGCCTGAAGGCCGACATCGTGCAATTGAATCCGCACGGGTTCCCGCACCAGTTCACGGATTTTCCGTTGCAGGGGCTGCATCAGCCCGTGGCCTGCAACCAGTGTCATATGGAAGGCAAAAAATTCCGCGAAGCGCCGCAGCAGTGTATCGACTGTCATCGCAAGGATGACGTGCACAAGGGCAGTCAGGGCCAACAATGCGCCAACTGCCACTCCGCCGAAGGCTGGCGCAAAACCGTGTTTGACCACAGCAAAACGCTGTTTCCGCTCAAGGGCGCGCACGGCAATGTGGAATGCAGCCAGTGTCACCGCGGCAGTGATTACAAACAGGCCGAAACCACCTGCGTCAGTTGCCACAAGATCGACGACGTGCACCTGAATACCTTTGGCACGCAATGCGATTCCTGTCACAGCACAGAAAAATGGAAATCCGCGCGCTTCAATCACAACCGCGATACGGATTTCCACCTCGCCGGTGCACATAGCACACTGCAATGTTCCACCTGCCACAAGCCTGGCACCGTTGCCAAAGAACTGCCACAGACCTGCGTCGGCTGCCATCGCCAGAACGATGTGCATTTCGGCAAGAACGGCGAGCAGTGTGATCAGTGCCATTCAGTGAACAGCTGGGGCAAGAGCCGGTTTGATCACAGCAAAACCAGTTTCCCGTTGCGCGGTGCTCACATGAATGCCCAGTGCACTCAGTGCCACCAGGGCAATGTGAATACGCCGATCAAGGACACCACCTGCATTGCCTGTCATGGTGCGGATGATGTGCACAACAAATCATTGGGTGCGCAATGCCAGCAATGTCACAGCGAATCCGGCTGGCATGACAACGTCCAGTTCGATCATGAGCTGACGCATTTTCCCTTGCTGGGCATGCACGCCACTTCGGCCTGTGAGAGCTGTCACGAGAACACCCGGTTTGCGGGTACGGCATCGGCCTGTGTGGATTGCCACCGCACGGATGACGCACACAAGGGCAAACTCGGCGACGACTGCGGCAGTTGCCATCATCCAGCCGCCTGGAAAAGCTGGCGTTTCGATCACGACAAACAGACGCCATTTCCGCTCACGGGCGCGCATCAGGGGCTGGCGTGCGACGGCTGCCACGACCAGACATTGTCGCAGCTCAAGGGTCAGCAGTGTGGCCAGTGTCATCAGGCGGATGATGTGCACCGTGGCGCCTACGGACGGCAGTGCGATACCTGCCACAATACCCGCGATTTTTCCACGCTTGAAATGAGGTGACCGGCCATGGCAAACCGAATTGCAACGTGGACTCAATCTGTAATGCGTTTGCTGGCGAATGTTTTTTTATTCGGCGGCGTTCTGCTTTGCGGCGCGCTGTTCGGTAATGCCGCGCAGGCGGCCGATTTCGATCACGATGCCACCCGATTCGAACTGCGCGGCTTTCATGAATATGTGGAGTGCGAAGTCTGTCATGTGAACGGCCGCTTCAAGGGCACGCCCACCGATTGCTTCGCCTGTCACGGTGGCAGCTCGCAAATCCCCGGCGGCGGCAAGACCCTGAATCACATGTTCACCACCAACGCCTGCGCTGACTGCCACCGCCCGGACGCCTGGGATTCCGTTACCCGGTTCGACCACAGCCAGACGCAGGGCACTTGCGTGCAGTGTCACAACGGTACCGTGCAACCGGGCAAGCCAGCCAATCACGTCGTCAGCAGCGATCAGTGCGACAGCTGCCACAACACTATTAACTGGACGATGGCGCGGTTCGATCACGCTGGAATTACTGCTGCGTGCTCCAGTTGCCACAACAATGTCACGACCACTGGCAAGCCTGGCAATCATGTCATGACCAACGCCGAATGCGACAGTTGCCACACCACCCGCGCCTGGACACCGGCCGGCTTCGATCACAGCGGCATTACCCAGCCTTGTTCATCCTGCCACAACGGAACGACAGCCACAGGCAAACACCAGAATCACCTGCTGACCATGGCCGAATGCGATACCTGTCACATGACCCAGGCCTGGACGCCGGCGAATTTTGATCACGGATCGGTTACGGGCAATTGCTCATCCTGTCATAACGGCACCACCGCCACGGGCAAGAACAACGGGCATTTTGTGACGAATCGCGACTGTGATTTTTGTCATGTCACCACTCGCTGGTCGCCTGTTACCTACATGCATCAAGGCAGCGGCTATCCGGGCAATCACGCGCAGCAACTGGATTGCAACGATTGCCACCAAGGGAATGTGGAAGTGAATGTCTGGACGTTCCCGGCATACCAACCGGATTGCGCCGGCTGCCATGCCAACAACTTTGTAATGGATTCACATAAAAAAGTGGATTCACCCACCATTCGATACACGGTGAGCGAACTGCGGGATTGCACCGGCGCCTGCCACCTGTACAACGACAGCACATTCGGCACCGTGCGCGAATTCCGTACCGGCGAGCACAGGGTTGGCGATGGCGAGTTCTGAGATCAATCGCCTGCAGTCGCGCAGCTGGCTGGCGTGGAGGATAGTGCTGACGCTTCTGCTGATGGCGGGGACGGTGCACGCTGCTCCGTCGTGGGTGGAAGGCATCAACGTGCTGTATGAAAAACCGGACAACGCCGGCTTTCAGGTTCTGCTGGCGAATGCGTTCCAGATGGCAGCGGTGGAAAGCAACGCCGGCAAGCGCTGCGGCGTGCGTCTGCAACCAGGATTTTCCCTGCAATCGCAGCAGGAACGGTTCTCGGCGGAAAAGCTGTTGTGGGACGCCACCGCGACATTGCCGCTGGAAAGCGTGACATCGGAATGGGTGGCCAACCAGCTGTGGGTGCAGCTGTACTTTCAGAACACAGTGAGCTGCACGTTTCAGATCGGCGCCAATCGTCGAACGCTGCTGGTCACCATCCGCCCGGAAGATTCCGCCGCTACCCAGGCCATCAACCAGCAACTGCAACAGGCAAAGTCCGCACTGGCCCGGGGTGACACCGCAAGCGCCGTCACAATTTACCGCGCGATCCTGGAACAACCGCCCCATCCCCTGCAGCAGGATGCGCTGGAATATCTGGGTGTCGCGCTGGAACGGCAGCAGGATTACGACCGGGCGGCAAAAATCTATCAGGCGTACCTGAATGAATATCCCGACGCAGCCGGCGTGCCTCGAGTGCGCCAGCGATTGGAAGGCATCGCGTTGATGCAGGAAGTGCCGCCACCGGAATTACGCAAAGCCAAACCGCAGGCAGAGAAGGAAACCACCCGCTGGTTTGGAGTGCTCAGCAATTCCTACCAGCATTACAGTTCCGATCAGGGTGTGGGCGAGTGGGAAAACCTGCAATCGGCCTGGATCACCGACGTGAATCTGAATGGCCGTCATCGCGGTGAAGAAATGGATGTGAAGGTGCTGGTGTCGGCCGGCTACTGGAACGATTTCAACGACGAAACGCCGGAGCCCGAGCGCCTCAGCACTGCCTATGCGGATGTTTATCACAAGTCCACCGGACAGCAGGTGCGCGCCGGCCGCCAGACCACCAACGGCGAAGGCATGCTGGGGCGTTACGATGGCGTGCGTTACAGCAAATCACTCGGGCCGCAATACGCAGTGAACGGCATCTGGGGCCATCCCGTCATTTCCAGTCGCGATATCGAAATCAACAGTGACACCCAGCTCTACGGCCTGAGCCTGGACATCACGCCACCGCAATCACGCTGGAAACACAATCTGTTCGTGACGGAACAGACCGTGAACGGCATGCTGGATCGTCAGGCAGTGGGCGGCGAAGTGAATTTTATCGACCGGAACCAGAGCTGGCTTTCGTATCTGGATTACGACGTCAACTTCAATGAATTGAACACAGTCATGCTGAACGCCAACTGGTTCGGCGCGGACGAATCCCATTATTACGTTGCGCTGGATTATCGGCGCTCGCCGGTGCTCACGCTGTCCAACGCGCTGATCGGGCAGACCCTCACCGAACTTGATCAGCTGACGGCGCTTGGTTTTACCGACAGCGAACTGGAAGAAGTGGCGCTGGATCGTTCCGCCATCAGCGAGTCGGTTTCTGCGGGTACCAGCCGGCGGTTTCATCCCCATCATCGCTGGGCAGTGGATGCCAGCCTGTGGCAACTGTCGGGGCTGGAAGAGTCGGTCGGCGTGCCGGGTTTTGATGGCACTGATCTGGAAACCAATCTGAGCGTGCAGCTGATTTCCAACGACATCCTGTGGCAACGTGATCTGAGCTGGTTCACCCTGCGTTATGCTGATCTCACCACCAGTCAGTTGTATTCCGTGACAGCAGAAATACGGGTGCCCATCGACAGCCGCTGGCGGGTGCGGCCGAAACTGCAGATCTATGAGCGCAGTTTCACGGAAGTGGACGGCGCGGAAACGTCGGTGCAGCCGTTGGTGCGGCTGGAGTATCAGCCCGACAAAGCCTGGAATTTTGAACTGGATGCGGGCGCGGAGTGGCTCAGTTCGGACCAGAACGGCTTTAGCGTCGAGCGGCTGGATTATCTGCTGTATCTGCGCGGCGACTGGTTGTTCTGATCCGGATGGACGGACGACTTACTCGTCGTCGCGTCGCGTGCGGATCGAGATCGCTTCATCCTCGATGCTGACATCCATCTGGATGGGTTGGCAGCACACCTGGCAATCCTCGATATAGGATTGCTCTGTCACCGAACAATCCACCAGCACGGTAAAGGTCTCGCCGCAATAGGGGCACTGCACGGCCTGTTCTTCGAGATGGTTCATGATGTTCCTCCTGGACGCTGCCTCATTCGTGGAATCCATTCAGCCTTCGCCAAGTGTCGTCCAATCTTCCCGGAGAGTGGAGCTTTATTGGGTGCTGGTCAAAATCTACACTTTTTGAGCCGATGACCACTCTCCGGGATGGATAAACCCGTCATTCAGGGACAAGGAACCCTCTCAGAGCGTGCGAGAGGGTTCTGAAAGAGTGGATTACGCCTGAATGAGTGGAATGGCGGGGACTTTGAGTGCCGGCCAGGGGACTTTTTCAGCCTGTTGTCACTCGGCGGGAATCAGGGGCCGGCCAGCGGCCCCGACGGGATGGATATCAGGCGGGCTGAGAGGACTTGGCGCGGCGGGGTGCGGGGAAGCGGGTGGACAGATCGTTATAAATCGCCTCGGCGCCGGGCACCCGGGCCTGGGCGGCGCCTTTCACTGCGCGGTAGAACAGCAGGGCGGCCTGATAGGCTTCACTGCCCGCCAGCATCATGGTGTCCTGGATCGCGGTCAGCACCGGCAGCAGCAATTGCTCGTAATCCCGCATCATGTTCACGGTTTCCATATCCACATCCAGCAGCGACACATCCACATAGGACGGCACCAGCGCGGCGTTCTTGTGCATGTGCTCATGCGTGCGCATGACAAAGGACACGGACTTCTCGCCCATCTTGGGCAACTCGTGACGATCGGCCGGGGTGAGGTGCGACAGCTCGTCCAGCAGTTCGGTTCGCAGCTCCAGCGCCAGAGCGCGGATGCGGGCTTGCTTCTCGGGGGAAAATTGCAGGTGGGAACGGTTTTCCTGGACCATGGTGGTCTCCTGTTTAATTGATAAAAGTTAGTGGGAACAGTTTTGCTGTTCTTTGAGAGAGACGGTGGGGGCGCAAAAAACTGGGTGGTAAGGCGGGTGCGTTAGGGGGAAAGTGTGAATATTCACGTCTTCTGTGTCGCTGGGAATTCTTGGTGTATTGGTGCGGCTATTGTTGTTGTGGGGCGCGGATAGGTTTTTGAAGGCAAGTGGACGGGTAATGGTGACGGTTGGACTGCGCTGGGAAAATGGGGTTTGTATGGTTTATATTCTTGATGAATATGAGCGTGCTGGTTTGGCGGTAGGTTCAATACATAGTTATGCGCATACTGGAATCAAGGAGTTGAATTAGAATGGCGAAGTCCACATCTAAAATCTCGCCGTCGCCTTGGCCTATAGGGTCGATTTGGAGGCGATGGGATCTTCATGTACACACTCCGTGGAGCATGCTGGGAAATTCTTTCCAAGGTGTTGTATGGAGCGATTACGTAGATGCTCTAGAAAAAGCGGCCGAAAGCGATGAGATTGCGGTTTTAGGTGTTACCGATTACATGGCCATCGACGGATATCAAAAATTACATCAGGAAAAGTTTCAGAGCGATCGACTGAAGTCAATTTCGTTGCTTATCCCGAACATTGAGTTTCGAATTCTCCCATCAACAATCGATGGAAAAGCGTTGAATTTGCATCTCCTAGTCGACCCAAGCGACCCAGAGCATATCCAGCACATCCTAGGTTCACTAAGAAACCTTCGTGTCGAATACGACGGGTCCACGTATGGATGTTGTCATGACGATCTCGTTAAATTTGGTAGAGCTCAAAATCCAAATCTTAACGACGCTGCTGCCTACAAGTTTGGCATTGAACAGTTCAAGCCTGACAAGACCCAGATAAAGAGATGGCTTGAAAAGGAAAAATGGTTAAGAAGCAATTCACTAATAGGCGTGGCAAATGGCAAGGATGGAATTAGCGGCCTTCCATTAGACGGTTTTGGGGCTACGCGCGATGAAATTCTCAAGCTTTGTGATTTTGTGTTTTCTGGAAACCCATCTGACAGAAAACATTACCTTGGGCAAAAACCAAGCACGACGCCAGAGGAAATACTTCGTCAATATAGGTCACTAAAGCCCTGCCTACATGGTTCGGACGCACATAAAATTGAAGACTTATTTAAGCCTGACAATGATCGGTTTTGTTGGATCAAGGGGGACCCCAGTTTCCACGGGCTTCGTCAAGTACTTTGGGAGCCGGAACATCGAGTTCATATCGGTGAATTCCCGCCTCAGCACTCTGATAAATCACAAGTTATAAGTCGGATCAGCATCTCTGGTGACGATAATTGGTTCTCCGATAAGCAGCTGAACTTAAATCCAGCCTTGATTACTGTAATTGGAGAAAAAGGTTCTGGAAAGACGGCAATTGCAGACTTGATCGCATTTGCTAGTGGAGCCCCCCTCGATCGATCTTCACAATCGTCATTCATTAATAAAGGCGCGGTACATTTAGAAGGCGTCAAGATTGAACTGGAATGGGGAAGCGGTGAGAAGACAGAAGCAACATTACCTACCGACTCTTTTTCAGCTGGACGCCCCAGGGTGCGCTACCTGTCGCAGGATTTTGTTGAACGACTTTGCTCCGCTGACCACCAAGGCATAGAGCTTCAGCGCGCTATCGAGGAAGTTGTTTTTTCCAAACTCAGCGAAGTACAAAGGGAGGGGTATTCATCTTTTAGTGAATTGCGAAACGCACGGGAATCAGCGTCTAAATCTCGTCAGAGCCGACTTAGAGGTGACTTGGCCGCTCTGCACAAAGATGTTGAGTCAAATGCCAGAAGTGTCCAGGAGCGTCCTCAAAAAGAGATACTAAGGAAGGAGGCTGAACTTAAGGTCCAGGAATTGGAAAAACAACTTCCTGAAGCTTCCTCTACCGTGGACAGCAAAGTACTTGCAGAACTTGATGCTGCTCGCGAGCAACGTAAAACGTTAGAAGAGTCAATCTCGGAATTGCGCAGGAATAAAAGAAGGTTAGATGATGAGCTAGCACGTTATGCAGAGCTTAAGGAGCAAACGCGAGATGCCGTTAAAGCTATTGCGAAGAGGCTCTCCCCTCTAAATCTTTTGGATAATCTTGAAGTAATAATGCTACCCGCTTGGAATGAGTCGGTTGTCGAGAGGCTTACAAACACATCAAAAAATATTGGAAAGCAAATCGATCTTAAATTAGGTGAAGAATCGCTACCGCCACCAGATGGTTCTTTAGCGAAACTGCAAGATGTGATCAAAGGTCTCGAAGAGCGGCTCGCTAAGGACGAAGTAGCGAAGAAGCGGGTTCTAGATTTGCAAAAAGAGATATCTAGCGCAAAATCAAATGCTGAACGTCTAAAGAAAGAATTGGATAGAATTGATGGGGCGCTAACCAAATCCCTGCAAAGCCTAAAGGAGCGTCAAATATCCCTGTACCTTGAAATGTTTGATGCGCTGGGACAAGATGAGGAAGGTCTCTCCGAACTGTATTCGCCTCTGCAGGTGGCAATAGACTCCCTCGGCGAAGATATGCAATTTCGTGTTTCAGTTGGTTATCAAATCGATAAAGATAGATGGTGGTCAAAATTTGATGGCTTCTTTGACAACAGAAGGTCGGGAGTTGAGAAGCAGAAAGCTGATACCTTAAGAATCGTTGATAAAGAACTTTTGCCTGCTTGGAAGAGTGGTAAAACTGAGTCGATTCGATCTGCTCTGGAAAATTTGTTGTCATGCCTTGCTGTTGACACATTTCCGGAGAAATATGGTTTGCCCAGACTTTCATTGGTTGATCTCTATGATTGGGTTTTCTCCACCGATCACATATCGCTAAGCTATAAAATTCGATACGGCGACACCGACCTTGAGAATCTTTCCCCAGGAACCCGAGGGATCGCGTTGCTAGTGCTGTATCTATTAATGGATGAGGATGACACTCGTCCACTTCTAATTGACCAGCCCGAAGGCAACTTGGATAACTCATCGGTCTTTGAGCAACTTGTTCCATACATCCAGAAGGCCAAGATGAGGCGTCAAGTCATACTCATCACGCATAACCCGAACCTAGTTGTCGCCACGGACGCGGAGCAGGTCATAGTCGCATCAGCGGAGCGTCCTGCAACCCAGCCATACCCGCTTATTCATTATTCTTCGGGCGCACTTGAGCATTCCGATATGGGCGCAGCCATGGGGATTCGAGAAGCTGTTTGCTTGTTCCTGGAAGGCGGAAAAGATGCCTTTCGTGTAAGAGAGAATCGGTATGCATTGGCAAAGCGACAAGCCACCGCAGACGGCGCATAACAAGGCGATGCAGACGGACAAACCCAAGCGGTCATACCTTTCGCCGACGCAAAAGCTGCGCCAGCTTGGTCTTGCCGCTGATCTGCGGCGTTATGTGCACCGTGGATCGGATATAAAAGGAGACACACATTGAAGGCAGTTGTACTGGACGGCAAGACGCTGTCTCGAAAAATCGAGCAAGAGTTAGCTGAGCGAGTGACCAAGATCAAAGAACGAACAAATGGGTCTACCCCAATATTGGCTACGATCTTGGTAGGAAATGACCCCTCTTCCGCAACCTATGTCAGGATGAAAGGAAATGCGTGTGAGAGAGTTGGAATGGAGTCTCTAAAAATCACACTTCCTCAAGCTACCACCACCGCGGCATTACTTGCAGAGGTGTCCGCACTAAACAACAATCCCAATGTGCACGGGATTTTGCTTCAGCATCCTGTTCCGACACAGATTGATGAGCGTCGGTGTTTCGACCAGATTGCTATCCATAAAGATGTGGACGGTGTGACCTGTCATGGCTTCGGGAAAATGTCTATGGGTGAGCCCGCCTACGGGTCTGCAACACCAATGGGTGTCATGCAGCTACTCAGTCACTATGGCGTTTCCGTGGAGGGCAAGCATGCAGTAGTGGTGGGCCGAAGCTCCATCCTTGGTAAGCCAATGGCAATGATGTTGCTGAATGCCAATGCTACCGTAACTATATGCCACTCCAGGACTAACAGGCTTCCTGAGATTATTCAAAATGCAGACATAGTAGTGGGGGCAGTGGGCAAGCCTGAATTCATCAAAAGCAACTGGATCAAAGATGGCGCTATTGTCATTGATGCTGGTTACCATCCGGGCGGAGTGGGCGACATCGAATTGACAGGAGTTATAGAAAGATGCTCGGCATATACACCAGTGCCTGGTGGAGTGGGCCCGATGACAATCGCAACCTTGATTACACAGACAGTAGATGCCGCTGAAAAATACACATACGAGTCATTCAAGCGGACCCGCTGACGCGGGCCGCTTAACTCCAGCGTTAGGCTCATCAAGTGGTGCGAGAATGAGCAGGAAATTACTGGGTCATTACATATCTGGGCTTGCGCAATGTGGACAAAAAATGGTCCATGCCGGTGAGAGACTGGAAAGCAGCGTTAAACCAGTTCATCATCCTGTACGGCGATAGAGTGCCGGTTTAATCTGAACTGCCGTTTACACAGTTGTTTTTTTTATCCTCACGGTTTGCCGCGCGGCATTTTGCTGCGAAAAATTGTACGTCCCGCTACAAACCACTTCGCCGGCGAGGCGGCTCTGTTCCACCGTTTAACATGGAGTTTGGCAGCTACCCAAGGAGAAAATCATGATGCTAAGACACTTTGCTCGCAGGCTAAAAAACGCGTTCAACTTTGTGATTTTCAAACTTCGAAGCAGTGGAAAAGAGAGGTTTGAGTGCCCAGTCTGCGGTTATATCGGTCCCTTCATGGACCTTGCATCTGCCGCAGGCCTCAGAAAACACGCAAAGTGCCCGAATTGCAATGCAGTCGAAAGGCACCGAATTCAATTTTTAGTCGTCAAGAAGGTTTTAAGTGACATAAGCACAACGGATATGAAAATGCTTCACTTCGCCCCTGAGCCATTTTTTCGAGAGTATTTTTCAAAGCGATTTGGGCAA
The DNA here is from genome assembly GCA_013178375.1 of Gammaproteobacteria bacterium. Classification (GTDB taxonomy): domain Bacteria; phylum Pseudomonadota; class Gammaproteobacteria; order Pseudomonadales; family Ketobacteraceae; genus Ch67. Next base: position 50,928 of record JABLXQ010000021.1, read on the forward strand.
TATGAAAGTGCAGACTTAAGTAGGAAAGGTGTCGATCACAATGTAGATCTACAACAGCTACCGTTCGACAATGGTAGTTACGATTTTATCTTTGCCTCCCATGTGTTAGAGCACATCCCTGATGACGAAAAGGCGATTTCAGAAATACGTAGAGTCTTAAAGCCGAACGGAATAGCCATTCTTCCCGTTCCGATAGTTGCGGAACGAACAATCGAGTATCCAGAACCTAACCCTCATGAAGCCTACCATGTCCGAGCACCCGGAATTGACTACTTTGATAAATATGAACGCCATTTTTCAAGAGTTGAAAGGTTCCGTTCTGATTTGCTTCCGGAGAAATATCAATTGTTTGTTTTTGAAGACAGAAGTCAATGGCCAACAAGGGAATGCCCTTTGCGCCCTTCCATGGCGGGTGAAAAGCACATTGATATTGTTCCCGTATGCTATGCATGAGTTGCAACTTACAGCCGAACAAGGCGCTGCACTGGACGGCAATTCCGCTGTGGTCCATTGCCGCCGGTGAGCTTTGTCGTTAGGCGACAACCTGAAAAAAGGAGACACACGGATGAATAAAGTGACACCGTTCCTGATGTTCAACGATCAGCTCGAGGCGGCCATGGCGTTCTACACCGCCACCTTCCCGGACTCCGAAATCAGGAACGTCGCCCGCACTGGCAACGACGGTCCGATCACCTCCGCTGAATTCGTCGTCGGTGGTCAAGTCTTCATGGGCTACAACGGGGGCGCGTACTTTACGTTCTCCGAAGGCGTCTCGCTCTACGTTGACTGCGAGAACCAGACCGAAGTCGACGAGTATTGGGACAAACTGGTCAAGGCCGGGGCGACGCCTACTGCGTGCGGCTGGATCAAGGATCCGTTCGGCCTCTCGTGGCAGATTGTCCCCAGGCGTTTCATGGAACTCATTGCCGATAAGAATCCAAAAAAGGTACAGGCGGTGATGGAAGCCATGATGACAATGGTGAAGCTCGACGTGGCGGCCCTCGAGAGCGCCTATGATGCTGCATAGCAGACAGCATGCTTACAAATGCCCGCAAGCCTGCCTCACCCGAAGCGTCAGGCCGCACAAATACGCTTATCAACCGGCTTCAATTCCAGGAGAAAGAACACCATGGCCAGGTACCTGATTTCGTTTCCCAGTGCTGCAATGGTAGTGCCTGACGGCGAGCTGGAGGCAGTGGGTCGTGACGCGCATGCTGTGATCGAAGAGGCGAAGGCCGCTGGTGTCTATGTCTTCGCTGGGGGAATCGATGAAAGCGTTCCGCCCGCGCTGGTATCAGCCGACGGAGTGGTCGCAGAGGGTGGTTATCCGTGGGCGCCTCCGCTCAACGGTGGGTTCACTGTGCTCGAACTGCCCTCTCGAGACGAAGCAATCGTGTGGGCCGCGCGAATTGCGAAGGCCTGCTGCTGCAATCAGGAGCTGCGTATCTTTGGGGGCGACCCGCAGTCATGAGAGCAGCTAAAATGCTCATATTGCTGCCATGTCACGGTTACCATCGGAATTGTCTGAAACCGAATGAACAATCAACAAATTGCGGTAATAGGCGCAGGAACAGCCGGGCTTGCCCTTGCCACCTTGTTGGGCCGACAAGGCCACACTGTAACAGTAATCGAGCGCGCAAAAGCACTCACCACGGTTGGCGCAGGCATTTTGCTGCAACCATCCGGCGTGGGCGTGCTTTCCGAAATCGGCTGCCTTGATCATATGCTGCAGTATGGTCATCGCGTCGATGCGCTGTACGGCTGGACGCAATCCGGTAGAACCATCATGCAGGTCAAATACGCGCACTTGAATGAGGAGCGCGACATTTTCGGCCTGGGAATTCACCGAACAGCGTTGTGCCATGTTCTGGGTACGGCGCTTGCTGAGGTGCCACACAAGCGCTGGTTCGGCTGCGAAGTAAAATCGATAGCGCAGAACGGAAATACCACCCAGGTTACTTTTCACGAAGACGGCAAAGAGCACTGCGAAGAATTCGATGCCGTCATCGTCGCCAACGGCAGTGCAAGCCAGCTTCGCCCTCAGTCGCTGGTTCGTTATGACCGCCAATACCCCTGGGGCGCAATGTGGCTGATTCGCCCCTTGACCGACCAGGTTGCATCGCTGAACAAGCCGCATCTTCAACAGCGATATGCAGGGTCGGCCGTCATGCTCGGGATTTTGCCCACAGGCTGTATTCCGCATGAAACTGAATCCCCGTTAGTGAGTATGTTCTGGAGCGTTCCGGTTGCGTCCATGCCGGCCTGGCAATCAGACAACTTCGATCTGGGCGGCTGGAAATCGCAAGTTGAAAACCTGTGGCCAGAAGTGTCGCCGTTGATAAGCGGAATCAAGAGTGCGCGTGAGTTGCTGCCGGCAACTTATCGCGACGTCATTATGTCGCGTTGGGGTGTAGGCCGTATCGGTGTCATCGGAGACGCAGCCCATGCGATGAGCCCGCAGTTGGGGCAGGGTGCGAACATGGCTCTTTTGGATGCATCGGCACTGGCCCGGGCGGTCGACGTCAGCAGCGACTGGGACGGCGTTTGGGAGCGGTTTCATTCAGAGCGAAGCGGCTCAATTCGTTTCTACCAGGGTATGAGCAGGCTGCTGACGCCACTGTTTCAGTCAAGCATCCCAGGTGCGGGATTTGTTCGTGATCTTGCCTTGCCGGTGTCCCATCTGATCCCCTGGTTGCGTCGCCAGATGGCGGAAACGGTATCCGGCAGAAAGCAGAAATGGCTTTGACGCTGATTAATCATCATCGCGGTGGGTGAAAACTGAGACTCCCTCGCACATACCAGACAATCCCTCAAAATTAAAAGGCCCCTGATGTTATTCAGAGGCCTTTTTCCCAGCGATCAGCTTTGCGGAATCGGCTTTTCACCCCAGCAATGCAACGTCTGGTCGTTGGTGAGCGCGCAGCTGTGATACTGGCCCACGTCCACTTTCGTGACTGTACCCAAGCCCGCGGGAACCACACCCTGTCCGCGCGCCACATCATTGACTTCACCCGCTGCCGCGCCGTCACCCCAGCACATCACGGCACCATTTTGCACCGCGCAGCCGTGGACGCTGGAAAATGCCATGTTGCTGGGTTGGGTCAGGCCAGCCGGCGGTGTTTTCAGATTGTGATTGTCCCGCACTGAAAAACACTGCACGCCAGCGCTGGTTGCGGCGCAGACGAGATCGTTGTAGGCGGCGATGTCATACGGAATTCCTGTCAGCGCAAAATTCTGCTGGGTGACATCGGCCAGGCCCCAGCAAACCAGTTGTCCGTTGCTGATGGCGCACACGGTGTTGACGCCAGATGCCAGCGCGGTGACGGTGCCCAGAGAAGGTGTTGCCACACCTGTTTCAGCAATCGGATAGATCAGTGCGGGTGAGCGGCCGGGATCGATCAGGCTGAGAATCACGTGTCGCAATGACATCAACTTCGGGTCAAACAATTCGGGTGCCTGCAGGGGTGTTCTGATGTCATTTCCTGCTCCCCAGCAACGCAGCTCACCGTTGTCGATCACGCAGGTGTGGTTGGTGCCGGCAAGGATGGCGGAGGGATTGGTCAGGTCATCCGGAACATCCAGTTGTCCGTGGGTGTTGTCTCCCCAGCAGTGCACCTGGCCTGACGCGATGGCGCAGGTGTGGAACGCGCCGGTGGCAAATTCGCTGACGTTGCCCAGCGACGCAGGCACGCGGGATTGACCGAAATAGCTGTTGCCCCAGCATTGTGTGCCGCTGCTGTCGGTGGCGCAGTAAGTGTCGCCGCCGTCGCTCCAGAGTGCGGTGGGGTTGTTGAATTCGGGTATTGGTGCAAATCGGCCCAGGCAGTAAATCTCATTGCTGGCGCCAGGCTGGTACAGGATGCAGGAGCTGTACATATTGCTGGCGGTGGAAATGGGATTGATGATGGATGCTGGCACGTCCGTGGGGAATGCGTGCAGATCATTCCAGCAGGAAATCCGGTCGTTGAAATAGGCGCAGAACGTGCGATCGTCGAGGGTAAGTTTGCTGACATTGTCCAGACCGGCCGGATGCCATTTGGCGCCTTCGCCCCAGCAGGTCATGTGCTCCTGCGTATCAACGACACAAGTACTGCCCCCGGAGCTGACGCGCTGGGCCAGTTGGTCGGTGGGATAAAACACGGCATGTACATCGGCGGTAGAGGGTTGAAAAAATTTCAGGGGTGCGCCATAGACGCCGCCGCTGACGAGGATCAATCCATAGTTGACGGACGCAGTGTCGTCACCATCCGGCATGAATCCCAGAAAGGTAAAACCCTCCGCGGCTTCGGCGCGCAACGTGATGGATATGGGGCTGCCGTTATTGGTGTCGCGGCAATCGGAGCTGCAGTCAATCCCTCTTTCGGGTGAATAGACCCGTCCTTCTCCTTCAATATCGATGTCGAGATTGCATCCCGCCAGTAATAACGACATAGCGGCGCAACATAACCTGATCAGATTTTTCATAGGTCACCATCCGTGTGATTGTTGTTTGCGAAGTAACGCTAGCGCGGTTGGATGGCGTTGAAAAGAGGGACCGGATGAACGGATGGGGGGGGAGGGGTAAAAGCGCACCTGACGGCATGTAGGGCGACGTCAGGTGCGCGAAGGAGAATTAAAAGGAGAATTAAAGAGGAGAGATTAAATCAGTTTTTTCGCCAGAATATCATTCACCAGCTGCGGATTGGCCTTGCCCTTCGACAGCTTCATGATCTGGCCGACGAAGTAGCCTATCAGCTTCTTGCGTTTGATTTCGTCCGCTGCCAGATACTGCGCCACCTGATCCGGGCTCGATGCAATCACCTGATCCACAATGGCTTCAATTGCGCCGGTGTCGGTTTCCTGCTTCAGGCCCTTGCTTTCAATAATCGAATCCGCGGTGCCGCCGTTGCTCCACAGCTCCTCAAACACCTGCTTGGCGATCTTGCCGGAGATGGTGTTATCGACGATGCGTTTGATCAGCCCCGCCAGTTGCGCCGCACTCACCGGGCTCTGCTCGATGGACAGATCGTTCTTGTTCAGCGCGCCCAGCAGATCGCCGCTCACCCAGTTCGCCGCCTGTTTCGGTTTGGCGCCGGATTCTTTCACCACCTGCTCGAAATAATCCGCCACTGCGCGATCGGCTGCCAGCACGCGGGCATCGTATTCCGACAGTTCCAGTTCACCCATGAAACGCTCGATTTTCTGCGCCGGCAGTTCCGGCAGCGTGGCGCGCATGGTGTTGATCATGTTCTCGGTGATTTCCACCGGCAGCAGATCCGGGTCGGGGAAGTAGCGGTAGTCGTTGGCTTCTTCCTTGCTGCGCATGGCGCGGGTTTCGTTTTTCGCGGAATCGTACAGCACGGTGCACTGCTGGATCTTGCGGCCGGATTCCAGTTCGTCGATCTGCCACTGGGCTTCGACATTGATGGCCTTCTCCACAAAGCGGAACGAGTTGACGTTCTTCACTTCGCGGCGGGTTCCGAATTTCTCTTCGCCTTTCAGCCGCACCGACACGTTGCAGTCGCAGCGCATGGAGCCTTCTGCCATGTTGCCGTCGGAAATATCCAGGTAGCGGATGATGGAGTGAATCGCTTTCAGATAGGCTACCGCTTCCTCGGCGGAGCGCATGTCCGGCTCCGACACGATTTCCAGCAGCGGTGTGCCGGCCCGGTTCAGGTCGATGCCGCTCTGGCCGTGGAAATCCTCGTGCAGGGATTTGCCGGCGTCTTCTTCCAGGTGCGCGCGGGTCACGCCGATGCGCTTGACGGTGCCATCTTCCAGCGTGATATCGACAAAGCCCTTGCCCACGATTGGCAGTTCGTACTGGCTGATCTGGTAGCCTTTCGGCAGATCGGGGTAGAAATAATTCTTGCGCGCGAACACCGAACGCGGCGCGATCTCGGCATTGATGCCCAGACCGAACTTGATGGCCTTGTGCACGGCGTCCTGGTTCAGCACCGGCAGCACGCCGGGCATGCCCAGGTCGATCAGGCTGGCCTGCGTGTTGGGTTCGGCGCCAAATGCATTGCGGCTGCCGGAAAAGATTTTCGACTGCGTGGAAAGCTGCACGTGCACTTCCAGGCCGATCACGGTTTCCCATTGCATGGTTGTGACCCCTTCAGAAAATTACGCAAAGGCCGCTGGCAACTGCGTGTGCCAGTCGGTGACCTGCTGATAACGGTGCGCCACATTCAGCAGGCGCGCTTCATCGAAATAGTTGCCGATGATCTGCAGTCCCACCGGCAAACCGTCTGCACGGCCCGCCGGTAGCGACAGCCCCGGCAAGCCCGCCATGTTCACCGAAATGGTGTAGATGTCGGACAGATACATCGACACCGGATTGGCCGCCTTCTCGCCCAGTTTGAAGCCGGCGTGGGGCGCAGTGGGGCCCATGATCACATCGACTTTCGCAAACGCGGCGTCGAAATCGTTCTTGATCAGGCGGCGCACTTTCTGCGCTTTCAGGTAATAGGCATCGTAGTAACCGGCCGACAGCGCGTAGGTGCCGATCAGAATCCGCCGCTTCACTTCGTCGCCAAACCCTTCACCGCGGCTGCGCTTGTACAGGTCTTCCAGATTGTCCGGCGACTTGCAGCGGTAGCCGAAGCGCACGCCGTCAAAACGCGACAGGTTGGACGAGGCTTCCGCCGGCGCAATCACGTAATAGGCGGGAATGGACAGGTGCGTATTGGGCAGGGAAATCTCGACGATTTTCGCGCCCAGTTTTTCGTATTCGCGGATCGCATCCTGCACACATTTTTCCACGCCGGCATCCAGGCCTGCGCCGAAAAATTCTTTCGGCAGGCCGATGCGCAAACCTTCCAGCGAGTTGTTCAGCGTCGCGGTGTAATCCGGCACTTCAATGTTGGTGCTGGTGGAATCGCGCTCGTCAAAGCCTGCCATCACATTCAGCAGCAGGGCGGCGTCTTCGGCGGTCTGTGCCATCGGGCCGGCCTGATCCAGCGACGAGGCAAACGCGATCATGCCCCAGCGCGACACGCGGCCATAGGTGGGTTTCAAACCGGTGATGCCACTCAGGCTGGCGGGCTGGCGAATGGAGCCGCCAGTGTCGGTGCCGGTGGCGGCGGGGGCCAGGCGGGCGGCAACGGCTGCGGCCGAACCGCCGGAGGAACCGCCGGGCACGTAAGCGGTATTCCACGGATTTTTCACCGGGCCGTAAAAACTGGATTCATTGGACGAGCCCATGGCGAACTCGTCCATGTTGGTCTTGCCCAGCATCACCAGGCCGGCGCTGTTCATTTTTTCAACGACAGTGGCGTTGTAGGGGGCAATGAAGTTGTCCAGCATCTTCGAGCCGCAGCTGGTTTTCACGCCGGTGGTGCAGAAGATGTCCTTGTGGGCGATGGGCACGCCGGTCAGGCGTCCGGCCTTGCCGGCAGCGCGGGCGGTATCCGCGGCGGCGGCCTGTTCCAGCGCCTGGGCCTCGGTCACTGTGATGAAGCTGTTCAACTGGGGATCGAAGCGCTTGATCCGGTCGAGGAAGTGGCGGGTCAGCTCGACGCTGGAAACCTGCCGGGTGGCCAGGGCGTCCGCCAGGCCATTGAGTGTCTTGTCATGCATGGAATGCGATCCTGTGCTGCTATGGGCGCGCTGCGGGGGCTTTATTCGATAATCACTCTATAACCTTGGGCACCAGATATAACCCGTCTTCCACGGCGGGAGCGATGCGCTGGTAATCGTTGCGGCGGTCGGTCTCGGTAACCACATCCGGCCGTAACCGCTGCACCGCGTCCGTCGGGTGAGCCATGGGCTCGATGCCGTCGGTGGGGGCGGCCTGCAACTGCTCGATCAATTCCAGAATGGTGGACAGGCGTTGGGTGACGGCCGGGATCTCGGCGTCCGTCACCTGCAACCGCGCCAGATGGGCGATTTTGGCTACGTCTTTAAGTTCCAGTGCCATGGGTGCTCCGGCGGTGGATTTTGGCGAAGGGCGTATGGTAGCAGAAAATGCCGCAGGCGCGATGGCGCGCGGCTTTGCGGGTGATCGCGATGTGCCCGACAACAGTCGGGAACTGTGACGAAAGTTGCGCCCCCCAACTTGCCGAATGGGTCACGCACTGATATTGTTCCCGCATCTTTCTATATGCGGAAACGGCTCCCGTTTCCCAACACTACAACCGCTCGATGGAAAGCCTCTTCCCTTATGTTTAAGCGTCTGCGCGGCATGTTTTCGACCGATCTGTCGATCGATCTGGGAACGGCCAACACCCTCATTTATATCAAGGACCGCGGCATCGTGCTGAACGAGCCCTCCGTGGTGGCCATTCGTTCGCAAAACGGACAGAAAAGCGTCGCTGCCGTGGGCATGGACGCCAAACGTATGCTGGGCCGCACGCCCGGCAACATCACGGCCATCCGTCCGCTGAAAGACGGCGTGATCGCCGACTTCCACGTCACCGAAAAGATGCTGCAGCATTTCATCCACAAGGTGCACGAAAACAGTTTCATTACCCCCAGCCCCCGCGTGCTGGTGTGCGTGCCGTGCAAATCCACCCAGGTGGAACGCAAGGCCATCAAGGAATCCGCCCTGGGCGCTGGCGCCCGCGAGGTGTACCTGATCGAGGAAGCCATGGCATCGGCCATCGGCGCCGGCATGCCGGTGGAAGAGGCCAGCGGTTCCATGGTGGTGGACATTGGCGGTGGTACCACAGAGATCGCCATCATCTCCCTCAATGGCATCGTCTATTCGGATTCGCTGCGCATGGGCGGCGACAAGTTCGACGAAGCTATCGTGACTTACGTGCGCCGCAACTACGGCAGCCTGATCGGTGAAGCCACCGCCGAGCGCATCAAGCAGGAAATCGGCTGCGCCTTCCCGGGCCGCGACCTGCTGGAAATCGACGTGCGTGGCCGCAACCTGGCCGAGGGCATTCCCCGTTCCTTCACCCTGAACAGCAGCGAAATCCTGGAAGCCCTGCAGGAACCGCTGTCCCAGATCGTCAGCGCCGTGAAAAGTGCCCTGGAACAGTCGCCGCCGGAACTGGCTTCCGACATCGCCGAGCGCGGCCTGGTGCTGACCGGTGGTGGTGCCCTGCTGCGGGATCTGGACCGTCTGCTGGCGGAAGAAACCGGCCTGCCGGTGATCGTGGCGGAAGACCCCCTCACCTGTGTTGCACGGGGCGGCGGCAAGGCCATGGAATTGATGGACAAGCGCGGATTCGATATCTTCTCAGTGGACTGAACCGGGCACATTCCAACCGTTACGGAAGCCGGCCCCGCCTTCACCAGCGGCCGGCTTTCGTGTTATCAGGCTGGCAGGATTTTCAGGGAGCTGCGCTATCAAACCCATCTTCGGACAAAACACCGCCAATCGCGCCCGTCTGGTGATCGTCACGGTCTTGTCCTTCGTCCTCATCTTCATCGATCACCGCTTTCATTACCTCAAGCCGGTGCGCTACTCCCTGTCCGTGATCGTGGCCCCGGTGCAGCTGCTGGCTGACATCCCGTCCCGGGTGGTGGAGTGGTCCAGCGAGAACGTGCGCAGCCGTTCGTCCCTCGAAGAAGAGAATGCCCGCCTGCAGTCGGAAGTGCTGGTGCTGAACCGGCGGGTGCAGAAGCTGGCGTCCACAGTGGCCGAGAATACCCGCCTGAAGGAACTGATGAATGCCTCGGATGTGCTGGATGATCAGGTGCTGATCGGCGAGATCATCGGCGTCGACCCAGATCCCTACCGGCTGGAAGTCATCGTCAACAAGGGCAGCCAGGACGGTGTCTACGAAGGTCAGGCCGTGCTGGATGCGGAAGGATTGATGGGGCAGGTGGTGGAAGTGGGCATGTTCACCAGCCGGGTGCTGCTGATTACCGACGTGACCCACGGCGTGCCGGTGCACGTGAACCGCAACGGGGTGCGGGCGATTGCGGTGGGCGCCGGTGATCTGGACCGTCTGAAACTGATTCACGTGCCGGGTACGGCGGATATCGTGCGCGGCGATCTGCTGGTGAGTTCCGGCCTGGGCGGGCGCTTTCCCAAGGGCTATCCGGTGGGGGTGGTGACCGAGGTGGAACATGATCCGGGCCAGCCGTTCCTTATCGTGTCGGCCCAGCCCATGGCCAACCTGGATCGCTCGCGCCATGTATTGCTGGTGTTTTCCCAGGAGGGCCAGCAATTGCCGACGCCGCCGCTGGAAACTGGCAAATCCCCGGGGAAGAAGAGGGGAGCCAAACCATGATCACACAGTCCAATGCGGGTATCGGCCTGATCCTACTCAGTTTGCTGGGGGCCTTTGTGCTGGCCATCATGCCGTTGCCGGAGTGGGCCAACGCCGGCCGTCCGGCGTGGGTGGCGCTGGTGCTGATTTACTGGGTGATCGCCCAGCCCCACCGGGTGGGGGTGATCAGCGGCTGGCTGACAGGGCTGATGCTGGATGTGCTGGCCGGCAACGTGCTGGGCCAGAACGCGCTGGCGCTGGCGGTGATTGCCTATACTGCCTATGTCCTGCACATGCGCATCCGGGTGTTTCCCATCTGGCAGCAGTGTCTGGCGGTGCTGGTGCTGGTTGGAATTTACATGCTGGTCAACCTGATGGTCATGCGCACCGTCTACACCCCGCACTGGACCATGCTGTACTGGTTGCCGGTGCTGGTGTCGGCGCTGATGTGGCCCTGGGTGGTGATCGTGCTGGATTTTATGCAGGGCCGTTTTGGCCGGCATTGAGGAGCGCAACATGCTGTACCTGGCCTCGACTTCGCCCCGGCGGCGGGAGCTGCTCGCCCAGATCGGCGTGCCGTTCGACGTGCTGGCGGTGGATGTGAACGAGGATCCGCTGCCGGGTGAATTGGCTGTGGATTACGTGCAGCGGCTGGCGGCGGACAAGGCGATCGCGGGGCTGCAATTGCTGCAGCAGCGGGGACTGGAGGGCGCGGTACTGGGTGCCGATACCACCGGCCTGCTGGATGGCCGCATACTGGCCAAACCCGCGGACCGTGACGATGCGATCCGCATGTTGTTGGAAATGTCCGGCCGCACCCACGAAGTGCTGACCGGCGTGGCTGTTGCAAATTCTGCCGGCGTACAGGTCGCCTGTTCCCGCACCGCCGTCACCTTCCGCCCAATCGATGCAGCGGAAGCTGGCGCCTACTGGGACACCGGCGAGCCCGCCGACAAGGCCGGCGCCTACGGCATCCAGGGCTTCGGCGCTGTGTTCGTCGAGTCGATTGCAGGCAGCTACACCGGCGTGGTGGGCCTGCCACTGTTTGAAACCGCGCAGTTGCTGCGGCAGGCCGGCATTCCGGTCTGGCAGCGTGCTGGAGCGCACAAGGGATGACGCATTCATGAGTGAAGAGATACTGATCAACGTCACCCCGATGGAAACCCGCGTGGCCGTGGTGGAAAACGGTGTCGTGCAGGAACTGTTCGTGGAGCGCACCGCCAAGCGCGGTCTGGTGGGCAGCATTTATAAGGGCAAGGTGGCGCGGGTGCTGCCGGGCATGCAGGCGGCCTTCGTGGAAATCGGCCTGGAGCGGGCGGCGTTTCTGCATGCCCGCGACATCTGGCAACCGGATCGCCCCGACGACAACGGCGACCACAACACGCCGAGCATTTCCGATCTGGTGGTGGAAGGCCAGCCCATCGTCGTGCAGATCACCAAGGACATGATCGGCAGCAAGGGCGCGCGGCTGACCACGCATTTGTCGATTCCCTCGCGCTATCTGGTGTACATGCCCAACACCGAACACATCGGCGTGTCGCAGCGGATCGAGGATTTTGCCGAGCGCGACCGCCTGCGCAGCATCATGGACCGCATCACCAGCGAGCGTGATGACATTCCGAAAAAAGGGTTCATCCTGCGTACCGCTGCCGAGGCTGCCGATGAGGAATCCCTGCGCCGCGACGTGGATTTTCTGTGCCGCCTGTGGCGTGTCATCAGCGAGCGCATGCTGAAATCCAATCCGGTGACACTGATTCACCGCGACCTGCCGCTGGCCATGCGCACCCTGCGCGACGAAGTGCGGCCGGAAGTGGAAAAAATCCGCATCGATTCGCGCGAGACCCACGGCAAGGTGATCGAGTTCGTGCGCGAATACATTCCCGACATCGAACCGCTGATCGAGCACTATCCCGGCGAGCGCCCGATCTTCGATCTGTACAGTGTCGAGCAGGAAGTGCAGAAGGCGCTGGCGCGGCAGGTGCAGCTGAAATCCGGCGGCCATATCGTGATTGACCAGACCGAAGCGATGGCCACCATCGACGTCAACACTGGCGCCTACGTGGGCCACCGCAATCTGGAAGAAACCATTTTCAAGACCAACCTGGAAGCGACGCAAGCGATTGCCCGGCAACTGCGGCTGCGCAATCTGGGCGGCATTATCATCATCGATTTCATCGACATGGAAGATGCCGAGCACAAGCGCCAGGTGCTGCGAATTTTTGAAAAGGCGCTGGAGCGCGATCACGCCAAAACCAAGATCACGCAGGTGTCGGAACTGGGCCTGGTGGAGATGACGCGCAAGCGCACGCGGGAAAGTCTGGCGCGGGTGCTGTGCGAGGAGTGTCCCACCTGCAGCGGTCGCGGCATCGTGAAAACGCCGGAGACGGTGTGCTACGAAATTTTCCGCGAAATCCTGCGCCAGTTCCGCGCCTACGACGCCGAAGGTTTTCTGGTGATTGCGTCGCAGGCAGTGGTGGATCGTCTGCTGGACGAGGAATCCGCCAACGTATCCGATCTGGAACTGTTCATCGGCAAGACCATCCGCTTTCAGGTGGAGGCGCAATATTCCCAGGAGCAGTTCGATGTGGTGCTCATGTAAGGGATGGCGGCGGTGGTAAAACGGGTTGCCACGGGGCTGGTGAGATGGTCGATCGGGCTGGCAGTGGTGCTGCTGGTGGCGGTCGCCGTTCTGGTGGGATTGTCGCGGCAGGTCGTGTACGAAATCCACAGCCTGCAGAGCGACGTGGCGGATTATGTGTCGCGACGTACCGGACTGGTGGTGGAGTTCGACACCCTCACCGGCAGTTGGAAAGGACTGGCTCCCCGCTTCCGCATTGAACAATTCCGCGTGCGCCAGTCGCTGCAGCATGAACCGGCATTGGTGGCGCAGCATGTGGATCTGGAGGTGCTGCTGCTGCAATCGCTGCTGATGTTGCAGCCCCGCGTGCGGCTGACGGTGGATGGCCTGGCGTTCACCCTGGTGCGGCACGATGGCCGCATGGTGGTGGAGGGGCTGGACGTGGCACCGACCGGCAGCCAGCCCGCCACCGATTTCCATGCCCTGGCAGACCTGATCTCGGCGCAGCCCCGGCTGGCGGTCAATGACAGCCAGGTGTTGCTGAAGGGGCTCTATCCCCAGGACGTGGCCCTGTCGGTGCAGAACCTACAGATCGAGTCGGGCAAGGTGCGGCGTTACGCCAAAGGCCGCGTTACCCTGAAGGGTCCCAGCAACCTGTCGTTCGATCTGAAGGCGCAAATGCGCGGCAGCCTGCTGCGGGCTGGTTCCCTCACCGGGGACCTGTATCTGGATGCGGGCTTTGCCGACTGGCTGCCCTGGATTCCGCCGGAGCAACGGCAATTCAAAACCGCAACGCTGGAGAGCCTGCAGGGTGGCAGCGAAAGCTGGCTGAAACTCAGGAACGGCCGCGTGGTGGACGCCATCAGTCGTTTCACGCTGCACGATTTCAATCTGGCCAGCGCCAACGAAGTGCAGCCGCCGCGCATCAAAACCCTGTCCGGCGTGGGTCGCTGGCAGGAGGACGGTCCCGGCAACTGGACCCTGGGCCTGCAGAATGTGCGCATGGTCACGCCCAGTTTCATCTGGCAGCCCAGCGAGCTGCGGGTGTCGGCCAGCACGCAGTCGGCGGACGAAAATCGCTATGCCATCGCCCTTGATGATGCCGACATCACGCCCTGGCTGAATTATTTCCTGGCGCTGCAGCCGGAGGAAGGCACGCTGTTCCGCACGCTCAAGGAATTGCGCCCCGCTGGCAAGCTGCATCAGCTTGCCCTTGATGTGCAGCAGAAGGCCGGCCAGATCACCGACTACCGCTTCAGTGCCGACATCCGCCAGTTCAACAGTCGCCCCTGGGAAAAATACCCGGGCTTCCGCGATCTGGACATCAGCCTGAAAGGCCGCCAGGGCATGCTGCTGGTGACGCTGGCAGACGATTACCTGGAGCTGAATTATCCCTGGCTGTTCCGCGACGTGCTGACGCTCACGCGGCTGGATGGCCATCTGCTGCTGAATCGCACCGATGCCGGTTTCGATCTGCAGAGCAGCCTGCTGCGGGTACACAGCAACGACCTGCGCAGCGCCACCCAGTTTTCCCTGCAATTGCCAGCCGATTCCACCCAGCCGCCGTTCCTTGCGCTGCAGTCCACCCTGCGTGACGTCGACGCCGAGAAAAAATCCCTGTATCTGCCGTTCGGTGTCATTCCGCCCAAACTGCTGCAATGGCTCGACGAAGGCATCCTGTCCGGACGGCTGGCGCGGGGCGATATTGTCGTGCACGGTGCGCTGGGCAAGGACCAGGCCCCGAACCGTCGCCTGCTGCTGGGTTTCACCGTGCATGATGCCGCATTGCGCTTCCTGCCCGACTGGACCGAGCCGGTGCAAAAACTGGATGCGGATGTGATCGTGGATCGCGGTGCGGTGTATGGCGAGGCGGTGCAGGGCGAATATTTCCAGCAGACGTTGCAGTCAGCCCGGTTGACCGTGCCCCCGGTACCGCTGGGCGCCCAGCACTTGCTACAGGTGCAGGCGCAGACAACGGGACGCGCCGAAACCGGCTTCGATATTCTGCAGACCACACCCCTGGCCAAACTCACCGGCCCCATCATCCAGGACATGGATGTGCAGGGCGACATGGCGGTGGATCTGGATCTGACCGTGCCGCTCGACAAGGGCCAGCGCAAAACCGAAGTCGACGTGGATGTCGCGCTGCGCAATGGCACCTTCAATCTGGCCAGCCAGAAGCTGCAGGCAGTGGACCTGAACACTGATGTGCACTTCGATCTGGAGCATGGTTTGTCGGCGCCGGAGCTGCGCGGGCAGTCGTTCGCGGGTCCGCTGTCCGGCAAGCTGGAAACCCGCAAGGTCAAACAGGGCGGCCAGACCATCGTGCTGGGATTGAAGGGCAAGGCCCAGGTGAGCGCGCTGCAGGACTGGCTGCACCTGTCGCTGCTGCAGCCGCTGTCCGGCGCGCTGGATTATCAGGTGGACCTGCAGGTGCCCACCGGCGCAGCAAAAAAACATCTGCACGGGTATCTGAATGTCACCTCGCAATTGAAAGGCACCCGCATCGATCTGCCGGCGCCCTATGGCAAGAGTGCCAAGGAGCGCCGCGAATTCCGCGTCTGGCAATCGATGGATCGCGAGCCGTCCCTGTTCAGCGTGCGCTATGACGATCTGTTTGAATTGTCGCTGCAAAGACGCCAGGGCCAGGTGAGAAAGGGTGTGCTGACACTGGGCGGGCAGAAAGCCGTGTTGCCGTCGGGCGACGTGTTCCGCGTGGAAGGCAGTCTGGGCCGGTTCGATCCGGCGGAATGGGAAACCGCACTGGCGAATATCCGCAAAGCGTCCGGGCAGTATCAGGAAAATGTGGATTCCACCCGGCTGACATTGCTGGACTCCTCGCAGCTGACCATCAACGAACTGATCCTGGGGGAAAACAACCTGGGTGCGCTGAGCATTGATCTGCAGCGCCAGGGTGAGGATTGGCGTGTGGGGTTGAACAGCAAGGCGATCGCCGGCACGGTGGTGCTGCCGCCCCATGTCTTCAAGGGCGCCAGCGGCTTCACGGCGGCGGACCGGCCAGTGCAGGTGCAGCTGGAACATGTGCGGCTGCCGAAAAAGGAGCTGCCGGAAGGCGCCCCGGAACCGGAGTGGGTGCCCAGCAGCCTGTCACCACTGGATCTGCCCAATGCCCGCGTTTTGATCAAGGATCTGCAGGTGGGCGACGGCAGCTTCGGCCGCTGGGCACTGGGTTTGCAGCGCACCCCGCAGGGCCTGCAGTTGAATGACATCGACGTGTTCATGCGCAGTGTGCAGCTGAAAGCCAAAGGCGACTGGACCGACATCGCCGGCGTGCGCACGTCGAAAGTGCAGGGCAGTTTCACATCCAGCAATATCGCCGACGTGATGCGCGACTGGGGCACCGAACCCTCCATGAGCAGCCATGACATGACCGGCAATCTCAACCTGAACTGGCCGGGTGCGCCGTTTGAATTCTCCCTGCGGCGGGCCGGTGGCGCGTTCGATGTCGATCTGCGCAAAGGTGCCTTCCTCAACGTCAAATCCGGCGTGGTGGGCAAATTCTGGGGTGCGCTCAATTTCGAAACCCTGCTGCGGCGGCTGCAGCTGGATTTCAAGGATCTGAGCGAGAAGGACATGGTGTATGACCGTATCAAGGCCAGCGCCAATCTTGATCGCGGACTGATGCATGTGAAGGATGTCAGCCTCGACAGCCCCGCCATCAAACTGCAGACCAGCGGCGACATCAACCTGCACACCGATCAGCTGGACATGGTGATGCGGGTGACGGTGCCGGTGACGCGCAATCTGGTGATTCCGGCAGCGGCCATCGGTGGTGTGCCGGCAGGTGCCGCAGCTTTCGTGATCGAGCGCATGTTGGGCGACCAGTTCGACAAGCTCACCACCCTCAAATACAGTGTGAAGGGCGGGTTCGACGATCCCAAGGTGGAAATCGTGAACTCGTTCAATCTGATTCCCAGCCAGATGCGCGACGCGGTGATGGGCAGTGACAAGGCGCCGCCACCGGGCACCCCGTTGCCGGCAGTACCACCGTCCCCTGTCGCACCACCGGCGGACAATCCCGGAGTACCACGCCCATGAAAACCATTATTGCCGCGCTACAGATGGTCAGCACTTTCGATGTCGACGTCAATCTGAAAAGCGCCGAACAGTTGTTGCGGCAGGCAGCGGATGAAGGCGCACAGTTTGCCGCGCTGCCGGAAAATTTCGCCGTGCTGGACAGCGACAACCTGTGCCGCTGGGGCGATGAGGAAACCCGCACAGGCGTGTTCACAGCGTTTCTGGCAGAGCAGGCACGGAAATGTAACCTCTGGATTCAGGGCGGCACGATTCCCAAACGCACCCTGACAGACGGCAAGCCTGTGCCCGGCTGGCGTGTGCGCGCTGCTTCCATCCTGGTGAATCCGCAGGGTGAAATGGCGGCGCGCTACGACAAGATGCATCTGTTCGATGTGCAGGTCAGCGACGCGCAGGGCCAATACCGTGAATCTGCCACCATTGAGCCGGGTGAGGTGCCAGTGCTGGCGACCACGCCTTTCGGCAAGCTTGGCATGACCGTCTGCTACGATCTGCGTTTTCCCGAACTGTTCAGCCTGCTGCAGCGGCAGGGCGCGGATTTTTTCACAGTGCCTTCGGCGTTCACCTGGCGCACCGGCGAGGCCCACTGGGAAATACTTTTGCGGGCTCGTGCGATTGAAACCCAAAGCTACATCATCGCGCCGGGGCAGGGTGGCGTGCACTCATCCAAGCGCACTACCTGGGGCCATTCCATGATCATCGATCCCTGGGGCATGGTGCTGGCGGACAAAACGGAAGCCGGCCCCGGCGTTGTGCTGGCGGAGATGGACAGCGAACTGCTGCAGAGCGTGCGCAACAGCATGCCGATTGCGCAGCACAAACGATTTCAGGTGGTGAGCAAATCATGATTTCCCGCATCGACGATCGTCTGGCCATTGCGCAACAAACCCTGTGGCAACCCAGCGCGCTGGACACCCCGCGACTGACACGCGTGCTGGAACAGATGCTGGCGCGCGGTGCGGATTATGCCGATCTGTATTTTCAGCGCGGCGTCAGCGAATCCTGGAGCCTGGAAGAAAGCGAAGTGAAGGATGGCAGCTACAGCGTCAGTGGCGGCGTTGGCGTGCGCGCACTCAGTCAGGAAAAGTGCGGCTTTTCCTATTCCGACCAGATTGAACTGAATGCCATTGAACAGGCGGCGCAGGCAGCGGCGTCGGTGGCGCAGGGGCAGGGCGGTGTGATTCAAACCGTTGCACCGCGCCAGACACCCGCGCTGTATGTCGGCACCAATCCCCTCGACACCCTTTCCCGCGATCAGAAAGTGCAATTGCTGCAGCAGGTGGATCAGCTGGCACGGCAAGCCGATCCGCGCGTCATCGATGTCAGCGTCACCCTGGCGGCGTCCTTCCAGACCATTCTGGTACTGGCCAGTGACGGCACGCTGGCGGCGGACGTGCGTCCGCTGGTGCGTCTGAGTGTGTCGGTGATTCTGCAGCACAACGGCCGGCGCGAGCGCGGCAGTTGCGGTGGCGGTGGTCGCTGCGGTTATGAATTGTTTGATGCGGAGACGTTGCGTTTTTACGCGCAGGAAGCTGTGCGTATGGCGCAGGTGAATCTGGAAGCCGAAGCGGCGCCGGCCGGCACCATGCCGGTGGTGGTGGGTTCGGGCTGGCCCGGTGTGTTGCTGCACGAAGCAGTGGGGCACGGGCTGGAGGGCGATTTCAACCGCAAGGGCACTTCGAATTATTCCGGCCGCATCGGCACGCCGGTGGCATCGCCACTGTGCACCATCGTGGATGACGGCACGCTGCCGAATCTGCGCGGCTCTTTATCCGTCGACGACGAAGGCACGCCCACCCATTGCACCACGCTGGTGGAAAAAGGCGTGCTGCGCGCCTATCTGCAGGACAAGCTCAATGCCCGTTTGATGGGGCATCCCCTCACCGGCAACGGCCGTCGCGAATCCTACGCGCATCTGCCCATGCCGCGGATGACCAACACCTACCTGCTGGCCGGGCAGGACGATCCGGCCGACATCATCCGTTCAGTGAAGAAAGGTTTGTATGCGGTGAATTTCGGTGGTGGTCAGGTGGATATCACCTCGGGCAAATTCACCTTCGCCGCCAGCGAAGCCTATCTGATCGAGGACGGCAAAATCACCCGCCCGGTGAAAGGCGCGACGCTGATCGGCAATGGCCCTGAGGCATTATCGAAAGTGTCGATGCTGGGGCATGATCTGGCGCTGGATCGTGGCGTGGGCACGTGCGGCAAGGAAGGCCAGTCAGTGCCGGTGGGCGTGGGCCAGCCGACACTGAAAGTGGATGAATTGACGGTAGGCGGAACGCGCTGAATCGGCGCGTATCAGAGATTGCTGAGTTCCCGCAGATAGCGGAACAGCTTGCGGCCGTGGGTGTTTTCGGGTTTTTCAGGGTGAGCCAGATTCTGGTCCCGTTCCTTCTTCGCGTTGCGCACCAGCTGGCGCAGCTTGGGTGAATCCACGGTGGGAAATTTCGCGATCACCTCGCCAATGACACTATTCTCGCCCGTGATCAACGCATCGCGCAGCGTTTCAAGATCATGAAACTGCCGTGTATTCAGCGAGTGCGCGTTCTCGAATTCCTTGATCCGCGCTTCGATGGTGGCCGTGTCCGCCTCGCGGATGATCTTGCCGATGTACTGCTTGTGACGGCGCAACGCTTCGGTATTGCTCTTGATGCGCTTGCCTTCCTCTATCGCAGCAATCAGCTTGTCGGTCAGCGGCAGTTTTGCCAGCTGCGCGTCGGACAGATACAACAGCTTCTCGCCCACCTTCTGCAGGTGCTCGGTTTCGCGTTTGAGCTGGCCTTTGCTGGGGGGTAGATCCTGGTCTTGATCGTCGTTTGGCTTGTCGTAATCAATCATGAAGGGTCGTTGTGGCTGGTTAGGCTGGGGAAATGGCCCGCCATGATACCACAGGGGGAGGGGATTGGCCGCCGCAATGGCCCTGCAGGGAAACCGCTACCCCCGGCTGGCCGGCATAGGCTGTTTCTCGCTTGTCTGTGCCCGGGAAGGCCTTTATTCTCATGGCGCCGCGCGCGGAGTCTGGCTCCGTAGTGGCATTGCCGTTCCGATACGAAGTGGAATAGGCGGACGAGCAGCGGGGGCTGCTGGGTACAGTGGGGACAACGGTCTGGTATGGGGCGGTGACCGCAGCCGGGCGTTGCTGATGAATTCGTTGATAGACCTTATCGGGAGTGGCAATGGAAAGCAGACGTGACATGGCTGGGATCTGGCCGGGAAGGACATGGATTGGTGCGGTGGTTTCGCTGTTTCTGGGCCTGTGGCTGACCGCTTGTGGTGGTGGGGGTGGTGGTGGCGGTCATAGCGAAAACCGGGGTACTACTGAACCCATGGTGGTGATTAACGGCCAGGTGGCATTGGACGGTCAATCGATGGAGGGGGCCGCGATTACCCTGAGCCGTATCGACGTGGCCCGCACGCCCATTTCTGAAAATGTAAAAGGTCAGCAGATTGTAGTGGATCTACCAGAGGGTAAACCGACGGTGGGCTCGCAGGGCGATCTTCAATTCCAGGTGCCTGCAAGTGCGTTGGTGGATGACCAGTTATACAGCGTGACAGTGGCCTGCCTGCCGGTGAGAGGACGTTGCTCTATGCAAATGCCAGTGCATGTTGTGCTGAGTGGAGCACGGTTGCAGCAGGGTGGATGGAAATTGAATGTTCCAACGGAAGTTGCTTACCAGCGGCTGGCCTACTACGTGGCGGCGCGCTTCAATGAGTCTGATTTGAAGCAGGAAATGGATACGACAGCCAAGCTGCTGCTGAAAGCGGATGTGGATGGTTCGGGTGGGATTGATTATGAGGATTTAATCCAGTGGGATCCACTGGCACAGGACGCTGATAATGCACTGCTTCGGCCGGCGAATATGGTAGAGATTGGCAAATTGCTGCTGAACGGTGCTGGGGTGAATGCGTTGTATTTGAAAACGCAGTCGGCATTGAGTGCAACGTTGGGTAGTTTGACCTTAGGAGAGCGTGGCGGGAAAAAAGTACTTGTTTATGGCAGCTTCGCGTATGTGGGTATGGACGGAATGGGGGTGCAGGTGTTCGATATACGCGATCCATTGAATCCCGTGCATGTAAGTACGCTGCTGGATTCTTTGCCTGCAAACGACTTTGTCGTGCATGAGGGTTACGCATACATCGTGAATTACACTGCACTGCATATATATGATGTGCATGATCCTGCAAACCCTGTTCGATTGTATAACGCTGCGCAATATTTTGCAGAACATGGTGCATACAAAATTCAAGCAGAAGCTGGTTATGCTTACATTTGTAAGGGTGACATAATTCAAGTAGTCGACATACGCAATCCGCTCGTACCGGTCATTTCGGATGAAGAGTGGCGTATTCCTTGTAAAGATCTAGTAGTGAGGGACGGTGTGGCGATCGTATCGCACGGGCCTATTATAGGAGAGCAAAGTGTTGATTTTTACAAATTAAATGGTCCGAATTTTCCGGTGCGGATTGGAGGTATGGATTTTGATGGTGAGAACAATGGTGTATGTGTTGATAACGGACGGGTTTATGTCCTTAAAGAGGTGTCCGAGGGATACGGCTACACGGATCAGTTGGGTATTGTCGACTTAACGGTTAGCGGCGATATTTATGAACGGTTCTCATACCCCCTGCCAACGTATGGCTCTTACAGCGATCTTTTTTGTCGGGACGGACGAGTACAAGTATTAAGTCTTGAAGGAGTGACATCTGTCAATCTACGGGATCTGACAAATCCTATTATCGAACCTTTTTTGAATCTTGATGTTGAAAATAACAGTATGGGGCAGGTGGGTCTGCGGTCGGTTTTTTCACAGGGAAAGTATCTTTACGTGGCAGGGACATACTTAAAAATTTTGAGTGATATTGGGGGGGCGGTTCCACTCTTGCAGGAAGTCACAACCAATGGTGCTCCTATAATCGGTGCTGCGAAGGGGAATTTGTTGTATTGCATGAGCAATGCCTTGCAATTAAATTCCACGGATTTTTCAACTACGGCGTGGCCGGTCGAATTAGGGCGCTTGGATTTGGCGCCAACGACTTTACCCTTCGGGCTATGGCTGGACGGTTCATATCTTTATGGGCAGAGGTTTGATCTTAATACATTTGAGACGTCCTATTGGTATTCTCAGGTTGATCCGCTGGGTGGATTGGTTGGGTATTCCAAGATTGATTTCCCTTTAAACATCAAGAGCGATCCAAGAATTCACGGGTTTATTGCGTTTTATGTGAAAAATTCAGTGGGGTACGTCGCTGATGAAACTGGGTTGAATTTGTTTGGCATGGAAGATCCTAGTGCGCCTGTATTAGAAGGTCGAGTCGAACTTGGCAGCGCTGCCGTTGCAATGACAGTTGCAGACGGCTTTGCTTACCTGCGCGGATTGGATGGTCTACAGGTGGTGGACGTAAGGAATGTCAGGGCTCCACGTTTAGTGGCAAGCATTGCTTTGCAAATGGAAGACTATATGGGGTTTGACGTTGAGTATTTTAATCATCATCTCTTTCTGACGACCGAGAAGCGAGGGGTGGTGATTGTGGATGTGAATAAACCCGATGCTCCGCGAGTTGTGCGCAGCCTGCCAACGACCACTCGTGTTCAGTCTTTACAGGTTGCTGGCCAATTCTTGTATATGGCTTCCTCTTTAGAGCGCAATGGCGTCGAAATTGCGAGTGTCGCTGATCCATCCCAGCCCCTCATGCTGGGGGAAGCACGAACTAAAGGTGCAATCATTAATATTGCTTTGGGATCTTCGCTGCTCTTTGCGTTAACATCCTACGGCGTAGAAATCCTGCCGCTTCTTCCTGCTAATTAACCTAACCCGAGGTGAATCATGCATCCCATCTCTCGCTTTCTCACAATCTCCATCGCCTGCGCAATCACTCCCTCCGCCCTGCTGGCTGCAGAAACCGGGTTCGTTGGCAGCGCAGGCATCCAGCTCAAGCAGCTCCAAATGGAACAGGAATTCAGCGGATTTATTAACAGAAAAGGTGATTTAACTGCGGCTCTGCCGGTGCTCAACCTGCAATTGGTTGGCTTTTACGACCAATACTACGTAGGCGCGAAAGTCGAAACCAATTTGGCGACGGATGAAGTGTCTTCCGATGTTCCCTTTACCACAGAAAACACCTCGCTCAATACTGAGGTGGAACGCAATGATTACAACCTGACTCTCGGCTATAAACCTACAGAGGATCTGTCGCTGTTTGGTGGCTACATGAGTGGCGAGACTGAACTGACGCCGGGCGCGGTTTCCTGTGTTGATCCCAATTGTCCCAACACGGCCTCCACGATGGCGGCGGACGGTTTTGGCACTTACCGCCAGACCTACCAGGAAGAGGGATTCTTTTTCGGCGGCAGTTACGGCTGGACGCTGGGCCCGGGCAGGCTGAGTGCCAGTCTGGCCTACGCCATGATGGATGGCGAATATTCGGATAATTATCGCGATGGGGTGGGCCCCCGCGAGTTCAAGTACGAAGGGGACAGTAACGGTATCAGCACCGCGCTCACCTGGGTGGCACCCCTCACCGAGTCGCTGGCCTACTATTTGGACGGGCGTTTTCAGCAATATGAAATGGACGCCGACGACAAATCCGGAGTCCCTGTTTTTGCTGGCAGCAGTGTGGAGACGGTGGAACGTATTCTGGGTATTACCGCCGGCGTGCAGATGATGTTCTGAGCGATCAGAACGAGCCGAAGGTGCGTACGCGGGGTTTGGCCGGCGGTGTTTCTTCCCCGCTCTTTTCTGTTTTTTCCTGCGTCGGTTGCGGTGTTGGTGGCGCCGTTGTCGGAGCAGCGGTGGTGGCTGGTGTTTCCGCCGCAATCGCACCCTCTGGCGCCTTTGCCGTTTCCGGTTGCACTGCTGGCGGCTGAACGGTTTCGGTTGCCGTTGCCGCCGGCCGGACTTTTTGCTGTTGCCGCCCGGCGATCTGCAGTTGCTTGCGTTCGATGGCGTCAGCGAGGGAAGCCGCTGCTGTGGGGGCGACGAAGGCAGCTTCCGCCTGATGCAGCCATTGACGCGCGCTGGCGAGTTTTCCCTGTGCGATCTGCTGCTGAATCCGGTCGGTGTAGGCGCTGGCGATCTGCTGGCGGTAACGGGCGGCCTGTTCTTCCAGTAGCTGGATGGCCATGGCATCGCGCGTCAGTCCGGCGGCGTTGAGCAGGGCGTCCCGGGCCTGGGCCGGCTGTTCCTGTGCTGTCGCCAGCTGGCGCTTGATGTTCTGTTCAATTCCCGCAAGCCGGATCAGGCGTTCCCGGTTTGCTGCTTCTGCCTGACGCGCACTGTCGTATCCTGATTGCAGGTCTGCCGCCGCGTCGCGGGACAGGCTTGCGATCAGGGTCAGGTGGGCAGGCACGGCATCCAGCTGATTGCTGTCCAGTTGGGCGCGGGTGTGCGCCACTTGCTTCTGCAGTACGCGCTCCAGGCCGGCAGTGGCTTCAACGTGGCCGGGCGCCAGTTGCAGCACCTGATTCAGGCGCGCCACCAGCTGCTGCTGAGCCATCAGGTTGCCCGGTTCCGCCGACATGAGCGCGCGGGCGGCCTGTAACTGCTGATCGATGACGCGGGTGATGCGGTCGGATTCGTTTACGGGGGCGGCGGCGGTTGTTGTTGCCTCAGGTTGCGGAGTCGGCGTGGCTGCATCGGCCTGGGTGCGGGCGGGTTTCGGCGCCAGGAATCCGGGGGCCAGCGTAAGGTAGCCCGCCGGTAACCCGATGACCGTCACTGCACCCGCCAGAGCCCAGGCTTTGCGCGCGTGCTTCCAGCGCACCTCGGGCAGGCTGACGTCCGAGTCGCTGGCGTGAACGGATGATGGCTGTGGTGGCTGCTGCGCCGGGGCTGGCACCTGCTCGCCCAGGTGATCTGCTGCGGGGGTGGCATCCGGGTGCAGGCCCGCAGGCCCCGACATCAGTAGCGTGCTTTCTCCCGGCGCCCGTATCCCTCGGGCCAGTTCCTGCTCCGGCAGAGTCGCCGCCAGACGTGCCAGTGCTTCCCGCACATCGTTGCCGCGATTGAAGCGGTCTTTCGGCTCCTTGGCCAGCAGCTGGTTGAGCACCGGCTGAAACGCGGACACGGCCAGCGGCAGGGGCGGCGGCGGCGAATGCACGTGCGCGAACAGGTACATCTGGAACCCTTTCATCGCATCGTACTGGCGGAAATCGAACGGCCGCGTGCCGGTTAGGATTTCGTACAGCACGATCCCCAGGCTGTACAGATCGCTGCGGCCATCAATCACCTTGCCCGACGGCTGGGCCTGCTCGGGGCTCATGTAGGCGCCGGTGCCGAAGGGGATGCCCTGGCTGGTGATGGTGGTATTGGATTCGCTTTCCTTGGCAATGCCGAAATCGAGAATGCAGAGGGAGCCGTCTTCCCGGAACAGGATGTTGTCCGGCTTGATATCCCGGTGCACGTAGCCTTTCTCGCTGGCGAAATCCAGGCCGGCGGCGATCTGCTGGGTGATCTGGATAGCATCGCGCACAGTGATGGTCTGGGTTTTCAGGCGCTGGGCCAAGGTGCCGCCCCTGATGTATTCCATGACGATGTAGCCAACGCCCTCGTGGGTGCCCCAGTCGAACACGGGCACCACGTTGGGGTGGGACAGCTCCGCCAGGCGGCGGGCCTCGTCCAGGAAGCGGTCTTTCCAGCGGGCGTTGCTTTGCAGATGGTGGGCCAGGATCTTGATCGCCACTTCGCGGCCGGTGGATTCCTGGCGGCCGAGAAAGACGCTGGCCATGCCGCCTTCGCCCAGTTTTTTCAGCAGTTTGAAGCGGGGGATGACCGGAAGTTCGGCGTCGGGTGCCGGACGGCGCGATAACCTGCGTAGCCACGCCAGCAAGAACAGGTTACTTCGCTCTTTGGCAGACATCAGGCCAACACCATTGCTATTATTCCGGGGATTACAGGCTTGCACGCGCGGTTGCTCAGGGCAGCCATGGTACCACCAATTCCCGGCGGAATGCAGGGTGTGGTCCACTGGCGCTGCCAGCCGTTCACAGCCCCTTCCATTGCAGGTTGCTTCGCCGGTCCGACGGCTAAGGATTCCCATCTCATGAATATCACCCACGATCAGCAGCAGTTGCGTGACTGCATCACCCAGGCGCTGGAGCTGGCGGGCAAGGCAGGTGCCAGTGCCGAAGTGGGTGTGTACCAGGACCAGGGGCTACTGACCTCGGTGCGGCAGGGGCAGGTGGACAAGGTGGAGTTCACCCGCAACCACGGTTTTGCCGTCACCGTGTACCGGGGGCGCAGCAAGGGGCATGCATCGAGTTCGGATTTCAGCCCGGCCGCCATTGCGCAGACAGTGCAGGCGGCCCTCGACATCGCCCGTTTCACGGCGGAAGACCCCTGCGGCGGGCTGGCGGATGCCGACCAGATGGCGCGGTCCATTCCGGACCTGGATCTGTACCATCCCTGGGATCTGCAGCCGCCACACGCCATCGAGCTGGCGCGGCAGTGCGAGGCGGCGGGTCTGCAGGCGCATCCCGCCATTGCCAATAGCGACGGTGCCAGCGTGGCCAGTGGCGAATCGCTGCGGGGTTACGGCAACAGTCATGGCCTAGTGGTGGTCTATCCGCAATCGCGCCATGCCGTCAGTTGCGCCCTGATCGCCAAACAGGGGGACAAGATGGAGCGGGGCGGCTGGTCGTTCAGCCACCGGGATTCCCGCGCCCTGCCGGCGGTGGACAGCATCGGCATACGGGCGGCGGAACGGGCCAGCCGGCGCCTGGGCAGCCGCAGCGTGCCCACCTGCGATGTGCCGGTCCTGTTCGCGGCGGAAATCGCAGGCGGGCTGCTGGGGCATTTCATCAGCGCCATTTCCGGCGGCAACCTCTACCGGCATGCCTCGTTTCTGGAAGGGGCGCTGGGGCAGCGTGTCTTCCCGTCCTGGATGAGCATCAGCGAGCATCCGTTGCTGCCCTGCGAAGTCGGCAGCGCGCCGGTGGATGGCGATGGCCTGCCCACATCGGAAAAAGCCTTCGTCCGCGACGGCGAGCTGGCCAGTTATGTGTTGGGCACTTACTCCGCCCGCAAACTGGGGCTACGCAGCACGGCCAATGCCGGCGGCGTGCGCAATTTGCGCTGTACCTCCACCCACAGCCTGGACGATCTGCTGCGGCAAATGGGCACCGGTCTGCTGGTGACGGATGTCATGGGGCAGGGCATCAACATTCTTACGGGCGATTATTCCCGGGGCGCGGCGGGATTCTGGGTGGAGAACGGCACGATCCAGTTTCCGGTATCCGAGATCACCATTGCCGGTAATCTGAAATCCATGTTCGGGAATCTGGTGGGCGTAGGTACGGATATCGATAACCGTGGCAACGTGCAGACCGGCTCGATCCTGTTGGCATCGATGAAGGTGGGCGGGAAATAACGACAGCTGTACAAGAAAAAAGCCCCGGGTTGTTACGCCCGGGGCCGATCAACATAAAACAGGATCGCTAAAAGTCGGAAACAAACTTAAAATTTCGCTACTACCTTCACGGTAGCATCCGCCGCTGCGGCATCGATGAAGCCGATGGTATCGGGATTGCGTGCCACCATGTCCTTCACTTCCGCGTCAGTTTCCACCACCTTGGGTGGTACACCCTTGCCGGTGAAAATCAGGCGCGACCAGTAAGACTTCATTTGAGCCTCGTCCTTGTCGATCACCTTGGAGACGAATTCCACCCGGGTGGGCGAGCCCTCGGGACGATCCAGCGGAATTGCGTTTTTGCCGCCAGGGAAGGTTTTGGTTTTGGCCAGGTAAAGGGCAGAGATATCATCCTTCGTGATGGTGTCGCCATTGGCGGGATTTACGATCACTGCGATTTCTGCCTGAGCGGCCCCGGCCAACAGGCTCAGCAGGGAAGCGCACAACAAACGTTTGGTGAAATGTTTCATATTGGCTCCTCCCTTAGTAAACCAGGTCGATGGCGAAAGCGATGGCTTGTGGTTCCACTTCATTCACCTTGTCGTCCTGCTGGATGAATTCAAGTTTGGCAGCCGCAGACGGATGGAAGTTGTAGCGCAGACCGACGCTGTATGTGTCTTGGTCCTGTTGAGACTGGCTGAAAACGGCGACAGTGCCACCATATAGCTGCTCATAACCCGCTCTCTCTGCGTCGCTCATGAAGGGTACAAACGGCGCCAGTACATCCAGCTGGTCGGTAATCCCCTCCTGGCCGCTCACATTCAGGTCTGATTCGTAGCCTTCCACGGTAGCATAGGCAGTGAAATCACCGAATCGCACGCCACCGGAGACATACCAGCGCTTGCCCGGATCCTCCAGAAAGCTGTCGGCTATTCCCAGCTCGGTATATTCAGCGATCGCAAAAAACTGACCGGTGTCGATGGCCACTGCCACACCGTCAAACGATGCGCGGTCATTTTCAACCAGCATGTCATCGATAGCATCCTGGGATATCAGGGTTGTTCCGGGAGGAAACTCCAGGGAGCCCAATCCTGCTGCCAGGCCGCTTACCAGATCTGTCGTTATGGTCAGTTCCGATTCGGCGTGCACGATGCGCAATGTCAGCCAGTCGTAGTTCATGCTCCAGGCCAAGACCCAAACATCGCTGACACGCGTATCGGCGTCGCCTGTAGCGGTGGAAAGAGTAGTATCGGCGCGCCCACCCATCATGGACAGACGTGACGTCCAGCCGGCGATATCAGTTTGGTAATCCAGCGTTATACCGTCGGCGGAATCGAATCCCGCCAGGTTGTAAACACTGTCGGGCGGTGAGATCCAATGATAGGCATAGCCTACGTCAAGGACATCCGAGTACAGGAAATAGGGAATCCGTGAGCGCCCGAATTTGGCAGTCCATTCGTTGTTGATTTCGTAAGACAGATAGGCCCAGTTGAACTTGGCATCGTAGTCGTCTGAGCCTTTTGCGATGATCTGCGCCGTAGCGGACAGTTTATCTTGCAGATCGGCCCGCGCCTGGATGGCAAACAGGCTGTTTTCCTGAAAACTCATTTTTTCGTCAAAGCCCCGGAAATTGGTATCAGCCAACTCATCCTTATCCAGAACCTGTCCTGCCACAAATGAAGCGAATCCATCGAAACGGAGTTCGGTGGCTATCGCCGGAGAAACAACAAGTGCAAGCGTTGATAGAGCGAATCCAGATTTCAATATTTTATTTTTCATATGGGGTTTCCTGTTCGATATCTCTCAGCGGTTACATCCGCATGTAACCGCTTGCAGGCACGAAAATGTCGTCAGAATTTGCCTACTACTTTCACAGTTGCATCCGCCGCCGCAGCATCAATAAAGCCAATAGTGTCCGGATTGCGTGCCACCATGTCCTTCACTTCAGCGTCGGATTCCACCACTTTGGGTGGTACGCCTTTGCCCGTGAAGATCAGTCGAGACCAGTACGACTTCATCTGCGCCTCATCCTTGTCGATCACTTTGCTGACAAATTCCACTCGGCTGGGCGAGCCTTCCGGACGATCCAGAGGAATTGCATTTTTGCCACCAGGGAAGGTTTTGGTTTTGGCCAGGTAAAGAGCAGAGATATCATCCTTGGTCAGGGCGTCAGCGTTGGCCGGGTTTACGATCACAGCGATTTCCGCAGTTGCGATGGTGGAAAAAGCCACGAGAACGGAGGAACCAATCAGATTACGCACGAATGTTTTCATGTTGGCATCCTCCCTCAATAAACCAGGTCAATTGCGACTGCAATCGCGGATGGTTCGACATCGTGTAGCTTGTCATCCTGCTGAACGTATTCGAATTTCATGGCAGCAGATGGGTGGAAGTCGTAGCGGAGACCGATGCTGTAGGTATCTGAGTCTTTTACGGATTGATAGTAAAGATCTTCAATGCCGTCGATTAGCGCTTGGGCTCCGAATGGTATAAGAGGGACCAATGGATCCGTTAGCGCATCCAACCCCTCCTGGTCGACGTCGGCATCTGCCTTCTCGTAGGTTGCATAAGCGGTCAATTTTCCGAACCGGAGGCCGCCGGAAACATACCAGTTTTTTATGGGATCAGGCGTAGAGGTGCCTTCTCCACCGGTCTCGGTGTATTCAGCCACGGCAAATACTTTGCCCGTGTCGATAGCGACGCCGACACCGTCGAAAGTCGCCTTGTCAGACTCAAACAGCATGTCATCGATGGCATCCTGGCTTACTCCAGCCAAAGTCAGATTTTCAACCAATGGGGCGAATGCCGGTATATCAATTGTGAGATCAGATTCCGCGTGGGCAACGTGAAACGTGAACCAGTCATAGTTCAGGTTCCAGGTGGCGGTTATGCCATTGGACGATTCCAGCGAGCCAACTTGTGTATCGGTGTTTGTTCGCGATGCGGTCAGTGTGGCGGTTGAAACGAATCCGCCAGTTTCAACCTGCCACTCCGCCATAACCCCGTCGCTGGAATCAAATCCTGACAAGTTATAGACGCCATCCGGTGGCGAAATCCAATGATAGGCGTAACCGACATCGAGGAAGTCGGAATAGAGGAAAAGCGGGGTGCGGAATCTGCCTGCTTTCACCGTTACTTCGTTGGTCAGCTGGTAAGCCAGGTAAGCCCAGTTGAACTTGGCTTCGTAGTCATCCTGACCTTTGGCGATGATCTGGGCTGTCGCGGAAAGTTTATCCTGCAGATCTGCCCGGACTTGCAAAGCAAACAAACTATTGGATTGGAAGCTCAACCTTTCGTCATAGCCGCGGAACGTCGCTTCGCCAGTGTTTGGATCGACTAATAGCTCGTCTTTATCCAGTGCCTGTCCTGCTACGAACGAAGCGAACCCGTCAAACCTGAGTTCTGTGGCCATGGCCGGCGACACTGCGAGCGCCAAGGCCGATACCGCAAAACCTCTTTTTATTCCTCTTGATTTCATTCCTTTGCTCCTTGATATGCATGAACGATGCGAACACATCCCTATAAGTAGTAGTACAGCCAACTGGAATTGCACCAAAAAAAAGGCCGCTTTTTTGTAAGTGTAACGGCGGTGATCGGGGGGCGATTTGCCGACACCATGCTGTTGCCAATACCGTTTTTTATGCCATGCTTGTAGAAAGACACGCATTTGGAACCAGCAGTGGAATAACAAGAACGACATCACCCGGCAGGGCCATGAAGCAGGAGGCTGACATGTCTGCGCATCCGCAAACCACCGAATCCCCGGGAACCGATCCCGCGTCCACCACCGTCTTTTATGCGGGCCCCGTGTCCGATCCCGTTACCACTCTCCCTGCCCCCGAACGCCAGCTGGCGGAAATCCGCGATCTGCTGTTTGGCGAGCAGATGCGGGGAATTCAGAGTGGCGTCAATACGTTACAGCGCGAGTTGCTGGACCGGATTGACGCTCTGTCGAGCCGGTTCACCCTGCATCTGGAGCAGAGCCGGCGGGATTTCAGCAACCGTCTGGACGAGCTGGACCGGCGCCTGGGTGAATTGAACCGGCAGCAGGAAAACCGGCTGATTTCCACCCAGACGGAACTGGTGGCGCGCATTGCCACGCTGCGCCAGGATGGCGAACGCAGCGACCAGACCCTGCAGCAGCAACTCATGGATATGGCGGCCACCTTGCAGGAATCCATCAGCCAGCGGTCGCAGGAACTGCTGGAGCGTCTGAACCAGACCCAGGTGGAACTGCGCGACAGCAAGGCCGACCGAAAAATACTGGCCAATCTGCTGGATCGCATGGCGACTGAACTGAATCAGGACAGCTGAAGGCTGAAGGTGTCCCGCCATGGGAAAGGTCGTTATGGAAGGCGACATACAGGATCGCATCCCCCCCGCAACGCCCGTTGTACCGGCAAGCGCTGATCGCCAGAGCGCCGAGGCAGTGAAACGTCTGCGCTCCCTGATCCTTGGGGCGGATTACGAATCCACCATCCGTCGGGCCCGCGACGCCGATGAAACCCGGCGTGTTGCAGAAGTTCTCGCTGAGGCCATCCGCCTGCGCAGCCAGCAGGACAAGGGTGTGCAGAGCGCGCTGGCGCCGGCCATCGACGACGTGCTCGACACCTCCATCCGCCGCGATCCGGTCAAACTGGCCCGCGTGATTTCCCCGATCA
Organism: Gammaproteobacteria bacterium; assembly: GCA_013178375.1. Lineage (GTDB taxonomy): Bacteria > Pseudomonadota > Gammaproteobacteria > Pseudomonadales > Ketobacteraceae > Ch67. The sequence continues at coordinate 82,718 of JABLXQ010000021.1, forward strand.
TCGGTCCGTCCATTCGCGCTGCCGTGCGCACCGCGCTGGCGGACATGGTGGAATCTCTCAATCGTATTCTGGAACGCAGCATCAGCCCGCAATCCTGGTGGTGGCGGGTGCAGGCCTGGCGCGCCGGCATGCCGTTCGGCCAGTTCGTGCTGTTGCGCACGCTGCAGTTCCGGGTAGAGCAGGTGCTGCTGATTCACCGCGACAGTGGCATTCTGCTGCAGGCGGAAACGGCGCACGGCGTTGAGATGCGCGATCCGCAGCTGGTGTCGGCGATGCTCACTGCAATCAAGGATTTTGTCAGCGATTCGTTCCGCTCCGGCAACGATGCGGCCGATCTCAATCGCGTGCGCTTTGGCGACCGGTTGCTGCTTATTGACGTCGGCCCGCAGGCGGTGATTGCCGCCGTGGTGCTGGGTGATCCGCCGCCGGGACTGGCGACGCAGCTGTCCACCACGCTGGAACAGTTTCATCGCATTTTTTCGCAGCCGCTGGCGGATTTCAGTGGCGACCGCGCTCCATTTCAGCCGGCATCCGGCCTGCTGCAGGATTGCATCACCGAACAGATCCGCGCCGACCGCACGCCGGCCAAACCCTGGCTGGCGCTGTCAGCCATTGCATTGGTGGTGATCGTTGCCGTGCTGTTCGGCTGGCGCCAGTGGCGTATCGAGCAGCAGCGCGCCGACATCGTGCAGCAGCTGCGTGCATCCGCTGATTATGTCGTGCTGGGCAGCGAGGGCGATGGTCGGCATTTGCGGGTTAGCCTGTTGTCGCGTTTTGGCGCGCCGTCGCCGCAAAATGCACAGGCACTGGCGCAGCAATCGGGCATCGAGCTTGAGCTGGACATGGCGCCGGTCGCGATGAATGCCGATGATTTATTGCTGCCCTATCTGGAGCGGCGTTACGGTTTGGGTTCACAGGTGTCGGCACAATTGCAGGATGGCGTGTTGCGTATCGCGGGCCCTCTCAGCGCGCAGCAACTGGAGCAGATCAGCGCCGACAGCTGGGTGCAAGGATTGGTACGCACACTGGATTCCACCCAGGTGAAAATCATCCCGCCGCCAGACCAGCGTGCACTGGACCAGCAGCACTGGCGCGAGTTGGTGGATACCATCCAGCACGAACGTTTTTATTTCGGGGAAGACTCGCCGCTGCTGGATTCGAGCGAAGCCACCAAGGCGGTCCGCATGCTGGAACAATTGCGGGAGCTGACTGCCCTGGCGAAAAAACTCGAACTGCAACACCTGCAGATTCTCATTCAGGGTTATGCTGACAGCACCGGCACCGACGCGCGCAACTCGCGCCTGAGCCGCGACCGGGCGCTGGAATTGCGCGATTTTTTCATAGCCCACGGAGTTGATCCGGGGTTGTTGACCGGCATGGGCGTGGGCAGCCTGGGGGCCAGCACGCTCACCGCGCAGCAGAAGCGTTTCGCCATGCTGCAGGTGATCTACGTAATGCCACACGATTAAACGCTTGATGCGGGCAGGAGTGCCGCTCTGATGGTCGTCAAGAAAATCTGCATGATGGGGGCTTTCGCGGTCGGCAAGACTAGCCTGGTGCGCCGCTTCGTGCACAGTATTTTCTCCGAATCCTACCAGACCACCATCGGCGTGATGATCAGCAAGAAAAAGCTCACCCTGGCGGAGCAGGAATTCGAGCTCATAATCTGGGATCTGGAAGGGCGCGACGAATTCACCGATTTTCGCAGCAGCTATCTGCGCGGCGTTTCCGGCGTGATTTTTGTGGTGGATGTGACCCGGCCCCACACTCTGACCGTAGTGCGTCAGTTGCGCGAGGAAGTACGCAATCACATCGGTGAGATCCCCGCGCTGATCCTGCTGAATAAAGCGGATCTGGCGGACCAGTGGCGCCTGGACGCCGCCACGCTGGAACTGCTGGAGGATGAAGGCTGCACCTTGCTGCACACCAGCGCCAAAACCGGCGCCAACGTCGAGGAGGGTTTTCTGGCGCTGCTGCGCTCGATGACAGCTTGAATGACGCTATTTTCCCAATTGCTTTCCGACATGGGCATGCTGGTGCTGGAGTGCAAACCGGGCCCGGTTTTTACCGCGCTGAACCGCATTCCCGACTGGTTCCTGCAAATTCATTCTGCGCCGTTGGGTGCGGACTCGGTGCTGGATGTCGCTGCCATTTTTCCTTTCATAGCCCATTTCATCGAGGATGCCGAAGTCTTCTGGCGCAATCCGGTGGAAGCGCGTCTGGGTTCCGGTATCTGGACCGAGCTGGACGAGCAGGGCAACCAGCACCAGCTGGAAGCCTACGCACTGCAATACCAGAACAGCCGCATTCTATTGCTGGTGGATCTCACCGCCAGCTTCGATGCGCGCCATCACGTGTATCAGCGCGCGCGGGAAATTGCGCTGGCGCAGGAACGTCTGGTCATGTCGCTGCAGAGGCAGCAGCGTAAATTGCAGTTGCAGATTCAGGGTTTGCTGGCGCGGGATGAATCCCTGCATGCCATTGCCGAGCGCGTTCGTCAGCATGCCTCGGCGGTCATGGTGTGTCGGCCCGATGGATCGGTAGAACTGCTCAACCAGGCGTTGATGGATATTTACCCCGTGTCAGGCAACAACGGCACGCGCGCGGAACATTCGTTGCTGAAACAGTGGGTGAACGAGGCAGAGGCGCTGTATCCGGAAATTCACCGCGTCATCGAAACCGGCGCCAGCTGGGAAGGTGAATTCGAATCCAGTGCCGGCAGTGATAAAAAATGGGTGCGTCTGCTGATCGGACCGGTGCTGGATCAGGAGCAGCGCGTCACCCATCTGGTCTGCGTGGCGAATGACATCAGCGGACTGCGGGAACCGGCCATCGAGCTGGAACGTGTCACCGACTATGACTTCACCACGCAATTGCCCAATCGCCGTCATTTCTGGCGCGTGCTGACTCGCGCCATCGACGAATGCCGTGCCAGTGGCGAAAAACTCGTGCTGCTGTATCTCGACGTGGATCACTTCAAACGCATCAACGACAGTCTGGACCATCAGGCCGGCGACCTGCTGTTGGGCACCTTGTCGTCACGGCTGCGGAGCAATATCAAGAAAACCGATTTCATCGCGCATCTGGGTGGCGACGAATTTGCGTTGATGCTGCGGACCTCGCAACGCACGCTGGATTTATTGCCCGTGGCGGAACGTCTGCTGAAAGTGGTGCGCCAGCCGCTGGTGGTGGACGGCCACAACGTCAGCATCACTGCCAGCCTCGGCATCGCCTGTTTTCCCGAACACGGCAACGACGCGGTGGGCCTGATGAAGCGCGCTGATCTGGCCATGTACCACGCCAAGCAGCGCGGCCGCGATCAGCACCTGATGTTCAGCCGCAGCCTCGACGAAGCCTTTTTCAATCGCACCGTGATCCAGAAGGATCTGGGCAATGCTCTGTCTGGCGGTGAATTGCGGCTTGTCTATCAACCGCAGATTTGCCTGGGCGCGAATTCCTTCCTGCGGCTGGAGGCGTTGCTGCGCTGGCATCATCCGGTGCGGGGATTGATCAGTCCCGCCGTGTTCGTGCCAGTGGCGGAGGAATCCGATCTGATCAACCAGATCGGCAACTGGGTGCTGGAAGAGGCCTGCCGGCAGGCGCGCCAGTTCATGGACCGCAATATTCAGGTGGTGATGTCGGTGAACGTGTCGGCACGCCAATTGCGGGCGGGGGATTTTGTGCAGCGCGTGCAGCAGGTATTGGCCGACACTGGCCTGGACCCGTCGCAACTGGAGCTGGAGGTGACCGAAACCACGCTGCTGGACAACATGGAAACCCGCGCCGAGTCACTGCAACAATTGCAGGAACTGGGTGTGTCTATCGCGCTGGACGATTTCGGTTCAGGCTTTTCCTCGCTGAATTATCTGAAGAACCTGCCGGTGGACCGGCTCAAGATCGATCAGGTTTTCATTCAGGAAATTCCCCACGATGAGGAAAGCAAAACCATTACGGCTTCGGTGGTGAAGCTGGCGCACGAACTGCACATGACGGTGGTGGCGGAAGGGGTGGAGACCTGGGACCAGTTACGTTTCTTACAGGGAATCGGTTGCGATTATGTGCAGGGATTCCTGTTGTTCCGGCCGTTGCCGCCGGAGGAAATCGGCGCCGTGTTCGCCAGTCTGGCCAGCCTGCGTTTCGATAGCTGACGTTAATTAACTGCAAATAAAAACGCCGGCCTTGCGGGGCCGGCGATCTGTCAGCTGAGGAGGCTGCCTGCGTAACGGGGTGCTTACTTGGCCAGGTTCGCGTTGGCGAAATCCCAGTTTACCAGGGCCCAGAAGGCTTCCAGGTATTTCGGGCGCAGGTTGCGGAAATCGATGTAGTAAGCGTGTTCCCACAGGTCAACGGTGATCAGCGGGGTGACGCCTTTTTCAGTGATCGGCGTGCCGGCGTTGCTGGTGTTGACGATTGCCAGGCTGCCATCGGCTTTCTTCACCAGCCAGGTCCAGCTGGAACCGAAGTTGCCCACGGCCGACTTGTTGAACTCTTCCTTGAACTTGTCGAACGAGCCCCAGGTTTTGGTGATCGCGTCTGCAACCGCACCTTTGGGAGCGCCGCCGCCTTTGGGGCTCAGGCTGTGCCAGTAGAACGTGTGGTTCCAGATCTGCGCCGCGTTGTTGAACACGCCGCCGCTGGAAGTCTTGATGATGTCTTCCAGGCTCTTGCCTTCGAACTCGGTGCCGGGGATCAGGTTGTTCAGGTTGGTCACGTAGGCGTTGTGGTGCTTGCCGTGGTGGAATTCCAGGGTTTCAGCGGAAATATGGGGCGCCAATGCGTCTTTCGCATAGGGCAGTTCGGGAAGTGTGAATGCCATGAGTATGTCCCTCTCGTTTTTGGGTCTTTAACAGGTTTAAGAACGCCAGACTTTAGCAGATTAGGGGGGCGATGTCAGATGGTGGCAGGCATCGGGGCGGTTTTGATTTTCCAATCAAAACCATAGTTTTTTTCGATGAATTCAGGCGAACATGATCGTGGCCAGACCCAGGAAGGTGAAGAATCCGACACAGTCGGTGACGGTTGTCAGGATCACGCCACCGGACAGGGCCGGGTCGATCCCTAACCGCTGCAGGGTCATGGGCAGCGCGGCGCCGGCGGCAGCGGCCATGACCAGGTTGATGATCATGGCGACGGCCAGCACGCCGCCCAGGATGTAATCACCGAACCAGGCCGAGGCCACCGCACCCACCACCACGGCCCACATCAGGCCATTGAGAAATCCCACCGCCATTTCCCGGGTCAGCAGCCAGCGCGCGTTGGCTGATCCCACATGCCCCAGCGCCATGCCGCGAATCACCAGCGTCAATGTCTGGGTGCCGGCGATGCCGCCCATGCTGGCCACCACCGGCATCAGCACTGCCAGTGCCACCACTTTTTCCAGCGTATGTTCAAACAGACCCACTACTGCCGACGCCAGAAACGCCGTCGCCAGATTGATGCCCAGCCAGACTGCGCGGCGTCGGGTGGAGCGCAGCACCGGCGCGAAGGTGTCCTCATATTCGTCCAGGCCCGCCATGCTCATCAGCGAGTGGTCGGCGCCTTCCAGAATCACGTCCACCACGTCGTCCACTGTGATCCGGCCCAGCAGCAGGCCTTCCCTGTCCACCACCGGCGCGCTCACCAGGTCTTCCCGTTCGAAGATGGAGGCAACATCCTTGGCGGACTGATCGGCGCGAATCGCGGTGGCGTCGGTGATCATCGCCTCGCGCACCAGCATGACGGGGTCTTTCACCAGCAGCGTGGTCAGCGGCAGGGTGCCGACAAATTTGCCGGAGCGGTTCACCACCAGCAGGGTGTCGGTGGCCTCCGGCAGGGATTCGTGACGACGCAGATAGCGCAGCACCACATCCAGCGAAATATCTGGCCGGATGGTGATGATGTCGGTGTTCATCAGGCCGCCAGCGGTGTCCTCGGGGAACGACAGGATCGCCTCGATGCGATGGCGGTTCTGCTCGTCCATGGATTCCAGCACCTGCTTCATTACCTTGTGCGGCAATTCCTGCAGCAGGTCGGCGAAGTCGTCGGCGTCGAAACCTTCCACCGCGCTGATGATTTCCTCCGCCTCGCGATGGCGCAGGAACTGGGCGGCAATTTCCTCATTCAGGTATTGCAGCACCTCGCCTTCGTCTTCTTTCTCCAGCAACTGCCACAGCAGATTGCGCTCCCGAGGCGGCGAGGATTCGATGAGGTGGGCGATTTCGGCGGCGGACATGCCCCGCAGCATGGTGCGCACGTCCGCAAACGTACCGGTGTCCAGCGCTTCAAGGAAGGTCTGGAGCTGATCCTGGGTTTCAAGATTGGCACTCTTCGCCATGCGGGAACTCACGGGTGCGGGCTGGTGGAAGCGGCTGTTCTTTCAGTCTAGCCAGTTTGGCAGTTTAGTCAGTGTGGTGGTTTAGCTGGTTTCGAGAGGAAGGGCGGGCGGATTATTCGCCTTCGTCGAAGCGGTTGTTGATGAGAGTTTCGATCTGCTGCAGCGCCTCTTCCGCATCATGACCGTTCACGGTGAAATCCAGCGTGGTCCCCTTGCTGGCGGCCAGCATCAGCACCGACATGATGCTCTTGGCGTCGGCGATCTGGCCGTTGCGGTTGATCTGCACGCTGCAGTCGAATTTCGACGCCGTCGCCACCAGTTTCGACGCAGCGCGCGCATGCAGACCCAGCTTGTTGATGATGATGAGCTGTTTTGTCAGTTCCATGGGGATGGGCTTTTAGAAAATCTGAAACGAGTATCGCAAGTTACAGCTCGCGATGTCTAGCCTGGACGTTGCTGAAACGCTGTCGCAAATGCTGCAGCAGGACTTCGGTGATGTAGACAGAGCGGTGCTGGCCGCCGGTGCAGCCGATGGCGACCGTCATGTAGCTGCGATTGTTGGCGGCGAAACGTGGCAACCACTTGTCCAGATACGCCACGATGTCTGCAATCATTTCGCCCACGGTGTCGTGTCCGGCCAGAAAATCCTGCACTTCCTGCTCCAGTCCGGTCTTTGCGCGCAGATGCGTGATCCAGTGGGGATTGGGCAGGCAGCGCACGTCGAACACTACATCGGCGTCCTTGGGAATGCCGTTCTTGAAGCCGAAAGATTCCACCAGTACTGCCATGGTGTCGGCAGCCTCGCCCACGCGCACCTTGATCAGGTCGCGCAGCTGGTGCAGCGTCAACGTGCTGGTGTCGATGATCAGGCTGGCGCTGGAGGCCACCGGATTCAGCATGTCCCGTTCCCGCTCGATGGCCTCGCGCAGGGTTTTTGTGTCGCTGCTGATGGGGTGCTTGCGCCGGGTTTCGCTGAAGCGCTTGATCAGGGTCTCGTCGTCGGCGTCCAGGTAGATCACCTGGCTGTCGACACCGTCGCTGATCAATTCGCGCAATACATTGGGCAGCTTCAGCAGTTGCCGGCTGGTGTTGCGCGCGTCTATGCCGATGGCGGCCATGGTGACGGGGGGATTGGAATGCGTCAGCTCCTTCATCAGGTGCTGCAGCAGGGTGACCGGAAGATTGTCGACGCAGTAGTAGCCGATATCTTCCAGCACATGCAGCGCCGTGGTTTTGCCGGAGCCGGAGCGGCCGCTGATCACCACCAGTTTCATGGCTGGGTTGCCCCTGTGCGGTCTGTCACAGCGGTGTCACCAGTGCGTCATAGATCGCCTGGGGCGACGGCGCGCGGCGGATGGTTTCGCGGCGGCGGTCATCGTTCAGCAGCGTGGCGATCTTGGCCAGGATGTTGAGATGTTCCTCGTGCGCGGCCTTGGGCACCAGCAGCACGAACAGCATGTCCACCGGCTGGCGGTCGATGGCGTCGAAATCCACCGGGCTCTCCAGCTTGATGAAAGTGCCGATGGCGCTGCCGCAATGAGTAGCGCGGCAATGGGGAATGGCGATGCCCTTGCCCAGTCCGGTGCTGCCCAGTTTTTCGCGGGCCACCAGGCTGTCGAACAGTTCATTCGGGTCCAGTTCGGGAAACTGCCGGGCAATCAGCCCGGCAGCGGTTTCGAGGATTTTCTTCTTGCTTGCGCCCGTCACATGGTCGAAAACCCGTTCGGGGGTGATGATCTCAGCTAGTTCCATAAGGTTTTACTGTGCAGGAGGAAGGAGGGCTTACCAGCTTTTCATCTTTTCCTTGTGCTTGACCACTTGCCGGTCCAGCTTGTCGGTCAACAGGTCGATGGCGGCGTACATGTCCTCGGATTCAGCGTTGGCGAAGAGGTCGGCGCCTTTCACCCGGATGGTGGCTTCTGCTTTCTGGCGATTCTTTTCCACGCTCAGGATCGCCTGGATGCTGGTGATATCGCCGGTGTGGCGCTCCAGCTTTTGCAGCTTGTCGGCAACATAATCCTTCAGTGCATCAGTCACTTCTACGTGGTGTCCGCTGATGTTGATTTGCATAAGCCACTCCTTAATCGTGGTTGCGTTTTCATGCTTCTGCGGGTCGGAACAATAATGCTGTCCCGGTATTGGAAACTTTCCGCCAGTTTGACGGTGGGTGCAAGAGGAATATTGATCCACCGCAACCCGGCACCTGATTACACCAGCCGCTTGCGCTCGTTTGACGGTGGAATGAGCATGGCCTCGCGGTATTTGGCGATGGTGCGACGGGCCACCTGGATGTCCTGCTCGGCCAGGATGTCGGCGATCTTGCTGTCGCTCAGGGGCTTTTTCGGATTTTCCGCCGAAATCAGCTTCTTGATGATGGCGCGGATGGCAGTGGACGAACACTCACCGCCGGAGCCGGTGCTGACATGGCTGGAAAAGAAATATTTCAGTTCAAATACACCCCGTGGCGTGTGCATGTATTTCTGGGTGGTGACACGGGAAATAGTGGATTCGTGCATGCTCACCGCTTCGGCGATGTCGTGCAGTACCAGCGGCTTCATTGCCTCTTCGCCATATTCCAGAAAGCCGATCTGGTGTTCGACGATCTTGGTGGCCACTTTCAGCAGGGTTTCGTTGCGGCTCTGCAAGCTTTTGATAAACCAGCGCGCCTCCTGCAGGTTGTTTTTCAGGAAGGTGTTGTCGCTGCTGTTGTCGGCCCGCTGGATCAGCGAGGCGTAGCTGCTGTTCACTTTCAGCCGGGGCGTGGCTTCCGGGTTCAGTTCCACCCGCCAGCGGTTTTTGTCCTTGCGCACGATGACATCCGGGATCACATACTGGGTTTCATCGGCTTCGACACTGCTGCCGGGGTACGGGTTCAATGTCTGGACCAGCGCAATCGCCGCTTTCAGCCGGGTTTCGGTGAGTTTGGTCTTGCGCATGATCAGGGTGAAGTCGCGGGCACCCAGGGCTTCGATGAACATGTCCACCAGCAGGATGGCGTCTTCGCGGTCGGGGCTTTTCGGCAGCTGGCGCAACTGGATCAGCAGGCATTCGCGCAGGTCGCGCGCCGCCACACCCGGGGGATCGAACTGCTGGATGCGGTGCAGTACCGCCAGTACTTCCTGCAGTGTGACCGGGGTTTCTTCCTCGCCCTCGTCATGGTGCAACGTTACGCCAAAGGCTTCAAGTTCCTGCTGCTGCAGGGCGACGATGTCGGCCACCACATCTTTCTGTGCCAGCACGCAGTCGCGGATTTCCTCGACGGTCTGGCTCAGATAACCCTTGGGATCGATGGCTTCGATGATGGCCATGGCGATCATCTTGTCCATGTCGGACATGGGCGTCAGGTTCAGCTGCCACAACAGGTTGTCGTAGATGGATTCGGGGGCGCTGTTGCGGCCTTCGAAGTCGTAGTCGTCGTCTTCGTGGCTGCCTGAAGAGGATGAGCCGGCGGTGCCATCGAACATGGTGTCCCAGTCGCTGTCGACCGGCAGTTCGTCAGGCATTTCCTTGTTGTTGAGATCGACGGAGGTTTCGTCTCCGTGCTGGGTGACCGGGGTGTCAGAGGAGGTGCTGTAATCAGTGGGTTTGGCAAAATCGATCAGGTCGTTGAATTCACCGGGGGCATCGGCTGCCACCACCGGGGCGTCGGCTTCGGGGCCGCCGTCGCTGTCGTCGCTGCTGCGCTCTTCCATCTCCAGCAGCGGATTGGAATCCAGTGCCTCCTGGATTTCCGCCTGTAGATCGAGGGTGGATAGCTGGAGCAGGCGGATAGCCTGCTGCAGCTGGGGGGTCATGGTGAGGTGTTGGCCAATTTTTAGCTGTAAAGACGGCTTCATTGATACCTGTTTACTTTACGTCCGGAATACGTGGGGTCCACCTGCGCGACGACTGCGCCCTGTTTGAAACGCTGCCAAATTACACTCAATTTCAATGAGTTACTTGGCTGCGCGAACGTCCTTTCCTTTCAATTGTAAGAGCGAAGCGGCGTCAAAGCAATTTGCATGCCTGAAATACCTTAGAACTTTTACATCTGGAATTGCTGGCCCAGATAAACGTCACGCACTTTCTGATTTTGCAGGATCAGTGAGGGCTCACCTTCGGCAATGATGTGCCCTTCGCTGACGATGTAGGCCTTCTCGCAGATGTCCAGGGTGTCACGTACGTTGTGGTCGGTGATCAGCACGCCGATGCCCCGTTCCTTGAGGTGGGTGATGATCTGCTTGATGTCGGCCACCGAGATGGGATCAACCCCGGCGAAGGGTTCGTCCAGCAGGATGAAGGCGGGGTCCATCGCCAGGGCGCGGGCGATTTCCACCCGGCGCCGCTCACCGCCGGACAGGGCCTGGCCCAGGGATTCGGCAATGTGGCCAATGTGGAATTCCTGCAGCAACTGCTCCATTTTTTCCACCCGCTGCTTGCGGTTCAGTTCCTTGCGGGTTTCCAGGATCGCCATGATGTTTTCCTTCACCTTGAGGCGGCGGAATACCGAGGCTTCCTGCGGCAGATAGCCGATGCCCCGGGCAGCGCGGCCGTGCATGGGCAGGTGGGTGATGTCGGTGTCGTCGATGATGATGCGGCCTTTGTCCTGGGGCACGATGCCGATGATCATGTAGAAGCAGGTGGTTTTGCCGGCGCCGTTGGGGCCCAGCAGGCCCACGATCTGGCCGCTTTCGATGGAGATGGAGACGTCTTCCACCACCTTGCGACCCTTGTAGCTCTTGGCGAGATGGGAAGCGCTGAGTCGACTCATGGGGCTTTCTGGTCCGGGGCAGGAGCGGCGGGAGCAGGTGTGCCGGGCGCCGGGACGACCGGCTCCGGCGCGATTTCGGCGGCGGAGGGCAGGATCATCTCGACCCGGCCCTTGCCTTCCTCACCCTTGGGCGTGCTGGTGGACTGGCCCACCGCCCGCAACCGCTGACTCTGGATTTCGTAGACGATTTCCTCGCCCTTGAACACGTTTTCATTCTGCGTGATGGAGGCGGTGCGCTTGAGGATCAGGGTCTGTTCCTTCACTCGATACTCGATGTTGCGGGCGGTGGCCACCACTGCCGCCTGGTTGGCGGTGGGTACCTGGGAAAAGTTGGCGGGCGTGCCGTCGGCGGACACCTTGTCCACCTTGCCCTGGGCGGTCTGGATATGCAGCTTTTCCGCATTGATTTTCAGGGTGCCCTGGGTGAGCACCACGTTGCCGGTGTAAGTGGCGGTGCCGGCCTTGTCGTCCAGTGTGGCGCTGTCGGCGACGATTTTCAGCGGTTGCTGGCGATCGCTGTCCAGTGCCGAGGCCGCGGGTGTCGCCAGCAGCAGGGCGGAGAGCAGGAGCAGTTCAGGATTTTTCAGGTTCATAAATGCTGGTCACCTGACTTTTCAGTGTCAGTTTGTTGGTGTTCAGATCGGCGTCCAGGCCCAGTGCCTCGATGTAGAGGCCTTGCTGGCGGATGACAATCTTGTCGTTGGTGCTGGCCTGCGAGGTGCGCGGATACAGGGTCAGCGTGGGCGTTTCCATGATGGCGGCCCGTTCCACGCCCTGCTGCACGACCACTACATTGCCATGCAGGAACAGTTTATCCCCCTGGGCGTCGGAGTGGGCCTCGTCGGCCATGGTTTTCCAGGCAGGTAGCTGGTCTTTGAAGACCAGGACGTCAGGGCGGAACATGTGGTTTTCGTTGGCCTCGATGAACTGCAGCATGCGGGCGGCGTGGAGCTGGTATTGCTTGTTGCCCTGTTCGTCGAAACTGGTCTGGTCCACCAGCAATGCCACCAGGTCTGGCTGGGCTTCCTCGCCGGTCTGGGCCGGTTCGGATTCAAACCATTCGTCCCACCCGCTGTAAGACAGCAGCGCGACGATCATCAGACCGAGCAGCATGCTGGTGAGGGTGGCTTGCAGGCTCTGTTTCATGAATGCGCGACGGCCATCAGTTCATGTAGCCGTCGAGGATGCCGTCGAGGGTGCCCTGCGCGGCCATCAGCCATTCGCAGAATTCCCGTACCGCGCCGTCGCCGCCGCCCCTGGTCATGACCATGTCGGCATGCTCGCGCACGATGGGCAGGGCATCGGCCACTGCCACGCCGATGCCGGCAAAGCGGATGGCAGACAGATCCGGCAGGTCGTCGCCCATGTAGGCCACTTCGTGGGCCTGGATCCCCATGGGCGCCATCATTTCTTTCAGCGCGACGATCTTGTCTTCACGACCCTGCACCAGCTTGCTGATTTTCAGGTCGCTGGCGCGCTTCTTTACCAGCTCGGACGTGCGGCCGGTGATGATGGCGATTTCCACGCCGGTGGACCGCAGCAGCTTGATGCCAAGGCCGTCCTTGACGTTGAAGGCCTTGGTCTCGTTGCCGAAATCGGTGTAGTAGAGGCGGCCGTCGGTCATGACACCGTCGATGTCGAAGGCAACCAGCTTGATGGCGCGGGCGCGGCGGCGCAGTTCGTCCATGTCCATCGCCTTACACCACGCCGGCGCGCAGCAGATCGTGCATGTTCAGCGCACCGGCAGGTTTGCCGTCGCTGTCCAGCACCATCAGTGCGGTGATTTTTTTCTGGTCCATCAGGTTCAACGCTTCCACGGCCAGCACATGGGCCTGCACGGTTTTCGGATTTTTGGTCATCACGTCGCGGATCGGCATGTTCTTCAGGTCGGCGCCATGATCCAGCGCGCGACGCAGGTCGCCGTCGGTGAAGATGCCAGACAGCTTGCCGCTGTGATCAATCACGCCGGTCATGCCCAGGCCCTTGCTGCTCATTTCCAGCAGAGCATGGCTGACGGTGGTGTCATCCTTGACCAGGGGAATGTCGTTGCCGGTGCGCATGATGTTTTCCACCAGCAGCAGCAGGCGGCGGCCCAGGCTGCCACCGGGATGCGACAACGCGAAATCGTCTGAGGTGAAACCGCGGGCTTCCAGCAGTGCGACCGCAAGTGCGTCGCCCATCACCAGGGTTGCGGTGGTGCTGGCAGTGGGGGCCAGTCCGAGCGGACAGGCTTCTTCCTTTACGGCCACATCCAGATTGACGTCGGCCTGGGTGGCCAGCGGCGATGTGGGGACACCGGTCATGCTGATCAGGGAGGCGCCCTTGCGCTTGATCAGCGGCACGATGGTGACGATTTCTTCGGTCTTGCCGGAGTTGGAGATGGCGATGACCACGTCGGTGCCGGTGATCATGCCCAGGTCACCGTGGCTGGCTTCGCCCGGATGGACGAAAAAAGCCGGGGTGCCGGTGCTGGCCAGGGTGGCGGCGATCTTGGTGCCGATATGGCCGGACTTGCCCATGCCAGTGACGATGACACGGCCTTTGCAGGCCAGGATGATCTGGCAGGCGCGGGCAAACTTGGCGTCGATGCGGGCGTGCAGGGCCTGGGTGGCCGCTGCCTCAATATCGACGACGCGCTGGCCGGTGCGGATGAAATCGAATTCCATGGTGTGCGTGTCCTCGGGGGGCTGCGGTCACGGTGGGGCCCAGTGTAAACCAATCGGGCGCGAACTGTCAGATCCGTTCCCTGCTCCCCTGTGCTGCAAAAGCTGACCGGCAAAAGCGGCAGCAATTTAATGAGAATCCGTCGACCCTGCAAGTGTGACCACGGATTTTTCCTTTACCGGCCGGAATGCTATAGTGCGGCCCTTATATAAAGTGTGCGGCCCCTATATAAAGTGCGCGTGCATCTGCCAGTCGATAGGACGTTCATGTCACCCAATCCCGAAAACTATGTTGAGATCCGCAATATGTCCTTTTCCCGGGGCGAGCGGGCGATCTACAACAACGTCAATATCCGCATCCGCAAGGGCAAGGTCACTGCGATCATGGGGCCCAGCGGCACCGGCAAGACCACACTGCTGCGACTGATCGGTGGCCAGCTCAAGCCTGACCAGGGCGAGATTTTTGTGGATGGCCACAACATTCCCACGCTGAGCCGCAAGGAACTGTTCCAGGTGCGCAGCAAGATGGGCATGCTGTTCCAGAGCGGCGCGCTCTTTACTGATATTTCCGTATTCGAGAACGTGGCCTTTCCGCTGCGGGTGCACACGCGGTTGCCGGAAGACATGATCCGCGATCTGGTGCTGATGAAGTTGCAGGCCGTGGGTCTGCGTGGCGCCAAGGATCTGATGCCGAGCGAACTGTCCGGTGGCATGGCGCGGCGGGCGGCACTGGCGCGGGCCATTGCGCTGGACCCGGAACTGGTGATGTACGACGAACCCTTTGCCGGCCAGGACCCGATGGCCATGGGTGTGGTGGTGCAGCTGGTGCGGCTGCTCAACGACGCGCTGGGGCATACCAGCATCGTGGTGTCCCATGACGTGCACGAGACCGCGAGCATTGCCGACTATATCTATGTGATCGCCGATGGCGAGGTGATCGGCGAGGGCACCTCTGCGGAAGTGATGAATTCCAGCCTGCCCCGGGTGCGCCAGTTCATGCAGGGTTTGCCGGACGGCCCGGTGCCGTTCCATTATCCGGCGCGCAAGCTGGGCGACGATTTCCTGCGGGGGAAACAGGCATGATCGATCGCGTTCGCCTGCTGGGCCGCAACGGTCTGGATATTCTCAATGCCTTTGGCCGCTCTGGCCTGTTCATCTTCCACTCCCTGTGGGCGCTGCCCAATCTGCGCACCAGTTTTCCGCTGGTGGTGAAGCAGATCTATTCGGTGGGTGTACTGTCGCTGGTGATCATCGTGGTGTCCGGCCTGTTTATCGGCATGGTGCTGGCGCTGCAGGGTTACAACATTCTGAACCGTTTCGGCAGTGAACAGGCGCTGGGCCAGATGGTGGCGCTGAGCCTGCTGCGGGAACTGGGGCCGGTGGTGGCGGCGCTATTGTTTGCCGGTCGTGCCGGTTCCGCACTGACTGCTGAGATTGGCCTGATGAAAGCCACTGAACAGCTGGCCAGCCTGGAAATGATCGGGGTGGACCCTTTGCGCCGCATCATCGCGCCGCGTTTCTGGGCCGGCTTCATCTGCATGCCGACCCTGGCACTGATCTTTTCCGCCGTCGGCATCTGGGGCGGCTATCTGGTGGGCGTGCCCTGGCTGGGTGTGGACGACGGTTCGTTCTGGGCCAACATGCAGGACAGCGTGGACTGGGGCGAAGATGTCATGAACGGCGTGATCAAGAGTTTCGCCTTCGGCACCGTGGTGACCTGGATCGCCGTGTTCCAGGGCTATGACACCATGCCCACCTCTGAAGGCATCAGCCGCGCCACCACCCGCACCGTGGTGTATTCCTCCCTCGCCGTGCTGGGCCTGGACTTCCTTTTAACCGCAGTCATGTTTGGAGATCTGTAAGATGCGCATGCGTACCCTGGAACTGACCGTCGGCGCTTTCATGCTGGCGGGTCTGCTGGCGCTGGTGTTCCTGGCGCTGCGGGTGAGCGGTCTCAGCGCCGACAGCGGCGAGGACACCTACCGTATCAAGGCCAAGTTCGAGAACATCGGTGGCCTCACCGTGCGGGCCAAGGTCACCATGGCCGGCGTGGTGATCGGGCGGGTCGCCAACATCTATCTGGATCGCGAGGATTTCGTCGGCGTGGTGGAGATGGATGTCTACAAGAGCGTGAACAACCTCTCCACGGATTCCTCGGCCTCCATTCTCACCGCCGGCGTGCTGGGCGAGAAGTACATCGGCATCACGGTGGGCGCCGAAGAGGAGAATCTGAAGGAAGGGGATGAGATCGTCGACACCCAGTCAGCCATGGTGCTGGAGGATCTGGTGGCCAAGTTCGTGGTGGGCAAGGTGAGCGAGGGCGGCTCCGCCGAAGATGCGCCGAAGGATGACGCCAGTGAGTAAGGTGGTGCGGGTGGACGCCAGCCGCTTTGCGGTGGAAGGCGACATGCTGTTTGCCGATGCCCTGGACCTGCGGGCCGCCGGAGAAGCCCTGTTGCCGACCCTGACCAGCCCGGTGACGGTGGATCTGGCGGCGGTGACAGGGGTGGGCAGTGTCGGCGTGTCGGTACTGCTGTGCTGGATGCGGGCGGCGGACAAACTGGGCAAGTCCCTGATTTTTGTGAACATGCCTGAACGCATGTACGACGTCAGCCGGGTCAGCGGGCTGGACGAAGTGATCACCTATTCCCACTGATGCTGCCGGCTGTTCAGCTTGGGGCCGCTTTTGATTACAATGGCGGCCCGATTCGGCTTGCCGACATGCTTCATCACGATTTTGCCATACCAGCAACAGGATCCCATCTCATGATCAGTGCAGACGACATCAAGCAGCGCATCGAATCCGGTCTGCCGGGCGCGGAAGTGCAAGTGCGGCTGGACGGAAACAAGTGCGTGGTTGCTGTCGTGTCAGCTGCATTCGAAGGCCAGCGTGCCGTGAAGAAACAGCAGCTGGTTTATGGCTGCCTGAACGACATCATCGCCAGTGGCGAGCTGCACGCAGTCAGCATGCATACCTATACCCCCGCCGAATGGGCGACCCAGAAGAAGCTGGGCGTACCCGGGTTGTAATCCACACGAGGCCTCATCATGGACAAACTGATTATCACCGGAGGCAGACGTCTCGACGGTGAAATCCGCATTTCCGGCGCCAAGAATTCGGCCCTGCCGGTTCTGGCTGCTACCCTGCTGTGCAGCGAGCCTACCAAGGTCTGCAACCTGCCGCACCTTCAGGACATCACCACCATGATCGAGCTGCTCGGTCAGATGGGGGTGGATCTGATCATCGACGACAAGCTCAATGTTGAAGTGAACGCTCGCACCATCAAGGAACTGAACGCGCCCTATGAACTGGTGAAAACCATGCGCGCCTCGATCCTGGTGCTGGGGCCGCTGGTGGCGCATTTCGGCGAAGCGCACGTGTCGCTGCCCGGCGGTTGCGCCATCGGCAGCCGTCCGGTGGACCTCCATCTGAAAGGGCTGGAAGCCATGGGCGCCGAGATCGTGCTGGAAGCCGGCTACATTCACGCCTACGCCAAGAAGGGCCTGCACGGCGCCCGCATCGTGCTGGACTGCGTCACCGTCACCGGCACTGAAAACCTGATGATGGCGGCGACCCTGGCCAAAGGGCAGACCATCCTGGAAAACGCCGCCCGCGAACCGGAAGTGGTGGATCTGGCGGAGTGTCTGAACAAGATGGGCGCCGACGTTAAAGGCGCTGGCACCGACACCATCGTTATCAATGGCGTGGATCGTTTGTACGGCTGCGACTACACCGTGATTCCCGACCGCATCGAAACCGGCACCTATCTGGTGGCGGGCGCCATCAGCCGGGGCCGCGTGAAACTGAAACAGACCCGCCCCGAACTGCTGGATGCCGTGCTGCAGAAACTGCAGGACGCCGGCGCCCACATCAGCACCGGTCCCGACTGGATCGAGCTGGACATGAAGGGTAATCGGCCGAAATCCGTCAATATCCGCACCGCGCCCTATCCCGCGTTTCCCACCGACATGCAGGCGCAGTTCACCGCGCTCAACTGCGTGGCGGAGGGCACTGGCACCATCATTGAAACCATTTTCGAAAACCGCTTCATGCACGTGCCGGAACTCAGCCGCATGGGTGCCAATATCGTGCTGGAAGGCAACACCGCCATTGTGAAAGGGGTGGAGAGCCTGACCAGCGCGCCGGTGATGGCCACTGACCTGCGCGCATCGGCCGGACTGGTGCTGGCGGGGCTGGCCGCTGATGGCGATACGCTGGTGGATCGCATCTACCACATTGATCGCGGCTACGAGAGCATCGAGGAAAAACTGCAGCGACTGGGTGCGCAGATTCAGCGCGTGCCGTCGTAAACAGGAATACGCCATGACTGCAAAACTGCGCATTGCCCTGTCCAAGGGCCGCATTCTCGACGAAACCCTGCCGTTGCTGAAAACGGCGGGGATCGAGTTGCTGGAAGAACCATCGAAAAGCCGCAAGCTGATTTTTCCCACCACTGATTCCAACGTGGAGATCATCATCATCCGCGCGACCGATGTGCCCACGTTCGTTGAACATGGCGCAGCGGATATCGGTGTTGCCGGCAAGGATGTGCTGATGGAGCACGGCGCGCGCGGCGTGTATGAACCACTGGACCTGAAAATCTCGCGCTGCAAGTTGATGGTGGCAGGAAAAGTGGCGCCGGGCCCGGTGAATGGCCGTTTGCGCGTGGCCACCAAGTTCGTCAACATCACCAAACGCTACTACGCCGAAAAGGGCGAGCAGGTGGAAGTGATCAAGCTGTATGGTTCGATGGAACTGGCACCGTTGGTGGGTCTGGCGGACAAGATTGTGGATATCGTCGATACTGGCAACACGCTGCGGGCCAATGGGTTGGAGCCGACGGAACTGATCGCGGAAATCAGTGCGCGCCTGATTGTGAACAAGGCGTCGATGAAAACCAAACACGCGACCATTCAGAAGCTGATTGATCAGCTGGGTGTGGCGGTGGAGAACGCGAATCGGTGATGCTCCCGTAAGTTTGCGCTGCTTGCCTTGCAAGACACGGGCTGGGCGCCCCCCAGTTAATACATCCCTGTACGCTCGTCAGCGGCCGTCCATGGCCGCTGACGGTCTTGCAAGGCAAGCAGCGCAAACTCTCGATTTACCGTGTTTTTCTGATTCTGATGTAAGTGAGGAACTGCATGAACTTCGACATCACAGAACTGGATGCCAATCAAAGCGATTTCGCGCAGCGCCTTGACGCGCTGCTGGCCTGGGAAAGTGTGTCGGATCATCGGGTGCTGCAGGCCGTTACCGACATCGTCAACGATGTGCGCAAGCGGGGTGACGCCGCGCTGCTGGAATTTACGCAGAAATTCGATCGTGTCAATGCGCAGTCCGCCGCCGAGCTGGTGGTGCCGCAGTCCCGTCTGCAACAGGCACTGGAAAAAATTCCAGCCGATCAGCGCCAGGCGCTGGAAACCGCCGCGCAACGCGTGCGGGTTTATCACCAGCACCAGAAGCAGGAATCCTGGCAGTTCACCGAGGCCGATGGCACTGTGCTGGGCCAGAAAATAACGCCGCTGGACCGTGTTGGTATTTATGTGCCCGGCGGCAAGGCGTCGTATCCTTCGTCCGTGTTGATGAATGCGATTCCGGCGAAAGTGGCGGGTGTGAAAGAAGTCATCATGGTGGTGCCCACGCCCGGTGGCGAAGTGAATGAAATGGTGTTTGCAGCAGCAGCGATTGCCGGTGTGGACAAGCTGATCACCGTCGGTGGTGCCCAGGCTGTGGCAGCGCTGGCTTATGGTACGGCTATTGTTCCCCGTGTCGATAAAATTGTGGGCCCCGGCAATATTTATGTGGCGACTGCCAAGCGCATGGTGTTTGGTCAAGTCGGCATTGACATGATTGCCGGGCCGTCGGAAATTCTTGTCGTCTGCGACGGTAAAACCGATCCCGATTGGATTGCGCTGGATCTGTTCTCGCAAGCGGAACACGACGAAGATGCGCAGTCGATTCTGATTTCCCCCGACCGTGACTTCCTGCAAAAAGTAAAAACAGCGATGGCCAGATTGCTGCCGACACTGGAGCGGGAAAGCATTGCTCGCGTGTCGCTGAAAAATCGTGGCGCGTTGATTCTGGTGAAGGATCTGGAACAGGCGGCCGAGCTGGTGAACCGCATCGCGCCGGAGCATCTGGAGCTGTCGGTAGAAAATCCCGTCGCGCTGGCGGAGAAAGTCCGTCACGCCGGTGCCATTTTCATGGGCCGCCACACGGCCGAGGCCATCGGTGATTATTGCGCGGGCCCCAATCACGTGCTGCCCACGTCCAGTACCGCGCGCTATTCCTCTCCGCTGGGCGTGTACGATTTCCAGAAGCGCAGTTCTATCATCCATTGCTCGCCGCAGGGCGCCAGTACACTGGGCAAGGTGGCGTCGGTGCTGGCGCGGGGTGAAAGCCTGACGGCCCACGCGCGGTCGGCGGAATACAGGGTCAAGGATTAAGCCGGATCAAGGATTGGAAAAGGGAGGCCGGCACTATCTGTGGCGGCGCCGGTTTAATACCGGTGATGGGACAAAAGGGAAAGATAGCTTCAGGCGGTGATGTTGATTACCTGACCGGCCACGCCGCCGCTGGAGGACAGGGTCGGCAGCGGCGCAATGGCTTCCAGCAGTTGCAGCGCACCTTGCGCCTGCAGATCGATGGCTTTCTTGAGCACGGCGATTTCCTTGGTTTGCTGGAATTCCACACTGGACATGCGGGTTGCCAGGCTTGCAATACTGGGTGTGTCCATGATGACCTCTCGAACGGCGGACGACAGCGTATGGAGGTTATCGGCCGGAATCCTTATTACTTGAGCATTATTTTTCCCTATCCCAGTCGATCTTTCCCACCTAGTACGCTTGGCTATAATCTGTGTTTCCAGGATGAACGATTAGGTAAGGGAATATGGATATGGACACTATTCAACGTGCCAGCCAAGTCGATCAATTTGCAGACGTTTTGTTCGGTCAACTGTCCGGCGGTGAGGATGCATTCTCAGACACCATGAGCTGTCTGGTGCAGTCAGTGCGCAAGCGGCTGAATATGGAAGTGGCCTTCGTGTCGGAGTTCACCTCCGGCCGGCGGGTGTTCCGCTTCGTGGATTCGCAGGAGGGGGTGGAGATCATCAGGGTCGGGCAGGGCGATCCCCTGGACGAAAGCTATTGCCAGCGGGTGGTGGACGGGCGTCTGCCGGAGCTGATCACCAACGCGCAATTGCTGCCGGCGGCCTGCGCGCTGCCGGTGACCCAGGCCCTGCCGGTGGGTGCCCATGTCAGCGTGCCGATCCGGTTGACCGGGGGCGGTGTGTTCGGCACCTTCTGCACCTTCAGCCGCTACGGTGACGACAGTCTCGACGAGCGGGATCTGGCCATGGTGCGGGTATTTGCCGATCTGGCCGGTGCCCTGATCAGCAAGCACCTGGATGCGCTCGACAGCGTGCACCTGATGCGGTCTCGGATCATCGAGCTGATGGCGAAGGATCAGCTGATGCTGGTGGGGCAACCCATCGTTGACCTGCAGAGCGGGTCCACCGTGGGATATGAGTTGCTGTCGCGGGTGGAAGGTGCCAACCGGATGCGCCCGGACGTGCTGTTCGAGGACGCGGCGCGGGTGGGCATGTCGCAGGCCCTGGGCCTCAGAACCATCGAAAAGGCTTGCCAGATTATGTCCCGCTTCACCAACGGCACTTTCGTAGCGCTCAATCTCACCCCGGAATTCATTCTGCAGAGCGACCTGTCCGGGCTGTTCGGCACGGGGTCGCTGGAAAACCTGGTGCTGGAAATTACCGAACACGCCATCATCAAGGATTATTCCGCGCTGCGGGACAAGCTGGCGCCACTGCGGGAGCGGGGTGCCCGGGTTGCCATTGACGATGCCGGCGCGGGCTATGCCAGCCTGCGCCACATCCTGCAGCTGATGCCCGATATCATCAAGCTGGACATCAGCCTGATCCAGGATATCGACAAGGATGAGGAGCGCCAGGCCCTGGCCACTGCGCTGATTGCGTTCTCCCGTTGCCGCCGTTATCACCTGATTGCCGAGGGCATTGAAAATGCGCAGGAGCTGGCGACATTGCAGTCCCTGGGCACCGAGTGGGGGCAGGGTTATTTTTTTGCCAGGCCTCAGCCGATGCAGTCGCTCTGGAATTGATGACATCGCTCGTTTCCTGTGGTGGACGCCGCTGAAGGCGCCCGCTTTTTGGCATAAGCCCCGGTGTTGTTGACCGGGGTTCTGCGGTACGCTACTCAGCCGCCGTACCCCATCGCCAAACCAAACAGGAGACACCCGCGTGAAACTCGCCTGGCTGCGCATTCCCCTCTGGATTCTCATCGGCCTGACGGCCATCGGCGGCCTGACCACGCTGGCCCTGCATCGGGGCGAGACCATCAACGCGCTCTGGCTGGTAGTGACCGCCGTGTCGGTGTATGCCATCGGCTACCGCTATTACAGCCTGTTTATTGCGAATCGGGTGCTGCAGATCAACGACCGTCGTGCCACGCCGGCTCACGTCGTCAACGACGGCAAGGATTTTGTGCCCACCCACAAAGCCGTGCTGTTTGGCCATCACTTTGCCGCGATCGCTGGCGCTGGCCCCCTCATCGGTCCGGTACTGGCGGCGCAGATGGGCTATCTGCCGGGCACCCTATGGCTGATCGTGGGTGTGCTGTTTGCCGGCGCGGTGCAGGACATGGTGGTGCTGTTTGCCTCCGTTCGCCGCAATGGCAAGTCCCTGGGCGACATGATCCGCGAGGAAATCGGCACCTTTGCCGGCAAGCTGGCGATGGTGGGGATTCTGGCGATCATGATCATCCTGCTGGCGGTGCTGGCGCTGGTGGTGGTGAAGGCGCTGATCGGCAGCCCCTGGGGCGTGTCCACCCTGCTGGCGACGGTGCCGATCGCGCTGTTCATGGGCGTGTATCTGCGTTACCTGCGGCCGGGACGGGTGGGGGAAGTATCGGCAATCGGCCTGGTGCTGTTGATCGGCGCGCTGTATCTGGGGCAGTGGGTGGCGAGTCATCCTGATCTGGCACCCCTGTTCTCGCTGGATGGAACCACCCTGGCCTGGGGCTTGATCATCTACGGATTCATCGCCTCGGTGCTGCCGGTATGGCTGCTGCTGGCGCCGCGGGATTACCTGAGTACCTTCCTGAAAATCGGCACCATCGTTGGCCTGGCCATCGGCATTCTGGTGACCATGCCGGACCTGCAGATGCCGGCCCTGACAACATTTATCGACGGTACCGGCCCGGTCTTCGCCGGCAGCCTGTTCCCGTTCCTGTTCATTACCATCGCCTGTGGCACGGTGTCCGGCTTCCACGCGCTGGTGTCCTCCGGTACCACGCCCAAGCTGATCGAACGTGAGTCCCACATCCGTCCCATTGGTTACGGGGCCATGCTGATGGAATCCTTCGTCGCCGTGATGGCGATGGTCGCGGCCTGCGTGCTGACCCCCGGTGTGTACTTCGCCCTTAACAGCCCGGCGGCGCTGATCGGCACCACGCCGGAACAGGCGGCCCAGGTGATCAGCAGCTGGGGCTTTGTGGTGACGCCGGAAATGCTGACACTCACCGCCGAGCAGATTGGCGAGACCACCATTTTGTCCCGCGCTGGCGGTGCGCCCACGCTGGCGGTGGGCATGGCGCAGATCTTCAGCAGCGTGTTCGGCGGTCCGGGCATGATGGCGTTCTGGTATCACTTTGCGATCCTGTTCGAAGCCCTGTTCATCCTCACCACGCTGGATGCGGGAACCCGTGTCGGCCGGTTCATGATCCAGGACATGCTGGCGCCGGCCTTTCCCGCGCTGGGCCACACCCATTCCTGGACCGCCAACCTGCTGGCCACCTTCCTCTGCGTGGCGGGCTGGGGCTTCTTCCTCTACCAGGGGGTGATCGATCCGCTGGGTGGCATCAACACCCTGTGGCCGCTGTTCGGCATTGCCAACCAGATGCTGGCGGTGATGGCGCTGCTGTTCGTGACGGTGATGCTGGTGAAAATGCAGCGGGGCTGGCTGGTGCTGGTGACGGCGGTGCCGGCAGTGTGGTTGCTGATCGTGACGCTGACCGCCAGCTGGCACAAGCTGTTCAGCCCGGATGTGCGGATAGGCTTCCTGTCCCACGCCGACAAATTCCGCGCGGCGCTGGACCAGGGCCAGGTGCTGGCACCGGCCAAGTCGCTGGAGGACATGTCCCGCATCGTGTTCAACGATCAGGTGGACGCGGCCCTGTGCGCGCTGTTCGCGTTCTGCGTGATCAGCATGACGCTGGTGTCGGTGCGGGCCTGCTGGCGGATCTGGCGCGGCCAACCGTCGCAGCTGAAGGAAGCACCGGCGCAGGAATTCGCACTGGGGGGTGGGGCATGAGTTTGAGTTTGAAACCGGCTGCACAAAAAGCCGGCCTAGCCCAGTGGCGCGAGGCCCTCGACCGCCTGCTGGGCCTGCCCAACTACGAACGCTATCTGGACCACATGCAGGAGGCGCATCCCGGGTTGCCGGTTTTGTCGCGCCGGGCGTTCTATGATGAGGCCCAGAAATCCCGGTACGAGAGTGGCAGCGACCGGCCACGTTGTTGCTGATGCTTTTGTCCGGATAAGTTGGCCCGGACCGGCCAAAACCCGGGTCAACCGGCCACGGGCCTATATTGGACATTAACAAAAGTCCGATTATGCTTTGTCTAGGCTAAATCCGCTAAAAATCAAATACCTTTACTTGTTTTCTTTTTGCCGCGCATGCGGCCATTTCTCTGAGGTCTTCCGCGATGTGCGATCGCAAATTCCCACCTGCTGTTCCCGTTACGTTCCACCCCGCGCAGAAGGGGCCGAACTGACATGATGGAAAACAGCCGTTTCGTCAAAACCTGTGAACACCTGGTCTTCACTTACCGCGCCTGGTATGTGGCGGCCTTCTTCCTGCTGACCATTTTCTTTGGCTACTTTGCCGTTCACCTGAAGATGGACAGCAGCCTGGAAAAAATGGTGCCCATGCACCACGAGTACATCCAGAACTGGTTCAAGCACAAGGATGATCTCAGTCTTGGCAATGATTTGCGTATTGCGGTGGAAGTCACGGACGGTGACATCTTCAACGCCGAGTTTCTGGAAGTGCTGCGTCTGGTAACGGACGAGGCCTTCTATATCGAAGGCGTGGACAAGTCCAAGATCCAGTCCCTGTGGACACCGGATGTGCGCTGGATCGAGGTGACCGAGGAGGGCTTCCGTGGTGGTGAGGTGATTCCGCCGGACTACGACGGATCGGAAGCGTCCCTCAAGGTGGTGCAGACCAACGTGCTGCGCTCGGGTCAGGTGGGGCGGTTGGTGGGGGACAATTTCAAGTCCGCCATCGTGTATGTACCGCTGCTGTTCCTGGATGCCAGCAAGGGGCAGAAGCACGATTACCGCAAGCTGTCCCATACGCTGGAAGAAAAGATCCGTGACCGTTTCCAGAATGACAAGGTCAAGATCCACATCGTCGGCTTCGGTAAAAAAATTGGTGACATGATGGATGGCGCCATCGAGGTGGCCACTTTCTTCGTCATCGCGCTGGTGCTCACCTTCCTGCTGTTGTTGATGGATACCCGCTGCCTGCGCAGTTCCCTGGTGGTGATCCTTACCTCCATCAGTGCGGTGATCTGGCAGATGGGGATCATCACGCTGCTGGGTTATGGGCTTGATCCTTATTCCATGCTGGTGCCGTTCCTGATCTTCGCCATCGCGGTGAGCCACAGCGTGCAGATCGTGCAGAGTTTTGCGGTGGCGCGGGCGGAAGGGCAGGAGAATCTGGCGGCGGCGCGCACTGTGTTCCGCTCGCTGTTCGCGGCCGGTGCTGCGGCGCTGCTGTGCGATGCCATCGGTTTCTACTCGCTCTACATCATCGACATTCGCGTGATCAAGGAACTGGCCATCGCGGCCGGCGCCGGTACGCTGGTGGTCACCTTCACCAACCTGATTCTGGTGAAAGTGCTGTTCAGCTACACCGGTGTCAGCCAGGCGGCCATCAACCAGGTGCTGCGCAAGCGTTCCAAGCCGCAGAAGGCCTGGCTGTTCCTGTCCAAGTTTGCTGATCCGCGTATTGCGGCGGTGTCGATCCTGATTGCGGCGCTGCTCGGCGGCTGGTCGTTCTACAAGGCGAAGGATCTGAAGACCGGTGACCTGGACCCGGGTGCGCCGGAACTGTGGCCGGATTCCCGTTACAACCTCGACGATGCGTTCGTTACCTCGAACTATTCCGTCAGCGCCGACGTACTGGTGGTGATGGTGGAAACCCAGCCGGACAAGTGCACCAGCTATCCGGTGGTGGAAGCCATGGACCGCTTCATGTGGCATATGGAAAACGTGCCCGGCGTGCAGTCGGCGGTATCGATGGTGACGGTGTCCAAGCGCATGCTGGCCGGCGTCAACGAGGGCAACCTGAAGTGGCAGCAGCTCACGAAAGTGGAGGAAATCCTCAACAACTCGATGCCGTCGGACATGGTGTCCAGCCTGATGAACGTCAGCTGCAGCCTGGCGCCGGTGATCGTGTTCCTGCAGGATCACAAAGCGGAGACGCTGAAAGCTGTCACCAAGGCAGCGAAGGAATTTGCGGAGGAGAACGACAATCCCGAGGTTGCGCGTTTCGTGCTGGCATCGGGTAATGCGGGCGTCGAGGCCGCCACCAACCAGACGGTGGAGCGCGCTGCCACTACCATGCTGTGGCTGGTGTACGGCATCGTGATCATCATGTGCTGGCTGACATTCCGCTTCTCCATCATCGCCGTAATCTGCGTGATCACGCCGCTGGTATTGACATCGCTGCTGTGTGAGGCGCTGATGGCGGTCTTCGGCATGGGCCTGAAAGTGGGTACGCTGCCGGTGATCGCGCTGGGTGTGGGTATCGGTGTGGATTACGGTATCTACATCTACTCGAAGATGATGGAGTTCATGGCCAAGGGCCAGGATCTGCGCGAAGCCTATTTCAACACGTTGTGTGTGACGGGCAAGGCCATTACCTTCACGGCGGTGTCGCTGGCACTGTGCGTGGGCACCTGGGCGTTCTCCGATATCAAGTTCCAGGCCGACATGGGCATCCTGCTTACCTTCATGTTTGTGTGGAACATGGTGGGTGCGATGTGGTTGCTGCCGGCAATGGCGGACTTCCTGCTCAAGTTCCAGAAGAAGAAGGCTGTCGCCAAGGCATAATGAAGGCGGGATCAGAATGAATGCCCGGCGTTGAGTCGTTCAACGCCGGGCATTTTTTTGGGCGTCAAACGATGCCGTGGGTGAAATCCTTTACGCCGAAGTGATAGTTACCGTTAGGCTTGGTGAAGTGATCGCTGATCGTCACCACCACGACATGCTTCTTCATGAACTGATAGGGTGAATCGCAAAAATCCTGATTCAGTGGCGTGGTGCCGGGTTTCTTTGTAATGAATTGTTTTTTCAACAGAAACTGTTTTTGAACGAATAGCGTACAGTCGCCTGACACTCCGCTAGCAGGACGACCTGGCAGCACTGCTTATCGGCAGCGTGCATTTATACTGCTTACTGCAAGGCGATTTTGATTAGAATCAGGCTGCAGGCAAGCAAAATGACCTGACATGGATTTGCAAAAATGGACATGGATTCGTTTGAGGTCTTCCGCATATGACGCAAGATTCCCGCCTGATAAGGCTGACGGCCAACTTTATTGATGATTCCTGTGTGGCAATCCTCCTGGTTGGCCGGGAGTCGTTGTCCGAAACGTATCAGTTTCAAATCGAATTCCAATCGACTGCCAGTACGTTGCTGAGTCAGGACGTAATCGGGCAGAAAGTGTCGGTGACAATCCACCCGCAGGGAATTGCACAGCCTCATTTCCTGCATGGTCGTGTGAATCAGTTGCAACTGCAGGATGTCACTGACAACGGCACCCGTGTGTACCAGATTTCATTGGTGCCTGGATTGTGGTTTTTGTCTCAGGCCGGTACCAATCGCATTTTTGAAAACAAGACCAGTATTGATATCGTG
Organism: Gammaproteobacteria bacterium; assembly: GCA_013178375.1. Lineage (GTDB taxonomy): Bacteria > Pseudomonadota > Gammaproteobacteria > Pseudomonadales > Ketobacteraceae > Ch67. The sequence continues at coordinate 110,407 of JABLXQ010000021.1, forward strand.
CAGGAGATCTTCAAGGCCTATGGGGCTTTCTGCCCGGTTGAGAACAAGGTTCATAAGCAGTACCTCAAACGGGAATATTGTGTTCAGTTCAATGAAAGCGATCTGGCCTTTGTGCAGCGCCTGCTGGCAGAGGACGGGATCAATTACTATTTCACGCATACCAAAACCGATCATACCCTGGTGTTGACCGATATCCCCGGCGGATTCGTGGACTGCGCCGAGAAAAAGGTAGTGGTGCGGGGACATTCCCGTGCCGAAGGGGGTGAAGGTGTCGCCGTGTTCGACTGGCGCCGCACCTTGCAATATCATCCGCAGGCCTGTGAGCAGCTGGATTACAACCAGGACACACCGAAGAATTTTTACCGGCAAAGCGTGCCCACTACTTCAAAGTTTTCGCAGGTTCCCCCGATGAATACCGTGCAACATTATGGCGGATATAACTTCAAGGCGGGCGGCAGTAGTTGCCACGACTTCGACTTCGAATACAACAAGCTGTTAACCCAGTGCTGGATGGAAGCATTGGAATTCCAGCATGACGTCGCGGAAGGCACCTCGAATTGCTCCGGCTTTCGTTGCGGTGGTCGATTTGAGCTTGTGCACAGTGTTAAATCGGAATCCGGAAAATATCTGCTGACCAGTGTCAGCCATACGGCTGGCATCGGGGCGGATGGCAATGAACATTACCAGAATCGTTTTCAGTGTGTTCCGGTGGCAGTTCCCGTCCGGCCGCCAAGAGCAAGCGTGAAGCGTCAGATGCCGGGGCCGCAGACGGCCAAGGTCATGACGTTGAGCGCATCGGCATCAATGGCCGACGCGGACCCGCAGCGCATGGTGCGGGTGCAGTTTCCCTGGGACGGTGAACACAACAGCTGCAAGCTGCGGGTGCTGCAGGGCTACGCCGGCAGTGGCTGGGGCGGGAGTTTCGTGCCGCGGGAAGGGCAGGAAGTGCTGGTGGATTTTATCAACGGTGATCCGGATCGTCCGATTGTGGTGGGTGCGCTGTATAACAAGGACAATCAGGGACCAAAATATACATCCACCCAGTCTGGCTGGCTGACGCAGAGCGGCAATGCCAACGAGCTGCGCTTCGATGACAAGGGCGGCGCGGAAGAGGTTTACCTGAAAGCGGGCAAGGACTGGAATTATGTGGTGGCCAACAATGAAACCGGCCAGGTGCAGAACGCACAGTCGCTGACGGTCAGCAGCACGCGCACCGTTGCCGTGGGGTCCAACGAATCGAAAACCGTCGGTGCCAATCAGACTCTTGCAGTTACCCAGAATCAGTCAATCACCGTGGGCGGCAACAAAACCGAAACCATCGCCATCAATTGCGCCGAAACCATCGGCGTTGCCAAGGAGCTGACCATCGGCGGCCTGTATCAGGTGACGGTAGGTGCCGCGATGAATGAAACCGTGGCGGCGGTCAAGGCGGAAGAGGTGGGTGCCAGCCGAACCCTGGCGGTGGCACTGAACATGTCCGAGAACGTCGGCAAGAATCGCAGCATCAAGGTGGGCGACAACAGCAGCCATTCCGCCAAGAAAATTGTGATCACCGCCGAGGATGAACTCACCGTGAAAGTGGGCAAGGCCACGCTGGTCATGAAAAAAGACGGCAGCATTGCGCTCAACGGCAAGGACATCGAGATCAAGGGCAGTGGCAAGATCAATGTCAAAGCCAGCAGCGATGTTGTGATCAAAGGCAGCAAGGTGGGTGTGAACTGATAGCGGATGAACCGCTCAAGGAGGAAGGCATGTCCGTATTCGAAAATCCGCAGCCGGCGTTGTTGCGCAATCCGGTTTATGGCGTGGTCGTCGGGCAGTATCTGGGATTGAATCCGCAGCAGCAGCCACTGGTGGTGTTCCCCGGCCAGGAAGGAACGGCGGCTTGTGTGGCCCGTACCATTGCGCAGCTGAGCGATGTAGCTTTTGGTGTCGACGTGTTGTTGCAGTTCGATCAGGGTGACGTCGACAAGCCCATTATTCTGGGCGTGATTCAGCAACCCGAAACCTGGACACAACAGATTGCCGGTCACACGCTGGAGGTGGATGCCGACGGCCAGCGTCTGCAGATTCAGGCACAGCAACAACTGGTGCTGCGCTGCGGTGCCGCCAGCATCACGCTCACCAAGGCTGGTAAAGTGCTGATCAAGGGCACCTATCTGTCGTCCCACGCCAGCGGAACCCATCGTATCAAGGGTGGCTGCGTGCAAATCAACTGACATGTAAATCCATATGAACGCCAATCCCTACGATCAATTGCCTTACCGCTGCCAGCCCATCGAATGGACGGCACCGGAGCGGCTGGCGTTGGCGTCGCTGTTGCACCAGGGGCCGGTGCCGGATCTGCGTCATTATCGGGTGTTGGAACTGGGCTGTGGTGATGGCAGCAATCTGTTGCCGCTGGCCTATTACCGGCCTCAGGCCAGCTTTGTGGGAATTGACGGTGCCTGCACACAGATCCAGTTGGCACAGCGTCGCCAGCAGCAGCTGCACGTACCCAATGTGGAATTCATGACGCTGGATTTTCTGCAGGCCAATGACAGGCTCGAAGGGACATTCGATTTCATCATCGCCCATGGCGTGTTTTCCTGGGTGCCGGATGTAGTGAGAGATGCGTTGTTTGCGTTATGCCAGCAGCGCCTTGCTGATGATGGCCTGCTGTATTTGAATTACAACACCCGGCCAGGCTGGAACGTGCGCGGGATGGTACGGGATTATTTGCTGGGATCAAGTGATAGAAGTCAGCCCCTGTTATTGCGCGCCCAGTCTGCACAAGCCGCCGCAGCGAAAATGGCACAGTCGCTTGCTACGGAGCAGCATTCGTTCTCGCAACTGCTGGCCAACGAATTTCAGTTCGTTTGCGAAAATCATGTCAGTTACGTCGCCCATGAGTATCTGGCGGAACATAACCACGCCTACTGGCGCAGTGAATTTCTGGCGTTGGCTGCGGAGTACGGTTTCCATTGCATTGCCGATGCGGATTACAACTATGCATCGGGGCGGGTGGATGCGGCGTTACCCGCCCGCTTGATCTCGATGGGACTTGCCGGGCGCGAACTGAAAGATACGGAAGATCTGGTCAGCTACCGGCAACTGCACACACCGATTCTGAGCTGGCAGCGCGCACAGGCCCGTCAACCTGAGCACGCAATCCTGCGGCAATTGCAGGTGGCGTCCTGTCTGCAACCGCGGGGCGCCCACCAGCCATTCTGGTTCGAGCATCCCAACGGTTATCTGGTGGAAGCGAAGGATGCCCTGATGGCCGATGCGCTGAACCGGCTGGCAACAATCTGGCCCGATCCGCTTCCCGTCACTGCGCTGTTGGGCGAGCACGAAAATCATATCGCCGATCTGTTGCTGTTACACAACAACGGTCTGCTGGAGCTGCGTTTGCCACAGGCTCCCGGCGGAAGCGGACAATTCCAGCTGAATCAGCTCAATCAGCTGGAGTTGGAGTGGGGCGGCTATTGCACCACCGCCCAGCATCAGCGGGTGGAATACAGTGCACCGCTTGGCACAGAGAGGCGCGCCTGATGTGGGCCCTGAATAACAAAACACCCTATGCGGCGGAGCGCACCTGGGGCCGTGATCTGAACGGCTGGCACCAATGGATCGTCGCGGTGAAAGCCACTTACCGTATCGATGATCAGGGTGAGCTGGCGCTGGCGGATGAGCAATTGCCGCCGTTGCTGGCGCCGGAATATTTCGGCGAGCCCGGCCAATCCAGCCTGAAATACGACGCTGATCTGGTGCCGCGCAAGCCCGGCACTGATGTGATCTTAAATGGGAATGCTCATGCGCCCGGCGGCAAACCGAGCACCGAATTCGCAGTGGGCCTGGGTGTGAACGGCCGGCGCAAACTGCTGAAGGTGTTGGGTGAGCGGCGCTGGGAAAAAGGGATTGTCGGCGTTAAACCGTCGCCGGCGCTGCCAGTTAGTACGGCCGCCATTCGCTATGAGCACGCGTACGGCGGTTGGGACAGGCGCGACCCCGATCCCGCCCGTCAGCAATGGGATGCGCGCAATCCAGTGGGGCGCGGTGTCTTCGTGCACGACGCCGACAAACTCGATCAGCCTCTGCATCAGCTGGAATATCTGTCCGGCGATCCGCACAAAAGTGGTCCCGCAGGTTTTGGCGCCATCGACAGTTTCTGGAGTCCACGTCGGGAACTGAGTGGCACCTACGACAAATCCTGGCAGCAGAACCGGCATCCCCTGTTGCCGCTGGATTGGCAGCCGCAGAGTTTGCAGTGCGCGCCGCAGGATCAACAGACGGAAAAGCCGCTGCGTGGTGGCGAAGCCATCGAACTGCTCAACCTCACTGAACAGGGGCGACTTCAGTTTCAACTGCCCCGGGTTTATCTGGCATTCACCACTCATATCGACGGGCGTCTGGAGGAGCACCGCGCGCAACTGGCCACTGTCATCATCGAACCCGATCAACGCCAGCTGCAGATGGTGTGGACCAGCGTTCTGTTGTGCCGTAACGAGGCGGATTATCTGGACTTCACCGTCATTCGTGAAAAGCGGTACGAACAATGAACCAGCCTTTGTATCTGATTGCCACTGGCGCGCGCACTCCGTTGGGACTGGATTCAGCCAATGCGGCGGCCGCGGTTCGCGCCGCGCTCAGTAGCTGCGGTGAACACCCCTTTATGATCGACCAGGCCGGAGAGCCCATGCCAGCGTCACTGGATGCGCTGCTGGACCCCGGTTTGCCCTGTCGTGAGCGTATGCATGTCATGGCGCAGTCTGCGTTGCAGGAAGCCGTCCTGCCACTGGCGCAGCGGAACGACGCTCAAGGCATTCCTCTGCTGCTGGGATTGCCGGAACCACGCCCGGGGTTTGGCGAAGCGGACGGACACTGGCTGCGCGAGCAGTTGCTGCGAAATACAGAGCTACCTGTCCCATTGGGTGAAACACGTGCCTATATGAGTGGTCATGGCGCCACCTTGTTCCTGCTCGATCAGGCGCGCCAGGAAATGGCAGAGGGACGTTATGACTGTTGCCTGGTGGGCGGGGTGGACAGCTATTTTCATCCGGACACCATGGATTGGCTGGACCGGAATCGCCAGCTGGTGGGCACGGTTTCCCGCTCCGGATTTGTGCCGGGTGAGGGCGCTGGCTTCGTTTTGCTGATGACGCCAGCTGCCGCACAACGCGCCGGATTGCATTCCATCGGCATGATTACCGGTAGTGCGGCGGAGTGGGAAAACAAACTGATCAAAACCCAGGACATCAATCTGGGTGAAGGACTGATCCGGGCGGTGAGCAGTGCGGTATCCGCTGTGCCACCGCCACACGAAACGATCAATTCGATCTATTGCGACATCAATGGCGAACGCTATCGCGGTGAGGAGTGGGGTTTCGTCTGCCTGAAACTGGCGCATTATTTTGCCGATCCCACCGGCTACTGCAGTCCGGCGGATTGTTGGGGCGACATGGGTGCAGCCTCTGGCGGATTGTTGTTGGCACTGGCCACGCAAGCGGCGCAACGTGGTTGTGCCGCAGGCAGTCGCAGTCTGTTGTGGACGGGATCGGAGCATGGCCTGCGTGCGGCAGCCGTGCTCGACGCCCCCGTCATTTCCAGTCCTTACCGCGGGTAGCTGCATCATGGCCAGCGTCGCAATCCATCCGCCGAAAACGCCCGTTACCAAAGGCAGCATGGGCACCGCCAAGGCCACCATTCCCAACGTCTGTAAAATGCCGGGACCGCCCGCGCCCTTCGTGCCATCGCCGTTGCCGAATATTGCCAAATCCGGCATGTCGCCCAAGGGTTATTCCACCAGTGTGAAAATCGAAGGCAACACCGTTGCGATTCGTGGCGCCAGCTTTACCAGCATGGGAGATATGGCCAGCAAAGCCACCGGTGGTGGGTTGTTGTCGGCCAATACGCACGGGCCGGCCAAGTTCATCACGCCGGGTTCCATGACCGTGAAAATCCAGGGCAAGGCGGTGCATCTGCTGAGTGAGCCGATGCTGAACAATTGTGGCGCTGCGGGCTCGCCGCCGAATACCGGCGCTACCATGACAGGTTTGGGGCAGACGTCCACCAGCGTCCAGGATGCGCAGATGGAATTGCTGTGCATGATCTTTTGCCAGTGTCTGCAGACCCGGCCATTTGCCAAACAAGGCACCAACGTGGGCGTGGACCGGTCGGTATTTGAAACGCCCGAAAATATACAGGCCAAAACCAATCGCTTTGACAATCAGAAATGTGTCGAACGCGAGCTGGAAGGCAATCCCACTTTGCGGGCTGAACAACCGTTCGATATGCGCCGCTCACCGCCTGCCGCCATTACGGAGCGGGTCCGTGGGCACCGCCGACCCGATGTGGTTTGCCTGGCTGCGCCGGGGCCTGCTGCCGGACTGAACATCACCCGTATTGTGGAAATGAAATTTCCTGGCGACGCCTGGAACGATGGACAGCAGCGGGCTTATGAGAGAATTGCGCAGGAGAACAACCCCGATGCGACGGTCGAGATGATCGATGGAGAAAACGAACCATGCATATGCGAAAAGACTCAGTAGTGCTGCCGGCCGCGCTGGAGAAACAACTACCTGTCAGAGACGCGAAGGGCAATGCCGTGCTGAAAGCCGGTTTGTTCCTCACCCTTTACTTCCGTAACGGACATGACGAAAGCAAACGCCAGGCCGTGCTGGCCTGCGCTGAGGATTTTCTGCAATTGTTTGGCAGTGAGATGCAATGGGGATTGCTGGGGGTAGGCCAGCCAAAACCGGTGGATCAGTTTGCACCCGATGCCACGCGACACTATCTGGAATCGGTCGATGTGGACGGAGATGACGGCTGGCAAATTTACTGGCAAGGTGACGCCCCTGCCGATGCCAGCGACTTCGGATTTCAGGCATCCGGAACCGCACGTCATGACAGCGAAGAGTTGGGGCATCTTTCCTGTCTGACCATGCACTGTCGCCTGGACAATGCAGTGTGCGGCCCCGCTGAATTACTCAATCTGGCGGCGGTCTGGAGCCAGCGGTTGCAACCGCTGCATGGTTATGCTGGCGTGGCCATCATTCGCGCCGCTGACCGTTTTGTCGCGGCACACTGTGAAACGGAAGAGTACGCGCTGGCGCAACGTTTTCCCACGCTGGAGGTGGACTACCCGCTGAAGCATGCGTTATGGACCCGCGAAGGCATCAAGGGCGGCAACTGGTTGACGATTTTGTCCGACGCGATGGTGCAACAATTGGAACAGGTCAGTGGGCCGCTGGCATTGCCAGATTCCCTCTCCCGTCATCCTTACGCTGGCGGCTTGATCATTCGCGCTGGCGAAGCGCCAGTGGTCATTGATCGCAATCAAGGCGACGATAGTCCGGTCCGCCGCGAGCTTGCGGGCGTCCTGCTGCCCATTCGCGTCAAAATGCATCCGGCGGTGCACACCTCCCACGGCAAATTCACGCGGCAGGCATTTGAAGACTGGCTTGCCCGCTTCGATCCCTGATGGCATTCATTCGCGATGAAGACCTCTGATCAGTCCAACATTGAAACCAGAGTGACGCAGTCAGCCAGACCGCTGTGGCTGGCGCAACACGTGGACGAGATCACTGCGTTGTTCGAGAGCCGGGCTCTGCTGTTGCGCACGTCGGCGCACCGATTGGCGGATTTGCAAATACTGGATGAGCGGATGGATGCACACCTCGATGGTGTGCGTATCAGCGGCGCGCAAAAATGGCCAATCTTGTTGCAAGCGCTGGACGAGCCCACCCCAGCGCTGATTTACCTCGCGACGATAATGGCAGTAGAGGCCCGTGATACTCACCGTCTGCAACAACTGCTGGCGCTGGCCGAAACCCTGCCGGAACTCAGATCCGCTCTGCTGCAGGCGTTGACCTGGATCGCGCCGGACTTTACCCAGCCTCTGGTCCAACCGTTGCTGAACACCCAATCCACGTTTTGCTGGCGCGTGGCGTTGCATCTGTTGCGGCAACACCAAACGCACGCCGACACTCTGTTTGAATGGGCGCTGTCGCAACCCGATCAGGGGCTGCAGGCCACCGCCCTCAATGCCACAGCGGAAATCGGTCTGATGGATTTGCTGCCCTGTTGCCAGCGGTTATTGCAATCCGTCGATCCTGAAATCCGCTTTCTTGCCGCCCGTGCCGGCGTCCTGTTGGGCGATCGCAACCGGTCTCTGGCGATGTTGCGGGAAATTGCTGTCGCTGATTCGCCCTGGCAGTACGAGGCATTGTCGCTGCTGACCCTGTTTTTACCGGTGCCTGACATGCAGCACCTGTTGACCACAATCGCCCGACAAGGCGGCGATGCCCGCATTCTGATCCAGCTGGCGGGCATGCTGGGAAGTACAGCCAATATTCCGTCGCTGTTGCGTCTGATGGAAAATCCTGCGTTTGCGCGTCTGGCGGGTTATGCATTCTGCACGATTACCGGGCTGGATCTGGTGACACAAGGATTGGAAGTCGAAGCGCCCGAAGATTTTACTGCAGGGCCTGATGATGATCCGGAAGATGATGCTGTGGAATCCGATCCTGATGAGGCGCTGCCCTGGCCTGATGTGAAAAAACTGGCGCAATGGTGGTCGCAGAATGGCGCTGGCTTCGCTGCAGATACGCACTATGCAGAGACCCGCTATCTGTTTGGCGGCCCGATAACGCGCGAACGGTGCTTGCATGTATTGCAGCACGGCTGGCAGTCACAACGCCGAATGGCGGCTTTATATCTGAAGGTCATGGCGCCGGCGTCCCCCCTGTTTCCGGTAGACGTTCCAGCGTGGCGGCAACAGGCAAGGCTGGATGGGTTATCGGTACCGCAGCCTAATCATCCATATGCTCCAGCGCATCCGTCGACGGCCGCATCACGAAATACAGCGCCACGATACTCGCCAGAATTGCCCCGGCGGTGAGCAGTTCCGGCTGCTTGGCCTGGCTCAGCATCGCCAGGCAGATCAGCGCGCCCAGCACCGGCACGAAGATCGGAATGTTGAAATAGCCGTCCCAGGATTCCCGCGTTTTCAATACCACCAATGCACCGTTCACCAGAATGAAACAGCACAGCAGTAGCACACTGGTGGCCCGTGCCAGCGATGAAATGTCACCACTCAATACCAGCACCACGAAAATCACCCACACCGCGATGATGGCCACGTGCGGCGTGTGCCGGCCCGCATGCACGCGGGCCAGAACGCGCGGCACCAGTCCGTGAGATGCCATGCCATACAGCAGGCGCGAACCCATGACGAAATTCAGCAGCGCCGTATTGGCCACCGCGAACAGCGCGATCAGGCTGAAGGCCGAACTGGGGAACCAGGGCGCGATCTGGGCCGCCACGTCCACCAGCGGCTTTTGTGATCCGGCCAGCGCGGCGGGTGTCAGCACTGACACCGCCACCAGGCTGATGGTCATGTAGATCAGCGAAGCGATCAGCACCGCCATCAGCAGGGCGCGGGGCAGGGTTTTTTGTGGTTCCTTCACTTCCTCCGCCACGTTCAGCATGTCCTCGAAGCCGACGAAGGAATAGAACGTCAGCACCGCGCCGGTCAGCGCCAGAGACAGGCTGATATCGCCCGCCAGATTCTGCGGCGTGACGGCATCCAGATAATTCACCGAACCCAGGTAAGGCGCACCCGCCACGATGATCAGGAACAGGCCGCTGACTTCGATCAGCGTGAAGATGCCGTTGGCAAACAGGGATTCGCGAATGCCGCGAAACACGATGCCGGCGATCAGCAGCGAGAAGCCCAGCGCAATCGCCAGCGGTGGCAGCGCGGGGAACAGACCGTTGAGGTAGCCGCCAAATACCTTCGCGGCAGTGGCCATGGAGGTAAGCCCCGACGCCAGTACCGCCAGCCCCACCATGTAGGAAATAAACGGTTTGCGATAGGCCCGCAGCGAGACATAGGCGGCGCCACCCGCCCGGGGAAAGCGCGAGCCCAGGCTGGCGTAGGACAGGCCGGTGAGCCCGGCGGCGATCATGCTCACCAGGAACGCCAGCCAGATGGCGTGGCCCATTTCGCCGGCGGCGCGCCCGATCAGGCCGTAAATGCCGGCCCCCAGAATGTCGCCCACACCGTACAGGGTCAGTGCGATCAGGCCGATGTTGCGTTGCAGGGTAGGTGGGGAAGCCGGTGTCGTCATGAGCGCCTCAAAAGTAGAGCCTTAATTGCTGGGCGCGGGCCGCGCTGCTGCCACCGCCACGATTTCCAGTGGTTCGCGCTGGCGGATCACCCGGATGCTCACCTTCTCCCCCGGCTGCAGGCTGGAGATCAGGTTCATGGCAATTTTCGGGTCATTGACCGCCTCGCCATTCAGATGGGTGATGATGTCGCCGGGGCGCACGCCAGCCATATGGGCGGGGCCATTCTTGAAAACACCTTTCACCAGCAGGCCGTTGATGTCCGGCAGGTCCAGGGCCTGCACCAGCGCATCGGTAAGAACCTGCGGTTCCACGCCCAGCCAGCCGCGAATCACCTGGCCATGCTGCAGCAGTTCCATCATCACGCTTTTGGCAGTGTCAACCGGAATGGCAAAACCGATGCCCAGGTAGGTTCCGGTTTTGGAAAAGATCGCGGTGTTGATTCCCACCAGGTCACCGTAGGCATTTATCAACGCGCCGCCGGAATTGCCCGGGTTGATGGCAGCATCGGTCTGAATGAAATCCACAAATGCGCTCAGATCGTTGTGACGCCCCAGCGCGCTGACAATGCCGCTGGTTACAGCCTGCCCCCTGCCAAACGGATTGCCAATGGCCAGCACTACGTCGCCCACCCGCATGGTGTCGCCCTTGGACAGGGTGATCGACGGCAGGTCGGGCATTTCGATGAACAGCAGGGCCAGATCGGTTTCCGGATCGGTGCCCACCACGGCCGCAAAGGTCTCGCGCCCGTCCGCCAGGGCCACGCGGATTTCATCGGCGCCGCTGATCACGTGGTTGTTGGTGAGCACGTAACCGGTGGGGCTGACGATCACGCCTGACCCCAGACTCGACAGCATCCGTTCCCGCCGGGGCGCTTCGTTCAACCCGAAAAAACGGCGGAAATTGGGGTCGTCCAGCAGGGGATGGTATTCACGGGTCACGATCTTGGTGCTGAAAATGTTGACCACCGACGGCTGGGCACGGGCCACGGCATCGGCGTAGGACACCGGGTCGCCCGGTGTCGTGTGCAATTGGGCGCGATTTTCCGGCGCCAGCCCGGTGTTCGGGGTTTCCCGCGCCGGCACCTGCTGCTCGATCAGCACGATCTCGTGGCGCTGCACCGGCGGCTCGCGGTTGTTCAGCAGCAGAAACAGGGCGGCCACAGCCAGGCCGGCCAGAACCGGCGTCACCAGAAAGCGGGCAAGGGATTTCATAAAGTCGCTGGCCATTCCGTCGCGGTGTTTGGAATAATCGGGATTGGAAAAAGAAGACAAGGCAAATTAACACGGAACGGCGCCGTGCACCACGCGCCCTAACGGAGACACCGGATTCATGATCAGCCGCGACGCGTTGCTCGCCGAACTCAACCAGCTGCTGCAACCGCAGTATTTCAAGGACTACGCGCCCAACGGCTTGCAGGTGCAGGGGCGCGAGTCGATCCAGACGCTGGTCACGGGCGTCACCGCCACCCGCGCGCTGATCGAGCGCGCGGTGGCGCTGAAGGCCGATGCGATCTTCGTTCATCACGGCTATTTCTGGCGCAGCGAAGATCCCGCGATCACCGGCATGAAATACCAGCGGGTGAAGCTGCTGCTGGACCACGGCATCAACCTGTTCGCCTATCACCTGCCGCTGGACGCCCACCCTGAGCTGGGCAACAACGCGCAACTGGGCAAGCTGCTGGGGTTCAAAACCGAAGGCGGCCTGCAACCGGGCGAGCAACATCCGATTGGCAATGTGGGTGTGCTGGATGCGCCGCTGACCCTGGCGCAACTGGAAGCGCTGGTGGCCGCCAGACTGGGTCGCCCGCCTTTGGTCATCAGCGGTGGCGATCACCCTATCAAGCGGGTGGCCTGGTGCACCGGCGGTGCCCAGGACTATATCGAACAGGCGGTGGCGCTGGGAGCGGATGCCTACATCAGCGGCGAGATCTCGGAACAGACCGTGCACGTGGCGCGGGAGTGCGGCATTCACTACCTGGCGGCGGGCCACCATGCCACCGAACGGGGCGGAGCCCTGGCTGTGGGCCGGTATCTGGCGCAAAAATTCCAGCTGGATCACCAGTTTGTGGATATCGACAATCCGGCCTGACCGCAGGCGCCGGACCGGTTATAATGCAGCCCCTTTTGCGCAGAATCCCTGCGTTGCAGCCACCCCATTTCCCCGTCAACCGGAACGAGAAGTGCCATGTCGAAACTAGTGAAGCCCCACGGCAGCGATGTGTTGAAAACGCTCCTGCTGGAAGGCGATGCCCTGGCCAGTGCCCAGGCCGCCGCCGCCAAATTGCCCCAGGTAAAACTGTCCTCCCGCGAAACCGGTGACCTGATCATGCTGGGCATCGGCGGCTTCACCCCGCTGGACGGCTTCATGGGCAAGGCCGACTGGCAATCCGTATGCGACAAGATGACCCTGGCCAGCGGCCTGTTCTGGCCGATCCCCATCACCAAGTCCGTCGACAAGGCCACTGCCGACAGCATTGCCGTCGGCAGTGAAATTGCGCTGGTGGACGAAGAAAGCGGCGAACTGATGGGCGTGATGATGGTGAAAGAGAAATACACCATCGACAAAGCCCACGAATGCCAGACCATTTTCAAGACCAACGACATCGAACATCCCGGTGTGAAGATGGTGATGGAACAGGGCGACGTGAACCTGGCCGGCCCGGTGGAAGTGTTCTCGCAAGGCGAGTTCCCCGAGAAATACAAGGGCATCTACATGACGCCCGCTGAAACCCGCGCCCTGCTGGAAGAAAAAGGCTGGACCACCGTCGCCGCCTTCCAGACCCGCAACCCGATGCACCGTTCCCACGAATACCTGGCCAAGATCGCCATCGAAGTCTGCGACGGCGTGTTGGTGCATTCGCTGCTGGGCAAGCTGAAGCCGGGGGATATTCCGGCCGAAGTGCGCCAGGATGCGATCGGCAGCCTGATCGACAACTACTTCGTGAAAGGCACCGTGGTGCAATCCGGCTATCCGCTGGACATGCGCTATGCCGGCCCCCGCGAAGCCCTGCTGCACGCACTGTTCCGCCAGAACTACGGCTGCTCGCACCTGATCGTGGGCCGCGACCATGCCGGCGTTGGCGAATACTACGGCCCGTTCGACGCGCAGCACATCTTCGATGAAATTCCCAAAAATGCCTTGGTCACCCAGCCGCTGAAAATCGACTGGACCTTCTGGTGCAACGCCTGCGGCACCATGGCCTCGGCCCGCACCTGCCCGCACGACGGCTCGCACCATGTGAAGGTGTCCGGCACCAAGCTGCGCAAGGCACTGTCGGAAGGTGGCGATGTGCCTGACAACTTCAGCCGTCCGGAAGTGCTGGAAATCCTGCGCGCGTATTACGCGGGCCTGGAAGAGCACGAGAAGGTGGAAGTGAAGCTGACGGGGCATTCGGCGAAGTAAACTGGCTGTTGCTCTGATTCAGAGTTAAAAAGAAGCGTTGAAATAAAAAGTTGAATAAAAAAGCCGGCCCGTTTAATCCAGGCCGGCTTTTTTATGGCGGAAATTTTATCGAGGAAGTTGTGCGGTTCAAAGGTGCGGCTGCGCGGTTTCAGCACCCGTGTTGCCAGATCACTGCGTCGACAGCAGCTCCCTTCGCGGATCATCCTGCGCCAGCTTCAGCAATTGCACGGACGAGCCCAGCGTTGCGCCCCGGTTATCCCAGTAATCCTCATCCAGCTGCGACAGGTGCGTGTGCCAGCGCCGCAGTTCGCGTTCGTGCCTCGCCAGCAATTCTGCGCGCCACTGCTTTGTCTGCTCGGGAAATTGCGCCGCGATATTGCTGCGTTCCTGTGGATCGGCTTGCAGGTCGTACACTTCTTCCACCTTCTGGTTGAAGTTGTAGATGTATTTGTAGCGGCCGTCCGCCCGCGCCAGACACCAGTTGTCATACCAGCAGTTGGCCGTCGCTGCGTCACGCTGTGCATACGGCGCCGTCAGAGCGAAGCCATCCGTTTCACCCTGCCACTGGAATCCCAGCAGATCCAGCGCCGAGGGCAGAATGTCCAGCTGCGAGGCAATGTCGCCCTGGCCTTGTAGACGCAGCCCCGGCGCATGAATCAGCAATGGCACCTGCATCACTTCCTGGTACAGCGACGCGTTGTGTTGCAGACGGTTGTGCTGGCCCAGTCCTTCGCCATGGTCGCCCACGATCACGAACACGGTGTTTTCATACAGGCCGGCCTGCCGGTACTGTTCGATCAGATTGCGGGTGAAACGGTCCAGGTAGTGCACGGCGTTCAGGTAACGGTTCAGTTCCGGATCGTCTTTGACAAACTCATGGAAGCCGTAGCGATCCGGCACCCAGTAGGGATGATGGGTAGTGCCGGTCAGGTAGAACGCAAAAAACGGCGTGGTCTGCCGGCGAATCCAGTGATCGCTGGGCTGCAGCAGAATGTTGTCCTCGTAGCCGAAATAATTGGCTAGCTGGAAGCCGTTTTTATTCATGTCGTCGCCGGGAAAAAATTCGGCGAAGCCCAGGTTCGTCACCAGACTGCGCCGGTTTTCGAAATGCTCGGTGGGCGACTGGAAAAACGCGGTGTTGAAGCCCTTCTCGCGAAGCAGGTGCGCCAGGCAGGGCCTGTCCAGACCGTAAGTGGATTCAAAAATCGGGTGGCGCGGATAGGGCTGCCGGCCGCAGTTGATGGCCACCAGTGCTTTTGATGTATGCGGTGTCACCGTATAGGCCTGCTGTGCGACCCAGCTGGTGCGGGCCAGTTCGTTCAGAAACGGTGTGACGTCTCGCATTGCCGGATTGTTCAGGCCGGTTGCCTGCGCGCCCACCGATTCCAGCGCGATGATCACCAGATTGCGTGGCTGTATAGGTGCAGACTGCAGGCGCAGTGGAAGCGCGGCCGGCTCTTCGGCGTGGGCTTCCGCCAGTACGGTGCGCTGCCGCAAAAATTCAGTGATCTGAAACGCGTAAGACGGACGCGCTGTGTTCAGTTCCAGCTGAGGGTGCAGCGGCGGCACCAGCAGGGCCGCCAGCAGCAGAGCGGCCAGTGCGCCGTTGAATCGGAGTGACACGCTAGTCGGACTGCGGCGCAGCTGCCGCCATTTCAGCGCTGCCAGAGCAATGAACAGTGTCGGCAGAAATGCCAGCGTGAGCCATTCCGTCGCCGGAATCGATGACGGCAGTCGACCCACTGCCTTGCCCATGTAATAGGCTACGTCGAAGGGGGCGAGGGCGCCGGTATGAAATATCGCGATGCTGTAGGAGAAATCCGCCGCGACAAAAAAGCTCACCAGGACCAGCACCGTCAGCCGCCAGGGCCGGGGTCGTTCGCCGGCGCGCAGCAGCAAGGCACTCCAGAGCAGGATCAAACCATAGTAGCCGCCGTGCAGCCGCAGGAAATCCAGCAGCGCCCAGCCTGTCAGCGGCGTATGCGAATGCACGACGGCCCATTTGGTCCAGGCGGTGTATGACAACAACGGTGTGAGAACGGCCCACAGGATAAAGTGGTCGGTTTTGCGCAAAAGCATGGCTGCCTGTCCCTGGCTGGTAAACCTGATGCTCCGATCAGGCTTTGATACAAAAATCCGTGTCAGCTTCGAATGTTACAGAAATATGACATGCGGGCAAGCGCAGGCTGCAGGAGAAGGCGTTTTTAATACGGACCAGAACGCAGTTGGCGTTCCGGTCCGGGCCAGGTCGGGCGCGCGGGTTCCCGCTCAACTCACCTGGATTTCGATCTTGCGCGGCTTGGCGGCTTCCTGTTTCTGGATGGTCAGCATCAGCACACCATTGTCGAACTGGGCGCGGATGCCATTCAGATCGGCGTCCTCCGGCAGCTTGAACGCCCGGCTGAAGCTGCCAGTGGTGCGTTCCTTGTAGCGATAGGCCAGGCCTTCGGCCTCGTGGCGTCTTTTCTCACCGCTGATTTTCAGCTTGCCGTCCTCCAGTTCCACCTGCACCTGCTCCGGCTTCACACCTGGCAGATCCAGCTGGATTTCATAACGTTCCTTGCTTTCGGAAATATCCACTGACGGTTGCCAGCGCTGGCCGTTGGCCGCGTAGCGACGCAGGCTGTCCTGCTGCAGTTGGTCGAGAACTTGCCAGGGATTCAGGCTGGTAATGGTCATCGTTGAGCTCCTGTTCAATGTGATCGATGGGTTTCGAGTCAGTGACAGGAGTAAAAATGGGGTGGGAACAACGGGCTTCAAGGGCAGGAAAAATATAGTGTCCGCAGCATTGAAAAAGGGGCCGTAGCCCCTATTTCTGAACGCTTGTGCCAATTTTATGTCAGTAGGCTTTGGTGTCTTTCAGGCCGAAATCCTCTGCCAGGGTGCCCTTGTCGCCGGGTTTGGTTTTGGGGGCGTAATCCTTGGGCGGTTCCACCGGTAACTGGCCGAATTCAGCATCCAGTTTGCCGGAGCGCAGTTCCTGCTGCTGGCGGCTTTCCAGTGACACGAAATCGGTTTTGGCCGCGGCGGGCAGTTTGGCGGTTTCTTCCAGGGCGAAACTCTTGGGCGGCTCGGCGAAGGAATCCGCTGCATCCTCCAGGTGTTTCTGCACGGCGATGTAGTTCTCGGTCAGGCTGTTGACCAGTTGCGCCGTCTTGTTGAAGTGCTGGTTCACGTTTTCCCGGTAGGCGGTGAACTCTTCCTGCAATTCCCGCATCTGGCGCTCGATCTTGGATTCGGCGCGTGTGCGCGCCAGCACCACATAACTCACGACGGCGCCGGCTCCGCATCCCGCCAGAAAAACCGCGATGGTCAGTAGATCCATAAACTCTCTCCGCATCGAAATAAACGACTGATTTCACGATAGTACAATGATCCGGAAGCGGATGACAGATGGTGGTGCGCCGAATACCATGACCGCTGTCCGCAACCTGTAACAAGTCACTTCCGCCACGAGGTTTCCCCCATGAATCCGTTTCCCGCCGAAGAACAGCGCATCGACCTGCAAGGGCCTGCCGGGGTGCTGCAGGCTATCGCAGCCGCGCCCAAAGACGCCGGTAACGGGCCTGGAAATGTCACGATCGTCTGCCATCCACATTCCCTGATGGGGGGCACCATGGATAACAAGGTGGTGCACACGGTGGCGCGGGCACGGCGGGACTGCGGCCACCGCACGGTGCGCTTCAATTTTCGTGGGGTGGCCGGCAGTGCCGGGGCGTTCGATCACGGCATGGGTGAAAGCGACGATCTGCTGGCGGTGATCGACTGGGTGCGGCAGGTGCGTCCCGAAGACCGGATCTGGCTGGCGGGTTTTTCCTTCGGCTCCTTCGTTGCGGCGCGCACCTGCGCCAGGGCGGTAGAGCGGGGTGACCCCATCGACCATCTGCTGCTGATCGCCCCCGCCGTGGTGAATTACGATTTTGGCCAGCTGCAGCAATTCCCGGTGCCGCTGCAGCTGATTTACGGCGATGCCGACGAAGTGGTGGATTCGCAGGAAATCCGCCACTGGTCCGAAGGGGTGCAATCGCGCAAGTCGGTGCACTGCCTGCCGGGCGCGGGTCATTTTTTCCACGGCCGGCTTACCGAACTGAAGGAAATCCTGCAGCAGACCGCGCCCGCCTGAAAGCCGTCCGGAACTGCGCCCAGATTTGTACGCGTAATCTACCTCTTTCGTGGTATGTGGGTGCGCGGTGGAGAAGTTCGTCCTTTTTGTTTGATCCCGCGCAAGGTTGTGTGTGTGCTGCAACACATAATGCAACTAGGTTTATTGCGAGGAGGAGATCGCAAATGGATACACTGCTTCCAGCTGGCTTCATTCTGGGCATTCTTTCCCTGTCCTGGCTGCTGTTTCAAGGCGCCTGCCTCTATCTGCTGGTTCGATTCAATCCCGAATTATCCTCCGCACGCCTCAACACAAGCTTGCCTCCGCCTGCTGACAGACGGATCGCACAGCACTAATCACCTGGCACTCATCACTTACAAAAAACATCCGCCACGGGCTAGCTGTGGCGCATAACGGGAGGTAGATCATGTCTATCATCAGGAAGGGAAGACCCTGGCGGCTGAAAGCGGGCGCATGTGGTTTGGGATTGCTGCTGGCTCCGGCGTTGTCGGCTTTTGCTGCGGACCCTGCTGCAACGCACAAGGCGGAAACGGGCGCCGATCTGGCGAAGTCGGTGGCGGCCGGCAAGCTGGTGTACGACAAATACTGCGCAGGTTGCCACCAGCCCACGGGCGCAGGGCTGACCGGTGCATTCCCGCCGCTGGCGAAATCCGATTATCTGCTGGCGGACAAGCAGCGCGCTGTGGGTATTTTGCTGAAAGGCCTGACCGGCGAAATCACTGTGAACGGCCAGAAATACAATGGTGCAATGCCGAATTTCGCGTACCTGAAAGACCAGGAAATTGCCGACGTGCTGACCTACACCCTGAATTCCTGGGGCAATAACGGTGGCGGCGTTGCGGCTGCGGCAGTGGCCGGCGCCCGTGGCGGCGAAGCCTCCCGCGAAGAAGGCCCGCACCCCAGCACCTCCGAAGCGGAGATGCGCTATGCCGGCGCGCCTGCGGGTATCGATCCGAAGTCAGCCAAGAACATGGTGACCACCGAAGGTCCCGCCATGACCACTGCGGAATTCGATCACGCCAAGACGATCTTCTTCCAGCGTTGCGCCGGTTGCCACGGAGTGCTGCGCAAGGGCGCCACTGGCAAGCCGCTCACCACCGACATCACCCGCGGCAAGGGCACCGATTACCTGAAAGCGCTGATTACCTACGGCTCCCCGGCCGGCATGCCCAACTGGGGCACCAGCGGTGATCTGACCGACAAGGAAATCGACGTGATGGCGCGCTACCTGCAGCATGAGCCGCCGCAGCCGCCGGAATTCGGCATGAAGGAGATGAAGGACACCTGGAAGTTGGCCGTCGCTCCCGATAAACGTCCCAAGAAAAAGGAAAACAACTACAACATCGAAAACATTTTTGCCGTCACCCTGCGTGATTCCGGCGAAGTGGCGTTGATTGATGGCGATACCAAGGAAATCATCAACGTGGTGAAAACCGGTTACGCGGTGCATATCTCGCGCACCTCGGCGTCCGGCCGCTACATTTTCACCATCGGCCGTGATGCCAAGATCGACATGATCGACCTGTGGATGAAAACGCCGGGCATCGTGTCTACCATCAAGGTGGGTCTGGAAGCCCGCTCGGTGGAAACCTCGAAATACAAGGGCTATGAGGACAAGTACGCGATTGCCGGTTCTTACTGGCCGCCGCAGTACGTGATCATGAACGGTGACACGCTGGAACCGATCAAAATCGTGTCCACCCGCGGCATGACGGTTGATACGCAGGAATTCCACCCGGAACCACGCGTGGCAGCGATTGTGGCCTCGCACCAGCATCCGGAGTTCATCGTCAACGTGAAGGAAACCGGCAAGATCCTGCTGGTGAACTACGAAGACCTGAACAACCTGCAGGTGAAAACCATCGACGCCGCGCGCTACCTGCATGACGGTGGCTGGGATGCGACTCATCGCTACTTCCTGACCGCTGCGAACCAGTCCGACAAGATTGCGGTGGTGGATTCGAAGGAACGCAAACTGGTGGCGCTGACCGACGTGGATAAAATCCCGCACCCTGGCCGTGGTGCCAATCTGGTGGATCCGAAGTTTGGTCCGGTCTGGGTAACCAGCGCATTGGGCAATGACAAGATCACCTTCCTCGGCACCGATCCGGAAAAATACAAGGCGAACGCCTGGAAAGTAGTGCGTGTGCTGAAGGGTCAGGGTGGTGGTTCGCTGTTCGTGAAATCTCACCCCAAATCGAGCAACTTGTGGGTGGATGCGCCGTTGAATCCCGATCCGAAAATCAGCCAGAGCATTGCCGTGTTCGACGTGAAAAATCTGGACAAGGGCTATGAAGTGCTGCCAATTGCGGAATGGGCCAACCTGGGCGAAGGTCCGAAGCGGGTGGTGCAGCCGGAATACAACGTGGCGGGCGACGAAGTCTGGTTCTCGGTGTGGAACGGCAAAGACCAGAAGTCGGCCATCGTCGTCGTGGATGACAAAACCCGCAAGCTGAAGAAGGTGATCGATGACAAGCGCATCATTACCCCCACCGGCAAGTTCAACGTGACCAATACGTTGAAGGACATCTACTGACAGGTTGAGGTAAGTGCGAGAAAGTGGCGCCGCTCTTTGAGCGGCGCTTTTTTTGCCTGCGCCTATTGGCCCGGGGCATTTTGACCCTTGGTGAGCTACCGAACAGAGACTGCACGAAATATACAGTACACTCAGGCAGCTTTGGGCCAGTTGTGCCCAATACCCCCAGTTGCCAGAGTGCCAAATGTCAGATGCCAGTTAAGCCCGATCCCCAGCAGAATCATCTCCTCGCAGCCTTGTCGCCTGACGTTCAAGGTCGTTTGTTTCCGTATCTGGAACTGGTGAAGCTGCCGTTGCGTGGAATCATGTATGAATCCGGGCGCTCCATGCGCCATGTCTATTTTCCAACCGACTCCATTGTCTCGCTGCAATATGTGATGGAAAGCGGCGCATCGACTGCGATTCTGGTGGTGGGTAACGAAGGATTGCTGGGGATCACGCTGTTTTTGGGCGGGGAAAGTACGCCGAGCCGGTCGCTGGTGCAGAGCGCCGGTTACGCCTATCGCCTGCCCAGGCCGCGGGTAAAAGCGGAGTTCAACCGCCACGGTCAGTTGCTGGTACTGATGCTGCGTTACACGCAGGCGCTGATCACGCAAGTGGCGCAGACCGCCGTCTGCAATCGGCACCACACGATCGACCAGCAGCTCTGCCGCTGGCTTCTGCTTTCCATGGATCGCCTGTCACACAATCACTTGACCATGACACAGGAATTCATCGGCCACATGCTGGGTGTGCGCCGCGAAGGTGTTACCCAGGCAGCGTTGAAACTGCAGCAGCTGGGTGTGATTTCATATTCGCGCGGATTAATCAAAGTACTTGATCGGCCGAAGCTCGAAGCGCTGAGTTGCGAGTGTTACGCTGCGGTCAGAAAGGAAACGGAACTGCTGCTGAATTACATGCCGCAGCGCCAGGTGATCACGAATACCGACTCCATTCCAACAGTGACGCTTCGCACGCCATAGGCGGTGAACACTCATCCCACCTCGGTCAACCGCGCATACAGTTGTGGCAATCGTGCCGGTAGCTGTTGTGCATGATGTACCACCACATAATGCTGGTGGCCGAACAGATAGGGCAGGTATTCATTGGCGCGGTTATCAATCGTCACGCAGAACGGCACGATTCCCTGTCGTTGCGCATCCTGTATCGCCTTGCGGGTGTCCTCGATTCCGTAACGCCCCTCATAGCGGTCGACATCATTGGGCTTGCCGTCCGACAGCAGAAACAACAGGCGCCGTGAACTTGATTCCGTTGCCAGAATTTTTGTGGCATAGCGGATTGCCGCGCCCATGCGGGTGTAGAAGCCGGGGCGGATTGCCTGAATGCGCCCCCGGATCTGATTGTTCAGCGGTTCGTTGAAATGCTTGATGGGGTAGTAGTGGATGTGTTGGCGGTTCTTGGAAGAAAAGCCGCCGATGGCAAAGCGGTCACCGGTGGCCTCCAGCGCTTCGCTCATCAGAAACAAGCCGTCGCGCACCACGTCGATCACCGCGTGCTTGTCATCCACCGCTGCTTCGGTTGACAGCGAAAGATCTGCCAGCAACAGGCAACTCAGATCACGCTGGTGGCGGCGCATTTCCTTGTACAGTCCCGCGGTGGCTTCCTGCTGGCCGCTGCGCCAGGCGGTGAGGGTGTCCAGATAGGCGTCCCAGTCCACTTCGCTGCCTTGCGGTTGCTGCCGCAGCCACTGTTTGTTCAGCGCCAGATGTTCGAAGAAGGCGCGCACCCGTTTGGCGGATTGGCGCAAATGCGCCGGTAGTGGCACAGGCTTGATATCGCTACCGTACAATAGACTCAGCGTGCAGTGATCTTTCAGCAACAGATTCTTGCGGTAATCCCATTCCGGCAGCTTGATGCCCTCGTGTGTGCTGACATCATCAAAATTCGAGGCCGGCAGATCCAGGTCGAACTTCAGGCGCTGCTTCACCGTGCCGCTCTTGCGCGACACCGCGAATTCGTCCAGATCGTTGGCGGCCTGCTTGGCGCCCAGTTCCTCGTCATCTTCCTGTGGGCGGTCCACATTCACAAACTCGGCCCAGGAAAACAGACTTTCCAGGCGGAAGGCGAGCAGTCCTTCATCTTCGCGGGAATGGTCCACCTGTTTGCCCTGGCGGCGGTGATCGCTTTTTATTTCGGTGACCTGATCGGTTTCCGCCGTGATATCCGGTGGCGGTGCCGAGGACTGGGCGGCGGGTGTCGCTGGCGGCAGTGGATGCAGCCACAGCGGTACCGGTGCCAGTGCGCGCGGATCGATGTCGGTGGTCACGGCCTGGTCCGGATTGCGCAGTGCGTCGCGCAGTTGCTGTTCCTGCGCCTGCAGGTTTTTTGGTGTGGGTAGGGGGCGCAATTGCAGATGCGCGTCCACCAGCATCTGGTAGGTTTTGCGCAGGCCCGGCCACTGCCCCAGCGCCTGTTGCACCTGCTGTTGCGAGCGTTGAATCCAGTGCTCCGATGCGTGCGTGTCGTCAGGCAGTGCCGCCAGCGCCGCCAGCCACAAATAGAGTTTTTCATTCAGTGCACGATCAGGAAAGCAGGTCAGCGCGCCCGGCAGAAACAGGCTTTCGTTGTCTTTCCAGCACAGTTGCACCTGCCATTCCACGCCGGCGATGCGGGCCAGCCAGCTGCGCCGTGCCTGCCACTGTTCCCGCGATGCTGCCTTGATGGTGAGCACCGGTGCGCCACCGAAACTGTGAAACCAGAGTGAGATTTTTTTCTGCACGTCCGGCAACGCCACGCGCGCTTCAGGAAATTCCGTGCCGGACGCCTGGGTGATCCACTTGTGCCACAGTTTGCCGACGGCTTCTTCCATGGCTCAATTCCGCCAGGATTTCGGATTGAAGAACTGGAAGGGTTTGCCGTTGTTGGCGCGGGTGAAGCCAAACACGCCCAGCATCAGCAGCAGCGCGTGGCACAGGGTGAAATAGAGGATGAGGATGACAAAAGTCCAGGGACTGTTGAAACCGCCAGCCAGCACGATGATGACACTGACCATCGCCAGCAGCACGCCGGCAACAATGCTGGCAAACGCAGCCTGCTGAAAATGGGTGTTCACGAACAGCGGGCGCGATGATGGCGAATGCCACAGCAGCAGCAGGATCAGAAAGCCGATGCCCGGCAGAAACGACAGGTTCAGCAGATAGAATATATAGGCAAAGCCGGCGCGGCGGCGCTGGCTGGCATCGGGCTGGTTCGGGTCGTTCATGTCGGATTCCTCCACTCAGGCATCCATGATCGCGATGATCACATCCATCAATGCGTTGACCGTTTCCTCGTCGTCGGATAACGGTTCCGCCAATGCGGCGCGGCACGCGCTCTGCCACGGCAGGCCGCTGTGAATCAGCGCCGCGCAGTACACCAGCAGACGGGTGGATACGGATTCCTCCAGATCGTGATCCTGCAGCCGGCGCAGAGCCTGTGCCACCTGCACCAGCTGATCGGCGATGCGTTCGTTGACGCCGGTCTCTGCAATCACCACCTGCTTCTCGATCTGCGGTTTGGGAAAATCGAATCGCATCGCAATGAAGCGCTGGCGTGTGGAGGGCTTCATGCCCTTGAACAGATTCTGATAGCCGGGGTTGTACGACACCACCAGCATGAAATTTTTCGGCGCCCGCAGCAGTTCGCCGGTGCGCTCGATGGGCAGTTCGCGGCGATCGTCCGACAGCGGGTGCAGCACTACGGTGGTGTCCTTGCGCGCTTCCACCACTTCATCCAGATAGCAGATGCCACCTTCACGCACGGCGCGGGTGAGCGGGCCGTCGCACCAGACCGTATCGCCATCCTGCAATAAATGCCGCCCGACCAGATCGGTGGCGGTAAGGTCGTCGTGACAGGCCACCGTGAACAGGGGCAGCCCAAGTTTCGCTGCCATATGCCGCACGAAACGGGTTTTGCCGCAGCCGGTGGGGCCCTTGATCAGTACCGGCAACTGATGCTGGAACGCATGTTCGAACAAGGTGATTTCGTTGGATTGGGGAACGTAGAAGGGCGTGGATTCGGGCTTGCAGGACGCGTTCATGCTTGTCATCCGGTAACGGGCCACCTGATAACTGGCCACCTGGAAAAGGGCGCCGCCCGCAGCCGGGCGGCGCTGTCATGGTTTCAGCCGGGAACGACTGCGGCTGCCGTGCCGTTGTTGTCTCCCTTCACAAAGAAGCTGCCGATGTAGCAGAGCAGGCCGATGAAGAAGATCACGCCGGCACCTTCGCGACACCAGTAGAAGATCGCCACCTGATCCTGCGCCGCCATGAATGGCAGTGCATTGGGTTGGTAACGCTGCAGCCACACTTGCAATATGCCGGCAGCAGTCAGGAACAGGGTGATGAACACCATGGCCACCGTCATCAGCCAGAAGCTCCACATTTCCATTACCTGCGCACGATTGTTCATGGCGGGCAAGCCGCGCAGTTTCGGCATGGCGTAGGAAATGATGGTCATCACGATCATGGCGTAGGCGCCGTAAAACGCCATGTGGCCATGAGCGGCAGTGACCTGGGTGCCGTGGGTGTAGTAGTTCACCGGTGCCAGGGTGTGCATGAAGCCCCACACGCCTGCGCCGAGGAACGCCATCACGCCAGTGCCCATCGCCCACAATACGGCGGCCTTGTTCGGATGCTGCTTGCGGCGCTTGTTCACCATGTTGAAAGCGAAGATCGTCATCATGAAGAACGGAATCGGTTCCAGTGCCGAGAACACGCTGCCCAGCCAGGTCCAGTACACCGGTGTGCCGATCCAGAAATAATGGTGGCCAGTACCGATGATGCCGGTGATCAGCGCGGCGGCGATAATCACATACAGCCACTTGTCGATCACCTCGCGGTCCACTCCGGTGGTTTTGATCAGCACATAGGCCAGGATTGAGCCGAGGATCAGTTCCCACACGCCTTCCACCCACAGATGCACCACCCACCACCAGAAGTATTTATCCAGCACCAGGTTGTCGGGGTTGTAGAACGAGAACAGGAACATCACTGCCAGACCCACCAGACCGGTGAGCAGCACGATGTTGATGACCGTTTTGCGTCCCGCCAGGATGGTAAGGCCGATGTTGTATATAAAACCCAGCACCACGATCACGATGCCAATCTTGGTGATCGTCGGTTGCTCCAGGAATTCCCGTCCCATGGTGGGCAGCAGGTCATTGCCGGTGATTTTCGCCAGCGTTGCATACGGCACTGCCAGATAACCCACGATGGTGAGCGCGCCGGCCACCAGGAAAATCCAGAACAGCGCCAGCGCCAGTTTCGGGCTGGGAATATCGCGCTCCGCTTCTTCCGGCACCAGAAAATAGGCCGCGCCCATGAAACCAAACAGCAGCCACACGATCAGCAGGTTGGTGTGCACCATGCGCGCCACGTTGAAGGGAATTTCCGGAAACAGGAAATCGCCTACCACATACTGCAGGCCCATGATCAGGCCGAAAATTACCTGGCCCACGAACAGGCCGATCGCCGCAATGAAATACGGCTTGGCAACCGCTTGCGTCTTATAACGAAGTTGCACTTCACTCATGGTTGCCTCCCCTTAGCCGTTGATGTTCGGCGGCCAGTTGTTGGTATTGATTTCGCTGCTGTACTTGAGGAACTCCGCGATCGCATCCAGCTCTTCTTCCGTCAGGTTGAATTGCGGCATGCTGCGGCGACCAGGAATGCCGTCCACCGGGCGGCTCTTGATAAAGCCCTTGATGGCTTCCTTCGACTGACCGAAGCGCTGGTACACATTGCCCAGCTCCGGCGCGAAATAGGCGCCTTCACCCAGCAGCGTGTGGCAGCCGATGCAGTTATTGCGTTCCCACACCATCTTGCCCAGCGCCACCTGTTCGGTGAGGTTGGCCCGGTTGTCAGTCTTTGGCAGCCGTTGCGTGGTATCGAACGTCAGTCCGAGAAAGACCAGCACGAAAAAGACGCTGCCTCCCAGATAGATGTTCCTCGCCATGGATTTGGTAAAAATTTCGCTCATTGCACCACCCTTGCTTGTCCGTCTGGAGGTGGTACCAGTATCCGGTCGAACATACCCGACAAATTTGATCGGGATCAGGAAAGCCTAATGAAGTTCAGTACCACTATAGGGGTACGCTTTTGGTAACAGGTTCCCGCGTGGACAGCCCCGGGCACCTCAGGTAGAGTGACGCCCGCCGTGGAACCGTGAACCCGAGTGTTGATGCCATGACTCCACTTGAAAAATATCAGCAGGATTTGAAGCGTCCCGATTTCAGCTACGACGCGGCGCAGGAACAGGCCGTGCTGCACCTGGATCGCCTTTATCACGATCTGGTGGACCGCTACGAGAACCGCCCCCGCTCCTTTCTTGCCCGCCTGGGCGTCTCCAAGTCGCAGCAGACACCCTGCCAGGGCCTCTATTTCTGGGGTGGGGTAGGGCGCGGCAAAACCTATCTGGTGGACACTTTCTACGAATGTCTGCCATTTCGCCGCAAGCTGCGCATCCACTTCCACCGCTTCATGCAGCGGGTCCATCAGGAACTCAAAGCCCTGCAGGGTGAGAAAAATCCCCTCGATATCGTGGCGAAAAAGCTGGCGGACGAAACCCGCGTGCTCTGCTTCGACGAGTTCTTTGTTACCGACATCACCGACGCCATGATCCTGGGCAGCCTGATGGAAAAGCTGTTCGGTCACGGCGTCACCCTGGTGGCCACCTCCAATATCGTGCCGGACCAGCTATATAAGGATGGTCTGCAGCGGGCCCGCTTCCTGCCTGCCATCGCTCTGCTGAACAAGTACACGCTGGTGGTGAATGTGGACAGCGGTATCGACTACCGCCTGCGGGCGCTGGAGCAGGCCGAGATCTACCACAGCCCGCTGGATGCAGCGGCGGAAACCTCGCTGGCGCAAAGTTTCGTATCCCTGGCGCCGGAGCTGGGGGAGCATCCGGGCCTGGAGGGCGGTGAAATCGAAATCAATGGCCGCCCGATCCCGGCGCGGCGGGTGGCAGACGATGTGCTCTGGTGCGATTTCCGTGCGCTGTGCGATGGCCCCCGCAGCCAGAACGACTACATTGAACTGGCGCGGATCTACCATGCGGTGCTGGTGAGCGGCGTGCCGAAAATGGGCGCCGCCCAGGACGACATCGCCCGCCGCTTCGTCAACATGGTGGATGAGTTCTACGACCGCAACGTCAAGCTGATCATGTCCGGCGAAGTGGGCATCGACGACCTGTACGGTGGCGGGAGGCTGGAGTTCGAATTCCAGCGCACCCGCAGCCGCCTGCTGGAGATGCAGAGCCACGAGTACCTGGCCCGTCCCCACCGTCCTTAGTCCATTGGAAATACATTACGGCGCGGGAGAGGGGTGCAGCACATGCACCTCATCCAGTGCCTTCACTATCTCTTTGCTCAATTCCACTTCGCTGCTGCGCAGGTTGGTTTCCAGCTGCGCCATCGACGTCGCGCCGATGATGGTGGACGTGGTGAACGGCTGCATCCGCACGAACGCCAGCGCCATCTGGCAGGGGTCCAGGTTGTACTGCTTTGCGATGGCGATATAACGCTCGGTGGCGGCAAAGGCCTGGGGATTGGTGTAGCGCGAGAACTGCTTGAACAGGGTTAGGCGCGCGGTTTCGGGCCACTGGCCGTTCAGGAACTTGCCCGACAGCATGCCGAATCCCAGCGGCGAATACGCCAGCAGTCCCACCTGTTCCCGGATCGCCACTTCCGCCAGCCCCACTTCAAACGACCGGTTCAGCAGACTGTACGGATTCTGGATCGATGCAATGCGCGGCCAGCCCCGGCTTTCCGCCAGCTGCACAAATTTCATCACGCCCCAGGGCGTTTCGTTCGACACCCCGATATGGCGGATCTTGCCCGCTTTCACCAGATCGTCCAGCACCGCCAGCGTGTCTTCGATGGGCGTGATCAGTTCGTTGGGGTTGTGCTTGTAACCCAGCCGGCCGAAGAAGTTGGTGCTGCGGTCGGGCCAGTGCAGCTGGTACAGGTCGATGTGGTCGGTCTGCAGGCGCTTCAGGCTGCCGTGCAATGCTTCCTCTATATTCTTGCGGTCGAAGCGGGTTTCGGCGTTGCGGATATGGGGCAGCCAGGGGCCGGGTCCGGCGATCTTGGTGGCCAGGATGAATTTGTCCCGGGTGCCCCGCGCCTTGAACCAGTTGCCGATGATGGTTTCGGTGGCGCCGTAGGTCGGCCCCTGGGTGGGCACGGAATACATCTCGGCCGTGTCCATGAAATTCACGCCGTAGTCCAGCGCGGCGTCCAGCTGGGCGAAGGCTTCGTCCTGGGTGTTCTGCTGGCCCCAGGTCATGGTGCCCAGGCAGATGTCGGTGACCTGCAGGCCGGTACGGCCCAGTGGATTCTTGCGCATGGCGGATGGTTTCCCCTGTGATCGATGTGGCGGCAACCTGTCGATGGTAACGGCTAAGTGGCTGTCACAAAAGGGATGGCAACCAAACGGATGGCATACCTCTTTATGGGTAAAAGGCCGCTCTGAAGGGTAGAGGCTGGGCAAAACCTGACACAGCGCAAACTGGATGAGACCCCGGTTCCTACAATGGATTGCAAATGTCCATCTAAGCGTACTTGGGAGGAAGCGCAGTGCGGTTCAGGCGAATGACAGCGGTAGTGGCAGGTATGTCGGGGTTGGCGCTGGGTATTGTTGCCGAGGGGGTGACAGCCACGCCGGACGCAGCCCGTCAGCAGCAGTTGCTGCATTTATTGAAGCAGGATTGCGGCTCCTGCCATGGCATGACCCTGAAAGGCGGGCTGGGCCCGGATCTGCTGGCCAGTCGCTTGGCAGCGTTACCCCGTGAATTCCTTGTTGCCACCATCGCCAAGGGGCGGCCGGGCACCCCAATGCCGCCGTGGGAAACGCTGCTCAGCGCCGATGACATCGGCTGGCTGGTGGACGAATTGCAGCGGGGTGTTGAATGAATTCGTCTGCTGCTTTCCGGGTGGTGCAACTTCTGTTTGCCCTGCTGCTGGCCGCCTGCGCTGCCACGCCACCACCCGCACCGGCCTATGTGCCCGAGGCCACCGGTGATCTCGGTGTCGTCATCGAGCGGGGCACCGGCTCCGTTCTCATCATCAACACCAGTCACCGGACCGTCATCGGCCGGGTGGAAGGGCTGGGTGATCTGTCCCACGCCTCGGTGGTGTATTCCCGTGACGAACGTTTTGGCTATGTGTTCGGCCGCGACGGCGGACTCACCAAAGTCGATCTGCTGCTGCGGAAAATCGACCGTCGCGTCCTGCAGGGAGGCAACAGCATAGGCGGCGCCATCAGCCAGGACGGCAAACTGATCGCGGTGTCCAATTACGAACCCGGCGGCATCAAGGTGTTCAATGCCGACACGCTGGCATTGCTGGCAGATATTCCCGCTGAATATGCGCCCGGCAAAGTGTCGAAAACCGTGGGGCTGGTCGATGCGCCAGGTCGCAAATTCGTATTCAGCCTGTACGATGGCAACCAGATCTGGCTGGCGGATTTCTCTGCCGGCGATACTCCCGTCATCACCCGGTTCGCCAGCGTGGGCGCGCAACCCTACGACGCGCTGCTGGTGCCCGGCGGCCGCTATTACATCGCTGGATTATTCGGCGAAGACGGCATGGCGTTGCTGGATTTGTGGAATCCGGCGGCAGGTGTAAAACGCATTCTGCCGGACTACGGCATGGGCGAGGAAAAACTGCCGGTGTACAAAATGCCCCATCTCGAAGGCTGGGCCGTCGCCGGCAACCACGCCTTTTTTCCCGCCGTCGGTCGCAACGAAGTGCTGGTGATGGACATGAGCAACTGGAAGCTGGTGGAAAAAATTCCCGTGCACGGCCAGCCGGTATTCGTCATGGCGCGGCCGGACAACCGCCAGATCTGGGTGAACTTCGCCTTTCCGCACAATGACACCGTGCAGGTGATCGACGTCGTGTCACGCAAGGTTGTGCGGGAACTGAAACCCGGCCCGGCCGTCCTGCACATGGAATTCACACCGCGCGGCGAGCAGGTGTGGGTGTCGGTGCGCGATGACAACCGCGTCGATATCTACGACACCGCCACCTTCACCCGTTTGCAACAGCTTCCCGCCCAATCACCCAGCGGTATTTTCTTCACCAACCGCGCCCACGAGATCGGCCTATGATGAACCAGCTTGAACGCAGTCTGCTCGACCGTTACCAGCGTGGCCTGCCCATCAGCGCCACGCCCTGGGCCGACATGGCGCAGGAACTGGGTGTGAGCGAACAGGAAGTGCTCTCAACCTTGCAAAAATTGCGCGAACAAAAATTCATAACGCGCGTCGGCCCGGTGTTCGATCATCACCGCGCCGGTTCCAGTACCCTGGTGGCATTGGCTGTTCCACCAGAGCGGCTGGAGGAAATCGCCGATTTCATCAACCAGTTCGACGCGGTCAATCATAATTACGCCCGCGAACATGAATTCAATTTGTGGTTCGTCGTCACCGCCAGCGATCAGGCGCAGCTGCAGTCCGTGCTGGATACCATCGAATGCGCCACCGGCATGCCGATGCTGAATCTGCCGATGGAGCACGCGTATCACATCGATCTGGGATTCAAACTGGCGTGGCAGGAGTGACCGCATGACATTGACAGTGCAACAGCAGG
Organism: Gammaproteobacteria bacterium; assembly: GCA_013178375.1. GTDB lineage: Bacteria > Pseudomonadota > Gammaproteobacteria > Pseudomonadales > Ketobacteraceae > Ch67. The sequence continues at coordinate 141,154 of JABLXQ010000021.1, forward strand.
AAACGCTCAGGGCCGCCATTCAGGATGGCTTGCCGCTCACTGCACGCCCTTATGCCACGCTGGCCCAACAGATCCAGGCCAGTGAAAACGATGTGATCGGGCAGATACAACATTGGTTGGACGATGGCCTGATCAAACGCATGGGAATTGTGGTGCGTCACCACGCCATCGGCTACAGCGCCAACGCCATGGTGGTGTGGAATGTGCCGGATGAGTTGGTTGATTTCGTGGCGGAAAAAATGCGGGTGTTTCCTTCGGTGACACTTTGCTACCGTCGTCCCCGCCGTTTGCCAGACTGGCCCTACAATCTGTTCTGCATGATTCATGGTCGGGACCGACATTGGGTCTTGCAGCAGATCGAACAATTGGTGCAGCATGCGGAATTGCAGTCCATTCCACGCGCCGTATTGTTCAGTCAGCGCCAGTTCAAACAAACCGGAGGCCGCTATGCGCGGGTCGGCTGAAACGCAACAAACGGATTTGGCGCTAGACGCCCTCGATCGCCAGCTGCTCAACCGGTTGCAGGACGGTTTTCCCGTCTGTGATCGTCCCTATCTCGCTGTTGCCCGCGAATTCTCCATCGACGAAGACGAACTGATCGCTCGCATCCAGCGTCTGCTGGACACCAATGTCCTCACCCGTTTTGGTCCCATGTATCACGCCGAGCGCATGGGCGGCGGTTTGTCGCTGGCCGCGATGGCGGTACCGGTGGAGGATTTCGAACGTGTTGCGTTGCTGGTGAACAGCCTGCCGGAAATCGCCCACAATTATGCCCGCGACCATGATTTCAACATGTGGTTCGTGATCGCCACCGAAGACCGCGATGATGTTGCCGCCGTAGTAAAGAAAATCCAGGCACTCACCGGCTACACGGTCTACAACATGCCCAAGATCGAGGAATTTTATGTCGGCCTGCGATTTGCTGTGTGACAACGTGATGCAGCTGGCCGAATGCGATCGCCAGCTGATCGAACTGACCCAGGGCGGCTTGCCACTGGTGCCGCAGCCCTATCATGAACTGGCGCGGCAGATGGGCATTTCCGCCGATGAAGTCATGCTGCGTATCCAGCGCATGCAGGACAACGGCGTGATCCGTCGCATCGCCGCCGTGCCCAATCACTACAAGCTCGGCTTCCGCGCCAACGGCATGACCGTGTGGAATGTGCCGGATGAAAAAGTCAGCGCACTCGGCGAACAGATCGGTGCGCTGGATTTTGTCAGCCACTGCTATCACCGGCCGCGCCATCCGCCGCTGTGGCATTACAATCTGTTTGCGATGGTGCACGGTGCCAGCCGCGATGACGTGCAGGACCACATCGCCGCTATCGCCCGCCTGCTGGGTGACGACAACCACGGCAGCGACGTACTGTTTTCCACCCGCATTCTGAAAAAAACCGGCCTGCGGATTCGCGCGCGGGAATAAGCGAGGTTCCATGTTCCGCATCACCCAGTACATGCAGACACTGCTCAATCCCGAACCGGTGGGCCCCGCCCGCAAACCGCCAGGCCCGGTGGTGATCTGGAACCTGATCCGCCGCTGCAATCTCACCTGCAAGCACTGCTACTCCATTTCCGCCGACATCGATTTTCCTGGCGAGCTCTCCACCCAGGAAGTCTTCACGGTAATGGACGACCTGAAGCAATTCCGCGTGCCTGTGCTGATCCTGTCCGGTGGCGAACCGCTATTGCGACGCGACATCTTCGAAATTTCAAAGCGTGCGAAAGCGATGGGTTTTTATGTGGGCCTGTCCAGCAACGGCACGCTGATCAACGAAAGCAACATCGAAAAAATCGCTGAAGTCGGCTACGACTACGTGGGCGTGAGCCTGGACGGCATTCGTGACACCCACGACACCTTCCGCCAGAAGAAAGGCGCCTTCGACGAATCCCTGCACGGCATCGAACTGTGTCGCCAGCACGGCATCAAGGCCGGCGTGCGTTTCACCCTGACCCAGGACAACAGCCACGAATTGCCGCAGTTGCTGGATCTGGTGGCAGAGCGCGAGATCGACAAATTTTATCTGTCGCATCTGAATTATTCCGGGCGCGGCAACCGTCATCGCAAGCATGACGTGTTTCACCAGACTACGCGGCAGGCGCTGGACCTGCTGTTCGAACGCTGCTGGGACGAACTGCAGCGCAGCATCGTGCGCGAATACGTTACCGGCAACAACGATGCCGACGGCCCTTATTTATTGCAGTGGGCGCAAAAAAATGTACCCGATCAGGTGGAGCCCCTGCGCCAGCGCCTGATCAACTGGGGCGGCAATTCCAGCGGCCAGAACATTTCCAATATCGACAACCTGGGCAACGTGCACCCCGACACCTTCTGGTGGGATTACTCACTGGGCAACGTCAAGGAGCGGCCGTTCTCCCAAATCTGGTCTGACCCGCGCGACGACCTCATGGCCGGCTTCCGGCAAAAGCCGCGTCCGGTTCATGGCCGCTGCGGTGTCTGCCAGTACCTCAATATCTGCGGCGGCAACACGCGGGTGCGGGCCTGGCAGCTCACCGGCAATGCCTGGGCGGAAGACCCAGCCTGCTACCTGGACGATGACGAAATCGGTCTGCCGGCGGACTACAGCGAGGAACGTCTGCCGCTGCCGAACCGGATTCCACTGGCGCAGTAACCACCGCGCCATTCGCACAACAAAACCTGATCATCAGACTCTTCTGAATGGGGAACTCTATTCATGCTGCGAATTTTCAGCGCTTTGTTGCTGGCGGGATATCTTGCATCCGTGCCGGCGCAGGCAGAAATCCAGACCGGCGCCGCAAAATCCGAAAAGCCCCCGGCCGCTACCACCACTGAAGCAGCACCTCGCTCCGCCACGCCCGCTCGACCTGCAGCTCCGCCGGCGCTCGATCCAGCCCAGGTCGCACTGGCTGAAAAACTCTACGCCCAGCATTGTGTCAGTTGTCATGGCGTCA
>JABLXQ010000022.1 GCA_013178375.1 Gammaproteobacteria bacterium
AGGATGTTCGCGAGCAGTATGAACGGCAACTCAAGAACCTCCAGGAAGCCTATGGCGAGGCCATGCTGGAGCTGCGTGCCCGAAAAAAGCTCCAATCCCTGTTGGACAAGGACGACAGCTGATCGAAACGATCCGGCAGGGACTCAAGGAAGACGGTTTCGAGGTCTCCATCAGCCAGCTGTGCCGCTGGTTCGAGGTGCCCCGGCGGACGTTCTACTACCGACCAACCCAGGCGGCGCCTAAGCTGCGCGAAGCCCTGGTGGCGCCCGTAAAGGCGCTGATCGAGCAGGAACCGTCCTTCGGTTATCGCACAGTGGCCGGTCTGTTGGGCATGAACAAGAACACGGTCCAGCGCATTTTCCAGCTGAAAGGCTGGCAGGTTCGCAAACGGGCGGTGGGCTTTCGCCCTCGCATTCAAGCGCTGCCGTCAGTAGCACAGCAACCCAACGAGCGCTGGTCAACCGACCTGTGCCGCGTCTGGGGTGGCCATGACGGCTGGCTGAGTCTGGCGCTGGTGATGGACTGCCATACCCGCGAACTGCTGGAGCTGGCACCTGTCACGTAGTGGCAAGGCCACCACGGCGCAGGCGGCGCTGGAGCAGGCCTTGATTGCCCGCTTCGGCACACTGGGTCGAGTACCGGTACCCTTCCTGCTGCGCTCGGACAACGGTCTGGTCTTCACCAGTCGCACCTTCACCCGCCTGGTGCGCAGCTACGGGCTGAAACAGGAATTCATCACGCCGCATTGCCCGCAGCAAAACGGCATGGTGGAACGGGTCATCCGGACATTGAAAGAGCAGTGCGTGCATAGACATCGGTTCGAAACCCAGCAACACGCCAGCCGTGTAATCAGCGACTGGATTCAGTTCTACAACACCCAACGGCCACACCAGGCACTGGGAATGAAAACACCCGCTGAGGCGTATGCATTAGCGGCCTGACCTGTGCAGAAAGGGCTGGGTCATTACAAATAGCAGCCCTGCAGATCAACCGCACAGTGGAACCAGCTTATTAAGCACCAGCAGGCGTCTAGCTTGTCTGCTGCCCGGTTCTGTCAGATTGATCACGGGGTGGAATGAACAGGTACGCACTTGTGAACCTGCTGGGCTTTAAGCCATCTCAATAAGGCCGTTAATGCCAATCTTCCGCATTAACGACCTCCAGGTTAATTGTGCTACTGACCTTCGTCTTCTTCAGTTAACGACTGTAGCTGACGGATTGACCGGCGGCAATGGAGGAGACTGACCTGCCATATTCAGCTTGAATGCAACAATTGAAGGCGCCCAGCCGCTATAAGGCAAAGCATCCCCTCGTTCTAAAGAGAGATAGAGGGTATTTGTATTTTCGTCAAAAGACCCCCCTATGATTGCGTTAAAACCAGTATTTGCATAGGGTCTATCGAATTTTCCATATGCATGAGGCTTAACATCATATGAATTCATCTGACCTGCTTTTACCTTCAAGAGATCATTCATATCCCACAGCCAATAATAATTGGCATAATCAGAAGCCTTATACGCGCAATATCCTCCACAAACATCGCCATTATCTTGCGTTATTTTGTAACCAATACCGCTTGTCATGCCACCATTGAAACCCACCGTCATGTAAGTGCGAGTCCCCGGAACAATGAATCCATAAATGGCCTTGGAAAGATGATTCCACAAGTTGTTTTTCAATGTCGTATTGAACATATAACTTTCCATTGTCTGCGACCCGATTCCCAGAATATGGTCGAGACTGAAATCCAGCAACTTGGTCAACTGAATTGCAGATGGCGCCAAACTGCCCAACGAAGGATTTGTAGGATCAAACACGAACGCTGACGGACCAACGCTTAAACGGCTGATAATCGCTTTCCCACTTGAATCGCCGGTAATGTATGTACCGCCCAACTCAGCCTGCCAAGAACTTGGTATCTTGGAAATCCAGCCTGTTGCATGCGCTCTTGCTGAGTACCGGTGATATCCCCCAACTGCCGATGAAGCAAGATTGGCCGCATTTTTAACAACCAGCGTAGTATGTGTTGCCGATGCAGCCGCATCATAATAAACATACGTGTTTACTAATAACTGACCATTTACGTAGGCCATTCCACCGATTCTGTCCATGTTCTGAGTGTTGCCTGATTCGGGTCTATTCAACACTCGACTGAAGTTCTGCATGACAGTTGCGTACTTGAAATCAGTAACTTTTAAACTGTTCACTAAAGTTGGTATCGAGAATTCTGCTATGGCCTGTTGATAGGTATGCCCTACCACATACATTGACTTCCCATTTGCACCAAGCGCAATGATGCCTTCTGAGTAAGTAACATTTGATTCGCCGTAGGAATCAGAAGGCAGACGAAATCCACCTATGTATTCCCACTTATCCATTGTAAGAAGAGGCAGACTTTGCAAAGTAGCAAGATCAGCGGAAAACGCTCCCGCACTAAAGAAGCCCATCAAACCAAATACGCCTGCTTTTAACATTTTCATTGGAGAAAACCATTCTGGATATTGAAATCGACGCTGGGACGAGGCACGTAGCATGTTGAATGCTCCCAATTATTACGTTAAATAATAAAACTGATAATAGACAGGTATCATTTCTCTTCCAACTAACCCCTAGGCACAAAAACCGGGATAGAGAGCAGTGTCACACTTTTTTGCCAAATATTTTGGTTATCAAATTATCCACCAGATTGTTCAATTTTGCACAAATATTGACATTTATTTCAAAAAAATATACAGGTCAATTTTAGCCGCCCGAAAGGCTATAACGTGGAGTTTTCACGAAACTCGCCCAGCGACAGATGACAAGATCAAGCTCCAAACCGTCGCATTATGCAATGAAATCCCTAGAAATATGGTTACCCAGTCACAAATGTCGGACTTGCTGCTGAAATTGTTGGCATTATGGATTACTTTTAAGAGGCTGATTCACCTTCAAAGCGAACTTCATGGTATAAGCTTATGCCTTATTACGCACCCAGCACCAAAATACTCTTCGCACTCGTCGGATTCACCTTATCTGCGGCTTGGCTGCCTCAAACTTCATTTGCTCACACTACCTGCCAGAGCAAAACTAACCTGCCAGCAATATCTGGAACCATTGTAAATGTTACTAATGCGACCGAGCTTCAATCTGCTGTTTCAACTCTGCAGGACAATACCACCATACTGTTGAAGGCTGGCACCTACAATTTAAGCAACACGCTGTACATCCGCAAAATGAACGTAGTGTTACGCGGAGACGGCACCAGCTGTGACCAAACCGTGCTGGTTGGTAAAGGCATGGACAACGCCTCTTATGGAAACGTCCCGCATGGCATCTGGTCCGATTCAGTCAACCTCACAATCATGAACCTTACTGTTCGCGACGTTTATCAGCATGGCATAATTTTTAATGCTGGCGCACAGTCCCCAACTATCAACAGTGTGCAGATACTGAATACTGGACAGCAGTTTCTTAAGTCCAACCCTACTCAATACGGAGTCGGCGTGGACAACGGAATCGTCAAGTACTCATATTTCGCATACACAAACGGCACACCATCGACCGATCATGGCAGCGGCGTCGGCTACACCAATGGCATTGACGTGCACGCAGGCAAGAACTGGAAAATCACAGGGAATCGATTTGAGTCTTTTCACACCCCGGATTCCTCAGCTTGGTGGTGGAACCCAGCAATATTGATGTGGAATGGCGCATCCGGGAGTATTGTCGAAAACAACGTCTTTATTAATGTGGACAGGGCTATAGCGTTCGGCCTGATGGAACGAAGCGGTAACTATGATCACCAAGGCGGCGTTATTCGAAACAACATGATTTACTATGCACCGGGCCTTTTCTCAGCCAACAGAAAGTACGATTCAGATGGAGCCATAATCGTCTGGAATTCGCCAAGCTCCGCAGTGGTCCACAACACTATTCTCTCAAATGGAAATTTAAATAAATCCATAGAATTTCGCTTCGATACCGCTGGCGGGCAAGCGACTAACAATCTGGTGGACGCCGTTATCGGTACTAGAAACTCCGGCGCCTTCGCTCAATCCGGCAACCATACCAGCGCCACAACCACAATGTTTCAAAATGCATCGATAGGCAACTTGAGACTCGTCTCAAGTGCCACAAATGTCATCAACAAAGTCAACCTGCACAATTTGGCAATTACAGATATTGATGGCAATGCTCGCGAAGGAACAAGCATGGTTGATATTGGCGCGCATGAGTTCGGAGTAGTCTCCCCTCCCAACCCACCTAGCAACATCAGAGCTGACGAAGTACTGTAGAAGGTTTATTTCTCACCAAAAGCAAGCTGGGCCGCAGCATTCGGGCGGTCCACTTTCTATTCGGCAAGTCAACGCACAAAAGTCAATTTATTCCTCTATTCTGCCCATCTCGTTTCACCACATAGATATTGTACGAGCAGGCAGTAAAGAGAATACACCAGTACAAAATCTCTGCCTTGTAACGATTCAAAAAAGACATTGCAACAATATAAGCAAGCAATGCCGCCTCTATTGCAATTATTTTATAGTATTGATTAATTTCATTTGCATTAACCAACTCTCGCTTACATCGTGCGGTGGCCTTAAAGCATGCACGAAGCATCATTACGAGAAAAAATAGCCCAAGATAACCAAGCTCGGTAAGCGCCTCGAACCAAGTTGAATGCACAGCACGATTTCGGCTTGATCCCGAATCCATTTCCATGGGCAAGTACTCAGGCGAAAGCGCCTCAAATCCTGACGCCCCAACCCCAAAAGGATGATCCTTGGCCATATCAATTGCAGCAAGCCAAAAAAACACTCGAGTAGCCCCAGTCTCCTGCTCCTCTGACAACTTTTCAGATTTTATTGAACTGAATCGCTGCAACGCACTTTCATCCACAACAAAGGCTGCGCCAATCAGTCCCAACAAAAGCACACCGATCACTGACGCCTTCTGATGTCTGCGCTGATACTTCGAGAAAAACTGATAACTCATAAAATACGCAAGGCTAACCACCGTTGCCAAGAACGCTCCCCGGCTATTGATCAGCACAATCGCATTAGCTATGAAGGCCGTAGCAATCACGATAGAAAGCCGGGCGACTTTATTATTATTTACCCAAAAATAATAAAGAGACAAAACAATAGTTGGCGCTATGGCAGCTGCAACTCCGTTGGTATCTGGGGCGTCGACAGTGCCAACCCCTTCAACCCTATCACCCTGATTACGCCCAACTTGAAAAACCATAAAACCAATATACGCCGCCCCCGCGACATAAGCCCACAAAACGCCATCGAGTTTTTTCTCAGTGTCGACAATTTTATATGCGATGGACATTATTACTACTAACTTTACAAAATCGATCGTGGCAGACTTGTGGATATCAGGGAGAACCGCATAGAACGAAACACACATATAGCCGAATGCAATCAAATAGATCCACTTAAACTGCGGGACATCAAAAAAGTGATTTTTTTTATGGTCTCCATAGCCCTTCAAGTAAACTACAATCATCAGAATCACGGTGAAAAAGGAATAACTCAACGAAGGAACCATATAACTCCACCAACGACCAAGCGGATTGATAAAATAAACCAGCTGGTAGAGCATGAAAGCCCACGCAGGATGACTGGCAAATGCCAGAACAAAACCTCCAACATAGCAAATGACAAATAAAATGAAGTTCAGCATGTGCGACCCCAAAGTTCAGTGCAGTGTTAACTTCTCGCAACAAATCGTTGAAACCACTTCACCAACAAAACCCGGACACTGATTACTCCTACCTTACAAAAACTATTTGCTTTTCGAAAAAGCATATCGCTCTCTTGCATCCATAATAGGTTTCTCAACTATCAAATATAGCCCCTCCGCCAGCAACAGACTCCCAACAAGAGCCATAAACAAATAAACTGGAAATGGAAGCTCCAAGGCAAAACGACGCATTAACGCCAGAACCTCCGGATGGATTAGGTATAAGGCATAGGAGCGGGTCGCGATATGATATGCGCCAGGCATGTATATAATTTTTCGCCAACCACTATCAGCATTTGCTATCAAAACCCAACTAGCGAACACAATTGCCAATGCAAGCTTTCCGGGATCCCCGAAGCTGACTGCTGAAAAGTACCTAGCAGCAAAAAAATACAGAAACACAACCAAACCTACCAAACCGATCTGAGGTGCGTATCTTGCCAGTAGCGCCCAAACATCAGGACGCTGTCGATATATATGCGCCAAGAGTACACCTGCCACACACCCATCTATTCGAACATGCGTCTCTTCAATACTTTCGTAAAACCCAAGCATCCGAAAAAAGCAGGGCAACAAAAAAATCAACAAGAGCAACCATGTAGTTGATTGCTTGTTTATATGCACAGAGAGCGCAACCAAAGGAGCAATCAGAAGATAGAACTGCTCTTCAACACACAGCGACCAGCTAATGGAGAAAAATTCAAGCGGGTGGAAATAATTTTGAATAAAAACAAAGTACTCCCAAGGGAATCTGACGTCTTCTTTCGTGAGATAACGTTGAGTCACGCTTACTATTAGAACCGCATAATAGGCTGGCAACGTTCTCATCCAACGCCGGAACCAGAATCTTCGCACATCGATTCTTCCGGATACCTCGATCTCCTTAAAAAGCTGCCCCCCCAACAGCCATCCGGAAAGCACAAAGAAGAGATCGACACCAACGCCACCTAGTTGCAGGGGCGCCAAGTGGGTAGGCGCGCCATAGGACAGAACAGCATGCGCAACAATCACAAGCAAAATTGCTACAGCCCTAAGAAAATCCATGGATTGATAACGATTGATCAACTTCCCCTCCGAAATAGCTAAACGATGATCAAGACAAAAGATAACAGGACATACAAACATGCACCGAATCAATCTCAAGAACTACCAACAATCGAGACACGAAAACCACAATTCTGGCACGCTGCAACAGCATGGAGAAACAATGCGAACGGATAGAATCACAACTTATCTTGATCTACCCAAAACACTCCCAAAACGCCAATAATTGAACTCCCTCGACGACCCATCTGTACGATAAATCCGGCACGGCAACTGCGCATACCCTTTCTCAAGTTCCCCAATCGCCTGCTGCGAAGCACTGATATGAAAACCTGTTTCACCTGAAGAAAGAAGCACCCGGACCCGCCATCACCAACCAGGGAGTCATGCCACTATCAAAGCAATAAAAATCGCGAAAATAGTCGCGCGCGCTCATTTCGTCACTGTGTATTGCGTTTTCCTTGCGCTTGCGCTCACTGAGGTAGGCATGACCGGTTTTGCTCATCACTGGAACGCCACCGGCTTCGCTGCACAATTTCCTGCATGCTCTGAACCTTGCAATGATCATGAATTATTTTTTACCCGGATTTTTTCAGAAATGCTTCAGTCTGCAAGCCAACGGCGCAGCAACCCCCGAAAAATCACCATATTCATCGACCAGGAAACGGCTGTCGAAATCGCCGTCCCAGGTGATGCCCATGTCTGCGCTGTGCGCCACGATCCGGCGCCGCCACACCATCACGCTCCGGTAAAAATGGATTCAGAATGCCGCTGTAAAGCGTGCCGTCAGGCTCGTTGTAAATTTTGAGGAATTCGACGGGAATGCCTTGCGGCTTGAACTTCTTCTCAATCACGTCGTCGCCCGCAACAACCCACCGCGCGGCCCATGCAACAGGCCACGTCAACTTCCAGCTCTTCGCGGAGTTTGCGGTGGATGTCATAGGCCTTGAAGCACGCCACTGGCAACATTCAGTTTCCACACCATTCATAAAAAAAGAGGGCCACAGGCCCTCCTGCCAAGCATAGCCGGCCGATTCACGCCCGGCCGTATTTATCCTCGAACCGCACGATGTCATCCTCGCCCAGATAGGCACCGGATTGCACCTCGATCATTTCCAGCGGAATTTTGCCTGGATTTTCCAAGGCATGAACCGTACCCAAGGGAATATAAGTGGACTGGTTCTCTGTCACCAGGTAATGCTCCTCGCCACTGGTGACCCGGGCAGTTCCGGACACCACGATCCAGTGCTCGGCGCGGTGGTGGTGCATCTGCACCGACAGCTTGGCGCCGGGATTGACCGTGATGCGCTTGACCTGGAAACGATCACCCATGTCGATGGAGTCGTATTTGCCCCAGGGGCGATACACTTCGCGGTGGATCTTGTATTCGTTGCGACCTTCCTGCTTCAGCTGGTCGACGATTTTCTTCACGTCCTGGATCTGGCTCATGTCCGCCACCAGCACGGCGTCCGGCGTGTCGATGACCACCAGGTTGTCCACGCCGAGAGTAGCCAGCAGACGGTGACCGGACTGCAGATAACTGTTGGAAGTGGCGCGGGCGATCACATCCCCCTTCACCACGTTGCCGGTGGCGTCCTTCGGCTGCAGCGCCCACAGGGCTGACCAGGAACCGACGTCGCTCCAGCCGGCGCTCATCGGCACCATGACGGCGTTGGCGGTTTTTTCCATGACGGCATAGTCGATGGAATCGTCCGGGCACTCGCTGAAAGCGTCCTTGTCGAGGCGGATGAAATCCAGATCGTGTTTCGCCCCTGCCAGTGCGGCGCGACAGGCGTCGGCAATCGCCTTATTGTGGGTCGTCAGTTCGGCCAGATAGCTGGACGCCTTGAACACGAACATGCCGCTGTTCCAGAAGTATTCGCCGGATTCCACATAGCGGGTGGCGGTGGTCAGGTCGGGCTTTTCCACGAAACGGTTGATGCGGCGGCCCTGCCCGGCTCCATCCTGCAGCGCGACACCGGCCGCGGCGTTGATGTAGCCATAGCCGGTTTCGGGTTGGGTGGGTTCAATGCCGAACGTCACCAGGAAATCCCGTTCCGCATAGCGAACGCCTTCCCGGATGGTCGTGCGGAAGTGGTCGGGGTGCTGGATGGCGTGATCTGCGGGCAGCACGAGCAGCGGCTGGTCGGACAGGGCCTCCACGGCATGGATAGCGGCCAGGGCAATAGCGGGGGCGGTATTGCGGCCGAAGGGTTCCAGCAGGATGGCGGCGGGCTTGATGCCAATTTGCCGCAGCTGCTCGGCCACCAAGAAGCGGTGGTCTTCGTTACAGACGATGATGGGGTTCTGCATTTCAAGGCCTTGCAGGCGCAACAGAGTCTGTTGCAGCAGGGTCTGTTCGCCCATCAGCGCCAGAAACTGCTTGGGGTACAGCGCACGCGACTGCGGCCAGAGACGGGAGCCGGAACCGCCGGCCAGAATGACTGGGATCATGGAGCTTCCTTTCGTGTCCTTGCGTATTTGATGCGTGAGGATGGCTAGTTGGGTTATTGCTGCCAAAGTGGGCCAATCTTAGCAGAATTTACCGGCAATTGCGGCGGGGTGCTGGCCTCTCAAAGGGCCGTTCCCGCGCACCAAAAGCAACTCACGGGACCGGTCACGCCCTCTCAGCGGGCAGCCTGGGCCGGTGCCAAATAGCCAGCGAAACCAGACTTCAGCTGCGCCACTGCCTCGGATATGGTGCAGAAGGTGACATCGGCATTATCCAACAGATAGGCGATCACATTGCGGATGCTGCCGTACAGGTCGTCCCGGTCACTGTGATCGCTGGTGTATTCATTCCGGCCCGGCAGCAGCGTGGAGCTATGCAGAAACATGTGCATGACAGGCTGGTTGGCAGCCATGGCGGCAGCCAACAGCGACTGCATGTCATCGGCAGTCGCCAGCTCGGGGCTCAGGTAGATTTTTCGCAACGCATGGGTCCGCCACGCCAGCCCCACCGGACGAAGGGGTTTCAGCAGCGGCGACGACAGACCGCGATGTATCCGGCCCCAGAACGGAAAATCCGGGTGATTGAATCCGGCGGTCACCGGCAGCTCGAAAATCTCACGCTGCTCACCCGGCACATCCGGGTTCTCCAGGCTGGGCCAGTAAGGCCGGTCGCAGGATTCCATGCAGGAAAAATATTCGTTGGCATAGTATGGGTAAATACTGGAATCAACCGCAAACCCGGCCTGCATGAGGATGCGCAATATGTCGCTGTTGATGCCCCAGCGTCCGGTTCTGAAAACCGTGGGAATAACGCCGATGTTGCGCTTGATCACGTCGGTCAGTGCGTCGAGTTTTTGCCGCACCAGATCAAGGGGCAGGTTGACCACGTGGGACTCCCGCTCGGTATTCGGCCCCACAATCGGCGGCGTGCACCAGGGATGCAGATGTGCGCCGATTTCCACTGAGCCAGAAGTGGCGATGGCTTTGACGATGGCCGCCGAGTGCGCGTTGGCGGCGACGGGGTAATCGACAAGGTAAGTGGGGCGAATACCCAGCGACTCGCAGAAAGACTGGAACACGGGCAGACAGTCGATGTTTTCCACAGAGCAATTGTCTTGCGGGAAATCACCGTTCCAGTCGAATTCCTCTTCTGTATCCAGCGAGAGTACGAAGAGCACTTTTTTTCGGGCCCACTTCCTGCTCATTATCTGGCTTTGCCAACCATCTCCCTGAAAAGATCCGAGTATTCCTTTGCCATCCGGGCGCCGGAAAAATTGTTCCAGACGAAATCCCGGGCATTGTCCGTAATGCTCCGGGAAAACTCGCTGTCGAACAGCAGACGTTCCCACTGCTGCGCCAGCGCCTGTTTGTCCCCGAGTGGGGCCAACAGGCCGGTTTTGTCGTGAATCACCAGCTGATCAATGCCTGGAATATCGTAAGCCGCTACCGGCACGCCCATGGCCATGGTTTCCATCAGGCAGCGGGGGATACCTTCCAGTGTAGATGTCATCGCGAAAAGATCGAAGCTCTGCAACCAATCCAGGCGGTCGTTGCGAAAACCGAGAAACTCGATAGCCGAACGGGAAGCCAGTTTCTGGGTGTACTGCTCCAGCTCCTTGCGCTGATCACCGTCGCCCAACAGCTTGAGCTCCAGATTGCCGTGCTTTTGCTGCAGACTGTCGAAAACATCCAGCAGATCGAAAATGTTTTTGCGGCTGATCATCTGGCCGATGAAGCCCACCCGCTTGGCGGTCTTGTTTTGCAGCACAGCGTTGTGCGCAACATTGCGGCGCTGGCCATCGACCTCATCCAGATCGACGCCATTCTGCACATAACGCACCTTGCGCGGGTTCACGCCGATCTTCGCCACATCCTCACACAACTGTTCCGATAGCGGCGCCACCACGTCACACCACTTAAGGAACTGGTTGCCCAAGCCGATGTAGGCACGCAATTTCCAGTCGTCGGCATTTTCGAAACCGTGCGGCGTGGCCACAATTTTGATACCGGTCAACCGTGCGGCGACAAAACCCAGAATATCGGATTTGTAGCCGTGAGTATGAATGATGTCGTAGCCCTCGGCACGAATGAGCGCACACAGGCGCGCAATGCCACCCAGATCAAAGCGGCCCTGCATGGCAACCTGGTGCACCGTCTTGCCCATCGCCCGATATTGCCGGACGACTTCCAGCTCGGCCATGCCCGGCTCCACGGTGACGGCCAGATCGCACTGGATTTCGGCGGCATCCAGATTTTTCGCCAGGGTGAGAATCCAGCGCTCGGCACCGTAAAAGCCGGTAGGACAGATGAATTGAAGAATTTTTAGCGGTTTGTGCATGGAATGGGTGCCTGGAAATTCAACGTTGTATGGACTTGATCAGCCCTTTGAAGATGCCAATTACGCGCGCGGGAAAATAAATTAAATAGAACTTCAGGATTTGGGAAAAAGGCACGACGCCCCGAGCGACACGCTGCAGCCTGAACGAATACAGAAATACCGGTAGCAACGACAGAATCAACATCAGCACCATGTTGCCGAAATGCAGCATAAGCAGCGACAACAGGGCGCTCAGTGTAAAAAAGGCGATCCACACAGGAACCAGCAAACTGGGAAGCTCGCTCAGGGGAATATTGCGCCCCTTGATGGACTGGAGATTAGATTGGCCGCGCCAGATTTCCTTCTTGAACATCTGTTCGAATGACTTGTCTTCACCCAAATGAATGAAACCGGAACGGGAGGTGAAATAAAGCTGACCCAGCTGGTGCACGCGATCCGTGAAGAAATAATCCTCGCAAGTGACTAGCTGCTCGGGAAACCCGCCGGCAGCTTCAAATGTGGTACGACGCATGAACAGATTTGCACCGGGCAGGAAACGGACCGTAGTATCTGGCGCCGCACTGCTGAGCGCCGTGCGGATTTTTTCTATTGCTGGAGCATTTTCGTCGCAGCGCTGCACTGCGCTCACGAGAACCCGGCGAGGGTCAGCCGCCAGCTCAGCCAGCATGCATTTGGTCCAGTTAGGAGCGATATCGACATCCGCATCAAGGAATGCCACGTATTCACCGTTGGAATGCTCCACGCCCGCATTACGCAGACGTGAGATGGTATCGCTCTCAGGCCTGTAGAGAACTGTCACTTTCAGACGGTCTGGAGGAGGCAGCGTGCTCACCTCCAGATGAGTGTTCTGTGTCGCCACAAACACGTCGATGCAACCCTGATCGTAATCCTGGGCGGCTATGGACTGCAGGGTTCGCTGGAGGAGCTCTTCACGGCCCTTGTGCGGGATGACAAAGGATATCCGTACAGAATCGCCGGCCATGTTTGCCTCTTTAATCAATGAAATGCAGAATTCGCGGCAAGTAAAGGGGGAGCTGATTGCTGGTGGCAATATTAGCTTACTTTCAGAAAGTGCCGATAGTTATATGCACCCGGACGCAGGCCCGCCCGTCAGCGAATCCTGCGTCGTTTCAAATTTTCTGCTGTTACGCCCGTTGCAGCGGGAAGCCCACCACGCTGGCTATATCCGTTGCGCCAGTGAGCACCATCAACAAGCGGTCCACCCCCAGCGCGACACCCGCAGATTCCGGCAACCCCGTCTCCATCGCACCCAGCAGAAATGCCGGCAGCGGCAGCGCAGGCAGTCCATGCTGCACACGATAGGCCAGATCGGCCTCGAAGCGGTCCCGCTGTTCAGCTGGGTCCACCAGTTCCTGGTACCCGTTTGCGATTTCCATGCCGGAGATATACAGCTCGGCCCGCTGCGCCACCAGACCGCCGTCGGGCCGACGTGCTTTTTGGGCCAGCGCCGCCTGTGACACAGGAAAATCCAGCACGAACGCACCGGTTTCTGGCAAGGCGGGTTCCACCACATGACTCATCAGCAGATCCAGCAGTCCATTCCGGTCGAGACTGGCAAAATCCCCGTTGACACGTCTCCTTGCGGCGGCCAGCAAATCGGCATCGGCGCAGCTGTGAGAGTCGAGCCCCAACACCTGCCGGAACACCTCTGCATGCGTGAAACGGGGAAAGGGCTGCAGGTCCGCGCCCAAGGCGGTGGCGGCATCCAACACCAGTGCCTCCACTTCGTCCACCAACTGCTCCAAAGTCCAGCCGGGCCGGTACCATTCCAGCAGGGTGAATTCCGGATTGTGCAGACGGCTGGTCTCCTCGAACCGGAACGCCTTGCCTAGCTGGTAGATGGGTCCGCTGCCCGCTGCCAGCAGCCGCTTCATAGGGAATTCCGGCGACGTCTGCAGATAGCAGGTGTAGTCACCGGTCGGGACAGCAAAGCTATGCAGATGCGGATCGGTGGCCGTACTGTGACATAACAGCGGAGTTTCCACTTCCAGCACGCCGCGGGCAGCGAAAAAACCCCGGATCACCCGGTTGAGGCGGGCGCGGGCCTGGAGCGCTTCGATTGAGGTGGTAGGTTGCCAGGTCATGAATTCGAAATCGGGAAATAATGTTGACGTCCTAAACAAAAAAACCGGCAGCCTTTCCAGACCACCGGTTTCCTTCAATTCAACAACCAGATCACGCCCGCGAAACGTACTCACCGGTCCGGGTGTCCACCCGCACCTTGTCGCCCTGGTTCACGAACAGGGGCACTTTCACCACCGCGCCAGTGGTCAGGGTGGCCGGCTTGGTGCCACCGGTAGCGGTGTCGCCACGCACGCCCGGATCGGTTTCCACGATTTCCAGTTCCACGAAGTTCGCCGGGGTCACTGCCAGCGGCACACCGTTCCACAGGGTAATGATGCAGCTGTCTTCTTCCTTCAGCCATTTATAGGCATCGCCCACGGCAGTCGTGTCAGCGCCGATCTGCTCGAAGGTTTTCGGGTCCATGAAGTGGTAGAACTCGCCATCGTTGTACAGATACTGGAAATCCGAATCCTGGATGTCGGCGCCTTCCAGCGTTTCGCCGGACTTGAAGGTCTTTTCCCAGATCTTGCCGGTCTTCAGGTTGCGCAGGCGAACGCGGTTGAACGCCTGTCCCTTGCCCGGCTTTACCATCTCGTTTTCGAGGATGTTGCAGGGGTCGCCATCCATAAGGACTTTAAGACCCGGACGGAATTCGTTGGTAGAATAGTTCGCCATTGAACATTACCTGTACAGATTGTTAGCAAGAAGTGAAGGCCAAAAGACCTGATCAAACCACACCCGAAACGGGAAAGGCGCACATGATAACGCGAACTGCCCCCAGTTGGCATACAGAAGACTGGCAAATTGAGCTGTCCGGGGCCGTGCGCAACGTGGAAACCCTGTGGCAGGCCCTTGATCTGCCAGCAAACAGCCTGCCTGCCGCCCTCGCCGCCCACCGGGATTTTCCGGTGCGGGTGCCGCGTGCGTTTCTGGCCAAAATCGAAAAGGGCAATCCGGACGATCCGTTGTTGAAGCAGATCCTGCCGGTGATGGCGGAAACCGAGCACTCCCCCGGCTTCGTGGCCGACCCCCTGGCCGAGCGCAACGCCAACCGCCAGACCGGCCTGCTGCACAAGTACCAGAGCCGGGTGCTGCTGGTCCTCGGCGGCACCTGCGCCATCAACTGCCGTTACTGCTTCCGCCGTCATTTTCCCTATGAAGACAATCGCTTGGGCCCCGAGGATCTGGCCGGCATCCAGGCCTATCTGACCGACCAGCCGGACGTGAACGAAGTGATCCTCAGCGGCGGCGATCCGCTGGTGACCAGCAATGCGCGGCTGTCCGCACTGCTGGATCTGATCGAAGCCGTGCCCCACATTTCCCGCCTGCGCATCCACACCCGGCTGCCAGTGGTGATTCCACAGCGGGTGGACCAGGGCCTGTTGCAGCGGCTGGGACAAAGCCGGCTGAACTGCGTGCTGGTGACCCACTGCAATCATCCGCAGGAACTGGACACCGATTTCGACCACGCCATGAATTTGCTGAAACGACAGGGAGTTACCCTGCTGAATCAGGCGGTGCTGCTGCGTGGCGTGAACGATTCGGTGGCGACCCAGGTGGCCCTGAGCGAGCGGCTGTTCAGTGCCGGCGTGCTGCCGTATTACCTGCATCTGCTGGACCCGGTGGCCGGCGCCCATCATTTCGACGTGCCGGAAAGCGAGGCCCGCACCCTGATGCAGGCCGTGCACGCCGCCCTGCCCGGTTTCCTTATCCCCCGCCTGGTGCGCGAGGTACCCGGCCAGCCCGGCAAAAGCCTGATCGACCTGCATTTAACCTGACATATCAATCAGGTGATTCCTCCAGCACCTTTCCGAACGTTGCCTATACTGTCTAGTAAGGGCACGTGCCCCCACCGATACCGGGCGAATTCTGACCTGACAACAACAGCATGACCCGCCCGGGACTGCCATACCGGCACTACCCGCAGTGAACAGGAATCCGGAATGTCGAATCAGGCCGACCATCTCAGCTTGAAGCTGCCTCCGCATGATCTGGAGGTGCTGTCGTTCAGCGCGCCCAATCCCAAGAAAATCAAGGAATGGGTGGAAGGCCTGCCGCAAATGAACGTGGGCGAATGCGCCAAACGCCTGTACGCCGCCATCCAGGAACTGAACCGTCTCAAGACCGATTCCGAAACCCGCTTCCAGATGATGGAAACCCTGCGCGGGCCGATCCATTTCATCTGCAAGAGCCTGGAAAAGCATTTCCTCAACAAATCCGTGATCCTGCCGGAGAAGGAAGCCAAGATCGCCGGCCTGGCGCAAGCCCTGCAAAACCACCTCGCCACCGGCTATAAAGCGGTGTGCATGCAGTTGCTGCCGCGCGTGAAGAACCTGGACAAGGAAGCGAAGAAGCTGTGCCAGCGCGCCATTCACCGTGCAATGAGCGAGGAAAACCAGGTGCTGCTGCGCAGTTTCCAGCTGTATTTTCCGGCTCCGCCCGGATTCTGGCGGGAAATGCATCTGCTCTATTTGATCGCGCAGCGTTTCGGCATGCTGGAACAATTGTGCGACGATCCGGAGGAGCAGAGTTGGGAATCCAGCGTCTACGAAGCCTATGAGAGGGCGCTGCTGCTGGCCACCTCCAAACCCAACCAGCTGCGCCAGCAGCAGATCGAGCAGGTGCATGCTGCAGCAAAACACTGGGCCAAGTTCGCCAGCGTGACCGACGCCCAGTCCACCAGCGGGCTGTTCGTCATCGACGTAATGTCGGATGCACCACCGGTTTACCAGTCGCTGATGAAACGCACCGCGTTGCCGCATAACCTGCGCTTCTTCGATGCCTCCGCCATCTCCGACCAGTTGCGGGTGATGCTACAACTGCCCGCCGGTCAGCCCCACCCCGTCGCCACTTTTCATATGCCGGACCGGTTTCCGGCCGATCTGGCCCGCATCCTGATTCAAGCCTGGGGTGTGCTCACCGAACGCGCATTTACCCGCATCGACGAACACGGTCAGCTCACTCTGTGCCTGGGGCTCAGCGCCACTCATTATTTCGTATCCGGCCGCGCCGATTTCAACAAAATGATCCTGGGCGGCGCCAGCGTCCTCGATGTCGAGGCCAGCAACCGTTTCATCCAGCGCGGCCCCACCAACCGCCGCGACACCTACGAAACCAACGACGTCTGGGGTCCGCAGATCAACCGTACCGTACAGGTACCGGATGGCGGCACCATCCAGTACAACATCGAGCAGCACGCCGGCGAAAAAAACGCGGAAGAAAAAGCCAAATACCCGCAATATCAGTGCGAGGTGGTCAACACCAGCCCTGGCGGATTCTGCCTGACCTGGAAGCAGGACGTGCCACCGCAGGTGAAAACCGGCGAAATCGTCGGCATCATGGAAAATGACAAGAACCACTGGAGCATCGGCGTCATCCGCTGGGTGAAGCAGTTCAAGAACGAAGGTGCGCGCATGGGCGTTGAACTGATCGCGCCCAAGGCGGACGCCTGCGGTACCCAGGTGGTGCACAAAAAAGGCGGCGTCACCGAATACATGCGCACGCTGATGCTGCCGGAGCTGCGCGCCATCGGCCAGCCCGCCACGCTGATCACGCCGAACATCGCGTTTCACGTGGGCTACAAGGTCAATATTTCCGAAAATGGCGCTGTGTCAAAGGCCCAGCTGATAAAACAGGTGACTTCGACTGCCAGTTTCAGCCAGTTTCAGTTTAAAATGCTGGTGCCTGCCGCACAGCCGGCGGAATCTGCAGCCGCGATCCCGCCTCCGCCGGCACCCGCACCTGCCCGGTCAGAACAGGACGACGATTTCGATTCCATCTGGTCCAGCCTGTAGAGAAGGAAGTGCAGGATGCTGAATAATGAAAACGCGTGCCCACTTTTCCCGGTTGCCATTGGCCTGTTGAATTCCTGATCCCATGTCGAAAAAAGCCGAGACCATCAAGCTACTGATCCTGCATGAATCGCGCGACGACGCGGAACAGCTCATGAATCTGATCCGCAATTCCGGCCGTGCCACCCGGGGTCAGTTGATTGACAGCGCCGACACCCTGCTGAGTGCCCTCACCGGCAGCCAGTGGGACCTGATGCTGCTGCGCCCCGAAGCCGAAGGCATGAGCGCGCTGGAGTGTTTCAACCAGGCAAAAAAGCTCGACAAGGATATCCCGGCAATCCTGCTGATCGACGAAAACGATTCCGACGAAATCACCGACGCCCTGCTCAACGGATTTGAAGACGCGGTGCCCCACGATCAGGACCAGCGCCTGATGCTGGTGATCCAGCGCGAACTGCGTAACCTGAACGAACGGCGCCAGCGCCGGGTGGCAGACTTCAACCTGAAGGAAGCGGAAAAACGCTGCCGCGTGTTGCTGGACAGCTCGCGCGATGCCATCACCTACGTGACCGATGGCATGCACACCTACGCCAACCAGGCCTACCTGGAACTGTTCGGCTACGACGACGCCGAAGAACTGGAAGGCATGCCAATCATGGACATGGTGGCGCCCAAGGATCACGACAATTTCAAGAATTTCCTGCGCGCCTACAGTGCCGGCGAAAGCGATTCCAACGAATTCGTCTGCCACGGCATCTGCACCGACGGCACCGAAGTGCAGGCCCGGATGATTTTCTCCAACGCCACCTACGACGGCGAACCCTGCACCCAGATCCTGATCCGCACCAACCAGGCCGACGCCCAACTGGCGGAACGCCTGAAGGAAATCAGCAGCCAGGATCTGCTCACCGGCCTGTTCAACCGCCAGCATTTCAACCAGGAACTGGACCGCACCCTGCAGTGGGCCGCCACCAGCAGCAAGACCGCCGTCATCTTCTATATACAGCTCGACAATTTCACTGCCATCCAGTCTGACGTGGGCATGGCGGCGGCGGATATGGTGATCAGCGATGTGGCGTCCCTGCTGAAGGAACTGCTGCCGGAAACCGGTCTGCTGGCCCGCTTCGGTGATGAAGTCTTCACCGTGATCATCAAGGAACAGAGCCTGGAGGAAGGCGCCGCGCTGGCGGAAAAAATCCGCGCCAGCCTGGAAGACCACATGTCGGAAGTGCAAGAACGCACGATCCAGGTCACCGCCAGCATCGGCGTTACCCTGATCAGCGAGAACAGCGACAACGGCCAGGAAGTCATCACCCGCGTGCACCAGGCCAGCGAGCAGGTGCGCGAGGGCAAACCGCTCGGCAACGGCATCAAGGTATTCGATCCCGCCAGCATCAAGAAAATCGACGCCAACGATACCGGCGCCATCGTGCAGGACGCCATCGACCGCGGCCTGTTCAAGCTGCTGTTCCAGCCAGTAATCGATTTGCGCGGCGGCGGCGGCGAGCTGTACGAAGCCTTCCTGCGCATGGTGGACGACAATGGCAAGGAAGTGTCCCCCACCAGTTTCCTGGGCGCCGCGTCACAGCAGGAACTGAGCGAGAAAATCGATCGCTGGGTGATTCTGCAATCCATCAAATTACTGGCAGACCACCGCGCCAACGGCCATGACACCAAGCTGATCATCAACATCACCGGCGAATCCCTGCGCGACCAGACCCTGCTGCCCTGGCTCAGCGTGGCACTGAAAGCCGCCCGCATGCCCAGCGACGCCATCATCTTCCAGTTCAGCGAAAGCGACGCCACCACCTATCTGAAGCAGGCGAAGGAATTCACCCGCGGCCTGAAGGAATTGCACTGCAAGGTGTCACTGTCGCGCTTCGGCTGCGCGCTGAATCCGTTCAACAACCTGAAGCATCTGGAAGTGGATTACCTGAAAGTGGACGGGTCGTTCACCAAGGATCTGGCTTCGAAGGAAAGCCAGGATGCGCTGAAGGAAATGGTCGCCTCGGCCCATGCCCAGGGCAAGCTCACCATCGCTTCGTTTGTGGAGAGCGCCAACATGCTGTCGACGCTGTGGCAAATCGGCGTGAACTATATTCAGGGCTACTACCTGCAGGCGCCCACCGAGAAGATGAATTACGATTTCTCCAGCGACGAATAATCGCTGCCCGGGCGTGGCGGCTCGCAATATCGGTACCAGCCCCCACTACACCCTTCAGACGTGAATGTCACTCGCGCTCGTCATACCATTTCAGCAATTCCTCGCTGTCCTGATCGCGCACACCAAGCAGGTACAGAATGCCGTCCAGACCCAAGGTGGAAATGGAATGGTCGGCGTTCTCCTTCACCAGCGGTTTGGCGCGGAAAGCAATGCCCAGTCCCGCCAGGCCCAGCATGGGCAGATCGTTGGCACCGTCGCCCACGGCAATAACCTGCTGCAGGTTCAGGCCTTCTTTATCCGCCAGTTCGCGCAGTAGCTCCGCCTTGCGCTTGCCGTCCACCACATGTCCTACGACTTCACCGGTGACCTTGCCGTTTTCAATCGCCAGCTCGTTGGCAAACACATAATCGATGCCCAGCTTGGCCTGCAAAAAACGGCCGAAATAATTGAAGCCGCCGGACAGGATCGCCGTCTTGTAGCCCAGCGCCTTCAGCGCCCGCACCAGATCCTCGGCGCCTTCGGTGATCGGCAGGTTGCGGGCGATGCCCTCGAGCACGGATTCGTCCAGCCCTTTCAGAAACGCCACCCGGCGCTTGAAGCTCTGGGTGAAATCCAGTTCGCCGCGCATGGCCTGCTCGGTGATGGCGGCCACCTGCTCGCCGACACCGGCGGCCTTGGCCAGTTCGTCGATCACCTCCGCCTCGATCAGGGTGGAATCCATGTCGAAGCACACCAGGCGGCGGTTGCGGCGGTAGGCGTTGTCGGCCTGGAAGGCGATATCGACACCCAGTTCACCGGCCACTTCCAGGAACTGGGCGCGCATGCGGGCGATGTCCTTGAGCGCACCGCGCACGTACAGCTCGACGCAGGCTTTCTGGTCCGGCGCTTCGCGGCGCAGGGAAATGCGCCCTGACAAACGATTGATGGCGTGGATATTGAGGCCATGCCCGGCGATGATGCGGGTCACGGCGGCGATCTGGCGGGCCGTGATCTTGCGCGCCAGCAGGGTGACGATATAGCGGTCCTTGCCCTGGCCACTGGCCCAGTCCTCGTATTCTTCTTCCGCAATGGGGATGAAACGCACCGACATGCCCAGGCCGTGGCAGGCAAACAGCACGTCCTTCAGGATGGGGGAGGAATCCTCCTCTTCCGGCACTTCCACCACCATCCCCAGGGTCAGGGTGTCGTGGATCACCGCCTGGCCAATGTCCAGTACGTTGACATTGGAGCGGGACAGCAGGTCGGTCACAGTGGAAGTCACACCCGGCTTGTCGGGGCCGGAGACATTGATCAACAGGATTTCGCGCACGCCCATTCCTTCACTAAAAAGTCGGGTCAACAACGGGTTGCGTATTCTACACGCTGGGCGAAGGATCGGCCAAAACCCGGCCGGTTGCAAACCCCAGGCGATCATGGCGTAATGCTGGCCCGGACGCCAAACAGGAGCCGTGTGCATGGCACGACAGTCCCCGTCAGCACCCACACCTTCACGCAATCTGGCTGCCCGGCATTTGCCGTTGCTGCTGTTGCTGTATCTGGTGACCCCCGTGCTGACCCTGCACTTCATCCTGGCCCCCCACTTGCTGCGGCCTTCCCTCCCAACCGTTGTCCCGGTCACGCAAGAGCCCCAGCCGGAAGAACCCAAACCGGACTTCTCCAGCATCGACTCGGTGCCTGAACGCAAATCCCTGTTTTTTGATTATGTTGAAGATTACGTCACCCGGCACAACGAAGAGCTGCTGCTGTTGCGGCAACGCCTCCAGACTGACGAACTGCCGCCGGAGGAACTGCTGGCACTGGCGGAACGCTACCGGGTGAAGGAAGGCACGCCGGCCGAGATGCGGGAGAAACTGCTGAAAAAAGTGGACGCGCTGCCGGTGTCGCTGGTACTGGCCCAGGCTGCGCTGGAGAGTGCCTGGGGTACCTCGCGCTTCGCCGCCGTGGGCAACAATTTCTTCGGCCAGTGGTGCTTCGTGCCCGGCTGCGGCCTGGTGCCCGACCGCCGCCACCAAGGCCTGAACCACGAGGTCACCGTATTCGAGACACCGGAAGATTCTGTCGCCAGCTATATGCGCAACCTCAACAGCCACCCGGCCTACAAATACCTGCGCGAGCGCCGGGCCGAGCTGCGTTCCCGCAAGGAACCTCTCAATGGCTGCTATCTGGCCCAGGGCCTGACCCAGTATTCCGCGAAGGGCGCCACCTATGTGGAAGACCTGAAACTGCTGATCCGCACCAACCGGCTGGAACAAGACCCCCGCAACTACTGCGCCCCCGTGGCCGTCGCCAGGAAAGATCCGCCTCCGGCCCCGCCTGCTCCCGCAGCCGAGCCGGCCACGACCCACCCTGCCGGCAGCGAGACCACTCCCCAGCCTCTGGCGGCAGACCAGGTGCAGAGCCAGGTCATCCCGGCGCAACCCACACCCCAACCGCCTTCCGGCTGAACCGCCGGCAGCGGGCCGCCGTCAACCTGTGCTAACATTCCGCCCCCGGCGCAGCCGCGCAGTACCCGATCCGATAGCGTGAAGTAGAGAGCAGCAGAGAGGCACCATGTCGACCAAAGACAAAGTGAAGGTCATCGGCGAGGACCTGGACGAAACCAAAGTCGCCCGTTACCTGGACATGCAACCCCATGGCGACGAAAACGCCGATTTTCATGTCCTGACCAAGGCCTATCGCGGCCTGCCGCTGGAGGCATTCGAACGTTTCCTGCAACAGTTCAGCGACCAGGGCCGCGACATCAATGCCCGCGATGCAAAAGGCCGCACTCTGCTGCAACTGGCGCAGGAAAATCGCAGCCACCTGGACTATGTCGAGGTGTTGAAGAAGTTTGGAGCGGTGTAACGGTTTAATTACCGATACGTGGTCTGAATTCCGGTTTTCCGTGATTCTGTCTTTAGCTGACCTGTACTGACCTGATCTTGCCGCAGTTGGCGCACGTTCTCACGACATGCGCCAACTGCGTGCTTACTCTGTCACCTCGATCGCATCCACTTTCTGGAATCCACGGGGCAGCATGTTGCCACGCCGGCCACGCTCGCCCATGTAGTGTTCCAGATCGCTGAACTTCAATCCGATGTGACGTTTGCCCGCAATCACTTTCAATTGCTGATTGCGGTTAATCACCACCACGTCGATAACGAATTCCTCACGTGCTTCAGCGCGGGCAGACGCAATGCCGATGATCTTGTTGCCCTTACCCTTCGCCAGCTCCGGCAATTCCCGCAGCGGGAACATCAGCATGCGGCCTTCGTTGCTCACCGCCACCACAAATTCATTGTCGGCATCCTGTACCAGCTTCGGTTGCAGCACGCGGGCTTTGGGCGGCAGGCTCAGCAGCGCCTTGCCGCTCTTGTTACGTGACTGCGCGTCGCCCAGTTTCATGATGAAGCCATAACCGGCATCACTGGCCATCAGGCACAACTGATCGTCGCTGCCCATCAGCACGCCATCAAACGTAGCGCCGGATGGTGGTTCCAATCGCGCTGACAGGGGTTCACCCTGCCCCCGCGCCGATGGCAACGTGTGCGCCTGCAATGCATAACTGCGGCCGGTGGAATCGAAGAAAATCGCGTTCTGGTTGGACTTGCCTTTCGCCACCGCCAGGAATTCATCGCCGGCCTTGTAACTCAGGCTGACCGGATCAACATCATGGCCCTTCGCCGCGCGCACCCAGCCTTTTTTCGACAGCACCACGGTCACCGGCTCCGCCGCCACCAGTTCGGTTTCGTCCATCGCCTTGGCTTCTTCGCGCTGCACGATAGGCGAACGACGGTCGTCGCCGAATTTATCCATGTCCGCCTGCAGTTCCTTCGCGATCAGCTTTTTCAGCTTGGCGTTGGAATTGAGGATTTCTTCCAGTTTCTGGCGCTCGGCTTCCAGCTCTTCCTGTTCGCCGCGAATCTGGAATTCTTCCAGCTTGGCCAGATTGCGCAGGCGTAAATTCAGGATTGCTTCGGTCTGTAAATCCGAAAGACCGAACCGCTCCATCATCACCTGCTTGGGTTCGTCCTCGGTGCGGATGATGTGGATCACTTCATCAATGTTCAGATACGCGATCAGCAAACCTTCCAGGATGTGCAGGCGGTCCAGCACTTTATCCAGGCGATATTGCAAACGACGGCGCACGGTGGTGACGCGAAATTCCAGCCATTCGCTGAGAATATCGAGCAGGCCTTTTACGCGCGGCCGGCCGTCGATGCCGATCATGTTGAGGTTGACGCGGTAGGAACGTTCCAGCTCGGTGGTGGCGAACAGGTGCCCCATCAGCGCGTCGATTTCAACGCGATTGGAACGCGGCACGATGACAAGACGAGTGGGATTTTCGTGATCGGATTCGTCACGCAGATCGCTCACCATCGGCAGCTTTTTCTTGTTCATCTGGTCGGCGATCTGTTCCAGGATTTTCGCGCCGGACACCTGGTGCGGCAGCGCGTCGATGATGATGTCGCCGTCTTCCACGTGATAGGTGGCGCGCATGCGCAGCGAGCCACGCCCACTCACATACAGTTTGATCAGTTCATTGCGCGGCGTGATGATTTCGGCGCTGGTGGGATAATCCGGCCCCTGCACGTACTCGCACAAATCATCCACCGAGCAGCCGGGATCTTCCAGCAACCGGATGCAGGCCTTGCCCACTTCTCGCAGGTTGTGCGGCGGAATGTCGGTGGCCATGCCCACCGCAATACCGGTGGCGCCGTTCAGCAATACGTTGGGCAGACGCGATGGCAGCAGCGACGGCTCTTCCAGCGTGCCGTCAAAGTTCGGCACCCATTCCACCGTGCCCTGCTCCAGTTCCGCCAGCAGCACGTCGGCATAAGGCGCCAGCCGCGATTCGGTGTACCGCATGGCCGCGAAGGATTTGGGATCGTCCGGCGAACCCCAGTTGCCCTGACCGTCGATCAGCGGGTAACGGTACGAGAACGACTGCGCCATCAGCACCATGGCTTCGTAGCAGGCGCTGTCGCCGTGGGGATGGAATTTACCCAGCACGTCACCCACGGTGCGGGCGGATTTCTTGTGCTTGGCGGTGGATTTCAGGCCCAGCTCGGACATGGCGTACACGATGCGACGCTGCACCGGTTTCAGGCCGTCGCCGATGTGCGGCAACGCGCGGTCGAGGATGACGTACATGGAGTAATCCAGGTAGGCACGCTCGGTATATTCTTTCAACGGAAGGCGTTCGATGCCTTCGAAATCCAGGGATTGGGTCATGGTGGCTCGGTGGCAGAGACGGGATGAATAAACAAGTTGCTGTTCATTCTAATAGAAGAAGCCGAAAAATACAGAACAGGTTCAGAGGGTTGGGCCGTGGGGATCAGAAAGAAGCGGCGCGGAAGCAGAGTGACTGCTCCCGCCCGCTGCAGGGTCGCGACGCTGATTACAGGTCGAAGCGGCCGCTGATGTACAGACCATCCAGTTCCTGGTCGGAAGCAAAGCCACCGGCAAGGGAGAACTGGCGGTTGAAGAAGAAGCGCAGGCCGGCTTTCAGGCCCAGCTCGTTGTCATCCCAGAAATCGTTGTCGATATAGGAGATGTCGCCTTCCAGCTGCAGGTTCTGCTGGATGGCAAAACGGATGCCACCCCGCAGCAGCAGGCCGGTGTCGTCAGCGCTGTCGTCGTAACCGTAGGGGCCGTCGTACTCCACTTCAGCGTTGATCAGCTGGATGCTGCCCACGAAATCAGCCTGGCTGCTGATCGGCGTGTGAAACTGGCCACCGACAGTGAAGATGGTGCCATCGAAGTTGTCGCCCAGATCCAGAGTGTAGAAGCTGCCGATAATGCCGAAGCCTTGCTGCAGATCCACCGAACCACCAATGAACAGCGCGTCACCATCATCACCGTCGTCACCGGTATCCACTTCCCCGTAGCCGCCTTCGATGTAGGTGTAATTGAAATTGCCGGCCAGTGCGGTATTGGCCGCCAGCGCCAGGGCTGCTGCAAGCAGAGTCTTGTTCATGGTAATGCTCCTGTCAGGTCAAAAGTGGCGAAATGGTAACCCCCGCGCCGCCACAACCCAAGCCCCACCGCCGGATTTGTGCGTCGGATCACCAAATACGGCACAGGATTAACGGAACCGCGAGGAATGGAATGCTTCCTGACCAGCACGGGCGTCCACGCGGAAGCGGTACCAACGGCCAGGTGAAGCTATCAGGGGATTATGCCAGCGCAGGAAATAACGGGCCATGCCGGCATCGGTGGCGCCATCGTGGATGATCTGAAGATCGTAGCCCTGGTCGTTCACGGGCACGCCCTCATCCTGCAGCGGTGCGAAATTCTCGCCGTCGTCACTCGCGTCGATGGCCAGCAGGGGTTCGTGCAGAGCAATGGCGGACGCGTTAACGTCCAGCAGCTGCATTTCCCAATAGGGCTCCTGATTGGCTTGGGCATCCACGAAGCGGGGCTGCTGCAGCTCTACCCGACGACCGCTGGGCGTCACCGGAGCCGGATAGTAACTCTTGCTGGCCAGGGCGAAGGTCCACTCCTGCGGCAGGTCGGCATAACCGGGTTGCCGCGTCAGATCGCCCGCCAGCTTGGCAGATTCCTTCGCCAGAAATTCGGTGGTGTTGGGGCCGTAGATGGTGTGGCCACCTTCGTACCACTGGGCGGAATATTCCTCGCGCGTGGCGCTGTAGCCGAAGAAGCCGTTGGTGTGGCTGCTGACCACCACGCGGGCAACGGGATTTTCTGCAACGCCAAACGCATCGGTCACAGCGGACGCAATGCGGTTGCCTGCTTCAAACGTGATTTCGAACGGCAGACCCAGCAGCGCCAGGTCGCCAATGCGGAACAGGGTGAACGACACCCGGTGCGGATAACGCGTCGGCGCCATGCCCCAAGCCTGCAATTTCGACAACATCCAGCGTTTTTCGGCGTGGCAGTCATCGCCAGCTTCATCCGGCCAGCCGCGCTGGAACGGCGGCAGGTAACTGACGGGGAACACTTCATCGCCCTGCGCCGCACCCACCACAGCGGTGCCGGCAATCGCGCGCTCGCACAACATTTTTTCATCCTGCGGGCGCAGGTTCAGCAGATCGATTTCGCGCATGGCGCTGCTGATCTGCACGTCATCCTGCAATTGCGTGTCGAGGGACCGGAACAACTGCCACGCCTTGTCCGCCAGCGCCAGACCAATGCGGCGGGTTTCACTGTCACCGCGCAGGCCGTGGCGATAATTGGGATTGTTGTCGGCGTGATTGGCTTCAAACGGACCATGCACCGGCTGCCACGGCGGCTGATACTGACGCGCGATATTCCATTCCAATTCACGCTCGAAGAAAGTCCAGACATCGCCGTGATAGGGATGGGTGAACGGCGGAATGCCGGTGCCGTGAATGGCAAAACTGGAAAACGCACCCAGCGGTTTGTAGTCGCCGGAGTCGGTGAGTGCATCGATGCGCACCAGCGTGATCAGCGGGTTCACCGCACGCAGGGCTGCGGCAGCGTCTTCACTTTTGTCGGCGACATTTTCGTTGCGCACGTAGGCGCCCATGGCACGGTTTTTTGTGGCGCCGTAAATTTCGGTTGAACCCACGGCCATCTTCGCCGGACGCCGGCTTTCATAGGCAGCGATCACCGCATCGGCCATTTGCGCAGCAAGAAAATCAAACAGCGCCGGATCAAAGCCCGGCTTGTTGGAACCGAAAGTGTTGTAGAAATCGCTGTCCATGAACTGGCCAGGGCCGCTGTGGGTGTGGGTCACATGCAGCGACAGGTTATGCATGGCCACGTCGGTGTGGGCGGCGATCAAGTCGGCCACCTTGTGATGCAGCACCAGTGAACTGGCAGGCAGATCCGCCTGCAGCACCACGATCGGCTCGCCCTGCTTCGGTTTCAGGTAAAAGGCACGGGTCTTGAGGCGGTTGCGGAAACCATCCGCCTCACGCGCCCAGGCGGAGTAGCCCATTTTGGGAATGCCTATAGGCGGCGTGATGTCACGCTCGGCCACGCCAGCCAGCATTGCCTCACCGGGAATCACCGGCAGCGGCGCCGTGCGCTGAATACGGATTTCGGTAACGGGAAACATGACAAAGGGCCAGACGGTGTAGATGCCGCCCCCCACCCCCAGCAGGACCAGCAACAACAGGCCGTAGCCCAGTCTTTTCAGAAGTGTGCGCAAGGGGAATCCGCCGCGATGCCGGTTATTATTTTGAACGATCGTACCAAATCAAGGAAGGACTGCCAACCCGCCAGTATCGGGGATGATCAGCGTACCACGTCCGCCACGACGGGAGCGGGAGCGGCGCCGTATTGAAACGGGTGCCGGCCAGACTGCAGGTACCAGCCCAGCACCAGTGCCACGCCCACCACCGCTACCAGGCGCCACACTGGCGTCTGACTTGCCGGTTGCGGGCGTGACGGCGGCCGGATGGAAGCCTTGCCACTGCGCATGGGCACCGACTGGCGATTGGCGCGCCGCACGGGCGCATGGCCGATATGACGGTCGGCGACAGGGGAACGCAGACTCATGTTCTGCGCCCGCTCACTCAGGCCCGACAGCGGCACGGGCGCAATCCTGCAGTTCACACCCAGCTGCTGCAACAGGTTCTTCAGTTGCCACGCCGTCTGATGATCCACCAGCTCGGTGAGCAGGCCGCCCTGGCTGGCCAGCAACTGTTCCACCTGCGCAGGCGTGATGCCGAACCGGTTGCCAACAGCGGCACGCACCCGCTCGGGGTGGTAGCCCTCGGCCACACCATTCACGATGATTTTGAACTTGGGTGAAGAAGATGACATGTAATTCCCCCGAACCCTCGAATGCCCCCCGGCAGGGTTCACGTACGCTGTGTCGACATCGTCCGTTACGTCGAAACCAACCCGAAACTGCGACTGATAATGACTGAACTGAAGCAATCGGGGTAGTGAATGCGCAGCATCATAAAGTCAAAAAAGTACGGAAAATGTGCAGCAGGTCGAATATTCAAAAGATGATCGGAAGGGGTGTCTGAAAGCAGGCGCGGCTAAAAAAGATTCAAGTCGAAATCCCGGCGGAAGACCGCAAAAGGATTCAGATCCTGCCGATTTTGTTTACTGATTACACATCACCGACGCGGCAAAACCACGCCAACGAGAACCCGGTCGCCCCCAAAAAATTCTGTCACAGGCAACGTGCGGCTGCCGTTATTACGCACAAACGGTAGCTGCCTGAAAATACAGCGAATCCAGACGACAGTACCAGGGGAAACCTTTTGATACACACCCTGGTTTGTGACTGACCAGCCAGACCACTACCATTCTGGAACTTGTCCAAATTGGCCACGAAATCGGCAATGCATGCTTGTCGTGGCTGGCTGCTCACAGGAGGGTGCCTTCCGTCATGCTGAAAAAAGCGTTCTACAGCCGTCCGGAACTGGAAAATTTCCTGCACGCCAATGAATCGGAAGGGCCGCAATTGCCCCAGGGCAAACTGCGCATGATGGACCGGGTGGTGTCGATCTCGGAGACCGAAGGCCGCTACCAGCGCGGTGCCCTGGTGGCCGAATACGATCTGGACCCGCAGCAATGGTTTTTCAGCTGCCACTTTCCCGGCGACCCGGTAATGCCAGGGTGCCTGGTACTGGATGGCTTGTGGCAATGCCTGGGCTTCTATCTGGCGTGGCGCGGCTATCACGGCAAAGGCCGGGCGATCGGCGTGGACACGGTGCGGTTTTTCAACGAGATCCTGCCCCAGTCCGGCAGCGTGCAATACCGCCTGCATGTGCGCCGCATACTGACGCGGGATTTCACCCTGGGCGTGGCCGACGGCGAAGTCTGGGTGGGGGAGCAGCAGGTGTATCGCGCCGAGAATCTGAAGGTGGCCCTGTTCCGTCAGGATGCAGTCGTGCCGTCACCACGACCATTGCTGGAGTGCGTCTAGGGCACCGGCACCCACTGCTGCTGGAACGCTGCAGGTGGCACCGGACGGGCAAAATAATAACCCTGGTATTGCAGACAGCCTTTTTCCCGCAGGAAATCGAACTGGTATTCGTCCTCGACGCCTTCGGCAATCACGTCCAGCTCCATGTGGCGCGCCATGGCGATGATGGTTTCGACAATGGCGCGGTCGTTACGGTCATTCTGGATGTCGCGCACGAAAGCGCGATCGATCTTGAGCTTGTGCAACGGCAGTGAGCGCAGGTATGACAGCGATGAATAGCCGGTGCCAAAATCATCGAGCGCAATGTAAAAACCCATCCCGTGCAGCACGTGCATTTTTTCAACCACCTGCTCCAGCCGGTTCAGCAGCATGCTTTCCGTGATCTCCAGTTCGATCTGACGAGGATTGATGCCGGCGGCACGCGCACACTCCAGCACGTGCTGGGGAAAATCGTCCTGCGCAAACTGGCGTGCGCTGATGTTGATGGCCAGACGCTGGAAGCTGGCGGGCAGACCCGCGTTCTGCCATTCACTCAATTGTTCGCAGGCGCGGCGCAGCACCCAATCCCCCAGTTGCACGATAAAGCCGGACTCCTCCGCCGCGCGAATGAAAAGATCAGGCCGCACGTTACCCAGTGTAGGTTCGTGCCAGCGCAGCAACGCCTCGGCGCCGATGAGTTCACGCCGGTCGTTGAACTGGGCCTGGTAGTGCAGTTCGAACTGGTTTTCCTGCAATGCACCCGGCAGCAACATCTGCAGGCGCAGATTCTGTTCGATGGCCTCGTGCATTTCCTTGTTGAAAATGCAGAGCGTGCTGCGGCCTTCCTGCTTGGCGCGGTACATCGCGGTATCCGCCTGCTTCAGGATGTCGTGAATGGATTCCTGATCCAGCGGATACAGCGCGATACCGATACTGCAACTGATGTTGAGCTTGTGGCCGGCAATGTCGAAGGTCGGGGTCAGGGCATCCTGCATTTTCAGCCCGACGCCACGCGCCTGTGCCGCTGCTGTCGTGGGATTGCTGTCCAGTTCCGGCAACAGCACCACGAATTCGTCGCCGCCCAGCCGCGCCAGCGTGTCCTCTTCCCGCACCACATTTTGCAGGCGCTCGGCGATCTCAATGAGCAGGGCGTCCCCCACGGGATGGCCAAGGGAATCGTTGACGTTCTTGAAGTGATCCAGATCGATGAACAACACCGCGCCGACATGTTCGTGGCGCAACGCCCGCGCCTGTTCCTGCACCAGCCGATCGTTGAGCAGGCGCCGGTTCGGCAGGCGGGTGAGTTCATCGAACAGTGCCTGCTGGCGGATGCGTTCCTCGGCGCGTTTGCGTTCGGTGATGTCAATGACGCCAGCGATGGCTCCGGCATACACGCCGTTGCCATCGAAAATGGGGGCGGTCTGCATGGTGGTGAAAACCCGCCGGCCGTTACTGGCGAGAAATTCAAAATCGTGTTGTTCCTCGATGCCCTGAGCCCTGCGTTTCATATTTTCCCGCGCAGCGGTGCGGGAATCCTCGTCCATGAAATCGAACAGGTGGCGGCCGATCATTTCCTCTTTTATGTAGCCCAGCATACTGGCCATCGCGTTGTTGACGATGGTGGTGATGCCGGCCGCGTCGATCACCCAGATGCCTTCCTGGGCCATTTCGAACAGGCGACGATATTTTTCCTCGCTGTTGCGCAGGGCATCTTCCATGCGGCGGCGGCTGGTGACATCCGCATGGGTGGCGACGAATCGGCCCGGACTGCCATCGGCCCGGCGTTCCACCACGCGGCCTCGCATCAAAATGTAGTGCGGGCTGCCATCGGCCCCCGTAACACGGTATTCGGCGGTGCAGAATTCGGACAGGCCCTGAAAATGCCGTTCCAGACGACGCTCGACATAATTCCAGTCCTCGCCCAACACCTGCTTTTTCCAGTCCTCGCAGTCCAGCGGCGCGTTGGGATCGAGGCCCAGCACGCGGCGGCATTGCGGCGAAAAATAGCATTGCCCCCGGACCAGGTCCCAGTCGTGGACGCCCTGGCCAGCAGCATCCAGTGCAAACAGCCAGCGTTCCTCGCTGCGTCGCACATCCCGCAGGCCGGCAACCTGGTGCTGGCGCATCCGGTCCAGCGCCTGCCCCAGGCTGACGATTTCGGCGACACCGTTTTCGCTGAAGGTGGGCACGTCCTGACCGGCGGCAGCGTAATCAGCCTTCTGCTGCAGCCGCCGCAACGGACGCAGCATCTGGCGCCGCAGCAGCAGGAACAGGCAGCCACACGCAAGCAACATCAGCAACAGCAGGTAGCCGGCTTCGCGCAAGGTCTGCCACTGCAGGTAACGGTAGGGACGCTCCAGGCTCCAGTGTACAAACAGCGCACCGATGCGATCCGGACGCATGCTGCCTTCGGTGCGGCTGAACGCAATTGGATAATAGGCAAACAGGTTGTCGCGTGATTCGTCGCTGACCAGCACAGCTCTGGTATTGCGTTGCACCTGGGCAAACTGCGTGCTGTCGAACTGGTGCAGCTGGGTGGCGGCCGGCTGATCGACAATGACGAAATTGGAGCTGTAGCGCACGGTGCCCAGCTCGTCCACGGCAGCACTCAGCTTGATGTCGTCCAGCAGTTTGAGCATGACCACTTCGCTGGCGACGCTGGAAAAATTGCGATTCGCCAGATCCCGTTCCACCCGCGCCTGCGTCATCATCAGCTGGGTGCGCAACTGCACGCCGGCTTCCGCAAACGCATGCTCCTTGCGCGCCAGATACTGGCTCCACACCAGCAGCCCGCCGGGCAGCCCCAGGCACAACACCAGCAGGCCTGTCACCAGAAAATGTAGCGGGAAGACGCGCCGCTTCATGGTCGCACGCCTTCCAGCCACCGGGGCGCGGCCATCAGATCGGGTTCGGTATCACCCTGCAGCAGGTTGCGTTCGCGCATCTGCCGGTGCAGTTGCTGCACCTGGGTCTGGAACGGACTGGGATTGCCTGCCAGCCAGCGGATGTTGTCGTTCAGCGACGGCAGGCGCAGGCCCGCAAACGCATGCTGCAATTCCAGTGACGTGAGTTGCTGGCGGCGCGCAATGAACGCATGGGCTTCCGCTGGATGGGTGATCATGTAGCTGCGGGCCTCGTAATAGCCGCGCACCAGATCCTGCAGCTGTTCGTCGCGGCTTTCCAGCACCTCCCGCCGCGCTACCAGCACGTCGACAATCAGTTCCGGCACCGCGCTGCTGTCGAACAACACCACCGCGCCAGCCTTGCGCAGCAGGGTGCGCACCGGCTCGAACGTCACGATCACATCCACCTTGTGCTGCAGCAGGGCTTCCGCATGCTGATCGCTTGGCAGATCCACCAGCTCCACGTCGGCCAGGGTCAGCCCGGCCTGGTCCAGCGCCGCCGCGAGCATGATCGCACCCAGCGCGGTGCTTTCCACTCCCACCCGTTTGCCACGGATATCCGCCAGTGACTTGATCTCGGGCCAGGCCATCACCACGTCAGCGCCATTGGAGAAATCCATCGCCATCAGCACCGACAGAGGTTCACCCTGGGACCCCAGCAGCAGGGCTTCGTCCAGGGTCATCGCGGCCACTTCCACGCTGCCATTGCGCAGCGCCCGCATGACATCTGTTGTGGACGCGAGCTGCACCACTTCGATGTCGCTGTGGAAGGCATCGAGATAACGGGCCAGATAGAGAGGTTCGTAACCGGGCCATTGATTGGTGGCCACCTTGAGGGGACGCTGGCTCACGTCCTGGCATCCCGCCAGAAACAGATACAGAATCGCCAGGAGCAGAATCCCGCCCTTTTTCATTGCCAGCCGCCGGTTACGAATTGAAGACGCAGTCTTTTCACTATAGCAATGAATATCCGCCACCGCCGATGGCAAGCCGATCAGAACTGATTGAAAAACAGCTCGATGCCCACCAGTAGTGACAGCACGTCATCGAAGTCGTCATTGTGGCCGAATTCGTCTTCACGGGGATAAGCGATCTGGGGCACCACGTTAAGGTACAACCAATCGCGGTACAGCTCCTGGCGATAGATCAGGCTGACGTAATAAACGTTGACCTGGGGATTGGACCAACTGGTCCCCAGCACGCCGATCTGGTAATCCAGCAGACGGCGCTGGTCCAGCGTATGGTACAGATCAAACACCTGCGCCATTTCCAGCGTGTCTTCCTCTTCGCGCCACTGCAACGACGAAGTGGAACGGAACAGCAACTGCGGTCCCAGCACATGATCGAACGCCAGGGCGTTCTTGGCGCTGAAACCGTCTTCGGCAAACCAGGCCGCACCGTTGCGCACAATCATGTTCCAGTTGGCGCCCAGCGGCACCTCGCGCCGGGTGTTGAAGCGCACGAACGGATCCAGCGGCCAGCGCACCTTGACGCCACCCTGCAGCCGGCCTTCCCAGTTGTCGGCCTCATTCTTCATGGTACGCACCGCACCGGCAAAGAGGGATTTCTCCTCGTCCACCGACTGTACCTGGCTGGTAGGCAACGTTTGCTCCGCCAGGCTTTCGGAGTCGAAATCCGGGCGATAGGTCAGCACCAGACGGTAGCGGCGCTTGGTGGCCGGCAGATCAAGGCGGAATTTCAGATCGTTGTCCGGATCCCACTTGCCGCCTTCAATCCAGCGCTCCGCCAGCTGCAGCTTCATGAAGGTTTCATTTTCCTCGGCCATGGCGCGATCGCCGGCCAGATAGCGGTCGATGGCGCGGGCCATCACATTCACCTGGGTGGAAATGCTTCTACGCCGACCCAGCAAATAGTTGACGCTGCGATCCATGTAACCTTCCGGTTCCACTTCCGGCAGTTCCCCGTCTTCCGGCAGATCCTCCAGCTCCACGCTGGTATCGATCCAGGGCCATTCCTGCGGCAGAAAATCCGGCGCATACGCCACCAGGGGCGCATCATCCGTACCCGGCTGTGGAATAACGGCAGAAGGCGATTCGGAACGCGGAGGATCGGAATAGGTGGCAGCCTGCGCGGACGCAGCCAGCAGAAGTGCCAGCCCGAACACCAGCGCCCGGGCAGTGGTCGCTTCAGGCATCGATGGGACGGGGCTTTTCGATACCATAGCCCTGCCCGAAATCCACCCCGAGTTCCCGCAGACGATCCTCGATGGCCTTGTTCTCGACGAACTCCGCCACGGTGATCAGGCCCGCAGAATGGGCGATATTGTTGCAGGCCTCGACGATGGCCTGATCCATGGGATCGTTGAGGATGTTGCGCACGAAGCCACCGTCGATCTTCAGCACGTCTACCGGAATCGCCTTCAGATAGGCGAATGAACTCATGCCCACGCCAAAATCATCCAGGGCAAACAGAAAACCCAGATCGCGGATTTCGGAAATGAACTGCGACGCGGTTTCCAGATTGGAGATGGCTGTAGTTTCGGTGATTTCAAAACAGATCTTGCGCTGGGGCAAATCGAATTCTTCCCGGCACTGGTGGACAAATTCAAAAAAGGATTCGTCGCTCAGGGATGAGCCTGACAAATTGATGAAGAACAGATCGCCATCGCCCGACCGGTTCTGCTCCAGGCGCTTTTTGACATGGGCAAAGGCGTTGCGAATCACCCAGCGATCGATCAGCGGCATCAGATTGAAGCGTTCTGCCGCCGGCATGAACATGCCGGGCGCGATAATGGTGTCGCCATCGCGCATGCGCACCAGAAATTCCTCGTGCCGGGCCGGCTGCGCCAACCCCACGATGGCCTGGGAATACAGTACGAACGCATCTTCATCCAGTGCCCGCCGGATACGCGAGGCCCAGTGCATCTGATCGCGGCGCTGGGTCAGCTCGCGGTCGTGGGCATCGAACACCTGGATGTAACTGCGGCCCTTGTCCTTGGCGGCATAGCAGGCCATATCGGCGCTGGCCAGCACTTCTTCCACGTCGGTGGACGCACTGTTCAACTGCACCACACCAATGCTGGAGGAAACCACGAAGCGCTGATCATTCCAGAGGAAACGGAATTCCTTGATGGCGTTGTGTACCTTGCGCGCGGCTTCCAGGGCTTCATCCAGGTTGCACTGCCACAGCAGGATACCGAATTCGTCGCCGCCCATGCGGGACACGCGATCCTGCTCGCGCAGCTCGCCCTTGATCACCTTGCCGATCTGCTTGAGCAGTTCATCGCCGGCCACATGGCCGCAGGTGTCGTTGATGATCTTGAACTGATCCAGATCCACGTACAGCAGCGCATGTTCATGGTCGTGGACGCGGGCACTTTCCAGCACCGTCTCCAGCTGCTTCTTGAACTGGTCGCGGTTCATCAGATCGGTGAGGGAATCGTGATAGGTCAGGTAGGCGACCTGCTGCTCCGCCTCCTTGCGTGCATTGCGGTGCTCGGCGTCACGCAGCTCGCGCTCCACTGCCGGTACCAGCCGGGACAGATTGTCCTTCATGATGTAATCCTGCGCGCCGGCCTTCATCGAATTCACCGCCACATCGTCGGTGATGGCGCCGGACACCACGATCACCGGCGTTTCCGGCTGGATGGCCTTGACCAGCTGCAGGGCTTCAGAGGAACTGAACGCGGGCATGTTGTGGTCGGTCACCACCAGATCCCAATGCTGGCGGTTGAGGGAAACGCGCATGTCCTCGGCTGTGTCCACCCGTTCGAACCAGCAGGTCAATCCCCCTTTTTTTAATTGCCGAACCAATAGCAGTGCATCATCTTCCGAATCATCGGCGATCAGCACCTTGAGCAGCCTGTCCACGCGTCTCTCCAGCCGGTTTTCAATCAGTATAGTGCGGGAACGCGATTGACACCCAACCAGTACTGGCCCAGCAGTTTGACCTGCTCGACAAACTCGTTGAAATCCACTGGCTTGTTGATATAGCTGTTGGCGCCGTTGTCGTAACCGTCGATCAGATCCTGGGGTTCATCCGACGATGTCAGCAGCACCACTGGCATCCGGCTGGTACGGTTGTCCATGCGGATGGAGCGCAGGACATCAATGCCATTGAGCTTGGGAAGTTTGAGATCCAGGAACACAACCTTGGGCTGTTCACCCACATTGCGTCCTTCGTATTTGCCGCGCCCGAAGAGGTATTCCAGCGCTTCTTCCCCGTCGCGGGCCACGACCACATGGTTGGGGACACTGGTCTTTTTCAATGCTCGCAACGCCAACAGCTCATCATCGGCGTTATCTTCAACTAACAGTATGGTCATAGGATCCATTCTTATTATTCCAGGACGAAATATCGAAGATTACTGCGAGCATCGAAGACGTTACGTCCAGTCACCGGAAAGGTCAACATCTCCGGCGCTTTTCATTTACCCAGGTCACTAAATTGCTTTTGGATACAGGCAGGAACAGCGCTCAGCCGAGCGTGAAATGGAAGGTGGCGCCCTTGCCAGGCTCGCTTTCAGCCCAGATATCGCCGCCGTGACGGTGGATCACCCGCGCCACCGTGGCCAGGCCGATGCCGGTGCCTTCGAATTCCTCCTTGGTATGCAGGCGCTGGAACGCACCGAACAGCTTGTCGGCGTAACGCATGTCGAAACCGGCACCGTTGTCGCGCACGAAATAGACCTTGTCGACGCACCCCATCGCCACCGATGCCACCGCCTGTTTGGCACTGTACTTCCAGGCGTTGTCGATCAGGTTGGTCAGCGCGATCCGCATCAGCTTGGCGTCGCAGCTGGCCATCATGCCGTCCTGGATTTCGACGCTGACCATGCGGCTGGGATACTCTTCCTGCAACTCACGCACAATGTCCCGCGCCATCGCCGACAGGTCGGTTGGCTCGGGCACAATCTCCTGCCGCGTCACCCGCGACAGCCGCAGCAGGCTGTCGATCAGCAGACCCATGCGCTGGGTGGCGGCACGCACACGGTCGAGGTAACTCTTGCCAACGTCATCCAGCACATCATTGTATTCCTCGAGCAACGCCTGGCTGAAGCCGTCGATGGCACGCAGGGGCGAACGCAAATCGTGGGACACCGAATAACTGAACGCCTCCAGCTCGCGATTCGCCGTGCGCAGTTCCGCAGTACGCTCGCTGACTATGGTTTCCAGTTCTGCCTTGTTCTGCTTCAGTTCCTTGTCGCTCTGTTCGATCACCGCCAGCATCTGGTTGAACGCATCCACGGTCTGGCCGATTTCGTCCTCACTGGTTTTTTCCGCCCGCAGCGAGTAGTCATTCTGGTGCGCAATGCGGCCCGCCGTTTCCGCCAGCCGGGTGATCGAATGCGTGATGACCTGCTGCAGCCACATCGCCACCAGCAGCGACACCACTGAAATCACCGCCAGCGCCGTCAGCATCATGTAGATGTAGCGCCGCATGTGCTGCTCGACATAATCCAGATTGGCACGCACATACAGGCTGCCCAGCAGCGTATCGTCCATGTAGATGGTTTTGCGCATCTGATAATGATCGCCCATGAACCCGGTCACGATGATGTCCAGCGAGGATGGGCAGTCCACCGCATTGTTGTCACCGGGGAAGGAATGAACCTTCAGCTCACCACTGGCCGCGTAGATGCAGGCCACTTCCACGGTGTTGTCGAAGCGCAGGCTGTTGACGCTTTCCTGCAGGGTGCGGGCATCGTCGAACATCAGCGCCGCCGACAGTTGCGCGATGGCCACCCGCGACACCACATCGATCTCGTGCTCCAGCTGGTCACGCATGTGGGAGCGTTCATAAATCACGAAGAAGAGTCCGATCAGCACCACGCCGCTGGCGATGGTGAACAGCATCATCAGGGTAAGTTTCTGCTTGAAGGAAAAGCGCCGCCAGAAACCGTGCATCAGCGCACCTGCCTGGCCAGTTGCAACAGTTTCGAACTCATCTGCAGCCCGCTGTCACGGACAGCCTGCAGGTTGATATCGAAGCGGATGCGATTGTTTTCGGAGAGCAGTTCGATGACGCCGCCGTCCTGGACGAAGCCGGACTGGTCACTCACCGTGAGAACGGGGTGGTTGGTCAGCCCCCGCAGAACCGTGTCGGTCTTCGCCGATCCCGCCACAAACAGTATGTCACAGCCATCCAGTTCGCTGAGGCTGGCAGGCTGGACCACCTTGAGTTCGAAATTGCGGACCTTCCGCCCGGACAGCTGATAGAGATATTCACCAAAGGGGTTGCGATCGAAGATGCACAGACGCAGGTCGCCGCCGCGCTGCTCCATCTCCTCCGGCCAGGTAACGAACTTGGTGAAGTTGTAGATGAAGGCCGCCTTGATCTGATAGATGTCCTCGGCCTGGGTCTGCGCCGGAGCAAGGGCAATCAGCAGGCAACACAAGACCCGCGTCACCCAGCTGCCGCCCCGCCAACCTGTCCCTTTCCGGTATCCCTTAGTCATCTATCCTGGTGAATTCCTTGGTGTACGCACTTCACTATAGTGCACTTTTTTCGTGCCTGTCGCCCAGGGCCGCGCAGGGATTCCAGCGCGGATGGTTAGGTGGATTCCCCTAATAAATCCGTCTACATTGCGCCGCTGTCATGTTTATCCATCCGGTTAACCCACTCATATTTGCAGGTACCTCATGAAAAATCTGGAACAGATCGCCGAACTGGCACTGCGTCAGCTGGACACCGCCGGCTATTACCTGGGTCGCTACGGCATCAGCGACCGTATCAACCGCCATAACCTGATTGCCCTGGTGATGACTCAGAAGGAGCGGGCACGGGGCGAATTGTCCCGGCTGGAACTCAGGGCGGCACTGCAGCGCAAGCGCCTGCAGCAAACGCTGGATCAGGTGAACCGCAGCGCCGACCAATTGATCGATTTGGTACCCGCTCCGCTGGCGCAACAGCTGCACCGCGCCAAGGCGCGGGTCATCTGAACGTCAGGGCCGACGCACCTCGCTGCTGAGCAGGTTGAACGCGATATTGGCGTGATCGCAGAAATGCCGGAAGGTCAGGAACTCCTGCTCGGTCAGCGGCCCGTTGGCGGGGCTGCGGTCGGCGAAGATGACACCCCGGGGCTGGCCCTGCACCCGCACTGGCGCCACGAAAAACTCGCCCGGGCCAAGCAGGGTCTGCAGCTCCGGTACAAACAGTCCACTCAACTGCTGGCGGGTGCGGCGGTCGATCCACACCGGTTCGTTCTGCGCCAGTACATGGGAAAAAATCTGCTCGCGGCCGTCCCCCGTGACCGGTGTCGTCGGCGGCATCGCCACCTGGAACTTTTGCAGCAGGGTTTCCCGCTCCTTTCCCAGCACGAAACGCGCCACCAGTCGCGGCTGACGCAGATCCAGCATGGCCAGCACCACCCGGTCCATCTTCAGGCCCCGGTAAATTCCCTCCAGTACTGTACTCAGCACCAGATTCAGATCCGCCTTCTCACTCAGCAGTGCCGACAGTTCCCGCAGAATCCCCAATTGCAGCATTAACTGGGGATCGGGCGCCGCTGCGGTGGTGGCGGCCGGCTCCGGCGTCTCGCCCGGCGGGGGCGGAATGAATCGGTCGGTATTGACGATGCCGAAATCCGTCATCACCTTCGCCGCCTGCTGCGCATTCAGATACACCTGCCGGGTCACCCATTCGTTGTTGCGGCCCAGCATGCTGCCAATGTTGTGCAGTACGGTGGTGACTTCCGGATGATTCCAGCCCTGCTCCACCGCGTTCGCCAGCCGGTAAGCCAGCTCCACTTCGCGCAGGTTGCGTTCGCGGCTGTTGCCCGAGGCCAGCGCTGTGGCCAGCAGGGCGCTCAGGTGCCAGTCGCGGATCAGCGCCAGGGTCAGGTTGCGCAGGGTGAAGCCCAGCACGCGACGCTCGGCTTCCTCACGATCGGTGGTGTTGTGGTACTGCCACTCCAGCGCATCGGCCTTGCCATAGGGAAAGCACCAGAATGCTACCGCACCGATGCGATACAGCAGGGCGGCAATGAACAGTTCCTCGGTGTTGCCCAGCTTCGACTGCTCTGCCAGTTCCTTGGCCTGCACGGCCGCGTGAAAGGAGCGCACCAGTTCCGCCAGCGCATTGTCGTGGCGGGAGCCGGACAGCATGGTCTCCACCAGCCCGATCGACAGCGCGATGTTGCGCACCGTATCGAATCCCAGAATCACGATGGACCGGCTCACGGTATTGATGCGCACGCCGCCCGGGTTGTAGTAGACGCTGTTGGCCATTTTCAGCACCCGTGCCGTCATGGTGTTGTCGCGCAGGATCACCTGGGTCAGTTCGCTGGTGGACGAGCCGTCGTCGGTCGACATGGCCGCAATACTGCGCGCCGTGTGGGCGAACAGAGGAAACTCCTCCTCCCCCAGGCGACGGACCCAGGCGTCCAGGG
The DNA here is from genome assembly GCA_013178375.1 of Gammaproteobacteria bacterium. GTDB lineage: Bacteria > Pseudomonadota > Gammaproteobacteria > Pseudomonadales > Ketobacteraceae > Ch67. The sequence goes on from JABLXQ010000022.1 coordinate 40,692, forward strand.
TGGTCGGCGCGGTCATTTGGCTCATTGCGGGGTTTCCTGATTCATGCAGCGATTGGCTCCAGACTTCAGTCTAGCCCGCCGCCCCCGCGTCACCGGTGGAGATTTTGGATATAAGAAAGCAGGTATTCAGACTGTATAGTTACATAGGGATGCTTTCGTCCAGCCGCTGGACTACATTCTGGAATACCGGGCATTGACCTCGGTCAGCAGTATCGACAAAAACAATCACTAATAAGATACAGAGAGGGAATTTATGTACGTTGATGAAGCAGTTATCGCCGGAATGTTAGCCATTATCAGTACGCTGGCTGTCGGCGGCTATGTGTTGTACTTCATGCTGAATGACATCAAGATGAAAACCAAAGGCAAGATGAAAGCCCACTGAACCCAGACTAACTGATCTTCTCCCGCGGGGGTGCCGACCCAGTCGACACCCCCGCTTCATTTCTCACTCGGCAAAACCACACTCCTGCAGAAACGCCGCCACGTCTTTCAGATAACGTCCCTGGTCCAGGTGAATGATGTGATTGCCCGGAAACCAGTGGATATCGGGCCGGTTCCAGTGATCCCACAACAGGCGCGCATGCTTGGGCGGCGCGAAGCGGTCACCGGCGCCGCCGATGATCATCAGCCGCTCTTTCGGCAATTTCACCGGGTAGGTCAGCGGGCAATGCACGGCCGATATGTGGCGCGCTTCCTTGATCGACACACCACTTAAACGCATGGCCGCCTTGATCAGATTGCCGGCGGGAAACCACTGCAGGATCAGGTCGAGCAGGCTGACTACCGGCACGTTGGGAATGGCGAAATGCAGACGCTCGTCCACCGCTGCCGCCACCGCGCTGGTGTAACCGCCCAGGCTGATGCCGGTGACCCCAAAACGCGGCACGCCGATCCGCTCCAGATAATTCAGAAAAATGCGGAAATCGTAAATGGAGTGCGCCACCGTTTCCGCAATATGGGAAATGCCGTTGGCGAAATAGCCGTGGCCGCTGAAGGGCGAGAACGGCCCCTGCCGCGCGCCATGAAACGGCAACGTGTACAGCAGAATGTCGTAACCCAGCTTGTAGAACCAGGGCAATCCCAGGAACAGGCTGTTCACCCAGTAGGGGTCCGCCATGAAGCCATGTATCACGCAGATGGTCGGGCGCGGGCCGCAATTGTGAGTCCAGTACTGGGCGATGGCGTGACGGTTGCGTTCGTTCTTCAAATAGCGGTCGTGCAGACGGGGATTCACCGGCTGGAACGGGCTTTTGAAGGTGAGGACGCGGCACTGGCCATCCGGCGGATTGAAACGGATCAGACCGGGCTTGCGCTCCTGCATGTCCACTTTCACGTTGGGAAAGCGGAAGAAGCGGCTGGCGTCATGGCTGCTGGCGATTTCCCGGTACAGCGCGCTGTCTTCCATGTCCTGCTTCAGCCGGAACGGATTGGCCGACAGCGGCAGCGCCAACGTGGACACCACACCCGCCACCGCCGTGCGCACCGCCAGATCCACCACCACGGTGCCATCCACCAGCAGTTGCGTCGGCAGGTCCAGATCAAAATCGTCGGGGAATTTGTGGAAACTGCTTTCGAGATTTTCCCACCAGGGCTGCTCCGGCATGATGCGGCGGGAATGGCCGTAGGTCTCGTTGGCAATGCGGGACACTGTCGCGTAGGCGGATTCCATAAGCACCTCGCCGTTTCAATGGCTTATGCATTCCAGTATAGCCAAAACGACAAGGCCGCGACGGTGGGTCGCGGCCTTGTGCATTCAACGCAGCATCAATAGTGCTGTTTGCCGCTTATTTTTTGCCGTCGATGGCAGCCTGGATTTTCTCGACCCGCTTGTCGTTGGACGGGTGGGAACTCAAAAAACCGCCGCCGGAACCGTATTTGGACTGCAGGGTTTCGATGGCGCGCTTCATGGCGTACGGGTCTTTGCCCAGCTTGCGCAGAGTGGCCACGGCATATTGGTCGGCCTCCAGTTCATCCTTTTGCGAGAATTGTGCATTGACCGCCGCATACCCCAGCTGGCCCAGCTGCGACTGGGTCAGCGTACCCACAGTACCGCCCACGGAAACGGCGGCAGCAAAGGCGGAATCCGTCAGCAGTTTCTGCTGCATCTGCTGGTAGCTGTGCTTGAGCTTGACGTGGCCCACTTCGTGGCCGATCACCGCCAGCGCCTGATCGTCCGGCATTGCATCCAGCAGGCCCGAATACACCCGCACAGTACCGTCCGCCATGGCGAAAGCGTTGATTTCCTCGGACAGGTACACCTTGAAATTCAGGTTCAGGCCATCGATGTTGGTCATGCCCTGGGTGATCTTCGCCAGCCGCTTGCTGTAGGCATTGCTGGACGGAGGAACCTTGTTCTCACTGTCCATCTGCTGGGCGGCGAGGGATGCGGTCTGCTTGACGCTGTCCTCGCTCAGGGTGGCGGCCTGCAGCACGCCGGCGCCCACGTTCATGGCGGCACTGGAATCAAAGGAACCGTCGGCGGCGCAGCCGGTCAGCACGGCGGCCAGAGCAACGGGAGCGGCAAATTTACGGGTGAACATCCTGGGCAGGGTCGACATCCTGAGCATCCTCTTTTATCAGGTAGGTTTCGATTCTGGCGATTCGAATCGTGAGTAACAAGGAAGCGGGGATTATGGCAGATCAAGTGCTACAGGCGAACCGGGGAAAATACCGGAATGGCGGCCAAACAGGCTCAGACCGGCACGGCATTGTCGGCGTGAAACTGCTGGCGTTCCAAGATGCGCTCCAGCAACACCCCCAGATTGCCCTGCACGTTGCCGCACAGACGCCCCATGTCGGTGAGGGAGATGGACCCCAGCATCAGGGTGATGAGTTCGTTGAGGGTGGGCATCTGCGATTCCACATCGCAACCGCCGGACAGCTCGCAGCCGCCGTCGTCGTCACAGCATTCGGTGATTGCCAATGGCCCTTCCACCGCCGCAACGACGTGGGCGATGGTGATCAGTTCCGGGAAGCGCGCCAGCTGGTAGCCGCCCTTGGCACCCCGCTCCGACCGCACCAGTCCCGCATTCACCAGCTGCCGCATCAGCTTGCGCACAGTGGGCAGGCCCAGCCGGGTTTCCACCGCCAGCTCCTCCATGCGCAATTGAAGGGATGGCGACTTGGCGAGCCGGTGCATGAGCACCAGTGCGTAATCTGTCATTTTGCCGATGCGTAACATAGAATGCGCGCCTTCATTGCCGGATCGGAAAACAATACCATATTGGTATTGATTTAAATAGCTGACTATTTTAGTCTGGCTTGGTAGAGAGAATCACAGCCCCGGCTTCGGCCGCCCAACGCCTGCCCGTCGTTTATCCTTAATAAAGGCGCGGATATGCGCGTGAGCCACCACAGAGACCCAGCACCATGAGCAAAGGCAACGAGATCGACGACCTGATCAGTCGCGAATACGAAGCCGGATTCGTCACGCAAGTGGAATCGGACACCCTGCCCCCCGGCCTCAACGAAGAGGTTATCCGCATTATTTCCGGCAAGAAAAATGAACCGGAATGGATGCTGGAGTGGCGGCTGGAGGCCTACCGCAAGTGGCAGCAGATGGACATTCCGCGCTGGGCGCAGATGCCGCACCCGGAAGTGGATTTCAACGCCATCAGTTATTACTCCTCGCCCAAGTCGAAAAAGAACGGCCCCAAGAGTCTGGATGAAGTCGATCCGGAAGTGCTGGCCACCTTCGAAAAGCTGGGCATTCCCCTGCACGAACGCGGCAAGCTGGCAGGCGTGGCGGTGGATGCGGTGTTCGACAGCGTGTCGATCGGCACCACTTACAAGGAAGAACTGGCCAAGGCGGGCGTGATCTTCTGCCCGATCTCGGAAGCCATCAAGGATCATCCGGAACTGGTGCGGAAATACCTGGGCAGCGTGGTGCCACAGCAGGACAACTTCTACGCCGCATTGAATTCCGCCGTGTTCAGCGATGGTTCTTTCGTGTACATCCCGAAGAACACCCGTTGCCCGATGGAGCTGTCCACCTATTTCCGCATCAACGAACTCAACACCGGGCAGTTCGAGCGCACGCTGATAGTTGCCGACGAAGGCAGCCATGTGTCCTATCTGGAAGGCTGCACCGCGCCGATGCGCGATGAAAACCAGCTGCACGCGGCCGTAGTGGAACTGGTAGCGCTGGGCGATGCGCAAATCAAATATTCCACTGTACAGAACTGGTATCCCGGCGACGCCAACGGCAAGGGCGGCATCTACAACTTCGTCACCAAGCGCGGTTTGTGCGCGGGCGTGAATTCGAAAATTTCCTGGACGCAGGTGGAAACCGGCTCTGCCATCACCTGGAAGTATCCCAGCGTGGTGCTGCGCGGCGACAACAGCGTTGGTGAATTCTATTCCGTGGCACTGACCAACAATTTCCAGCAGGCGGACACCGGCACCAAGATGATCCACCTGGGCAAGAACACCAAAAGCACCATTGTGTCGAAAGGTATTTCCGCCGGCCGCAGCCAGAATTCCTATCGCGGCCTGGTGCGGATTTCACCCCGCGCCGACAACGCGCGCAATCATACCCAGTGCGATTCGCTGCTGATTGGCGATCGCTGCGGTGCGCACACGTTTCCGTATATTGAAGCGAAGAATTCCGACAGCATCATCGAGCACGAAGCCACCACATCGAAGGTGAGCGACGACCAGTTGTTCCTGTGCCGCCAGCGCGGTATCGACGAGGAAAAAGCGGTGTCGATGATCGTGAACGGATTCTGCAAGGAAGTGTTCAAGGAACTGCCGATGGAGTTTGCGGTGGAAGCCGGCAAGCTGCTGGAAGTGAGTCTGGAAGGAGCGGTGGGCTGAAAAAGCACCGTTGGTTGATTTGATTATGAGTACAGACCCGATGTTGATTGTGAAAGACCTGGTAGCGGAAGTGGATGGCAAGACCATCCTCAACGGCATTTCCCTCACCGTGAAGCCCGGCGAAGTGCACGCCATCATGGGCCCGAACGGCTCCGGCAAGAGCACGCTGGCGAATGTGCTGGCCGGCCGCGACGGTTATGAAGTGAAAAGCGGCGAGGTGATTTTCCAGGGCCACAACCTGCTGGAACTGGCACCAGAAGAACGCGCCCGCGAAGGCGTGTTCCTGGCGTTTCAATACCCGGTGGAAATTCCCGGCGTCAGCAACATGCAATTCCTGAAAGCCTCAGTGGACGCGATTCGCAAGCACCGCAAACTGCCGGAACTGGATGCACCCGCTTTCATGAAAATGGCACGGGACAAGTGCAAGGATCTGAAACTGAATCCGGATTTTCTCAAACGCGGCGTGAATGAAGGTTTTTCCGGCGGCGAGAAGAAGCGCAACGAAATACTGCAGATGGCGTTGCTGGAACCCAGCCTGTGTCTGCTGGATGAAACCGATTCCGGCCTCGATATCGATGCACTGCAGGTGGCAGCCGAGGGCGTCAATGCCCTGCGCGACGGCAAGCGCGGCTTCGTACTGGTCACCCATTACCAGCGTCTGCTGAACTACATCGTGCCGGATTACGTGCATGTGCTGGCGGGCGGCAGGATCGTGAAGTCCGGCGGGCGCGAACTGGCGCTGGAACTGGAAGAAAAAGGTTACAGCTGGATTCAGTAACGGCGGGCAGTCATGATTTCACCGAACGATTGGAAACAACAGGCGCAGGCACAGACCGGACAGGAACATTCCCTGCACTGGCTGCTGCAACCCGCGATCGCGCAGGCCGCGTTTCGCGCCGCCGAACTGCCTACCCGCAAGACCGAGCGCTGGAAATACACGCCGGTTACCGCTCTGCTGCAACAGGACTTTTTGCAACCGGCAGCGGTCGATTCGATTGACGAAGCCCGCGCCCGGGATTGTTTTGCCGACCTGCCCAACGCCAGCCGCATCGTACTGGTGAATGGCCAGCTCAATCGCGCGCTGTCGGATTTCAGCGATCTGGAAAACCAGGGCGTGATCACCCTGTTCAGCAGTGCCAGTCCGGAACAGCGCGAGCTGATTAACATGCATCTGGGCACAGCCCTGAATCCGGATAAGCACCCGTTTGCCGCCCTGAATTACAGCAATCTGCAGGATGGCCTGCTGCTGCACGCCCCCGCACTGCAAAAACTGGCGCAGCCGGTGTACGTGGTTTATCTGGGCAGCGCACTGGCCACACCGGCCTGGGCACAAACTCGTTTGCTGGTAGTGGCGGAACCGGGCGCCGAGCTGCAACTGATCGAGCAGTTCGACAGCGTCGGCGAACAGAACAACCTGTTCCATAACCATGTTACCGAAATCGTGCTGCAACCCAACGCGCGGCTGCAACATATCCGCCTGCAGGTGGAGCAGGAAGCCCTGCGCCACATCAACGGTCTGCATGTAAAACTGACCCGCGACAGCCACTACGAACAGCACGGTATTGCCTTTGGCAGCCAGCTCAAGCGTAACGACATCAATGTGAATTTTGCCGGTGAAAATGCAGCCTGCGTGCTGAACGGCGTGTTTCTCAGCAAACATCGCCAGCACATCGACAATCACCTGAATCTGGAACACGCCACGCCGCTGTGCACCAGCAACACGGCGTTCAAGGGTTTTGTCACCGACGAGAGCCGCGCCATTTTCAACGGTCGCATTCATATTCACCCGCAGGCGCAGAAAACCGAAGCGCATCTCAACAACAGGAACCTGTTGTTGTCCAAGAAGGCAGAGCTGGATACCAAGCCGGAACTGGAAATCTACGCCGACGACGTGAAATGTTCCCACGGCGCCAGCATTGGCCAGCTGGATGAGAAGTCGCTGTTTTATTTCCAGTCCCGCGGTATCGACAAGGCCAGCGCCGAAGCCATGCTGTGCCTGGGTTTTGTGAACGAAAAAGTGGAACAGATTCCCAGCGAGCCCATGCAGTTACTGGCGCAACACAAGCTGGGCCAGTTCTTCAACGACGTGGAAAAACTGAAGACCCTGTGGTCTTTGTGAGCGTGCAACCATGAGTAACGCTGTGAACAAGCGGCCATTCGATCTCGACGCCATCCGCGCCGACTTTCCCATCCTGCAGCAGCAGGTGAAGGGCAAGCCGCTGGTGTACCTGGACAACGCCGCCACCACGCAAAAGCCGCAGGTGGTGATCGATACCCTGAGCCGTTACTACAGCACCCTCAATTCCAATGTGCATCGCGGCGCCCACACGCTTGCCGATCTGGCCACGCGGGAATTCGAAGGCGCGCGGGAAACCGTGCAGCGCTTTCTGAATGCGCCCCACAGCCGTGAAATCATCTGGACCCGCGGCACCACCGAAGGCATCAATCTGGTGGCACAGGGCTATGGCCGCGCCTTCCTGCGTCCCGGCGATGAAATCATCATCAGTGCGATGGAGCATCATTCCAACATCGTGCCCTGGCAACTGGTGGCGCAACAGACCTGCGCCAACCTGCGGGTAATTCCGGTTACTGAAGACGCCGAGCTGGATCTGGACGCCTTTGAAAAACTGCTGAGCGAGAAAACGAAGATTGTGTCGCTGGTGCATGTATCGAATGCGCTGGGCACCATTAACCCGGTAAAACACGTCATAGAAAAAGCGCACGCTGTCGGCGCCGTGGTGATGCTGGATGGCGCCCAGGCCACGCCGCACTGGGCTGTTGACGTGCAGGATCTGGATTGCGATTTTTATGCGTTCTCCGGCCATAAAGTGTTTGGCCCCACCGGTATCGGCGCGCTGTACGGCAAAACCCATCTGCTGGAAAAAATGCAGCCCTACCAGGCGGGCGGCGAGATGATCGAGCGGGTGACGTTTGAAAAAACCACCTTCAATGAACTGCCCTACAAGTTCGAAGCGGGCACGCCGAATATAGCCGATGCGATTGCGCTGGCGGCAGCCATCGATTACCTCAACCAGTTCGACCGCACGCAACTGGCGCAACAGGAACACCTGCTGCTGCAGACCTGCCTTGAACGCGCCGCCGACATGCCGGAGATCCGCCTGATCGGCCGTGCCAAAGAAAAAGCCGGCGTATTTTCCTTCCTGCTGCAGGGCGCGCACCCGCACGACGTGGGCACGCTGCTGGATCAGCAGGGCGTCGCCGTGCGCACCGGCCACCATTGCGCCATGCCGGTGATGGACCGTTTCAATATTCCCGGCACCGTGCGTGCGTCCTTCGCTTTCTACAATACACTGGACGAAGTGGACCGCTTTTTCGCCGCGCTGGAAAAAGCCAAAACCTTTTTACTGTAACGGAGTGGTTGTCATGACCGTACAAACCTTCATTCCGGAAAAATCCCTAACGCTGACACCGGCGGCGATCAGGCACATCGAAACCCAGGTGCAGGAACAATCGGGCGCCAAAGGCATGCGCGTCAGCGTCAAGCCCAGCGGCTGCTCCGGCTACATGTATGTGATGGATCTGGTGGACGACGTGAATCCCGACGACGTGCAGCTGAAAGCGTCCGATGCGCTCACCGTGTTCATCGACAAGTCCAGCCTGCCGGTATTGCAGGGCACTGAACTGGATTACGTGAAGCAGGGCCTGAATGCCACGCTGCAATTCCGCAACCCCAACGCCACATCAGAATGCGGCTGCGGCGAAAGTTTTTCGGTCACCAAATAGATGAATGCGGCGGTCGAACAGAGAATGGTGGCAGTGGAGCGGGATTGTCCCGCCCGCATGGTGCCGTCCGGCACGCCGATCACCTTGCCGAAAAATTCCTTCGTCACCATCACCCAGGCGCGCGGCGGCAATTACACCGTGAGCTACCGCGGCAACCTGGCGCGGGTGGACGGCATCGACGCCGACGCGCTGGGCCTGCAGCGGGAAGAAATCCACTACAGCGAAACCAGCGGTGACGTGCCGCAGGAAACCCACGTGTGGGACACCCTGCGCACGATCTACGATCCGGAAATTCCGGTGAACATTGTTGACCTGGGGCTGGTGTATGGTGTCGCCATTGCAAAGAACGAAGCCGGGCACGACGTGGTGACTGTTACCATGACCCTCACCTCGCCCACCTGCGGCATGGGCCAGGTGCTGGCCAACGACGTGCGCTACCGCGTCAGCAAGGTGCCCAATGTGGATGAAGTGATCGTGAACATCGTGTTCGATCCACCCTGGAACCGCGACAACATTTCCGACGAAGCCAAACTGGAACTGGGAATTTTCTGAATGAGCACCAATCCGTTCGGCACCGACATCAAGGACACCGACATTCTGGACGACCTCGGCTTCTTCGACGACTGGGAAGACCGCTACCGCTATATCATCGATCTGGGCAAGAAGCTGCCACCGATGCCGGAAGCGCTGAAAACCGACGCCAATTTCGTGCACGGTTGCCAGAGCCAGGTGTGGATTCACGCCGACTATAACGCGGCGCACAACACGCTGGATTTTCTTGTGGATAGCGACGCTTTTATCGTGCGTGGCCTCGCCGCCATGGTGATGGCCGCGTTCAATCACCGCTCGCCGCAAGCCATTCTGGATTTCGACATCGACACCTATTTCAAACAGACGCAACTGATCCAGCATCTGAGCCCCACCCGAGGCAACGGCCTGAAATCCATGGTGCGGAAAATCCGGCAGGCGGCAGAAGTAGCGCGCGCAGGGGCTTGAAGTGCAGGTGCCGGTCTGATGGTGTTGCAGTTCAGGACCGTCTGCGGCCATGGATGGCCGCAGACGAGCCTACAGGGATGTACTCGTGGCGTGTCCTGAACTGCAACACCATCAGACCGGCACCTGCACCAAACCCCGCTCCACATCCTGCACATACCCCGGCATAATTGCCCGATCCCCACCCGCAACGGAGCCTGCCATGCACCACCTGACCCGCCTCCTCACCACCCTGTTCGCCGCCATGTTGCTGTCCACGACCGCGCTCGCCGTCGAACTCACCGACCAGACCATCCAGCAATGGGTCGGCGCCTACAAGGACGTGCTCGCCTTTTGCAAAGAGAAGGACAGGAAAGACCTGGAATTCATGGAACAGCCCGTCACACCGGACATGGCCAACTTGTTCACCGGCGCCATCACCCGCATGCAGGGCCAGCCCATTTATTCCGACTTCGCCGGCGTGCTGAGCAAGCACAACTACAAGAACCCGCTGGACTGGGCCGGCCAGGGTGACCGCATCATGGCCGCCACCATGGCCGTGCAACTGGACAAGTCCGGCAACGGCAACATCACCCCCGACCAGCGCGCGCGCATGCAACTGGCCCTGCAAGGCATGCAGAACAATCCCAATCTCACCCCGCAGCAAAAGGCCCAGATGCAGCAATTGATGGGAATGGGCAACCAGATGATTGATGTTGCACAGAAAGTTCCGCCGGCAGACAAGGCCGCCGTCCAGCGCAACGAAGCGCTGATCCGCTCCATCATGGTGGATGCCCGCCCCAAAAACTAACTTGTTTCGCAGGCGGGAACCCCGCGTCCCGCCTGCTGGCCCTTCCCTTCTTCACCCCTGCCATTGCCAACCGGATTGACCGTCTATACTGACTAAACCGGAATCTTCGAGCCCAAAGAAAAAATCAATGACTTGCACTTCTGCTTCAAGGTTGGAGATGTACCTTGAAAGGCGTGGTCCGCGTGTGCGTGTGGCGCAGCGCAGGCGGCGACTGCTCCCCTTCCTGGCCCTGACCTGGCTGCTGGCTGCTGTTGCCCCCGCTTTCGCGCTGGAATCCATCGTCGTCAACGACATCGCCGATGACCACATCGTAGAAGCCAGGCACCTGGAAATTCTGCTGGACCCGGATGACAGCGTACGCATGGACGACCTGCTGCTGCCCAACGCCCCCGCGTTCACGCCCCTGCAGCAGGACGTGCTCAATCTGGGCCACACGGACGATTCCGTCTGGCTGCACCTGCGGGTGCAACCCGCCGCCGACACCCGCGACAATCTGGTCTGGCTGCTGCAACTGAAATATCCCCTGCTGGATCGTGTCGACATCCATCCCGTGCGCAACGGCAAGGCCGATCCGCCGTTCCGCATCGGCTACTCCATTCCCATGGCCGAACGGCCCATGCGTCACCGCTTTTTCGTTCAGCCCCTGCAAGTACAGCCGGGCGAGACACTGGATATCTACGTCAACATCATGCGCAAAGGCGGCGCCGTCCAGGCACCGATGAGCCTCTCCACGCCCGCCGCTTTCTTCCTGACCGAAACCGCGTCCAATCACATGATGGGCATCTATTTCGGCATCATGATCGCGATGATCATCTACAACTTTTTCCTGTTGTTCAGCGTCGGCAACCGCTCCTATTTTTATTACATCGTCTACATCTGCTTCACCATCCTCACCATCCAGTCCTTCACCGGCTACGGCTACCTGTTCCTGTGGCCCGACCAGCCCTGGCTGAACCAGTATGTCACCCAGCTGGTCGCCATCGGCGCAGTCATCAGCGGCGTGCTGTTCGCGCGCAACTTCATCAAGTTCGAACGCTATGGCGCCTGGATGAATCCGTTCACCAACGCCATCATCGGACTGGGTGTGCTGCTCGTCGTCGCACGCGTTCTCAGCGACCGGTTCCTCAGTCTTGAAATCGTCGCCTACTGCGGTCTGACCGTATTTTCAGCCCCGTTCATCGTCTTCCTCTGCTGGCGCCGGGGTTCGCGCCAGGCCGGCTTCTTCCTGCTGGCGTGGGGTTTGTTCCTGGCGGGCGCACTCATGTTCACCACCACACTGTTAGGGCTGCTGCCCAGCAACGTTCTCACCACCAACGGCATGATGATCGGCTCGGCGGCGGAAGTACTGCTGCTGTCGCTCGGTCTCGCCGACCGCATCAACCGCGAGCGCAAGGAAAAATACCAGGCACTGCAGGAACAGAACAAAGCCATCCTGCGCCTGAAGGAAGCCGAGGATCGCCTGATCCACCGCGCGCTGCACAACCGCACCACCGGCCTGCCCAACCGCAACTTCCTGCGCAACGCGCTGGACAACCTGATCACCGTGGAACAGGACAACCTGCAGTTCAGCCTGCTGCTGGTCAGCCTCAACAATTTCCACGAGTTCAACAAGACGCTGGGCCACAGTAACGGCGACGCGATCCTGCGCATCATCACCGAACGCCTGAGCCTGCTCAGCCGCGACATGCCCGGCGCCATTGCCATCGAAAACACGCCGGACCGCAACCATTTCGTCGCCGGCGTGGAAGGCGTCACCTTCGCGTTGCTGCTGCAAGGTCCGTCCGGCAAGGAATTGCTGGAGCCGATTCACCGCTTTCTGCAGGATCTGGAAAAACCGTTCGAATACCACAACCTGACCCTGGACGTGGACGCCACCTGCGGCCTGGCCCACTTTCCGGATCACGGCACCACTAGCGAAAACCTGATGCGCAACGCGCATATTGCGCTGGAGGCGGCCAGCGGCAGCAAACAGAAGGTGGCACTGTATTCGCCGGAAATCGATCCCTACAACGCGCGCCGTCTGTCTCTGCTGGGCGAGCTGCGCCACGCCATCGAAAACAATTCACTGCAACTGTATTTCCAGCCACAGATTTCGCTGAAAGACTTTTCCGTGGCCGGCGCGGAAGTGCTGATCCGCTGGATTCACCCCGAGTACGGTTTCATTCCACCGGATGAATTCATTCCGCTGGCAGAACGCACCGGCGTGATTCATCCGCTCACCTACTGGATCTGCAAGCACGCCTTTGCGTTCAAGCACAGCCTGGAAAGTCAGGGCATCGACATCCATCTATCGATCAACATTTCCGCCCGCAATCTGCAGGACCCGCATTTCGTGCGTGAAGTGGCGCGGCTGGCGGATGAAGCCGGTATTTCGCTGAAACGCATCATCATGGAACTGACGGAAACCGCCGTGATGACGGATCCTGAAGATGCGCTGCGGGTGATGACAGAATTGAACGGCCAGGGTGTCCGCCTGTCCATCGACGATTTCGGCACAGGTTATTCATCGCTGTCGTATCTGAAACAGCTGCCGGTGGACGAAATCAAGATCGACCGCAGTTTCGTGATGGAAATGGCGAAAAACAACGACGATGAAGTAATCGTGCACACCACCCTGACCATGGGCCACAACCTGAGCATGGAAGTGGTGGCCGAGGGCATCGAGGATGCCATCACATTGCGCAAGCTGAAGGATATGGGTTGCGATCTGGCGCAGGGATATCACATCGCCCGGCCGATGCCAGCGGCGGATTTCTTCACCTGGCTGGCGAAGTACCGGGCGTCACTGGCCAGCGAGCAGAATGTGATGGATGTGCGGCGGCAGGGGTAATGCCTCATTGCGCCGTAGCGGCCGCTATTGATGTTCGACCATAATCAGCTTGCCGGTATCAAATCCCAGCGCGGCGGCCTTCGCAATCAGCGCATTCAAGATGTTCTCATCCAGCGCCGGCGTTCGCGCCAGAATCCATAAATAGGATTTATCCGGCCCGCACACCAGCGCGTACTGATAGTGTTCGTGGTCCAGCTCAATTACCACATAGGAACCGTAGAAAGGGCCGAAGAAGGAAACCTTCAGGTAACCCTGATCAGGCTCGCCGACAAAATACGCCTTGCCCTCGGCTTCTTCCCATTTATTTTCAGCAGCGGAAAATCCGCGATTGAGCACCCTGACGCCGCCATCATCGCGCAGGCTGTAGTCGGCGGTGATCTGGTTCAGGCCACGCTCAAACGAATGATCCAGCCGGGCGATTTCATACCACTTGCCCAGATAGCGTTCGACCTGGAAATTCTCCACCGGTTTGACGTTGTCGGGCAAACCGACACAGCCGGTGAGGCAGGCAAGCAAAAGCAGCAGTAATCCGGATTTTTTCATTGTTATCTCCCTGTCATCAGACGGGCACAACGGCTGCGTGCATGCAGCGGCTTTAATACCCAACACCCACTTTAGCCCTTCATCACCTCATCCGTCCGCGCAGCCAGAATGAAATCCGTCTTGTGCAGCCCTCTTATCTTGTGGGTCCACCAGGTCACCGTCACCTTGCCCCATTCCGTCAGCAGCGCCGGATGATGTCCTTCCGCTTCCGCCAGCGCGCCCACCCGGTTGGTGAACGCCAGCGCGGCGGCAAAATCGGGAAAGGTGAATTTCCGCTCCAGCTGCAGAATCCCATCCCGCACCACCGGCGCCCAGCCCGGCAGTTGCCGCATGAACTGCGCCAGTTCCTCAGCACTCACATTGGGCGCATCCGCCCGGCAGGCTTCACACACCTGTTCACTCAGCTTCGTTGCCATCTTGCGCTCTCCTTTCCTGTCATAACCAAACGTCCGCTCCGACGCCGGGTTCAGATTATTTGTTCATTCCGGCCTGCAATGGGCCGAATTTTCCGGGTGATGCCACTATCCTTTCATTTGATCCGGGTTTCCAAACACCCGATTCAAACAACTGTTGGCTGCGCTGACGGCCAAAATGATCTCCCTTGCCAATGGCCGGGATTGGCCGCTCGTGCACACTCGCACACTTATAAAAGCCCCTCAACCGGAATCAAGAAGGAAGCAGTGCCATGCCCCAGTACAAAGCGCCCCTGCGTGACATGAACTTCGTCATGAATGAAGTGCTGGATTACCCCAGCCACTACGCCAAGCTGCCGTGCGCCGAGAATTCCACGCCGGACATGGTGGAAGCGATCCTGTCCGAGTGCGCGAAATTCTGCGAGCAAGTGCTGTCCCCCCTCAACCAGACCGGCGACGAGGAAGGCTGTCACTGGGAAAACGGCGACGTCACCACGCCGAAAGGTTTCAAGGATGCCTACGACCAGTTCTGCCAGGGCGGCTGGCAGGGTCTGTCGCACCCGGAAGAGTTCGGCGGCCAGGGCCTGCCCCTGTCGCTGTCCATCATGAAGTCGGAAATGATCGGCACCGCCAACTGGTCCTGGGGCATGTACCCCGGCCTCAGCCTGGGCGCCATGAACACCATTTTCATTCACGGCACTGTTGAGCAGAAACACCACTTCCTGCCGAAAATGGTGGAAGGCACCTGGTCCGGTACCATGTGTCTGACCGAACCCCAGTGCGGCACCGACCTGGGCCAGGTCAAAACCAAGGCCGAGCCCCTGCCCAATGGCGCCTATGCTATTTCCGGCACCAAAATTTTCATTTCCGCCGGTGAACACGATCTGGCGGAAAACATCATTCACATCGTACTGGCGCGTCTGCCGGATGCACCTCCCGGCACCAAGGGCATCTCGCTGTTCATCGTGCCCAAGATCAAATGCGATCCCGCCGGCAACCTGGGCGCGCGCAACACCGTCACCTGCGGTTCCATCGAACACAAAATGGGTATTCGCGCCTCTGCCACCTGCGTGATGAATTTCGACAAGGCCGAAGGCTACCTGATCGGCCCGCCGAACAAGGGCCTGGAGTGCATGTTCACCTTCATGAACTCGGCGCGCGTGGGTACATCCTTGCAGGGCCTGGGCGCTGCAGAATTGTCTTATCAGGGCGCACTGCCGTATGCGAAAGAGCGTCTGTCCATGCGCTCCCTCAGCGGCAAAAAATTCCCCGACAAGGTGGCCGATCCGCTGATCGTGCACGGTGACGTGCGCCGCATGCTGCTGACCCAGAAAGCCTTCGCTGAAGGTGGTCGCGCCATGATTTATTACGCTGCCAAATTCACCGACCACCTGATCTTCGGCAAAACCCAGGAAGAGAAGGACGAAGCCGACGACCAGCTGGGCTTCCTCACCCCGATCCTCAAAGCCTTCCTCACCGAGACCGGCCTGGAAGCAGCCAACCTCGGCATGCAGGTGTACGGCGGCCACGGCTACATCAAAGAGTGGGGCATGGAGCAGATTGTGCGCGACACCCGCATCGCCACCCTGTACGAAGGCACCACCGGAATCCAGGCGCTGGATCTGCTGGGGCGCAAGGTTCTGCTGGGCAAGATGAAGACGCTGAAAGCGTTCTCGTTCGAAGTGCTGAAGTTCTGCAAGGACAAGGGCCTGATCTCGAACAACCCGCACCGGAAGGAAATGAACAAATTCATCTGGCCGCTGGTGAAATACACCACCAACTGGCAGCAGTACAGCGTGCGTCTGGCGCTGCGGGCGCGCAAGAATTTCGACGTGGTAGGCTGCGCGTCGGTGGATTACCTGATGTATTCCGGTTACGTCAGCATGGCGTACTTCTGGGCAATGATGGCGCAGACCGCCTACGAAAAACTGGCAGCCGGCACTGATCAGCCGGAGTTCTACAAAGCCAAGATCCAGACCGCCGAATTCTATTTCGACCGTCTGCTGCCACGCGCCCGGGCTCACGCCGAATGCATGATGGCTTCGCCAAAATCCCTGATGAAAATGAAGGAAGAAAACTTCTCGTTCCTGCAGTAATTCCTGCAGGCATTTGCCGACTTCGTACTACCCACTCGCACTGGGTTTTATGGCCCTCCTGACCGGAGGGCCTTTTTTTTGGCTGCCGATTTTTAATTGAGCGTGACTTATAAGTCACGCAACTGCGAATCCCAAACGCGCTCCCTTCACACATCCCATTTTCAAACCCACACGAATTTCCACTGCGTGCGTTACCAAAAGCCAACATTCATGAATTGACATGATTTATTGTCACATATAAATTGACAACAATGGTTGTCATATATGTCGGACGTGTGGACGAGTGAATGGATTTCACCTGCCATCTGCCGATAAAAATCCACTAAAACAAAAATACAATGGAAACAAAAATGACGGGGACAAACGACACACGCCCGCAAGGGTCCCGCAGTCTGGCCGGTGCGCACAGTGCGCTCCCACTCAAAAAACTGTTCAGCCACGGTTGCGTTGCCGTTCTGGCATCCTGCCTGCTGATGGCCTGTTCCGGCGGCGATTCAAAATCAAAATCCGCCGCTGACCGCAACGCCCAGACGACAGTGACCCCCACTGCTCCGGACAGCGGCACTCCGGACGACACCGAAATTCCCGACCTGGACGACGACAGCGACGACGCCATCGACGCCATCGGTGGTGAGCACTATTTCCGCGAGGCGGAATATCGCTACACGGTGAATCTGCCGCTGCAGTTCGTCGAAATGTCCACCGGGAAAAAACTGAGCGTGCGCGTCACGCTGCCGGCCAATGAAAAAGGCGAGCCGGCGGAAGGCCCCTTCCCCGTCATCCTGACCCAGGCGGGCTATAACACCAATCTGCTGAGCCTCATGTTCCTGGGCACACCCGGCAACCTGATGCTGGGAGCACCAGACCCCTTCGTAGTCAAACGCGGTTATGCCCAGGTTTCTGTGGATGCACTGGGTACTGGCGCCTCCGGTGGCGGCTGGGAACTGTTTGGTGAAGAAGAACAGGTTGGCTTTGCCGACATGGTGGACTGGGTGCACGAACAGCCCTGGAGCAACGGCAAGCTGGGCGTGGCGGGTGTGTCCTACATGGCGATCAGTTCGCTGTTCGCGGCGCAGCGCCGGCCCGACTCGATTGACGCGGTGTTTGCCAGTCTGCCCATGGGCGATGCCATGCGCGGCATCGTCGGCACCGGTGGCCTGCTCAACGCCCATTTCATGAGTACCTGGATGCTCATCACCCAGATACTGTCGACCCAGAACATCCCCACCATGCTGGCCAATCCCAAGCATATGGACCTGCTGATGCAGCACACGCAGGAGCACGCAGACCAGATCGATTCCTATTACCTGCCGCTGATCGATGACGCACTCTGGAACGCGCCTTATGTCACCTATTACGGTGATTTCTGGAGCAAACGCTCACCCCTGGTCAACATGGACAAGGTCAAGGCGCCCACGATGATTTTCGGCGCACTGCACGATCTCTTCCAGCGTGACGAACCCCTGCTGTATGAAAACCTGAAAAAGAACGGTGTCGATGCACGCCTGGTGATCTACAACGGCACGCACTTTCCGAATTTCGTCACCTCGCACGTTGGCAACAACGCGGTGGCGCCGATCGATTTTCTGCTGCTGCAGTGGTTCGACAAATACCTGAAGGGCATGGACACGGGAACCGAAAATATTCCGCAGGTGGTGCAGCATGTGAAGAACTACCCCACCGAGAGCACGCCCGCAGAATTCCGCAAAGACAGCTTTGCCACCACCACCGACTGGCCCCATCCGCTGGCGGCACCGGAGCGCTGGTACCTGCACAGCGATGGCAGTCTGTCGCGCTCGGCCCCTGACAGCGAAGAAACCGGCCACACCATGACCAATCCGGAACATCCTGTAGGCCGCGCCTTCCGCAACGGTGCAATGCTGGGCTTCGAAGTGGACATCAACGACGGCACCACATGCAGCCGCAGTTACGAGCAATGGATTCTGGGCCTGACCCTGCCCAAGTCCTGTTTCAGCAACGCTGACAAAACACAGCAGCAACGCGTGACATTCGAAAGCGCGCCGATGGAAGAGGATTACTACATCAACGGCCCCATCCAGGCGGATATCTGGATCGACAGCACCGTGACCGAAGCGGTGGTGGCGGTGCAGGTGGAAGAATTGTCTGACGCGCAATCCTTGCCCATCACCAACGGCCAGCTGCTGGCGTCGGTGCGGGCGGTGGATCAATCCCGTTCCCGTTTCCTCAACGGCGAAATGATCCAGCCCTACCACTACCTGACCGAAGAAAAGGCAAAGCTGCTGGTGCCGGGCGAAGTGGTGAAAATGCAGATCGAAATTTTCTCCACCAGCGCAATCATCCGCAAGGGCAATCGTCTGCGCATCGCCATCAGCCCCAGCAACCAGGCGCAGGGTATGCTGAACTACCCGCGCCAGGCGCTGGCGGAAGATGGCGTCACCACCATTCACAACAGCCCGCAATATCCGTCCAGCGTTGTGCTGCCGATCGTGCCCACCAGCGCGCTGAACTGAAGTAACGGCGGGTCTCTGTCCAGGGCCCGCCATTCTCACCACTACCCGGGAAACAAAACGATAGTCAGGTCATCATCACGATACCTGCGGGGAATTTTTTTGCCTGTCTTTCCATAACATTCCGGGGCAGGCCTGTCACTTTGACAACAACTAGAGGGATCAAACAATGGGTTCTGGCGACACAACACAAATCAGTACGCTTTCCAGACGAAAATTCATGGGTGCTGCGTTGGCGACAGCAGCAGCCGGAAGCGTTCTGCCTGGTTGCAAATTTGTTGCAGGTTCGGGCAGCAACACCATTCCCGAACCGCCCAATTTTCCGGCGGGAATTCAGCTGTTCCAGCAAGGCTTCATCAACTGGGCGCGGGAAACCAAAGTGGCCGGCGTGTGGTCCTGCTCGCCCAATAACGGCGCCGACGTGGTGACGCTGGCGAACTGGGCCAAAGCCCACAACTATCGTCTGCGCCCTTTCGGCACCGGTCACGGTTTTGCGCCCACCCTGATTCCCCGGGGTGACAGCGGGCAAAACGTAGTGCTGGTGCACACGCACGACTTTATCAACCAGATCACTGTGAATGCGGACGACGAAATCAAATCCGTCACCTGTGGCGCTGGCGCCTACATCGAAGATATTTGCGCGGAGCTGGAAGCGTACGACCTCGGCTTTTACCACACTCCCGCACCGGGTGGCGTTACGGTGGCCGGCGCGCTGGCAATGAACGTTCACGGCGCAGCCATTCCCCAAAATGGCGAGACGCTGCAACCCGGTCACTCCTGGGGCACACTGAGCAATCTGGTGCTGGAAATGACCGCCGTGGTGTGGGATGCGGAACAGGATCAATACGTGCTGAAAACCTTCCAGCGCAACGATCCCGCCATCGGCCCTCTGCTCACCTGCCTGGCCCGCACCTTTATCACCGAAGTGAAAATGCAGGCCGGACCCAATCTGAAAATCCGCTGCCTGAGCCGCACCGACCTGACAGCGGACGAAGTGCTGGCGATGCCGGATGTGCAAACGGAAAATTCCTTTGCCAACCTGACCGAACAATACGGCACGGTCGACATCATTTACTATCCGCACAATTCGAAAGGCGTGTGCTGGATCAAGACCTGGACGGTGGCAGCGGAAAAACCGGAAACGTCCCGCGAAGTACTGACGCCGTATGCGCTGTCGTCCAGCGTCAAGATGTCCCCTCTGGTGGCGGACACGTTGTCATCGGCACTGCGCACCTATCCCAAAACGATGGTGCCGTACTACAACAACCTGTCGGCCAACGGCGTCATCGATCTGATGGCCAACAATGATCCGGCCACCAGGATCAACGACATCTGGGGTTCGGCTTACACCACCACGCTGTATGTGCAGCCGCTGACGCCGCGCAAAACCGTGGCGGCCTGGGGCGTGATCGTGGCGCGGGAAAATCTGCAGCGGGCACTGGCCGAATTCTTCCAGTTCTTCAAGCAGCTGATTGCGGAATTCAAGAGTCGCGGCATGTACCCCTACACCGGCCCGTTCGAGCTGCGCGCCCACGGCCTGGAAAATCCCGCCGATGTGTTGATTCCCGGCGCTGTGGAACCGTTTCTGTCCGGCGCGCGTCCGCATCCGGATCATCCGGAGAAAGACACCGTCATCTGGTACGCGATCAACAACAACGTGGATCAACCGGCCGCCGCCGAATTCAACACGCGACTGGAGCAATGGTTCCTGACCAACTTCCAGAGCTACGGCATCGTGCGCCCGGAATGGACCAAGTGCTACGCCTATACGGCCGATGGCCAATACGGTGGTGCCTATACGAATGATGAAGTGCTGCTGGAAACCTTCCCCAACACCTGGCGCGAGGGTTACCCCGCAGACCAGACCTGGGACGCCGCCGTCGCGCAGTTGAATGCGCAGGATCCGCACCGCGTGTTTTCCAATACGTATCTGGACCGGCTGTTCGGAGTGACGGCGGAGTAACCGCGCTAAACGATTGGCGCCGACCGGGAACGCAGTTCCTGGATGGCGCCTTTCACCATGACGGAGCAGACCTCCACCAGGATATCCTGGGGGATACTGTAATCCCCCAGCATCCACTGCACGGCCATGGCGGCGCTGGCACCATTGATGGCCATGGCAAGACTGTGGAGGAATTCATCGGTGACGTTGAGATCCGGATGGTCGAGCCGGATAAGCATGGCGGACATTTCCGTGCTGATCCGCGTGTGATAGTGGTGCAGGCTGGTGACCCGCTCGCTGCCGGCCATGCTTTCGATGTGCAGCACCCGCACCAGCCGTTCGTTGCGCATGGCGGTAAAGTACACGTCGAGAGAAGCCCGGGAACGACCCTCCAGATCCTGCGGCATGTGCGGCACTTTCTCCATGAAAACTTCGCGCCAGCGGTTGTTCTCGCGTTCGTACACGGCGCAAAACAGGGCTTCCGTGTCGGTGAAGGATTCGTAGAAGTAACGTTCGGTCAAACCCGCAGCCTTGCACAGGACACGCACCGTGGCGCCGCGCAAACCCACCGTGCCAAATACTTCCAGGCCAGCCTCCAGAAAACGCTCGCGCCGTTCATCGACGCGCTCGGATTCGCTGAGGCCACCATACGTGCGGCTTGATGATTTCTTGTTCGAGGTAGATGTCATGCCGCAATTTGACTACAAACTGCCACCTGCCGTAAAGCGACATCAACCGATGTCATGTTCACTGAAGCAGGGTAACCCGCCAGTCACCAACACCTGAGCGTCGAGCCTTCCTCACGGGCATGCCACCGCCCTCCGACATTTTCCCGCCCGTGCATTTTTTATATCACAATCAATGCGGAACGTTCGTACTGCGCTATATTCAACTGCAAATTAGAAGAAACCGGGAACCGCATGCAGCGCTTCGCAACCGCCAGCCTGGCACTGGCGCTGTTCAGCCATTTCGCATCCGCTGACGATACGCACGTCATCGCGGCAGCCGATCTGTGGGACATGCCACTGGAAGAACTGATGCTCGTCCCGGTCAGCACCGTCTCAACCGGCACGCCCACTCCCGTCTCCCGGGCTGCCTCCAGCGTCACTGTCATCAGCCGCGCCGACATCGCCGCCATGGGTGCCACCGACATTGATCAGGTGCTGGAAACCGTGCCCGGCCTGCATGTCACCCGCTCGAGCCAGTCTGGCTTCGGTCGCTACATCTTTCGCGGCATCGCCTCGGCCTACAACCCGGAAGCCCTCGTCATGTTCAACGGCATTCCGCTGAAAACCCTGTTCAGCGGTTCCCGTAGCAACGTCTGGGGTGGCATGCCGGTGAAAGCCATCGAACGCATTGAAGTGATCCGGGGGCCGGGTTCTGCTCTTTATGGCGCCGACGCCTTTGCCGGGGTGATCAACATCGTCACCCGCAGCGGCCGCGACATGGAAGGCAGCAATGCCGGCGTGCGTGCGGGCAGCTTCGACACCTGGGGTGCCTGGACCGAACAACGGATCGATTTCGACAACGCCGTACTGGGCCTGGTGGCGGAATACGAGGACAGCAACGGCGCCCGGGAAACCATTCACAGCGATGCCCAGACCCTGCTCGACGGCTTCACCGGCACTGATGCGTCCCTCGCCCCCGGCCCGCTCAACATCGGCCGCCAGTCCACCGACCTGCGGCTGGATCTGGCCAGCGGCCCCTGGCAGGCCCGCCTCGGCTATCAGGCGCGCGACAACGTGGGCTCGTTTGCCGGTATTGCCAGCGCCCTCGATCCATCGGGCCTGTTCAGCAGCGACCGCATCACCGGCGACATCGGTTTCATGCAGGAACAGTTCCGGCCAGACTGGGATCTGCAGGCCACGCTGAGCGTCCTGCACCTGACCCAGGAAGCCGATCGCGACAGCCGCCTGTTTCCGCCCGGCGCCAATCCCGGCACCGGCGTGTTTCCCGAGGGCCTGATCGGCAACCCTTCCTACTGGGAAAACCAGGCCCGCGCTGATGTCGCCACCGCCTACTACGGCTTCGAAACCCATATCCTGCGGCTGGGCAGCGGCTACTACTGGGGCGACATCTACAAAGTGCACGAAACCAAGAATTTCGGCCCATTTCTGAACCCGCTGCCTGGCGGCCTCACCGATGTCAGCGACACGCCGGACGCCTTTCTGCAGGAAGGGCAGCGCACCTCCGGCTATGTGTTCCTGCAGGACGAATGGCGCCTGCACGAACACTCGGCGCTCACCAGCGGCGTCCGCTACGACCACTACTCCGATTTCGGCGACACCACCAACCCCCGGGTCGCCCTGGTCCACGAATGGCGGCCCGAACTGTCCACCCGCCTGAGTTACGGCCGCGCCTTCCACGCCCCCACCTTCGTCGACCTGTATGCCACCAACAACCCGGTGGGATTGGGCAATCCGAAGCTGGAACCCGAAGTCATCGATACCTGGGAGCTGTCATTGCACCATCAGCCGCGCCCGGATCTGGGCTACAGCCTGACCGGTTTCAGCTACCGCATCGACGATGCCATCACTTACGTGGGCACCCAGGCTGCCAATGCCGGTCAGCGCAAGGGCCGGGGCGGCGAACTGGAAGGTACCTGGCAGCCGCTGCCTGCCCTGCGGCTGGTAGCGAACTACAGCTACCAGGTCGCCACCGACATCCAGACCGGTGCCGACGTGGGCGAAGCGCCCGGGGAAGATGCCTATATGCGACTGGAATGGGAATTCCTGCCGGACTGGCACTGGAACACGGAACTGCTGTGGGTGGGCAAGCAACTGCGCGGCATGGGCGATCCGCGCCCGCCCCTGCAGGACTACACCCAGCTTAACCTGACCCTGTCCCGCCAGAACCTGTGGCGCCAGCTGGACCTGCTGCTGAACCTGCGTAACCTGGCGGACGCCAACGTGCGTGCACCCAGCGCGGGGCCATCGGCTCCTTTCACCGCCCCGTACATTCCAGAGGACTATCCGCAACCGGGCCGCGCCCTGATCGCCGAGGCGCTCTGGCACTGGTAAACATCCCGGGCACAAACGAATGCTGTTCAAAAAACAATCTGTCATACTGATCCACCAGGACAGCGGTACCCTTAATCGATGCTCACTTACAAACTGCAACCTAAAGTGACAAAACTCCTAAACAAATCAACCCGTTTTGGATACCCTAGTGTCCACCTTATACAAGTCTTGTGTGAGCCGTTGGGAAATAATGGCGTTGCCAGCTCTATCCACTCGGGGCCACGGGATTACGGTCATATGAGGCCGTTCCCGAAGGTGGGGAGACGCTGGAGCAAGGCTGCCTTGAAGTCCGTGAGGGCTGGCAGTCGACGCAGGGAGCAGGGGACCATGTTTCCGGCACGGACGCCGAAGACCGCCACATCCGGGATTTGACCCCGGATGTAACTCAGACAAGAAAAAAAACAAGAGCGCTTCGCCCATGACGTCGTCCACCAAAACCACCGCTGCCTTTGCCGAACTCAGCCCCGAACAGCGCCAGGCCCTGTTCGACAAGCTGCGGCAACGCAAGCTCACCAATGCCCGCCGCCCCGCGACAGAAACAATCGATCACACCGGTGACACCCTGGCCCTGGGTCCGGCACAGACCGCGCTGCTCCCCCTGCTGACAGCAACCACCCGGAACCGGGTTCTGGAACTGGTCATCGAGGGCCCCCTGTCACTGACTGCCCTGCGTGCAGCGGTTGCCTTGCTGAGCGACCGGCACAGCGGACTGCGGGTGCGCTTCGACAGCGACCGCAACGCCTTCGTCACCCTCGACCAGACCTTGCCTCTGCGTACCTTTGCCTCTGCGGCAGACTCCGCCGAGGCGTTGCAAGCGGCCTGCGCGCAACTGGCAACCGACCAGACCCAGGCACTGCAGCTGGCCTGCCTGTACGCGGAGGAAAACGTCAGCCACCTGCTGCTGGCCTGCCACCCGTTGCTGCTGGATTCCGGTTCCATGCTGTTCCTGGCCAGCCAGGTGCTGGCCCTGGCCTCCGGCAACGCCACACCGGATTCGATTCACGCCACCGACAGCGCCCTGCTGAACCGCTATACCCAGTGGTCGGCCCAGGTGCTGGAGCAAAAATTCCTGGCCCAGGAGTGGGCGCGCCTGAAGCCCCGCTCCCTCGACAGCATTGCCCGCAACAAGCCCCTGGCCGGCGTGCTGCCACAACAACAGTCCCTGCACCTGGACAATGATTTCATCCAGGCGCGAGTCAGTGGCGGCGAGAGCATCAAGAACTGGATGGGCGATGCCATCCACCGCTGCTTGCAGGGCTGGCTGTCGCACCAGGAAATCCTGTACTGGTTCAGCGCACCCCAGCTACGTGACGAGCAGTTCGAAACCCTGCCGGGCTTTTTCCCCTATTTTGTGCCGGTCACCAGCAACGAGCGCGAACCACTCGCCTTCAATCAGCGCCTGAACCGGCTGCACACCCGCTTTTCGCCCGTGTCGGAGCAGTTGAGCCTGGATCTGTGCACCCAGGGCAGCAGCGCGCCCATGGTTCACTACCACTGGTTCGAAGCCGGCACCGGTGACGCCAGCCCGATCCAGGTCCGCCGCGTGATTCATCACCAGCCGGGCATTCTGTTGTCGCCGTTCGAAATCCAGATCACCGAACTGCTGGATGGCATCAACCTGGACGTGCACTTCGATCCCACCCACATCGGCATGGATCAGGTGAATGCGCTGTTGCGGGATCTGATGGTGTACCTGCGCGAGGAAAAGGAAATCGAAGGCACCAGCCGGCCCAGCCTGCACGAACGCCTGAGCCAGATCTGGAAGGACCTGCTGCAGAAAACCGAAGTCGGCAACGACCAGAGTTTCTTCGAACTGGGCGGCCACAGTCTGCAGGTGACCGAACTGAAATTCCGCATCAAGCAGCAGCTGAAACTGGATGTACCGATTTCGGTGCTGTACGAACTCACCACCATCAACAAGCTGGCGAACTTCATTCTGGCCACGCATGCTACCGGCCTGGGCTGGAACACCGCGACTGCGGCCAACTCGGAAGAGGACGAGGAAGAAGGCGTGCTGTAAGCACGTCTTCCCTGAATACCGCACCCGGATTGCGCCAGAGCATCCCCGGGGGCACGGCAGCTTCACGCCGGCATCGCACTTGCCCCTGCCTGCACCGCTCCCGTATAAATAGCGCTTTCGTTGGCCATCCGGTTGTCGCGCCCCATGAATCACACCCTGATCACCATCCTGCTGCTGGTCTGCAGCAACGTCTTCATGACGTTTGCCTGGTATGCCCACCTGAAAAACCTGGCAGACAAACCCTGGATCATCGCCGCGCTGGTCAGCTGGGGCATTGCCCTGTTCGAATACCTGCTGCAGGTGCCGGCCAACCGCATCGGTCACGAAGTGATGAACGTGGCGCAGCTGAAAATCCTGCAGGAAGTGATCACCCTCAGCGTGTTCGTGCCATTCGCGATTTTCTACATGAAGGAAAAAATCACGCTGGATTTCCTGTGGGCAGGATTGTGCCTGCTGGGTGCCGTGTTTTTCATGTTCCGGCAGAAGCTGTTTGCGTGAAGAAGCTGTTTACGTGAGAAGGTACTGAACCGCGCCTGCGACAACCGGGCCGCAGGCGCATGTCCGTTGCTCAGGCTGCCGGCTTTTCAGAATGCAGGGTCACCAGATGCGGATTGTCCCGAATGGAGCCGCTGGTGGGCGGCGCCAGAAACGTGCGCAACAGAAATTGCAGCGTGAACGGTTGCCGCCGGTTCCAGGGCAAAAGCGACAGCATGCGCGCCAGGGGGCAGTAGCCGAACAGCAACATGGCGCTGGTGCCGGCCAGCTGGATCCAGTGCATCCAGAACAGGCCGGGCGCCAGCCCCGCCAGCAGCCACAACCAGTAACCGGCGCGCACCTGCACCGGAAACGTAGTGAACGAGCGCTGCCGCAAAATGAAGTGACACAACTGGAACAGGTTGAACGCCAGGGCTGCGACGAAATAATCCCGCTCCACCCACAGCGCCAGCATCAGCAGCACATCCGCCACCAGCCAGTACCACCAGGCCAGTTTGTTGAATTCAAGACGCAACATCTGTTGTCCTCCCTCAGCCCATGACCAGTTCGAACGGCACGATCAGCCCCTGCAGCGCAGTGCCGATGCGATCGCGCTGTGCGTCGGTGATCATGCTGGTGAGCACATCCATGAAGCGCTGCACCTGCACGCCGGAAAAAATATACTGCCAGCGGTAAGCCAGCAAAAAGGCAATGTAAAAACGCTCCAGTTCCTGCGCGTCCAGCCTGCGGCCACACACAGCGACAAAATAATCGCAGTCGGCCTGCGCCTGCTGCTGCAGGATGCCATCCACCGCACCCACCAGCGCGATAAAATCATCGACGGCCTGCTCCCGCTGCGCTGGATTCAGCGTCAGGTCCTCGCGCTTCCATTCGATTTCATCCAGCACCGCATGCTGCGCTTCCTCCTGCCAGTGATAACGGAACACATCACGATACAGATCCGACAGTGCCGCATCCGGCGCGATGCTTTCCTTGAAATGCACCTGAGTAAACAGCTCGATATGACAGGTCAGTGCCAGCACCGACCAGGTACTTTTCGACAGCACGGCAGCGGCGACAGCATTGGGTTCCGGCACGAAACGGTAACCGGCGGGCATCACGTCGCCACACAGGCTTTCAATGCGGCGGAACAGTTCCTGATGCTTGAGTTCCTCCTCGCTGAAACGCACCAGCGCTTCCAGCGCAATCTGGTCGCCCATCCAGTGATGCTGGCTCACTTCCAGCACCTTGGCGTTGATGAACCGCTCCACCAGCCCGAAGATATTGGCGTAGGTGCGGCCCTGGATCTGGCTGATCAGGCGGATTTCTGCGGCATCACGGGTGGGAAATTCGTCCACCCGGGTCAGGCCGTCCGGCAGGAATTTCTGGTGGGATTCAAAACGGCGGCCACGGATGACGTCGCGGTCGATGTCCCAGCGTACGCGTTTGGAATTTTCCACACAGCGGGCATAGCGGGCGGTATCGGGTTGAAACTGGATTCCCATGGTGCAGCTCCTTGTCGTCGAGATGAGATGAGTGTCGTGGTGACAAGGAGAAGATTACGCCCGCGCTGTATCGGTGGTTTTTCTGCGCGGTTGCAAATTGTTGGTGAATTACTTCAGCACTGTTGCCGTTGTTTCCACCCATGGCAACAGCAAGTGCAGCAGACGTTGTTCGTCGATGGGCTTGCGCAGCACATCAAGCACGCCGAGTTTCTGTGCCGCCACCAGATCGATTTCTTCGCGGTATCCCGAATAGAGGATCAGCGGCAATTGCGGCCGCAATCGTGCCAGCGCCGCCGCCAGTTCCAGTCCGGTCATTTTCGGCATGGTGTAATCGATGATCGCGGCACACACGGCATCCGGCTGCTGCGTCATGCATTCCAGCGCCTGCAACGGGTGGTTGAACACCAGCGCCTCCAGGCCCCAGTTTGCCAGCAGATCCTGCATGAATTCGCTTACCACCGGCTGATCATCCACCACCAGCACGCGTCCATGCAGGCGTCGCTGCCGGGGCATGGCCGAAACGGGTGCCTGCGCGACGCCTTCCATCAACGCTGCGGCCGATGGCAACAGCAACGTAAACACACTGCCACGCTCAACCTGCGACTCTACCAGCACGTGGCCACCGCACTCGTGCAGGATGCCGTGCACCATTGCCAGCCCCATGCCACTGCCCTTGCCGATTTCCTTGGTGGAATAGAAGGGCTCGAACATGCGCTCCATCACGGCGGGCGCAATACCGTGGCCGGTGTCCTGCACACTGATGGCAACATAGTCGCCGGCAATCGCCTGCTGGCAGGATTCGCAGACGCGGCCGTGCAGCTGCAGCGACGACGCACTCAGCGTCAGTCGGCCACGGCCATCCATGGCGTCGCGGGCGTTGATGCACAGATTCATCAAGACCTGTTCAAGATGTACCGGATCAATGCGCACCGGCGCCAGCATGTCCGCCACCTGCACGTCCACTTCCACACTGGCGGGCAGACTGGATTCGATCAGGCTGACAAATTCCGGCAGCCGCTGTTGCAATTCCACCACCCGTGGCACGCCGTGTTCGCCACGACTGAACGTGAGCATTTGCTGGATCAGCTCACCGGCCTTGCGTCCGGCAGAACGGGCGCGCTCCAGGTACTGGTCCAGTTTCGCGTCCTGCAATTTTTCGGCACGCTCCTGCGCCAGACTGATGTAGCCCATCACGCCGGTGAGCAGATTGTTGAAGTCGTGGGCGATGCCGCCGGTGAGCTGGCCGATGGCCTCCATTTTCTGCGCCTGCTTCAGCTGCACGGACAGACGCCGACGCTCTTCTTCAGCGGCGCGTTTTTCCTGTTCCGCCATGCGCCGCTCCAGCGCCGCTGCCACCCGCAGGGAAAATATTTTCAGGATCGATTCAACGAACGGAATGTCATTCAGCGGCGCACGGTGTGTCACTGCCAGCAAACCCAGCGGACGGTCGGCTGAATCATACAGCGGGTAACCGGCATAACTTTCATAGCCGGCGGAGCTGAGCATGTTGTCACCGGGAAACAGCTGTTGCAGGCCGCGCGGCACACAATAGAATTCACGCCCCACCACGTAGGCACAGGGCGTGCCGAGCAGGTCGTAATTGAGGTCGGTGATCAGCTGGCCGTTTTCGCAGGCCGCCACTGATATCACCTGGTCCGGCGCACTATCACCCAGGCGCCCGATCATGACGAAATCCACCCCCAGGCGCGGCCCCAGATAACGCACCACGTCTTCGAACAGGGATTCATCGGGAATCGAACAGAGTTTTACCGCCACGTCATAGAGCAGGTTTTCCCGCTGCTTGCGCACGGTGATGTCAGTGGAAATGCCACACAGGGCGAGCACGTCGCCAGCGGCATCGAACAGAGGAAACTTGATGGAAATGTAGGTGTGCTCGACACCATCCACCAGCGCGATTTCCTCGAATTCCATCACCTGCCGCTGCTGCAGCACCCGGGCGTCATTGGCCTCGTACTGACGGGCAATGTCAGGCGGAAACAGGTCGGCGCAGGTTTTACCCAGCAATGCGGGCGCACTGGTGCCGAACTGGTTCATGAAGCGGCGGTTGGCAAAGATGAAGCGGCCGTGGCGATCGCGCACGTACACAATGGCGGAGGTATTCTGCAGGATCTGGCCAAAGCCGGAATCAAGGGGGAACGGAAAGGACGCCTGAAGGATGGTATCCGGCATGGGAGCATTCTCGCGCAGCGGGGCATTAACGCCATTCTAGAATGAATTGCACTGCTGCACGGCACGGCGGAAACAATTGAAACAGTTGAAACAAAACCCGGGCTATTCGGCCGGACTGTACAGGTAACCCACTCCTCGCACGGTGCGGATCACGCTCGGCTTGTCCGGCTCCGGTTCGATTTTCTTGCGCAGGCGGGTGATGCGGATATCAATGCTGCGGTCGTTGGGGTCCCAGTCGCGGTGCTGGGTCAGGTCCATCAGCTGGTCGCGGCTGAGGGGGCGATGGGGGCGTTCGGCGAACACTTGCAGCAGGTCGAATTCCATGGCGGTGACGGGAATGTCGTGGCCATTGCCGTCCAGCAGCTGGCGCCGGTCCAGGTCCAGCAGGCAGTTGCCGAAACGCACCTGGCGCGACACAGGCTCCACCGCCTTCTCGCGGCCGGACGTTGCAGGTGATGTCCGCTGGTAGCGCCGCAACACACTCTTCACCCGTGCCAGCAGCTCGCGCGGTTCAAACGGCTTGGCCAGGTAATCGTCGGCACCCACTTCCAGGCCCACCACCCGGTCCAGCGTCTCGCCGGCACCGGACACCATGATGATGCCGATATCGTACTGTTCGCGGATATGACGGGCCAGGCTCAGGCCGTCCTCGCCGGGCAGGCCCACATCCAGCAACACCAGCTCCGGCAACTGCCGCGCCAGCCATGCCCGCAGTTCGGCGCCGGAAGCCAGGGCAGCGGTGGCAAACCCCTTGTCGCGCAGGTAGTCCTCCAGGAACTGACGCACGTCGACCTGATCGTCCACTACCAGAATCCTGACGTTTTCCTGCATGGCTGGCTTCCTGCGAGGATGGTTGCCTGCTGGCCCATTTGCGCAGGCGGTTTGCGATGCGGGCGCGACCTCAGCCGGCTTTTCAGCCGACCTGGCTAATCTCGGCGGACATCTGACCCGGCATCAGGTATTCGGTATAGCGGCCCCAGAACCCCATGTCGAACTGCACATCGGTGGATTCGCAACCCATGCCGTGAGACACGTACTGCACATAGCTGAGCAGCATTTCCAGATCCTGTTCGAAGCGGATATCCCCCAGCGGCGTGCGTGACAGCTGGTTCATGGTGGCCATGCCGGAGATGGTGGACATCAGACAATGCACCAGCTGGAATTTCAGGTGCTGCTCGCGCTTGTTCGGCATCAGGCCCTGCAGCAGATCGAACAGACCCACCGCCGGTTCCTGGATATAGCGATTGTAGAGATCCTGCATCTCGCCATCCGCCTCCTGGATCAGGCGGGCCAGAAGCTTGACCGCGTGCTTGCCGTAACCCGGCGTGTTGTACAACACCCAGAATGGCAGCTGCAGCGCCATCACCACATCTTCCACCACCAGTTTCTGTTCCGCATGGCGCGCCTTCAATTCCTCCACCAGACGATCGAACAGCGGCCGCAGCTCGGCTTCCAGCTTGTCGAAAATCGCCTGGATGATGCCGGCCTTGTTGCCGAAGTGGTAATGCACGGCCGAGGAATTGCGGGTGCCGGCGGCGCTGTTGATGGTGCGCATGGAAACGCCGGCAAACCCTTGTTCGGCAAACATGCGGATCGCCACCAGGATCAGCTTTTCCCGGGTATCGGCCTTGTCGTCAAACACGTTTCTTTCCTCAACTGCGTGATTCATGGGCATGGGATTCGGATATCGCCTGGCAGGGGTACTGGCCCGCATTATAGCCAGTTGATACCAGTGACACACAGCGAAAACTTTGTCCAGGAGGGGATCGGGGATGGGCACTCAGCCCTTGCGGCCACGGCCAGCCAGCTTGTCGATCAGGTGGTGCGCAAAGCCGATGTCGCGGCGATTGAACAGGGGCAGACGGTCCAGCGCCCACTGGTACAGCGCCTCCCCCGGCACATAGCCAGTGTCCCGCAACAGGGTCTCACATTTGCTGCGCAGGGCGGCGTACTGGTCCGGTGCCGGCGTTTCCACCGGGGTTTCCCGCTGCAGCTGCTGTAACACGTAGGCGTACAGCATCACCGCCTGGCCCAGGTTCAACGACGGATAGGCCACCGCCAGCGGAATGGAACTGAGCAGATCGCAGAGTGCGATTTCCGGACCGTGCAGGCCGGACTCCTCACGGCCGAACACCAGGGCGCAATCTCCCAGCAAACCCTGTTTTTCCTGCAGCCGGTCGCGCACGGCTTCCGGCGGCAACAGCAGATCGCGGCGATGACGGGGCTTGGCAGAGGTGCCGATCATCAGGTCCACCTCGCGGCGCACGGCGGCCAGATCGGGAAAGGTGCGCGCGTGGTCGAGGATGTCGGCAGAAGCGTGGGCGAGGATACGGGCAGACTTTTCGAGGTGAGCGCTGGAATTGACGATCCACAGGCTGGCGTAGCCCATGGTCTTGAGGGCGCGGGCGGCGGCACCGACGTTTTCCGGCACCGCCGGCTCAACCAGCACGAAATGCAGCATGGATGAGCCCTCCCTCTTTTTTAAATATCAGCCGCTTATTGGTCAGGAGCGCCGGGCTTCCTCGGCGCCATCGTCCCAGCCTGCTTCCCAGCTGGCGGCCAGCACTTCCAGTTCGAATTCAGCCTGGCGGGGCTGGCCTTCCAGTGCCGCCTTGTAACCCAGCTCGTAGGCTTCATCCAGGCCCACGTGCCATTCGGTGCGGCCATCGCCAGCGGTCGCTGCAACCGCCACATCAGGTGCCACTTCACTGCCACCGGTACCTGTCACCGCCAGTGCCGGTTGCAGCTCGGCCTGTTCGGGTGCGCGGGCGCCCAGGCTGAACAGGCGGCCCAGCAGATCGCCGATATCCACCGAAATCCGGTACATCGACGGCACCAGGATCAGGCTGATGGTACTGGAGAACAGAGTGCCAAAGCCCAGCGAAACCGCCATCGGAATCATGAACTGCGCCTGCAGGCTCTTTTCCATGATCATGGGCAATACACCCACCAGCGTGGTGAGCGAGATCAGGATCACCGCGCGGGCCCGCTGCACGCCGGCATCGCGGATGGCCTGCTGCAGCGGCACACCGTTACGCCGGCAATCATTGATGTAATCGATCAGCACCAGGTTGTCGTTCACCACCACCCCGCTCACGGCGACGATGCCAATCAGCGACCAGATGGTGACATCGATGCCCACGATCATGTGCCCCGCCAGCGCCCCGATGATGCCGAACGGAATCGCGATCATCACCATAAGCGGCTGACCGTAGGAACGGAACTGGAAC
The DNA here is from genome assembly GCA_013178375.1 of Gammaproteobacteria bacterium. GTDB lineage: Bacteria > Pseudomonadota > Gammaproteobacteria > Pseudomonadales > Ketobacteraceae > Ch67. The sequence continues at coordinate 73,789 of JABLXQ010000022.1, forward strand.
GCCATCAGGGTGTACATGCCCAGCAGCGCCATCAGGTAGGCCTGGGACAGGAAATCGATGAACTCGTCGCGGTCCTTCTGGGCACCGGCCACTGCCCAGCGCATGTCCGGATAGTCCAGGCTCAGGCGATCGAGGAAATCCGCCTTCAGCACGATCATGACCTTTCCGATCGAGGTGGCGGCATCATCCACCTTGGCACTCACCCGCACCACGCGGTGACGCTGGTGGTGCTTGATTTCCGAGGCGCCCTCGCCGTAATCAATGTCCGCCACGCTGGACAGGGGCACAGTCTTGCCGGTGGGCAGCACCAGGTTCATGTTCTCCAGGCTCCACAGGGAATTGCGGTCCGCCTCGGAATAGCGCAACACCACCGCCACATCGCCATCGGCGCGGTTGATGTTCTGCAGGCTGAGGCCGTGGTACGCCTGACGCACCTGCGCCGCCACCTGCTCCAGTGACAGGCCCAGGTTGCGGCCGGTGGGCTTGAGGTTGATCATCAATTCCTGCTTGGCGGTCTGCAGGGAATCGCGCACGGCATACAGCCCCTCGAATTCCGACAGCCGCGCCTTCAGCGCTTTGGCGGCCTGCTGCAGGTCATCGTTGTCGTTCGAGGTCAGCTCGATGTCGATCATGGTGCCCGACGCCAGCAGGGTGGACTTGAAATCCAGGTCCGCCATTTCCGGAATGTCGCCGGCGCGCTTGCGCCACTCGACCACCACATCCTGCCCTGAGAAATGCCGGTTCTCGCTGGCCTGGAATTCCATCACGATGTGACCACCACCATCCGGCTGGTAGGAGGTGAACACGTTGAGGATCTGGGGGCTGCCATCGGGATCACGGAAATCCCGCATGATTTCCAGCGCGGCCTTTTCCAGCTGCTTGATACCGGCATCGGTCACGACACGCGGCGTATTCTCGGAAAAACGGATGGTGGCGCTGGCGGTGTCACCCTCGATCTGGGAAAACATCACCACCTTCAGCCAGCCGAAAGCGACGATGCCGATGGTCACCAGCAGCACGCTGACAAATGCCGTCACCACCGAATAGCGCCAGTTCAGACAGACTTCCAGGAAGGGCCGGTAGCGGTATTCCAGAAACCAGTCCAGGTGTTCGGAAATCCATTTCTGCACCTTGCCCACCACGGGGAAGTTGTCATACAGGTCAGGCTTCGAGCCGGACAGGTGGGCCGGCAGCATCAGCGACGCCTCGATCACCGAGATCAGCAGGGTGAAGATGATCACCAGAGGAATCACCTGCATCAGCTTGCCCTCGGGCCCGGGCAGCAACAGCAGCGGCAGGAAGGCACAGATCGTGGTGAGGACCGACGCCAGCATCGGGAAAAACAGTTCCTGCGCGCCGCGAATGGCGGCTTCGACGCCATCCAGCCCCTTGCGCCGGTAAGAGAAAATGTTCTCGCCAATCACGATCGCCTCGTCCACCACGATGCCCAGTACCAGGATGTAGGCGAACAGGGAAATCATGTTCAGGGTGACGCCGAAGTGGGGCAGGATGATCATGGAACCGAGGTAACTCACGGGCACCGACATGCTGATCCAGAACGCCACTTCCGAACGCAGGAATGCCAGCAGGATCAGGAATACCATCAGACCGCCCTGCCAGCCGTCGGTGATCAGCAGTGACATGCGGCTCTTGTAGTAAACGGTGGTGTCCTGCCACACATCCAGCTTAATGCCATCGGGAATGTAGGTGGTGGGCGCGTCCACGTAATTGCGCAGGGCCTCGGAGATATCGACGATGTCCTGCTTGCCTGCCCGGTACACCGCCAGCACCACAGCCGGCCGGCCATTGAATTCGCTACGCACGCCATCGCGGAAACCGTCGCTGACGGTGGCCACGTCCGACAGCAGCAGGCGGCCACCGTCCGGGGTGGCACGCACCACGATGTCTTCCAGTTGCTCGGGATCGTAGATCTGCCCCTGCAACCGCAGTGACACCGAACCCTGGGCCGTTTTCAGTTCGCCGCCCGGCGCGTCCATGGTGTTGGCGCGGATGGCCTGGGCAATTTCCGCAAAACTCAGGTTGTAGCGCTGCAACTGCGCTTCCGCCACGTCGATGGACACCTGGTAATCGCGGGCGCCGGTCAGATCCACCTGGGAAATGGTTTCCAGGGTCAGCAGGTCGGACCTCACCTTGCTCGCCAGGGCACGCAGCGAGCGCTCGTCCGCCTCGCCGGAAATGATCAGGTAGGCCACCAGGTTGCGCACCGACAGCTCGCTGATCACGGGACGCTGGGAATCCTTGGGGAAGGAGCCGATGCCGTCCACCCGGGCCTTGATCTCGTTGAGAACGTCCTTGCTGTCGTAGCCCCAGTCCAGTTCCGCCGTCACTACCCCCAGGTGTTCCACCGCGCGGGAGGAAATGGATTTCACCCCCTCCACGTCGTAGATGGCGGCTTCCACCGGGTTGACGATGGCCTGCTCCACGGCTTCCGGCGAGGCGCCCGGGTAGGGCACGGTCACGGAGATCATGTCCAGGGAGACGCTGGGGATGATTTCGCTGCGCACATCCATCAGCGAGATGGCACCAGCGCCCAGGAACAGCAGCATCAGCAGATTGGCGGCAATGCGATTGCGTACAAACCATTCAATCAGGGTATTCATCGCCGCTCCTCAGGGCTGGGTTTCGTCGGCCTGGGCCACGGGTTGCGGGGCATTCGCCGCCGGGTTGGCAGTCTGGGCGCGCACGACCAGACCGTCCACGGCAGTATTCAGATGGCTGAGCACGACCTGGTCGCCCTCTGCCAGCCCTTCCTTCACATAAATGAAATCGCGCCCCTTGTAGAGCACGTCGACGTCCTTGCGCTGCAGCCGGCTGTCCGCCGTCACGATCCACAGCTGCGAACCGTTGCGGAACGCACGCCGGGGCACCACGAAAACGTTGTCAAAACTGCGGCCCTCGATTTCGGCCTCAACAAAGGTCCCGAGGGTCAGCGGTGGGCGGCCCGGCTGGGACGGATCGGCGGCAAACGGGTCTTCGATACGGGCATATACGTTGAGCAGGCGATTGAACTCGTCCATGCTGCCCTCGGCCCCCAGCACCACGCCGGACCAGTGGTAGCGGGTACCGCTATAAACGGCGGAGAAGTTGACCCGGGGACCTTCCGGCGCCAGCACCGAGCGGCGGGTGGGCAGATCCACCAGCGAGGCCTGCTGGTTGGACAGCGGCATGCGCACTTCGGCGATGTTCACTGCATAAATCTGGCCCAGGGGCACACCGGGTTTCAGGTACATGCCCACCTGCAGGTTCTCGGCCCGCACGCGGCCATCGAAGGGTGCAGCCAGAACCGTATTTTTCTGCGCCAGCACCAGGGCTGCCAGTTCGGCCTTGGCGGCCTCGAACTGGGACTTGGCCTGCTGGTCGTAATTGCGCACCAGGTCCACATCATTGCCACCGGTGCGGCGGGAGGCGGCTTCGGCCTGGGCCTGCTGCAGGGCCTGGCTGGCCTGGGCCACCATGGCCTGGGTCTTGCGGATCTTCACTTCATTTTCAATATCATCCACCCGCATCAACACTTCACCCTTGCGGAAGAAGCCGCCGGTAACGAAGTTGGGGGATACATAGGTGACCGGGCCGCTGACTTCCGCCACCACAGGGATGTCATTGCCCGGCAGCACCATGCCACGGGTGAGTACGGGAATCCGCAGGGATTGGGACGCCGCCGGGGTGACCAGCACCATGGGCACCCGCTCTTCGGCGGCGTGGCGCTCTGCCTTGGGACGGGCCATGAACAGGATGACCAGAATAACGCAGGCGGCCGCGAGGAAGGCAACGGGCAAGAGAATTCGAAAGTATTTCTGCATATTTATTGTTGTCTACTGCTGCGCCCTGAGTGTACCGGCCACGCGGGTCGACAGGGATGGATGGTTCCAGGCGGCCGGGGCATCCGACACCCCGGCTGCTCCGAGGCTGAAGATGATACACCGAAGTGAAAAAACTGCGGGAGGGTTGCCACAAACAAATTTGTAAAGGCTGTGTGGCGTTCCGTTACCGCAGAGGGATCGGCTACAGTTTAAGGATAGACTGGGCGTCGGCACGCTCCAACCAATTGTTACAACTTATGAAACCACTGACCACTGTTGCGCCGGACCACCGCCTGCGCTGGCGGCCAGGCTCCGGCCTGCTGCTGGCCTGGCTGCTGTGCTGCTGGCTGCTGCCCCCGCTGGCACCACCGGCGGCCGGGCAGACTGTGGTGATTTCCGTGGACGACAGCACCTCGGCACTTGCGCTGCCAGGCCCCCTGCCCACCGCCCTGGATGACCCGACGCTGCCGCCCCAGGCCTGGTTGCAGCGCCCTTTCACCCCGGACCTGTATGGCGTCTCGCTGCAGCCCAGCCCCGATACCTACTGGCACCGCCTGCAGCTGGAGGGTCGCTTTGGCGATTCCGCCCCGCGCGACTGGCATCTGGTGGCCGACACCCATCTGCTGCGCCACCTGGAGTTCTATCTGTTCGACGGCGACCAGCTGATCCTGCATCAGCGCGCCGGACTGCTGGATGCGGTGGACCGCGCCGGCCGCTACAGCGGCATCCACCTGGACTTCAGCCTGCGCCAGGGCCAGACGCTGACCCTGCTGATCCGCAAACAGAACAACGGCCCCGCCATTCTGCCACTGACACTGTACAGCGAGGCTGCCTTCGCCATCCAGCAGCGCAACCAGTATCTGTTCTGGGGTGGTGTGATCGCGGTGCTGCTGGCACTGGCGCTGTACAACGCGCTGGTGTACGCCATGCAGCCCGGGCCCGCCTATCTGTGGTATCTGGCCTTCCACATCACCACCTTTCTGTATTTCTCAGGCATTCACGGCTACGGCTTTCTGCTCTGGCCGGACTGGCTGCAGCTTTACCTCGCCCAGCACATCATGACCCTGAACTTCCTGGTGATCTGGCTGGTGACGCGCTTCGCCAACGTGTTTCTGAATGCGAAGAAGAACGCGCCCTGGCACCATCGCCACCTGCGCTGGTTCGGCTACCTGTGCTGGCCCGGCATCGTCGCGTCTCACGTGGTACCGGAGTACGGGATGATTCCGGTATTTTCGGTGGTGCAGGTGGCGGGCTCGCTGTTCGGCATCTCGATGGCGGTGGTGGCGCTGCGCAATCACTACCGGCCGGCGGTGTTTTTCCTTGTGTCCTGGCTGTTCACGGTGGCGGGCGGCGCGGTCGGCATGGCCACCTTCACCAGTTTGCTGCCCGCCAGTTTCTTCACCCTGCACGGTTTCCTGTTCGGTGCGATGGCGGAGCTGATGCTGCTGTCGCTGGCGCTGGCAGATCGCATCCGCTTCATGGAAGACCAGATGCTGGCGAAAGCGTTTCAGGACCCGCTCACCGGCGCCCCCAACTTCTCGTTTTTCCGCAACCGCTTTGCCGATCAGCTGGAGTCCATCCAGCAGCGTCATTCCCACCTGTACCTGCTGGTGCTGGATCTGCAGGGTTTTCGCGAACTGGTGGGATTGCTGGGTCCGGAGGTGCTGGGCCAGGCCTACCGCAATCATGTGGATCGCATGACGGATTTCATCCGCGGCCGGCCCTGGGCAGTGCCGATCCGGCCGCTGCAGGGCGAGGCCGTGTTTTTCATCAGCCTGCCCGGCGGCCAGGAAATGATGCTGGCGGATGCCCAGGCGCCCGGTGACGACGGCATCCAGCAGATCATGCAGGAACTGCACGAACTGTCGGAACAGGCCATCGCCGTCAGCGGCATCAACAGCAAGATCGGTTTCCGCATCGGCTGTTCGGCATTGCATCCGCCGTCCAACACCCTTTTCGAATGTTTTCGCCAGGCCCAGGTGGCGCTGCTGACGGCCCAGCGCAACCGGCAATCGGCGGCGCTCTATTCCGCCGAGCAGGACAGTTTCATCAAACACCGGCTGTCGGTGCTGTCGGAATTGCGGCAGGCCATCGCCCGCGAACAGTTGACCATTTACATCCAGCCGCAGCTGCGGGTGCGGGACCAGTTGCTGGTGGGCGGCGAAGTGCTGGTGCGCTGGGACCACGACCGCGATGGTTTCATCAGCCCAGGCGTGTTCATTCCGCTGGCGGAGCAGAGCCAGCTGATTTTCGACATCACGCGCCAGGTGCTGCTGCAAAGCTGTCAGTGGCTGCACCGGCAGCGGTCGCTGCCACAGGATTTTCATCTGTCGGTGAACCTGTCGGCGCTGGACATCAATGACCGCCGCCTGCTGCCTTTTATCGAATACTGCATGACCGAATACCACATCGACCGCCGCCGCATTCTGTTCGAGGTGACCGAATCTGCCGTGATGGATGATCCGGAACGTTTTCTGGGTGTGATCCGTCAGCTGCATGAGCTGGGTTTCAAGATCGCGATCGACGATTTCGGCACCGGCTATTCGTCGATGTCGTACCTGCAGCAGATGAACGCGGACGAGATCAAAATCGATATCCGCTTCGTGCGCAACATCCATCTTTCGCCCACCAACCAGAACATCGTGAAAGCCATCGTCCAGCTGGCGCGGGCCACCGACGCCTACACGGTGGCGGAAGGCATCGAAACCGAGGCGGAACTGAACATGCTGCGGGCGCTGGAGTGCGATATCGCCCAGGGCTTCCTGTGGTCGGCGGCCGTGCCGGCAGAGGAGTTCTCGCAGCGGTTTCTGGTGGGCAGCCGCCCCGTCAACCTGCAACAATCCAGCTAAAAATACGCAACAATCCCGTCACCCCCACTTCACATGAATATTCCATGCTGCCGGTTGTCCTGCCTGCTGGCACGACGTCGCCTGCTCAAGGCATTACTCAAGACCCATGGGGAGACACCATCATGCATACCGCATTTTCGAGAAAAAGCGCCCTTGCCGCCGCGCTGCTGGCGGCCGCGATCAGCGTTCCGGCCCAGGCCACCAGCGTCAACGTCACCACCGATGGCAGCTGGTACCAGTTCGACGTGGATGAATTCGTCGCTGGTAGCGGCGGCCTGGAATGGATCGACGCCATCACCGACAGCAACGGTCTCTACAGCGGCGACGGCTCGGCGCTGAGCTTTACCTTCACGCTGAATCAGGCCGGCACGCTGAGCATCGTCGATGGCGGTTTCGGCGGCGATGAGTATCGGGTCAGCGTCAATGGTGTGGATTATTTCACCTCCACTCCGCTGACACCGGATTTCTCCAGCGTGGGCACGGATTTCGACGCAGCCCTGGCGGACACCGATGGCTTCAGCTACCTGAACCTGTTTCTCGATCCCGGCACCTACACCGTGACCGGACTGCTGCATGTTTCGGCCAGTGATCCCTATGGCGGTCCGTACAACGCGTCGGTCGGCGGCCTGCGGGTGAGTGAAGTGCCGGTGCCAGCGGCTGTGTGGTTGCTGGGTTCCGGTCTGCTGGGTCTGGCGGCCCGCCTGCGCCGTCGTCGCGCCTGATTTGCGTCCATTACACGGGGAGAAAAAATTCATGAAACTGCAACTCAAGAAAATTGCGGCTGCCATCGCGCTCACACTGGCCGGCGCCACTGCCGCCCAGGCCGCCAACGTTACGGTCAAGGTCATCGCGTTCAACGATTTTCACGGCCAGCTGGAATCGCCGGGCTCATTGCGCGTCAACGCTGCCAGCGCCACGCCCACCGTTGCCGTCGGCGGCGCGGATTTTTTTGCCGGCCACATTGCGCGCCTGAAAGCACAGAATCCGAATTCGGTGGTGGTGTCCGCCGGCGATCTGATCGGTGCCACGCCGCTGGTGTCGGCGCTGTTCCATGACGAACCCACTATCGAAGCGATGAATCTGGCCGGGCTGGAATTCAATGCAGTGGGCAACCACGAATTCGACGAAGGCAAGGACGAACTCAAGCGCATGCAGAGCGGCGGTTGTCACCCGACGGATCTGGACAATACCTGCAAGGGCCTGCAGGTGGGCACACCCTATCCGTTTGCCGGTGCCAAATTCAAATTCCTCGCCGCCAACGTGGAGGAAACCGCCACCGGAAAAACCATTTTCCCGCCGTATGCCATCAAGAATTTTGGCAAAACCCGCGTCGCTTTCATCGGCATGACGCTGAAGGACACGCCGAGCATCGTCACGCCCAGCGGCGTGGCCGGACTGGAATTCAAGGATGAGGCCGCCACCGTCAACGCACTTATACCGAAACTGCGCGCCCGTGGCGTGGAAGCGATCGTGGTACTGATTCACCAGGGCGGCACCGTGCCAGTGACCCAGGCCGCCGACACCATCAACGGCTGCGCCGGTGGTCTGGCGGGCACACCACTGCCGCCCATCGTCAGCGCACTGGACGATGAAGTGGACATGGTGATTTCCGGTCACACTCACCAAGCCTACAACTGCCAGCTGGCCAACAGCGCCGGTCGCCTGATTCCGGTGACCAGCGCCAACTCCATCGGCCGCGTGCTGTCGGACATCAACCTGACCATCAACGATGCCAACGGCGAAGTGGTCAGCATCAGCGCCAACAACATCCTGGTGGACCGCAGCCATCCGGCCACCACACCAAACGCACAGATCGCCGGCCTCGTCAGCCAGTACAAGGCGCTGGCCACACCGATTGCCAACCGGGTGATCGGTGAGATCACTGCCGCCATGGGCAACGCCAGCGCCAACGCCGCCGGTGAAATTGCGCTGGGCGATGTGCTTGCCGACGCGCAACTGGCGGCCACCGCACCGGCGGGTTTCGGTGAAGCGGTGGCAGCCTTCATGAATCCAGGTGGCATCCGTTCCCCCGGTTTCACGTTCCCATCCAGCGCGGCCGGCGAAGGCGATGGCAAGGTCACCTACGGCGAGGCCTTCACCGTGCAGCCTTTCGGCAACAGCCTGGTGACATTGAACCTCACCGGCGAGCAGATCCACATCATGCTGGAACAGCAGTTCATCGGTTGCCACGCGGGCACTGCGCCAGCGTCTTGGAACTATCCCGCCAGCGACACCAGCGGCCAGCCGTTCAACCGGATCCTGCAAGTGTCGGAAGGTTTCCGTTATGCCTGGAGCACGTCGGGCCAGGCCTGCGACAAGGTTGATCCCACCAGCATCAGCATCAACGGCGCCACGCTGGACCTGAACGCCAGCTACCGCATCACGGTGAATAATTTCCTGGCGGACGGCGGCGACAAGATCTACGTGCTGGCACAGGGCAACAACCGTTTGGGTGGCGCGCAGGACGTGGATGCACTGGAAGACTGGTTCAACAATCCGGCGGCCGATGCAGATCCGGTTGCCAGCGACGTGCAGGTGGCGCCAGGGCCGCAGGACCGGATCATGCTGCTGCCCTGATACCGGTTTGATGCGCTGATGCAAAAGAGATCCCGCCGGTTTGCGCTGGCGGGATTTTTTATGGCGAGAAAGACGAACCCGATCGCGGCGCTGGGCAGTGCCGTCAGCGCACCCTCGCCGACAGGGATTTCACCGGAGTGCTGCCGTCCGGCTGTGCGCCAAGCAGCTCCACGAACAACACCGCACCGGCCAGCATCGGGGTGGGTGCAAGTTCCGCCCGCGCCCGGCTGTCCTTCGATTGCTGGTACAGCGTCAGCGCACCGGTCAGCGTTTCCAGTTCCGCGCGGCGCGGCGCATCTGTCAGCAGAAAATACAGATCCGCCCGCACCAGAACTCCAGCCTCGTTCTGGAACAGCACCAGCCGCGTGCCCGACTGTTCCGCCAGAAAATTACCGGCGGTGCCAGGCTGCAACGCAAGACCACGCTCGCGAGCAAAACTAGTAACCGCAATACCGTTGCGCACACCGTCGATGGCCGCTGCCACCAGCGCCAGCGCGCCGTTTGCGGCGGACGGTTGCACCGGGGGCTGCGCGCGGCAACTGCCCATCACCAGCAACAGACACATTGCCAGCAGGGTTGCCATCCGGTACCTGATTTCTCGCATATCAACGCACTCCCACAATCTTGATCTGGTTCAGGCCGGGATAAAAATGCACCTCAAACGGCGACCGGCCCTTGGCATCGTTAGCGAAGGCCACGGTTTTTTCCGCATAACCATGAATCACCACGCGATTACCCTTGTTCAGATAACCCTTCTTGCGCATCCCGTCGATATCCAGCGGTTTAACATGAATGCAGCCATGGGAATTTTCCAGAATGACCGGCAATCCCTGCGCCTGCTGCGCCTCGTTCACCGGTGTGGTGTGAAAGAATTCGGCATGGATGGATTCGGAATCCTTGTTGAATTTGCCGTCGCGATTCTTGTCCTTGTAAAAATAGCAGGTGATATGGCCAAAGTCGTTGAACACCCATTTGTCGGGCACTTTTTTGGTGCCGTACAACGCCTCGTGGTACTCCGCGATCTCTTTGCGGGTGACCGGTGTGAGCTTGCCCAGACTCTGCCACTTGCCCTGGTGTTTCACCAGCAGGTTGCCGGCACCGTCGTCCTTGAGTTCGGAACCCCACAGGATTTTCGACCAGGAGGCATAGGCCCGGCTGGAATGCTGGCCACAGTACAGAATGCGGTATTCGCCGGCATCGGTCGGCCCCGCGGTATAACCATCGGACGCCATCGCCGCCACTTCCGGTCCGCCCATTGCGTCGTAACTTGCCACTACTACTTTCGGCATGCCGCCTGCTCCCCTGTCATCGGTCAGTTGAGGATTTAACACCTTCCCGCAACAACCGGCACGGCATTCCGGCACACTTCCGCGATGAATTGCTGCATCTAGACCAGCAACGCCCCCTCATGCCGCAGCAACCATTCCTTCCGCGGCAGTCCGCCGCCAAATCCGATCAGCGAACCGTTGCGCCCGATCACCCGGTGGCAGGGCACGATGATGGGAATCGGATTGCTGCCGTTGGCGGCACCCACGGCACGCACAGCTTTGGGATTGCCGATGGCGTCGGCGATATCCTGGTAGGAACAGGTGGTGCCGCAGGGAATCCGGACGAGCGCCTGCCACACACTGCGCTGGAAGGAAGTACCCCGTGCCGCGAGTGGCAGATCAAAATGCTGACGCTGTCCCGCAAAGTACTCCGTCAGCTGGGCGATGCAGCGTTCGGTCAGTGCATTGCCGTGGCGTCCTGTGTCTGGCTGTGCATCGAAATCAATCGCGGTGATGGCGTCATCCGACGCCAGGATTTTCAGCCAACCAATCGGCGTTTCCACAAAATCGTAAAACATCACGGCAGGTTCCACAGGTGAAAGGTCAGGTAACTACGCCAGGGGGCGGCAGCATCGGGATCGATGGGATGCCGGCACTGCGCCAGCGCTTTCTGCACGCCCAGATCCCGCGCCAGAAATATATCGGGGTCACTGAGGCCACGCATTCTGATGTAATCGACAGTCCAGGGGCCAACGCCCTTGATACCCAGCAGCGCGGTGGGATCGTCGCCCACCGGCTGTTGCGCCGCCCGTTCCGCAAACGCCCGCAACGTGGCCTTGCGTGACGCCGGCATGCGCAGAAAATCCAGATTGCTCGCTGCCAGTTGCTCCGGTGCGGGAAAAAAGCGGATGCCGGCGGCGGCGTCGGGGTTGAATGCGTCCACCACCTGCTGCACCAGATTACGCGCTGCGGCCACCGATACCTGCTGGCCCAGGATCGCCCGTACGCCCGCTTCAAACGGGTCCCAGATGCCGGGCAGGCGCAGTCCACTGTGGGGTAATTGCTGCAGGTCGAACAACGCGGCGATGGTGGTTTCGATCAGCGCGATGTCCGCGTCCAGATCCAGCACGCGGCGGATGTTCTGCACCACTTGCGACAGGTGTTGCAGATCGTCCAGTGCCAGATCGATCGTGAAGCCACATCGCCCGGCGTCGAACTGCGCGGTGAAATGACCGCGCGCATTGCCCATCTGAAAACTGCGGCCGTAACTGTGTTCGTCACACCACTCCAGGCCCGGAATCAGCCGCGCCGCCAGAAAGCGCTGCAACAAAGGCCAGTGGTACGGCGGACGGCTGGCCAGAAACAATTGGATACCGCCACCCGCTTCACCATTGGCCTTGCGCACCGCCCGAGGCTCTAGCTGAAACTGTTTGCGAAAACAGTCGTTGAATCGGCGCAGGCTGTGGAAGCCGCTGGCCAGAGCAATATCTGTGATGGGCAGACGGGTTTCGTGCAGCAGTTTTTTTGCGAACAGGCTTTGCTGATACAACGCGTATTGCTTGGGGGATACGCCCAGTTCGCGCTCGAACAGCTGACGCAGGTAGCGGTCACTGACACCCAGGCGGCCCGCCAGCGCCGGCAGATCCGTTTCCTGCAAGGCACCGGCATTGATCAACCGCAATGCACGCTGCAGCGTGGTCTGGGTGCCCTGCCAGGCCGCCGACCCCGGCGCACTGTCGGGCCGGCAACGCAGACAGGGGCGGAAGCCGGCATTGGCCGCCGCGATGGCGCTGGGAAAATAGAGCACATTTTTTTCCAGCGGCGGCCGCACCGGGCAGACGGGACGGCAATAAATGCCCGTGGTTTTCACGCCCACGAAAAACAGCCCGTCAAAACGACGATCGCGACTGAGGCGGGCCTGGCGGCATTGTTCCTGGTCCAGCATGGGCGTTTTCCGGTGACGTATTTCCCGTATTGTAACCCGGTGCCCCGGCAAAACCGGCCGGATTCGGAACTGGTCCCACCCCGGTTATTCCTGCCCAAAAAGCAGACTGCGACCCGAAGGCCGCAGTCTGGTGTTACCGATGACAAGGTCAGGCATCAGAAGCCGGTGCGGCTGTACTCGTATTCATACTCGTAGCCGCCGCCACGACGTCCGTGCTTGTCCCAACCGCGGTGACGACCACGGTCGTGACCGCGACCATAACCTACCCGTTTGTATTCACGCTCGTACTCGCGGTAACGGGGCGGTTCGTGGATCACGTAATGCTCCACCCGCTTCGGCGGGCAGTAACGGCGCGGTGCTTCCCGCTCATAGTAGTGATATTCGCGGTAACCACCCCGTTGCCGGTCCCAACGATCATGATCCAGGTGGTGCTTGGTGGAAATCGCCGCCAGACCACCGACCGCCACACCGACCAGCACGGCGGTTTCATCGTCATTCAATGCATATGCCTGACGGGCGCCGAACAGACCGGCTGCAACCAGCATGGTCAATATCGGAATAATGGTTTTCTTCATCTTGAACCACATAAGGAATTCCTCCTTGTTGTTTGACTGTTCCTGCAGATTAAACCCGGTCGGCTGAATTGATCCTGAACGCCCAGATCGGTTTGGTTCAGTTTCGATTCAGTGGCCGGCCGCTGTAATGGCGCCACAACAAGCGGCAATTGCGCCGCGACGGAACGGAGTCACGACCATGAAAAAAGCCCTGCTTATACTGTTGTTTTTGCTGCCGGCGCTGGTGGCCAGCCGCTGCGTCAGCGCCGGAGAAGCCACCCAGCAGAAATTCACCGGCAAGATCATCGGCAATCCGGACCGGGTGGAAACGCCGGCAGACATGACAGGCGCGACAGAGATGAAAGCGCAAGCGGAAACCAGCGCGGGCGCGTTCAGCATCCAGGTCCTGAGCGGCGCCGATTTCAGCATGTATAACGTCTGGTTCGACTTCACCCGCGACGACGATGGCGACGGTTACTACCACCAGTTCAACATCAATTTCGACATCGACACACGCCTGTCCAGCGCCAGCATCTATGTCACCGGCCAGCTCAACAACGGCACCAGCACACCGCTGTTTCGCACCGATCCATTCACCATTCGGGGTGCCACCGGCAGCGACAGCTACCAGGCCACCGTGCTGTTGACCGACGGCTATCCTGCTACCCGCTACGAACTGACGCTGCGGATCTATGACGCCGGTAGCAATACCCTGCTGTTCACCTATGGTCCGCAATATGACAGCGATCTGGCCCAACTGTATCTGGAGGATGTGACCCGCGAAGCCGTCAGCAGCGGCGATCTGGACCTGTTCGTGCTGGAATTCACCCTGCGCGGCGACGCTGACGGTGACGGCTACTACACCCAGGCGGACGTGCGTTTCGATGCCGATGCGCCGGGCCGGACTGCCACGCTCTATGCCAGCCTGTACCTGATCGATCAACGCGGCGAGTGGATTCCCCTGCGCAACACCGGCACGTTCACCGTGAGTCACTATTCCCACAGCGATGCGGTGACCACCGGCTTCGATCTGAACAGCGGCTTCGATCCGCAACGTTACCGGCTGGGGCTGGAAATCCGTGATGCCTACAGTCACATGGTGCTGCTGACATCGGTCACACCTGATGCCACACCGCTGCACATGGAAAGCGTGGAGTACGACGCCAGTTACACTGTCGTGGAGGAGCATCACGATGACGGCCACTCCGGCGGATCGCTGCACTGGCTGCTGCTGGGTGGACTGACCCTGCTGCTGGCGCGCCGCCTGCGCCGGCATTGATTCGTGCCGGAACAACTATAAAAAATAACGCCAACGAAAAAGCCACAGTTCTCACGAACTGTGGCTTGCTACCCCGGGTCAACCGACTGCCTTCTGATTGCCGCTGTCATTCACTCCGGTCTTACAGGTCGGCACTACTTAATCATTACACAAGCATTCAATACCGAATCTCACAACACACTGCACTGCTGCTGCGGTTTTAACAGCCTCCGCGACTGCACATCACTCACTACAGAATACGGCGCCGCTTTCGCCTGCCACTGTTGTTTCCGCGCGCACGATGCCCGGCAAAAACAAAACCAGCAACGACACTACGGCGATGGTCAACGCGGCAGAACCCAGCCAGTCAAGAATCCTCACACTGCTCATGGCACACTCCTTTTTGCTCATAGCCGCACGATAGAGTCAGTGTAATGGTCAGTGTCGGAGCCGCAAGGCGACACCGCCGTGCCAATTTGTCAGCGAAGCTGAGCCACCAGTTGAACTAATGCACCAAGCAGCCTGTTATGATTGAACTTTCAAAAAATGGTTAATGGCATCACATTGCTGGATGCCCAACAGCATGTAACCAATCAATCTAAAACCCTGACGACCGGCCCGGATCAGCGCAGCAGACCGTCCGGTTTTATTGACACACGAAGCCCCGTATAATCACTGTTTTTCGACACGGCCCCTCATGCGACTCGATAAGTACCTAAGCAATTTTTCCGGATTGTCCCGCAAGGAAGCGCGACAAGTGATCAAGGCCGGCGACGTACTGGTAAACGGCGTCATGCTGACCGATCCCACCTGCAGCATTGCCGACGACGCCCAGGTGAAATGGTCCGGCCTGCAGATCGCCCCGGCAGGCCCGCGCTATTTCATGCTGAACAAACCGGTTGGTTATGTGTGCGCCAACAGCGACAGTCACAACCCCACCGTGTTCGAACTGCTGGATGAAGATGCGCTGGAAGACCTGCAGGTGGCGGGCCGCCTGGACATCGACACCACCGGTCTGGTGCTGATCACCGACGATGGCCAGTGGAATCACCGCGTCACATCGCCGAAAACCCAAAAATCCAAATGCTATGACGTGCAACTGGCGGAGCCGGTCACCGCAGACGCCGTGCCCTTGTTTGCGGAAGGCATCCTGTTGCGCAGCGAAAAAAAACGCACACGTCCGGCACAGCTAGACATCGTCGCACCCACGCAGGTAAAGCTCACCATTCACGAAGGCAAATACCATCAGGTGAAGCGCATGTTCGCCGCTATCGGCAATCAGGTGGTGGCGTTACACCGGGAAAGCATTGCGGACATTGTGCTGGATGCGAACCTGGCCCCCGGTGAATACCGCCCACTCACTGCTGCTGAAATTGCGAGTATCGACAATGTCTGATCCGGCCCTGCACGCCCTATTCGAGCGGCTGCGCAACACCTCCGGCCGCAAACTGCTGATCGCCGATGAACATCTGGACTGCTCCGCCCTGCTGCAGCTGAAAGCCGTTCCTGAACTGCAGATTCTCACCAACCGGCAGGACATCCAGCTGTGCGCGCAGCAGGCTGGATTATCCAGCGTTTTCAACGATATGGATCTGACGCCTCTGGGTGCCGCCTTCGATCTGATCGCCTATCGCATTTCCAAGGAAAAGGCGCTGGTGCACCAGATCATCAACCAGTCCGCCCGGCATTTATCAGCGCAGGGAGAACTGGTGCTGGCGGGGTTCAAGGACGAGGGCACCAAGACGTACATCAGCAAGGCCGAACAGTATTTCGGTTGCAAGGCGCAGATCACCCGGGGCGAACGCCAGCTGCAGGTTGCGACATTGCAGCTGGTGCGCCTGGGCGAGCCGCTGGACGCGCGCCAATACGGTGAATTGCAGCTGATTGCGGAACAGGACGGCCTGCGCATTTTCAGCAAACCGGGACAATATGGCTGGAACAAGATCGACGGCGGCAGCGCTCACCTGATCCACTGCCTGGGCCAGCAATTGCAGGCCGGTCTGATCAAGCCGACAACAGCGCTGGATCTGGGTTGTGGCTATGGCTATCTGGCGCTGCAAGCAGCGCGGCTGGGTATCGCATCGATCACCGCCACCGACAACAACGCAGCCGCTGTTTTCAGCTGTCTCCACAATTTCGCGGAAAACCAGATACCGGGTGAAGTCATCGCCGACGACTGCGCCGCCAACCTGCCGGCGCAATTTGATCTGGTGCTGTGCAATCCGCCGTTTCATCGCGGCTTCGAAACGGAACAGGCACTGACGGAGAAATTCGTACTCAGCGCCTTCCGCCATCTGAAAAAAGGCGGCTGCGCGCTGTTCGTGGTCAACCATTTCATTCCGCTGGATGCGGTGGCCGCACCCTGGTTTCACGGCATCGAACTTCCGTTCCGCGACAAGCAGTTCAAGGTGTTCAAGCTATCCTGCTGACCTTGTAACGCAGCCTGCAACGGGCGTTACGCTCGTCCAGGTCCGGCTGCGTGCGCAGGCGCGAGCGAAATTCCCGCAAGGATCTCTGCTGCCGCAACAGTGCGATGACGGCGTTGTGGCAGGTGGGCGTGGTGAAACGGTACACCGACGGAAATGCATCGCGCACGAATGATTCCTGAAAATAGGCGCTCTGTTTCCATTCCTTCTGGCCGACGAAATTCAATACCAGCATGCCGCTGTCGGTGAGATGGTCCAGCAGCAGGTCAAACCAGCTGGCATCGGCCGCGACGGCGCGGGTGGGCAGGCCCTGGTCCTCGAAATACAGATCATCGATGATCAGATCGAAGGGTTCGCCGTCGTATCCGATCAGCCAGTCGATGGCATTGGCATGCACCAGCTGCAGATTGCGGTAGCGCAGATCAAAAAACTTCCGCGCCACCTGCAGGTGAATATTATTCAGTTCTACGCCTACAACGGCCTGCGGCGCTGCAAATCGGTTCAGCATGTGAATCGCAGCGCCCCCTCCCACCCCCAGCACCAGCACACGCTTCAATTCCACCGGATCATAAAACTGGCTGGGCAGGAACAACAGATCCCACACGCTTCCGGTAACGCCATGCAGCGGATTGTACTGACTGTGGAAAACGCCGTCGGTGTAGAGGCGGCGGGTCTGCCCGGCGCTGCGCACTTCGTAAATGTGTCCGTTACGTTGCTGGTGGAAAAGTACTGCCATGGTGAGAAAAGCCCCGTGCTACGGCCAAAAGTGGGCGCATTGTAGCAGCTCGCTGTGGCCACGGCGCGCCCCATGGTATCCTTGCGCTACTTTGCAATCCTTTCGTTCAGGTGAACCATGTCGATACCCACTTCCTTTGAAGGAAAACTGAAACTGCCCGTTGTCGCCGCGCCCATGTTCCTGGTGTCGGGCCCGCAGTTAGTGATTGAAACCTGCAAGGCCGGCGTGGTCGGCACCTTTCCGGCGCTGAACCAGCGCACCAGTGAGGGTTTCGAGGAATGGCTGGTGCAGATCGAACAGGCGCTGCGCCAGCATGAAGCCGCCACCGGCACGAAATGCGCGCCGTTCGGCGTCAACCTGATCGTGCACAAAACCAATCCGCGTCTGATGGCAGATCTGGAAATCTGCGTGAAGCACAAGGTGCCCCTGATCATTACTTCACTGGGTGCAGTGAAGGATGTGGTGGATGCGGTGCACAGTTACGGTGGCGTGGTGTTTCATGATGTCACCACCAAGCGTCACGCCGAGAAAGCCGCCGAAGCCGGCGTGGACGGTCTGATCGCAGTGTGCGCCGGCGCCGGCGGCCATGCGGGCACCACCAGCCCGTTCGCATTGGTAAGCGAGATCCGCAGCTTTTTCAACAAAACCCTGCTGCTGGCCGGCTGTCTGAATAGCGGCCGCGACGTCGCCACCGCGCTGCAACTGGGCGCCGACCTGGCCTACATGGGCACCCGCTTCATCAACACCAGCGAAAGCCAGGCCGATCAGGAATACAAGGACATGATCATCGCCTGTGGCAGCAAGGACATCGTGCACACGCCGGCGGTGTCAGGCGTGCCCGCCAGTTTCATGCGCCCCAGCATGGAAAAGGCCGGCTACGATATGGACAAGTTGATGAATCCGGGCGAAGTGGATTACGGGACCAAACTAAAGCCGATCGCCGACGAAGCCAAGGCGTGGAAAACCGTATGGTCCGCCGGCCAGGGTTGTGCCGGCATTAAAGACGTGGTGACGGCCGCCGAGCTGGTGGCACGGATCAGCAAGGAGTTTCATGCTGCGCTGAACGAACAGGCTGCCTTGCTGAAAAAGTGGTGATGCAGTTTTAACAGATCCTATTTCCGTCTCAAACAAAAACGCCGCACTGAATGCGGCGTTTTTTTGTGGGTGCAACTCTTGTTGCAGAAGATCAGGCTGCACTCACCTGGGTCTGCTGTGCGTCGATCACCTGCATTTCCTGACCATACTTCGCCACCAGATCGCGGCGCTCATCGGTTTCCCAGGGATGGAAATCCGGACGGAAATACTGCAGCAGGTACGGCGCCAACACCCGCATGATGCCCTCCTTGCCCCACAGCAGATCGCGCATTTCCTTCTGGGTTTTGGCATTCCACAAGCCGTCCTTTTTCAGCAGATATTCCTGCCGGTTGCGCAGGCGGACCAGCAGATCGATCGTGACGAAAATCATGCCCGCGCTCCGCAGGAAATAACCGCCTTTCGCCTGCTTGAACAGATCGAAGCACACGGCTTTGTGTTCCACCTCTTCCATCGCGTGATACACCAGCAGTTCGCGGAACGGCGACGCTGCCTTCTCGATCAGGTCCGGACGCTTGTAGATAAACAGATGCGCCAGCGACGCGGTGAAATGTTCCGATGCCGCCGTCATGGACAGGCGCCACAGCGGCTTGAGCTTCTTCTTCGACCACTGGTTGTCGCGCTTGAGCTTGAGGTCAAACCCTTCCATCCCGATATAGCCCAGTGAAATCAGGGCATTGGTCCAGGCGTCGTGCTCGCGTCCGTGCATGGCTTCCTGGCGGATGAACAAGCGAATCTGCTCGTTCAGTTCGGCTGGAATGTTGTCCTTGCCCAGCATGTCGCGCACATCCCGCGCCGAGTCCATGAAGAAGCGCTCACCCTCCGGAAACATGGCCTGCAATGCATTGAAAAAATGCGTCACCACGGGATCACCACCGTGCCAGTAACGGTTCTGCCGCATGACGGACTCGTAGTCGAAACGCACGATGCGCGGAATCAGCTTGAGTGCGGACGGGGTTTGGGCGCGCGGCTTGCCGAACATAAAAAACCTCCAAGTATCAGACTGCTAATGGAGGTTAGTGCACCGCTTATGACTTTGTTAGGTGAATCGCCGACGAACTTATGTGGAAAAACGACAACTGCATATAGCGTAAATTGCGGGTATTTCCACTAATTTAGAGCAACTGAATCTATTGGTTCAGTCCATTGCGGGGTAACGGGAAGAGCGGAACCGCCAAGTCGGTCTATTCTTTAAGGAATTACCTACCACTTCCACCTTCCCGAAACCGCGCATGAAAAATCCGATGGTTGTTGCGGTGTTACTGTTCTGGCTGACCGCAGGCTTGAGCCAGGCCGCACCGCTTGTGATAGATGAGCAGATGCCTGCCGTCGAACTGGGGCCCTACACAGAATTTTTTCGGGATGAAAGCAATGCCCTGAATCTGGCGGAGGTGCAAACGCAGGGTCGCTTCCAGCCGTCCACCGTCATCAACCCGAACTTCGGCTTCACCCGTGACAGGGTGTGGCTGCGATTCCAGCTGGAAAATCCACTCGACGCGCAGCAAATCCGCATCCTGGATGTTCGCTATTTCCTGCTGGATGACGCCATTCTGCATGTGCCTGATGCGGCTGGTGGTTACCAGCCTGTCGTGAACGGACGCCGCCATCTCGCAGAGCGGCCCCCTGAGAGCGGACGTTTTTACAGTTTCAAGTTAGCGCTGCCGCCGCGCAGCAGTCAGATCTATTACATGGAATTCACGAGCGCCGATTCGGTTGCGCTCCCCATCATGCTGTCGACGCCGGAGCGACAGCACCAGTACCAGATTCGCGACACCCTGTTCATGACGCTGTATGGCGGCCTGATACTGTCCACCCTGTTTTTCGCCCTGTTCATGCTGGCCAGCCTGCGCGAACGGGTGCTGCTGTACTACGTCGGTTTTCTGGTTTCCCACCATCTGATCGCGTTGATGTTGATGGAGGGCGTGCCCACCGCCCTGTTCGGGCTCAACAGCCTGTTCATGACGCGCGAGATGGACTCGATAGCAATTGCTTTTGCGATCCTGATGGCGGTGCTGTTCATGCGCAATTTCCTGCGCCTGGAGCAGTCCGATCCTGCTTTGTACCGGTTCACGCGCTGGATGGTCGGCGCCATGGTAGCGGCGTTATTGCAGGCGCTGATTCTGCCGCATTTCATATCCGTGGTGGTCACGGCGTTCACCTGCATGGTGGTGGGCGCCTGCATTCTGGTCTGCTGCGTGTTGCAGGTACGCAGCCAGCCGGAAGCGCGCCACTTTTTAATGGCCTGGTCCGCCGGCATTCTCGGTGCCACCATCTATGGCCTGAAAATATTCGAACTGGCGCCGGTGAACCTGTTCACCAGTTACAGCTGGCACGTCGGCACCGTGCTGGAAGCCATTCTGTTTTCCTACACCATCGCGCAGCGGGTCAATACGGAGCGCCGGCAACGCCTGCTCACGCAGACTGAACTGGCCGATCGCGAGCGCGCCCTGCGCCTGACCCAGGAAAAGTTGCTGCATGCAGAAACCGCCGCAAAGGAAGAGCTGGAGGCCCGCGTACGTGAACGCACCCGTGACATCACACGGATTCTGGCGGAACTGGAAATGGAAAATCGCAATCTGCTGGAGCTGTCGATCAACGACGGCCTGACCCGGGTACGCAACCGTCGGTTCTTCAATGACTATTATCCGCAGCTCTGGCAGGACGCGCTGGAATCCGGCCATTGGTTGAGCGTGATCATGCTGGATATCGATCACTT
>JABLXQ010000023.1 GCA_013178375.1 Gammaproteobacteria bacterium
AAAGGCCGCGCAGATACCGCCGCGGCGTCTGGATTTCGATTTCAGTCCGGCTACGGCGAAACGCTATTTCTACGACGACGATCCGTTTCTCAGCGCATTCTGGCTGACCATGTCCACCTTGTTTCCGGCAGGGGAGGATTTTTTCATCGCATCCGTGCGTCATTACCGGGACCAGATCGATGATCCTGAATTGCGGGCGCAGATTGCTGGCTTTATCGGCCAGGAGGCGATGCACAAGAAGGAACACGTCGCCTGGAACGCCATGGCCAGCGAGCTGGGCTATCCAACCCGGGCGCTGGAGGAAGTGTTGGGCGGTGTGCTGGGTGGCCTGCAACGTTTTACGCCGAAGATTTTTCAGTTGGCGACGACGGTTTGCCTGGAGCACTACACCGCCATTACTGCAGAACAGCTGTTGCGCGATCCGGCGCAGCAAGCCAGTGTTGATCCCGAGGCCCTCAAGATCTGGTTGTGGCATGCCCTGGAGGAAAACGAACATAAATCCGTGGCGTTCGATGTGTTCCAGCAGGTAAGCGGCAACCATCTGCTCCGGGCCGGCGCCATGATTCCCACCACGCTCATTTATTTTATGGTGATCACCGGCTTTCAGATTCGGCTGCTGGCGGCGGACGGGCAGCTGTTCAATATTCCCGGCCATGTGCGTGGTCTGAAATACCTGTTCGGCAGCAATGGACTTTTCACACGGCTGAAAAAGCCCTATCTGGATTTTTATCGCCGTGACTTTCATCCGACCCAACA
Organism: Gammaproteobacteria bacterium; assembly: GCA_013178375.1. Lineage (GTDB taxonomy): Bacteria > Pseudomonadota > Gammaproteobacteria > Pseudomonadales > Ketobacteraceae > Ch67. Next base: position 757 of record JABLXQ010000023.1, read on the forward strand.
TGATACGGTGGCATTGCTGGACGAATGGCGCGACAAGCTGTTCGGCAAATCCGGCCTGCTGCTGAAGCACTACAGAGCTGCCAGCGTTTAGGGGTGCAAAGGTCGGGATGAAGAGGTCATCGCCCGTTTGTCCGTGGCTTGAGTGCCCGTGAGGGGCTGGAAAGCGGCATGAAATCAGTCCATCATTCTTTCCACTTTGTATGGAAAAGACATGATGACTGATTCCAGCCATCCCGCCGCCAAGCTGGACTTCCTGATCGCAGCGATGCAGTTGTTGCCCTGCATTGCGCCCGCTGAACCAAACACCTGCTTTGGTACCACTGCTGCTGGCCGCCTGGCCGGGCGCACGTACGTGCATTCGGCGGTGCGCGATATTCTGATTGGCTTGTCGGTGGTTTTGCTGGCTGAGGTTATGGGGGCGGCATGAACAAAAAGATGGTAATAGCGGCAGGTGTGCTGTTGCTGCTGGTGGTGGCAGTGATTGGGGGTTCGTTCTATAAGAAATACAGTTCGGTGTTGAATGCGACATCAGAAGGATTGTATCGCGGTGAGAAGTTCGGCAAGGTTATCGAGCAGGGCAAATGCATTGTTGGCCTGAAGCTGGTGTATCCCGCGTGCGATACGGTGGAATGCGAATTGTCCGTGAATGGCTTTATCGACGGTTGCATGCGGACTGCGCGCAAGGATGATTTTTGCAGCTCGGTACCGGGCATCACGGAAACCAAAAAGTCCCTGGAGTGGGTCGCTGACAGCTGCCAGCAGTATGATCTGGGGGAGGACAAATGTCTGAAGTACATGCACAGGTTCGTGAGCGCGTGTACGGAGCAACGGGAAAACCGGACAATTTCAAAGAGCGAGATTTTCGAGGCCGGTTTTGAAAAAGCGCAGGAACGGAATGGCAAATAGCGTAAGCGCAAATTTACGATGTTTTTATAAGGCAGATACAAGAGGAAAATATGTCCTACATTGAAGACTCATTGTCCGATGGCGAAAAGATCGAGGAAATATTCAAGCTGCACTGGTTTGCGCGCGTTCCGATGTATTGCTGGATCGTGCTGGCCATTCCCACCATTGGCATTACCCTGATCCTGGCCATCTATGAATATCTGAAGCTGCGTTCGCTGGAGCAGGGGGTTACCAACAAGCGGGTGGTACAGAAAACAGGAATCATCAGCCGCAAGACCGAAGAGATGAAATTGGCCTCCATCGAAACCGTTGAAATCGAGCAAAGTGTTTTCGGCCGCATGTTTGGATACGGCATCGTGAAAGTGACCGGTCGGGGCATCAGCGATGTTGTTTTCAAGGGTGTTGACGATCCTTTGCGGGTCAAGCGCGAGATAGAAAGCGTCAGCAATCCGGTTACGTAACGGCGCGTAATCTGCTGGCGGCGCCTGCCCATCTATTGACCTCGCTCGGTATAGGTGGCTGGTGAGCTCTGTACAATGCCCTGATTCGGCGCGATTTACTGCGCAATGCCGGTCAGGGGGGACAATGGACAACATTCACAAGCCGCATGAATCGCCCAACTTCTCGCTGGTACTGGGAGGACCGACCTACCAGCTGTTGTTGCGTTTCCGGTTGGCTGATTCGGCGTTCGAGCACGTTAGAAAGCGGATGATCGTGATCAGCATGTTCGCCTGGCTGCCGTTGCTGCTGCTTGCCCTGCTGAATGGCACGGTCTGGACTGGGGTCGAGCTGCCGTTCCTGTATGACATCGAAGTGCATGCGCGTTTTCTGGTGGCTTTGCCACTGCTCATATACGCCGAACTGCTCATCCACCAGCGCATGCGCCTGATTGTGGGGCAGTTCATTGACCGCGACATCATTACCGAATCCGTGCTGCCGAAATTCAAGGGCGCCATTGCGGCTGCGTTCCGGTTGCGCAATTCCGTTGTCATTGAGCTTGCGCTGTTCATCCTGATTTTCGTGGGGGGCTATTTTTCCTGGGGCACCGTCAGCGTCGTCGGCGATATCGGCGTTGACGCAGGCACCTGGTATGCCACGCTGGTGGATGGGGATATTCACATTTCGCCAGCGGGCTACTGGTATATCGTCATCAGCCGGCCCGTGTTTCAGTTCATTCTGGTGCGCTGGTATTTCCGGTTGTTTATCTGGGCCCGTTTCCTGTGGCAGGTTTCGCGGCTGGATCTGAAACTTGTTCCCACCCATCCCGATCGTGCGGCTGGTCTGGGCTTTCTGGGTGCAAGCGCTTCCGCCATGGCGCCGTTCGTGCTCGCTCATGGTGCGCTGCTGGCCGGGTTGATCGCCAACCAGATCTTTTTTGCAGAGGCGAAACTGACCGATTTCAAGCTGGAGATCGTCAGCTTCGTGGGCGTGCTCATGCTGTTCGTGCTGGGCCCGCTGCTGGTGTTTTCGATGCGTCTGATGCAGGCGAAAAGAACGGGCCTGCGTGAGTATGGAATTCTGGCCAGCAACTATGTCAATGCGTTCGATAAGAAATGGATTCGCGGAGGATCCAGTGACGATGAGCCACTCGTCGGCAGCGGCGATATCCAGTCCCTGGCCGACCTGGGTAACAGTTTCCAGGTGATCCGTGAAATAAAGCCCTTCCCGTTTGGCCGGGATACGATCGTTCAACTGGTTATGCTGACGATATTGCCGGGTATGCCGCTGGTGTTGACCATGATTCCGCTGGAGGAACTGGTTACCAAATTGATCGGTGTCGTATTTTGACCGGAGACGTTAGCCATCGGGATTGACGCCGATTGGAAGGGGCGCGGCCTTTTTTCGCTGAGCGGAAAGACAGAAATTGACAATAGTCATTGATTGGTTGCTGTGCGATTGACAACCAGATCTGCAGCGGCGGATAGTGCGGGAAATAGAAAATCAATAACAAAAGCCAGCACTGCCCAGTTGTTTGGCAGTGCCGCGTTCAGTGCTTTTGCAAGGGTATTTCATCGTACTTGCGGCTGGCGTGAGCGGATCGGCTGATGGCGCATATCACGTTTGCGGAGCATAAAATCCATGGCTGAACAATTGAACGAAGTGCCACCCAGGCCCGTGCGGGAACCTTCGTTGCTGGATGGCCTGTTGCCGATCGTCGGCCTTATCGGTTTGCTGGGGCTTTCCTACTATTTGTTCGGTGAAAATGCGTCCTATGGCCCCAACCAGATCGCGTTGGTGTTCTGCGGTCTGATTGCGGCGTTGATCGGTTATAAAAATGGCATCGCGTGGGGTGATATCCGCCAGTCGATCGTGGAGGGTATCAGCACCGGCATGCAGGCCATTTTCATTCTGCTCGGTGTGGGCGCGCTGATTGGCACCTGGGCCATGTGCGGTACCATTTCCTCGATGGTCTATTACGGCCTGAAGTTGCTCAGCCCCCATTATTTTTATGCCAGCACCTGCGCAATTTGCGCAGTGGCGGCGCTCAGTATTGGCAGTTCCTGGACGGTGGCCGGCACCATCGGCATCGGCATGATGGGTATCGCTGAAAGCATGGGGTTGTCGCCGCTGATCACGGCCGGCGCTGTTATCTCTGGCGCCTATTTCGGCGACAAGGCGTCGCCACTGTCCGATACCGCCAATCTTGCCACCGCCGCTGCCGGTTCCGAACTGTTCAGCCATATCCGCGAATCCCTGTGGACATCGGTGCCCGCTTTGCTACTGGCGATTGTCGGTTTCTCCATGCTGGGCGCTGCGGGTGATTTTGATGCGTCATCCACTCTGCGCGGACTGGAACAGCATGTCACGATTTCCCTGTGGGCATTTTTGCCGCTCCTGCTGGTGCTGGTGCTGGCGCTGAAAAAAGTGCCGCCGTTCGTTACCATTTTCTTCAGCGCCCTGGCGGGTGGTGTTATGGCGGTGATTCTGGCGCCGCAGGATGTGGCGACACTGGCAGCCAGCCCCGATATCCATCCCGCGCTGCAACAGCTCAAGGGTGTCTGGGCGGCACTGGCCACCGGTTATCAGGTTACATCGGGCGATCCTACCGTGGACAAGCTGCTGACCCGGGGCGGCATGTCCAGCATGATGATGACCATCTGGCTGATCATGACCGCACTGGGTTTTGGCGCCATCGTCGAGCGTGCCGGCCTGCTCAATCGGGTGATTACGCCGCTGATCAACCGCACCAAGTCGGTGACCGGTGCCGTGACCGCGTTGGTAGGTACCTGCGTGGCCTCGAATGCGCTGACGTCTGATCAGTACATTTCCATCGTGTTGCCGGCGCGCATGTTCCGCAAAACATTCGAAGATCGCGGGCTGGCGCCCGTCATGCTGTCGCGCGTGGTGGGTGATTCTGCCACGGTGACGTCGCCGCTGATTCCCTGGAACAGTTGTGGTGCCTACATGTCGGCGGCGCTGGGCGTGTCCGCCATCGGATTCGCGCCCTTCTGCTTTTTCAATCTGCTCAATCCGTTGCTGACGGTGGTGTTTACTGCGGTGGGATTCCGGGTGTTGCGTGCCGCCATTCCACCCAAAGGCGTGGTGCAGTCTGGCGCGGGGGTCTGATTCCGCGCTGATTTTTGTTGCACGTCATTTCGTAACATGGCTGTTTTATTTTTTTCCAACAAGGAGACACACATGCCAGATGCATCGCACAAGTTGAAGTTGGGGGCGTTGATTGCCCTGGTGGTGGGGTCGATGGTGGGCGGCGGCATTTTCTCGCTGCCGCAGAATATCGCCGCCAGTGCCAGCGCCGGCGCCACGCTGATCGGCTGGCTGATCACCGGCGTGGGCATGCTGACGCTGGCATTCGTATTCCAGACCCTGGCCAATCGCAAGCCGCAGCTGGACGGCGGTGTGTATGCATTCGCCAAGGCCGGTTTCGGCGACTACATGGGTTTTTCATCGGCCTGGGGTTACTGGATCAGTGCCTGGATCGGCAACGTCAGCTATATGGTGCTGCTGTTCAGTACGCTGGGTTATTTCTTCCCGGTGTTCGGCGAAGGCAATACGCCGGTGGCCATCGGTTGCGCGTCGGTGCTGTTGTGGCTGCTGCATTTCCTGGTGCTGCGTGGCATCAAGGAAGCAGCTTTCATCAACACCATTACGACCGTCGCGAAAATGGTGCCGCTGGCACTGTTCATCGTGCTGGCCGCCATTGCCTTCAAGCTGGACGTGTACAAGGCGGATATCTGGGGCGCGGGCAATGCCGAGCTGGGCAGCGTGATGGAGCAGGTGCGCAAGATGATGCTGGTCACCGTGTGGGTGTTCATCGGCATCGAAGGCGCCAGTATTTTTTCCGCCCGCGCCGAAAAACGCAGTGATGTGGGCAAGGCCACCGTGATCGGTTTTGTCGGCGTGCTGTTGCTGTTGGTGCTGGTCAACCTGCTGTCGCAGGGCATCATGGCGCAGGCGCAACTGGCGGGACTGAAAAATCCGTCCATGGCCGGCGTGCTGGAGCAGGTGGTGGGTGCCTGGGGTGCCAAGCTGATCGGCATCGGTCTGCTGGTGTCGCTGGCAGGAGCGCTGTTGTCCTGGACGTTGCTGTGCGCGGAAATCATTTTCTCTGCTGCCAAAGATCACACCATGCCGGAATTTCTGCGCAAGGAAAACGGCAACCATGTGCCGGCCAATGCGCTGTGGCTCACCAACGGTCTGATCCAGCTGTTCCTCATCATCACTCTGTTCAACAGTTCCACTTACCTGAGCCTGCTGTACCTGGCCACCTCGATGATCCTGGTGCCGTATCTGTGGTCCGCTGCCTATGCCGTGCTGCTGGCCTTCCGTGGTGAGACCTATGAGACGGATGCGGGTCAGCGCAACAAGGATCTGTTCATTGCCGTGCTGGCAACGGTTTACGCAATCTGGCTGATTTATGCGGCGGGTGTGCAGTATCTGCTGTTGTCGGCGCTGCTGTATGCGCCTGGTGCGATTCTGTTCGCCAAAGCCAAGCATGAACTCGGCCAGCCGATTTTCACCAACATCGAAAAACTGATTTTCATTGGCGTTCTGATCGGCGCGGGTATTGCCGCCTACGGTCTGTATGCCGGCTTCCTCAGCCTCTAAGAGAAGGAGTTCAACATGTCAAAAATAAAACTCGGCGTACATTCAGAAGCAGGCAAGCTGCACAAAGTCATGGTGTGTTCCCCTGGCCTTGCCCACTTGCGACTGACCCCCGGCAACTGCGACGAACTGCTGTTCGACGACGTGATCTGGGTGAGCCAGGCCAAGCGCGACCATTTCGATTTCGTCACCAAGATGCGCGAGCGCGGCGTGGACGTGCTGGAAATGCATAACCTGCTGACCGAAACCGTGCAGCATAAAGATGCGCTGAAATGGATTCTCGACCGCAAGCTCACCGCCAATCAGGTGGGCGTGGGCCTGCAGGACGACATGCGTGGCTGGCTGCAAAGTCTGGAACCGCGCAAGCTGGCGGAACACCTGATCGGTGGCGTGTCGGTGGCGGATCTGGCCAACGCCATGGGCAAGAGCAAGTCCATCGCCATGCTGGGTGATTTCATCGGCCTGTCCAGCTTCGTGCTGCCGCCGCTGCCCAACACCCAGTTCACCCGCGACACCACCTGCTGGATTTACGGCGGCGTCACGTTGAATCCGATGTATTGGCCCGCGCGGCGACAGGAAACTCTGCTCACCACGGCAATCTACAAATTCCATCCGGATTTCGTCAACGCGGAATTCGAAGTGTGGTATGGCAATCCTGATGAAGATCACGGTGCCGCGACGCTGGAGGGCGGCGACGTCATGCCAGTGGGCAATGGCGTGGTGCTGATCGGCATGGGCGAGCGTACCTCGCGGCAGGCGATCGGTCAGGTGGCGCAGGCGCTGTTTGCGAAAGGGGCGGCCCAGCGTGTGATTGTCGCGGGCCTGCCGAAATCCCGCGCTGCCATGCACCTGGATACTGTGTTCAGTTTCTGTGACCGCGATCTGGTCACCATCTTCCCCGAAGTGGTGAATCAGATTGTGCCGTTCACGTTGCGTCCGGACGAAAGCAAAACCGGCGGCATCGACATCCGTCGCGAGGACAAATCCTTCCTCGACGTGGTGGCGGCGGCGCTCAATCTGAAGCAGTTGCGCGTGGTGCAGACCGGCGGCGACGCCTATGAAGCCGAGCGCGAGCAGTGGGATGACGGCAACAACGTAGTGTGTCTGGAACCCGGCGTGGTGGTGGGCTACGACCGCAACACCTACACCAACACCTTGCTGCGTAAGGCCGGTGTGGAAGTGGTGACCATTTCCGCCAGCGAACTGGGACGTGGACGCGGCGGCGGCCACTGCATGACCTGCCCGATCCTGCGCGACCCCGTCAATTATTGATTCGATAACCATTTACTGAAGGACTAGACCATGGCTTTCAATCTGCACAACCGCAACCTGCTCAGCCTGATGCACCACTCCACCCGGGAACTGAAATACCTGCTGGATCTGTCCCGCGATCTGAAACGCGCCAAATATTCCGGCACCGAGCAGCAGCACCTGAAAGGCAAGAATATCGCGCTGATTTTTGAAAAAACCTCCACCCGCACCCGCTGCGCATTTGAAGTGGCGGCGTACGATCAGGGCGCAAACGTGACCTACATTGATCCGACGTCGTCGCAGATCGGTCACAAGGAAACCATGAAGGACACCGCCCGCGTGCTGGGCCGCATGTACGACGCCATCGAATACCGTGGCTACAAACAGGAAATCGTGGAGGAGCTGGCCAAGTTCGCCGGGGTGCCCGTGTTCAACGGTCTGACCGACGAATATCACCCGACACAAATGCTGGCAGACGTGCTGACCATGCGCGAGAATAGCGACAAGCCGCTGCACGACATCAGCTATGCCTATGTGGGCGACGCCCGCAACAACATGGGCAACTCGCTGCTGCTGATCGGCGCGAAGCTGGGCATGGATGTGCGCATTGGCGCGCCCAAGGAATTGTGGCCCACCGACGAATTCGTGGCGCAGTGCGAACAGTTTGCCAAGGAAAGCGGCGCTCGCATCACGCTGACAGATGATCCGAAAGCGGCGGTTAAAGGCGTGGACTTCATTCACACCGACGTGTGGGTGTCGATGGGCGAGCCGATTGAAACCTGGGACAGTCGCATCAAGTTGCTGCTGCCGTATCAGGTGAACAAGGCGCTGATGCAGGCCAGTGGCACGCCACGTACCAAATTCATGCACTGCCTGCCCGCGTTCCACAACACGGACACTAAAGTGGGCAAGCAGATCGCGGAAAAATATCCGCATCTGGCGGGCGGTATCGAAGTGACCGAGGAAGTGTTCGAATCCCCGGCCTGTATTGCCTTCGAGCAGGCGGAGAACCGCATGCACACCATCAAGGCCACCATGGTTGCCACCCTGGGTAACGTGTAAGGAGAACGCATCATGCGCATTGTGGTTGCACTCGGGGGTAACGCCCTGTTGCGTCGTGGCGAGGCCATGACATCGGAAAACCAGCGCGAGAACGTGCGCATTGCGGCGGTGGAACTGGCCAAGGTCGCGCCGGGCAACGAGCTGGTGATTGCGCACGGCAATGGTCCGCAGGTGGGTTTGCTGGCGCTGCAAGGCGCTGCGCACAACCCGGACAATCCGTTTCCATTGGATGTGCTGGGCGCCGAAACGGAAGGCATGATCGGCTACATGATCGAACAGGAGCTGGGCAACCTGCTGCCGTTCGAAGTGCCGTTCGCCACCATTCTCACGCAGGTGGAAGTGGATGCGAATGATCCGGCCTTCAAAGATCCCACCAAGCCCATCGGCCCCGTGTATTCCAAAGCGGAAGCCGAGAAACTGGCGAAGGAAAAAGGCTGGGCCATCAAACCCGACGGCGATAAATTCCGTCGTGTGGTGGCCAGCCCGCGTCCGAAACGGATTTTTGAACTGCGGCCGATCAAGTGGCTGCTGGAGCACGGCACGATTGTGATTTGCGCCGGTGGCGGTGGCATTCCCACCGTATACGACGCCAATCGAAAACTGAAAGGCATCGAAGCGGTGATCGACAAGGATCTGTGCACGGCCCTGCTGGCGCAGGATCTGGATGCGGATCTGCTGGTGATCGCCACCGACGTCGACGCTGCCTACATCGACTGGGGCAAGCCGACGCAGAAGGCGATTGCCCGTGCGCATCCGGATGCCATCGAGGCACTGGGGTTTGCGGCGGGGTCCATGGGGCCGAAAGTGCAGGCTGCCTGTGAATTTGCTCGTGCCACTGGTAAGACGGCGGCGATTGGATCGCTGGCGGGTATCGAGGCCATTGCGAAAGGCAAGGGTGGCACGTTGATCAGCACGGCAAAGCCGGGGATTGATTACCGCTAGCGCCGTCCTCCCCGCATGGGCATGGGGCGTGGTCGCGAAGGAATCGATGGCGGCCTGGAGACCGGTGGTTTTGCAATGGGTGGTTTCGCTACCGGTGGCCTCTCATTAATGGGAGGCCGTCCAGGGGAAGGCGGCGGCACCATCACCGCAGGTGGGTAATGGCCGTAGTAGTAACCGCCGTGATACCAGGGATCCTGATAACCGACACCCACGTGAACGCTGGTGCTGTGCTGGTGGCCGCTGGAAGCGCAGGCGCCCAGCACCAACAGGAATATTCCGCTGCACAGGACGCGACGCAGTTTCATGGCGCCACCTCCGCATTCTCATCTTCGTGCCACTCCAGAATGCCCACGGCGGCACCGGTCGGATCGGCCACGATGGCCACATTTCCTGCCATGCGCGCGGAATCGGGTGCCAGCAGAATTTTTCCACCCAGCGCCGTCGCGCGGGTGATGGCCTGCCCGATGTCAGCCACCCGCAGGAATGGCAGCCACGCCGGTTTCAGATCCGGCTGCGCATCTGGCAGGCGACTGAGCGCGGCGCGGGAATAACCGTCTTTCACCAGCAATTGCCGGTTGCCGGCGTCGTCCAGCGGATACAGTTTATAGTCGCCCACCTGCTGATAGAACGCGGCAGCTTTCGCGGGATCGCGGCTGAATAACTGCATCCAGATCCATTCACCCGGTTCCGCCAGATAATCCTCGGGGTCGCCATCCGGGCGCCGGATCAGGCCAAACAGCGCATTTTCCCCATCGACCACCAGCGCGAAATCACCGTGAAGGGCGTCATTTTGTTGCGGCAATAACACCTGGCCGCCCGTGGCGATGACCCGCTTGCTGGCCGCATCCACCGCCGACACCGACACATAGCCGATCCAGCGCGGACGGCCGGGGTTGTCCTGCGTTTGGGTGCGCTGGCGCAGGCTGCCAATGGTGCGGTCTTGCAGCGTAATCAATTGCACGTCGCCTGCGGGGCGAAATTCCCAGCCCATCCAGGCGTGGTAGAACTGTTGTGCTGAGGCCGCATCGTGCGTCACCAGATCGGCCCAGACGAATTTGCCGGGAAGGTGCGTGGGATCGGCGGTCAGCGGGGTGCTGGCCAGGGTGAGCAGGGTGAAGAGCAGAAAACGCAACTGAAGTGTGGTTGGTTTCATGGGGTTCCGTTGTCAGGGCCGTTTGGAGTTTTCACCAGAGAGCATGACTCGCGTGAATATTCACATTTTTTCCAGGCGTACTTTCTGCACCGCCCTTTAGGCGTAGCGCTATTGGTTTGATTTTGGTCGCAATGTTCAAATTTGGGTAGTCTGGTTGTCACCTGGTTGTTCGTTAAGCATATAGACAATGTGCCAATTGTGGCTATAGAAATAAGCACAGCAGCAGTCTCGCGTTTCATTCGCCTACAGAAGAAGAATTCCCACCACCGGAAGCCTGATACATGACTGCGTCACCTGCGCACCAGCAATTGAGCAAAGAACACTTTATCGAAGAAATAAAACACTGCGTTACCCATGACGGCTATGGGTTTGTGCCTTTCATTGGCAGCGGTATTTCCCACGCATCCGGCATCATGATCGGTGGGGCCCTGGGCGAGTACCTGAGCTATGCCATCTGGCGTTGCGTGGTCGACTATGAAATCAAAGGCAACGCAGGCAAAGATGGAGTTACGCTGGTGAACAAGGGCTGGCCTGGGCGTCCTACGCAAAAGGAATCGCAGACAGTGCGGGAATGGGCCACCCGCTGGTATTGCCGGCTGCTGGACCAGCACAAGATTCGCCCGGAAATGGCCACGAATTTCAATCTGGCCGACCTCTATCGTCCCGCCAACACCCAATACCGCCTGCCTCCTGCGAAACCTATCGCATTCGACCTGAAGACCTTTGATGACTGGCAGTGGACCGATGCCAAACAAAACCAGATGTCGCAGGAAACACTGAAACAGATCAACAAGTCCATTCTGGAATTGCACGCGGAACTGCTGGCAGATGGGCCCGGACAACTTTTCACACCCTGTCAGGGTGTGTCACGCATATCCCGTCTGTACATCGTGGAAACCGCTGTGCGTTCCCTGTTCGACTGGCGGTTGGCCCTGCATTTTCTGGCCCGCCTGCGGCGGGTGGACGGCCTGCTGCATCTCGCGCCGGAATGTGATCAGTACGTTATCGATAGTTTCAATATTTTCATCACCCGGGGCCGTAGACCCTGCCTAGCCCATCAGATGGTGTCGTTCCTGGCGCGGCCGCTGCGCATTCGCAAACTGCTTACCACCAATTTTGATACCTTGCTGGAAGATGCGTTTCGCGACGTCAACATTCCGTTGCAGGTATTTTCGATCGAACGCAACAGCCGGTTGCCGGATCCCAACTCGGTGTCGGTGCACAAAACGCTGATCAAGTTGCACGGAAGCCTGCATGAAACCCGTGCCGACTATTCGCTGGATGAACCGCCGGACGATCAGGACAAGGAATCCTTTCTGCAGTATCTATGGCCTGTGGCGGCGGGCCAGCCGGTGGGATTACCCAATCATCTGCTGGTGCTGGGAACCTCCATTCCGGACAAACGCAATGTGGAACTGATTAAATATGTGTGCGATCGGGTGCCGGAATTTCGCCTCTATGTCATCGCCCACAATAAAGACACGATGGATACCATCCAGGATGCGTTTGGCGAGGAATACCGCGAGCAGATCCGCTCCACCATTAGCGGCAGTTTGGATCTGATGTTGTACGAATTGTACCAGGTGGTGACGCACTCGCTGCCGCCAGCGGGTTTCAAGTTCGAGTTTTCCCAGTATGTGCCACCGTTTGAAAATGAGGATCACTTTTTTCCTGCCAGCATGAGGTTGACCGAGCGAAGGAAGAAAAAAAATAGTCGCGCCCCGATGCCAGCCAGGCGGGAGTTGGTGTTTGCCAGCGCGGAAGCTTTCCGCGCGCAGATGCGGCAGCAGATCTGTCAGTCGACGTCCCGGGTGACGGTGCTGGACAGCGAATTTGCTGCCACCAAGATTGGCGCCACGCTGTTCTACGAGCTGAAAAACGTGGGGCGAAAGCAATGTGTCTGGTTTGAGCTGGAGGATTTTGACGATCCAACGGAGCTGCTGTCGGAACTGTTTCGATCCATTTCATTGCGGTTGGGATTGTATAGCATCGAGAACGTCAGCCTGGCGTTTCCCCGCATTCTGGACGCACACAAGGAAATGGAAATTTATGCCAAGGGCGATGATGGCATGGCGGCGGAACTGGAGCGGATATGGCCACCGGATTCGCTTTGGGATCAGGTTGAACTCAAAATTTCGGTGCTGAACCGACATTTCGGGGTGGACCCTGCCAGTTGGTGCGTATTTTTCTATGGCCGCAATGTGGCGGGCAGTTGCGCCGGCTTCCAGGAAACGCAGGAACCGATGGCGGTGTCGGCACTGGACTGGAAGCTGCCACGGTTTCGCGTTCTGTCCCGACTGATGTCGTTGCTGGCCAACAACGGATTTCATGTGATTTACATGCCGTACACGCCGGCGAAGAATGTGGCCTACCGCAATTTCGATCTGAATCCAATCGTAAAAAGTCGGCTGGCGGACCTGGATGTCGCGGGAACCATGCGTGTTGGTAGTGAGAACCTGTTCTGCGATCCGGCGTTCATGTCAATGGGTGCGGATTTCACCTTGCTGGAATTTCAGTTGAAGCCGGAATTCGGATTGGAAAAATCCGTCAATCAGGTGGCCTTGTATTTTGTTGGTGGAACTACCGACGAGGAAAAAAAGCGGCGCAAGCGTTTCCTGTATGCCGCCACGTTGTTTCGCCATTCCCGCCATATCTCAGCCCTGACGTCCGAAGCGGTACTGAAAAGCCGGTTCCGCTACGAGCGTTTTCAGAAGCAGTCCACGGAGAAGGGTAGCCCGGAGGTCTACGCCGAAATCGTCCGCTGGGTGTGGGATTTGTACCAGTGCGACCGCCGCTTCTTCAATCGCAAACCCGGTGGCTTTGCCTGGATGTTCCGGGATTTGCGCCTGCTGGCCAATTTGCTGCTGGAGCATCCCGTTGAGTTGGCGCCCGGCGAGCAACCGTTGCAGGAATTACGCACCCGGATGCATTTCTGGATTGGTGAGTGGTATTTGCGGGCATTCTATTCGTCCAATCATGTGGACCCGCTCCGGGAGGCCATCTTCCACAAGCTGATGTCACTCGACAATATCCGCTATGCCAAACTGAAGGAAAACGGTGAAGATCTCACCGCGCAGTATCGCAAGATACTGTTGGTGTCGGTATTGTCGTCGATCGCCAAGATATTGATGATTTCGCGGGAGTCCATGCGTTACTGGGTGGCGGACCACCGGGGTGGCAGCCTCCTGTATTGGGACAGCATCAAGGCCGCTCTGGGACTGCGGGCAATCAAAGTGTCGAGAATCGGAGAAGATCCGGGCAGTTGGGATAGTTTCCGGGATTATGTGAACGGCAGGTTGGGGCCGGATGCATCGATACTGCAAGATGAGGAAGGCGAAAAATTTCTGGCGTATGTGTTGGAACTGTTGCGGTCAATACGGCGCGAGTGTTTCAGGCTGGAGCGGGAAATGTTGCGGGATTCCAATTATTTCCCGGGGTCCAGCGATGGCTCGGGCAAGGACGAACCGACAGGCAGACAATACCTGTTGTTGGTAGAGTCCACCACCCAGTTCGTGGCGGTGAGCATCGAACCCTTTGTCGGATTCAAGCCGGGAAAGACCTGGGACAGCGCGTTCGAAAACGGTTTCAGAGCCGAGCCAAAAAAAGTGGATGAAGCGTTCGCCGAGGTCCGCCGTCTGTGCAAGTCACATCTGGAAGCCATCGACACGGCACTGGTGGCCCATATCCGCAAGCTCAAGCACGATTGCTGCAATTGGTTTCTGTGCGATTCCAGTCAGCTTTATGCGTTCATGTGGATCACCACCGAGTACATTTACCAGCTGATTCGACAGGCCAAATTCGAGAATCGGGGCTTGTGTTTGCACAAGCTGGAACAGATACGCGAACTGGAACGGAATAGTGAGTTGGAGGGAATACGCAAATCTCCCGGGGCGCTGGCGTGGACAGTGCTGCGGGACCCCGCCATCGTCACGCGGGAGGACGCGGTGCAGCGGCATTGGGAATTGGCGGGTATGCTGTCGCAGATGCTGCTGGAGTTGACCTACAGCCTCTCGCCGCCCTATCTGTTTCGTGAGCACCAGCTCAAAACCAAACTGCTGACGTTTTCCGGACTGGCGCTGGGGCGTGTGCACAGGTTTGACGATGCGCACCAGGTGCTGAACGAGGCTGCGGGTATCACCTATAGCATGGCGGTGAGCGACAGCCGGCGCGAATTGGCGATTCTGCGTCTGCGTCGGGCCGAAGTGCATATTCTGGAGGCCCGTCAACTGGGATTCGCGCTCAGCCGGATGGTGTGCCAATGGTACAGTGACGGAAAGGATATAAATGAGCCCCGACCTCCTTTATTCTGCAGCGCCTCCACTGACACGGATCTCATGCGCAAATACCGGCAGCACATCGCCAAGCTGGATGATGCCTGGACCGTGCTGGGGGAAGTGGAGTCAATGTTGTCCAGTTGCATGCACTCCGGATTCTGGTGCGGAAAGCTCTATTATTTGCGGCTAATGGTATACGGTGAGTATTTCGTGCCGAAAGTCGAGGAAGGCGAATTGCTGTACCGGCCCAAAGCCTGTCACGAACTGGAAAATGCCGGGGAAAGCCTGGTATCCACGCTGGAGCTGGGGCTGCTGGCCTGCGACGTGGATCACTATCGTGCGCTCTGCTTTCTCAATATGATCGCCAAGGCCTGCAGGAAGATGGACTATTTTCTGAAGCAGTTGGAGCGCCAGGACGGCACGCAGTATGCCGATGACTTCAAGACAAAGGTGGTTCGGCGCTTGTGTCGGGTGATTGCCGGGGTGCCGGAGGTGGAGCTGCTATCGCCGGAGGTCAAATGGAAGGATTTGCTACCGGGCGCTTCCGACCAGGCTGGCCCGGATTTTGATAATTTCCGCAGCAAGGTGGTAGCCAATTTCGAAGCTGTGCTGGGGCCGTTGAGTGGATTCTAAATCGCCTACGCACAGTGTTTTGATTGGGGGCGCGGCGTTCAGCTCCGGCCCGTGCCGTTCGCTCCAAACTGTGCTCTAATCCGGATGCGGATTTCGCAAAGCCACCCAACCTACACAGCGAGCACGTCACCATGAGCAGCCTTATCCTGCTTCCCCGCATTCTCCATATTGGCGCCGGCGCATCGGCTCAGGTGGGCGACGTATTGAAGACGCTGGGCTGCTCCCACCCTTTGATTGTCACCGACACCAGCATGGTGAAGCTGGGATATGTGGAACGGTTGCAGGCGTTTCTGCCACCCGGCGATGTTTACGCCGACACGGTGCCGGAACCCACCGAAGCATCCATCATCGCCGGCGTGGAAAAAGTGCGGCACGGACAGTACGACTGCATCATTGCATTGGGCGGCGGCAGCCCCATCGACAGCGCGAAAGCCATTGCGATTCTGGGCAAGCACGGTGGCCGCATGCGCGACTACAAGGTGCCGCGCATCGTCAATGAACCGGGTCTGCCGGTGATTGCCATTCCCACCACTGCCGGCACCGGTTCCGAAGCCACCCGCGTTACCGTCATCACCGATCATGAGCGCGATGAAAAAATGCTGTGCCTGGGCATGGGATTTCTGCCGGTGGCCGCGTTGGTGGATTTCGAACTTACCCTCAGCCTGCCGCCACGCACCACGGCCGACACTGGCATTGACGCGCTCACGCACGCCATCGAAGCCTATGTGTCGCGGAAAGCAAATGCCTACACCGACAGTCAGGCATTGCAAGCAATGCAACTGATCGCGCCGAATCTGCGTCGCGCCTTTCACAATGGTCAGGATCGTGATGCGCGGGAAGCTATGATGTTGGGCGCAACGTTGGCGGGCATCGCCTTTTCCAATGCGTCGGTGGCGTTGGTGCACGGCATGAGCCGTCCGATAGGAGCGTTTTTCCATGTGCCGCACGGCCTGTCGAACGCAATGTTGTTGCCGTCGGTCACAGCCTATTCGCTTCCTGCCGCCACCGCCCGCTATGCAGATTGCGCTCGGGCGATGCGGGTCGCCCGCGTCAGTGACTCCGATGAAATGGCCAATCGCAAACTGCTGGATGAACTCGTGGCGCTCAATGCGGAGCTGCAAGTGCCGACACCTGAAGCGTTCGGTATCGAGCGGGCAACCTTCTTCAACCTGACCACCACCATGGCGGAACAGGCGCTGGCATCAGGATCGCCGGGCAATAATCCCCGTGTACCCACGGTGGACGAGATGGTGAAGCTGTACGAACAGCTTTGGTGATGAGGTGCTTTGTTGGTAGTTGAGGGGGCAGGTGATCAGAACGCCTCGGCCCGATCCAGCGTTTCCACCCGCAGCTGATCAGCGCCGGAAAAATATTTCGCCCGCAGATCCTTCAGCTGGTCCTGCTGCAACCGCAGATCCACATTCTCCTGCAGCCGCGCCTGCCGTTCCTGCGCATATTGCTCGTAGCGTTCCATGAATTCCGGCGACGGCTCGTCGAACAGCAACTGGGTTTCGATCAGCGCAATTGCCGCCTGTTCCTGCAGCATGCGGCCGTAGGCGACCGGGTCCACCTTGGCGATGCGCTGCACCGACATTTCCTCGTCGTTGTGGCGGATCATGCTGAGGGCGCGTTCCTGTACCGGCTCGGGCAGCACGCGGGCCAGATCTTCCAGTTCCGCTTCCGACTGGGCGGGATCGCGGTTGCGGGTCATGATATCCAGGTATTGATGGGTGAATTTTTCCAGCGCGCTCCAGTCGGCATAAATGCTGTCGGACGCAGCCTTGCCCAGGTAGTGTTCGCGCAATTCACGCACCCGTGCCAGCACGCCGTTCAGATCCGGTGCGCCTTCCAGCGGCAGCAGTTGCAGGGCCAGGTTGAATTCCACATAGCGGTTGAGCAGTTCCTGCAATTGCGCCAGGGCCGGGGCGGGCAACTGGTCGGCGTATGTCTGCAGAATGGATTGCTTCCAGCCGTCCACCGGCTCCTCGGTATGCTCGGCGGCGAAGCGGTCGAACAGTTGCTTGATGCGGGTGTCCTGCACCAGATCGCCGGACGCGCTGACGCGGATCGGGATATCCAGCAGCGTGATCACGCGCTCGCCTGGAGCAGATGCGGCGGTGTCAGATGAGGGAGGCGCAGCCGTTTCAGCGCCGGGGTCCTGGCCGTTGTCGTCGACCTCGGCTGGCAGCCAGAAAAACAGAAGGACCGCAGCGAACGCCAACATCGCCAGGACCGTGAATTTGCGCATGGAATGTCTCGAACAGAATAGGCCGGAAGGGGTAATCGCCAGTGCGCAATATACCGCTCGCGCAGGGTTTATGAAAGATTGATCAGATCCTGTTGCTGCGGTTCCTGTGGGGATAGCTGCGTGTTGAACCAGCAGTTGCGGCCGGCTTCCTTCGACTTGTACAACATCTGGTCCGCTGCGGACACCAGTTTCTCGGGGTTCAGGTTTCTCACCGGGTAGGCGGTGGCCGCGCCCAGACTGGCAGTGACGACCTTGGCGATGCGGGAGCCTTCATGCAAAACCGCCAGCCCCAGCAGGCGCTGCTGAATCCGTACCAGCGTATTGCGGATCTGGTTGGCGTCCACGTTGGGGTAAAGAATGATGAACTCCTCGCCGCCGTAGCGCCCCACCACTTCCGCCGGGCGGCTGGCTTCCTTGCGCAGCGCCCGCGCAATCAGCGTCAGGCAATGATCGCCGGCCTGATGGCCATACAGATCGTTGTACTGTTTGAAGAAGTCCACATCCAGCAGGATCACCGACAGCGGCAGTTTCTCGCGCTGGCAGCGGTTCCATTCCATGTTCAGGCGCTCGTCGAAATAGCGCCGGTTGGCCAGCCCGGTCAGGGGATCTTCCCGCGACAGCTTTTCCAGATTGGCATACAGCAGGCGCTGCTGGGCCTTGTCGATGTCCAGCAGCAGCGCCTGCAGGAACATCACCCGCTCGCGATGTTCGATGACATAGGCGATGCCCATGCCGATCAGGTTGGCGGCAATGAAGTAGGCCTGGAAATTGTGAAACGACCGGGGCAGATCCAGTACATCCAGAAATACCAGATGCAGCACACCTGCCAGGGCACACCAGATTACCGTCATGTAGAAGCGCATCTTCGACATGGCGTAGACGATGATCACCGCATAGATGGATGTGGCATGGGCGCTGGTCATTGCATCCCGATCCTGCACCGAGGCCGCCGCCGTCATCAGCGCCACCAGCGCGCCCACCGTGCTGAGGCCGGTGTACCAGTTGAACCAGCGATCGAAGCGCTGCAGACGGGGGAACAGCAGGGTAACGGCAAGACAGCCGCCGGTAATGAAGTAGCCCAGCGGAAACAGCTGCAGCTGTTCGCTGGAGTACTGGCTGAAGGCCAGCACGCCCATCAGCAGATAGAGCGTCGTCAGATAGAGGGTGTTGGCCATCAGGGTATTCACGGCCAGCAGGCGGTAGTGGCCGCTGAAATAGGGCTCCAGAAAGTCCGGAAAGCGCAGAAACCGGAAGCCGTCCGCCAGCACGGCACTGATTTCCCGCTGCAAGGCAGGATCACTTACCGGCAGGTTGCGCATGTCGGGCAGGCGTTTGCGGGTCATTGGAATCCGGGAAGGGGGCTTACCATAAGGTTTAGCAAAGTCCCGGCGGTCGCGCCTTGGAATAGCCTATAAAAAAATCAAAAAAGGCCGGCCTGGCGGAAGTAGCGCTTGTCGCGGTGGACACTGTCACGGGGCAGAGTGGGCAGGCTGGCGACGATGAAATCCTCGCTGTCCTCGTCGTTCAGGTCGACGATGCGCCGCTTGAACCACTGCCAGGGCTTGCGATCGTCTTCCAGCACCAGCACCCGGGGCTTCAGCCGCGCGGATGGATTCTGGGCGACCACCACTGCCAGCCGGTCGTCGTTCAGGGTCACCACCGAACCGGTGGGATACAGGCCGATGGCCTGGATGAATTCCTCCACCAGATAGCCATCGAACAGGGTGTTGCGCAGTTGGAACAGCTCCCGCACCGCCTCGGCAGACGACAGGGGCACGTCCAGGAAATCGTGGCTCACCAGGTTTTCGTAGTAGTCCGCCAGCCCGATGATCTGGGACAGGAATGGAATGTGGCGGCCGGACACGCCGCGCGGAAAACCGCTGCCGTCGAACCGCTCCAGGTGGTGCGACACCAGCTTCACGATCCGGCTGTTGAAATCGTCGCTGGCCTTGAGCAGCTTCACGCCCCGCACCAGTGACCACTTCAGCATCTCCTGCACGTGGGGCGTCGGCGTGCCCTTGATGCGCAGGATCTCCCGGGGAATGGTGGTGTATCCGATCTTGCACACCAGCGCTGCCAGTGCGAGGTCGGACATGGCGTCCCGGGTCAGGTCCAGATGGCGCCCGGTGAGCACCGCCCAGCTGGCCAGGCGGATGGAATAATTCAGCACGTCCTCGCTGTGGGATTCGATGCGGGACAGGTAGGCAAAGGCATCCGGATTACGGATCACACTGTTCACCAGATCGAACGACACGTCGCGCAACTGGTCCAGGCTCAAACGGCCGTCATCAGCCGCGTTGCCCAGCAATTTGCGGATGCGGTCGCTGATGCGGCGGTGCACCCGGCGGGCCTGACGCAGTTCCTGGTCAAGGGAGGTCTGGGATTTGTAGGGGTGGTCATTCTGGATGGTGCGGATACGCAGGTTGATGAGTTCGCGCCCGTTCTTGCGCTGGCGTTCCTCGAAATAGTCGGAAACGAAGCTGAATTCCTGCGCGGCGGGTCGCAGTTTGCCGAGGGAGCGGGACCGGCGCACATCCACGTACACCCACTTGCACAGGTGCTGCAGCTTCTCCAGCTGAGAGCGGTCCTCAATATGGAAGCCCTGAATCGGGAACGGCGTTTCGCGCCACGGGCGATCGATGCCCGAGACGAACATACCGATCTGCAGATCGTCGGCGGTGACTTTTTGGGTCCTTACGGCCATGGGCAAGCTGCTGGGTCAACCCCGTTATGGATGGTGATGCAATTATTTTGTGAAAATTGTAAACCGCTTGTTACGAAAATTGCAAAGTGGTTCTCGGTTTTCACTGTTGTTTTATCGTAACGCCACACAGGTGACGTCAACATGACAGGCAAGCAAAGTGGTGATGGTGCCGATTGGACCATTCTTCAGGTAAAAAGTGCGGGAAATGTGAAAATCGGAGGGACGAGAAAGAAAGTTGGTCTCCCTCACGCCAACCCGAACGTTTTTAGGACTATGGTTTTGGCCCGGAATTGACCCGAGGGAGTGGGGGGAATGCTACCGGAGTAGGCTGTGGCTGACAAGACGATCCGGGTCGGGAGTGGGGTCAGGTCGCTGGCAGCAACTGGTAGCGTGCCAGCAGGGCCGCAAAGTCCGGCACCGCAAACAGGGCGATGTTCACCGCCCAGGCCAGGCCCGTGGCCGCCAGCAACGGCAGCGGATGCACCCGGCGGAAGGGCTTGCGCAACGCGATCAGGTAGAACAGCGCCAGCATGAAGCCGCCCAGCAACAGGCCGCCGATGATGTCGCTGAGCCAGTGCACGGTGAGATACAGGCGTGCGGCGGCCACCAGCATGATGAGTACCGCGCTGCAGGACAGGATCAGCTGGTGGCGACGGGCGTTCACGCCGGGCAGCAGGAAACTGGCCAGCAGGCCGACGAACACCAGAATCATGGCAGTATGCCCGCTGGGATAGGCAAAAGACGCAGGCGGCGCCACTACCAGTTCCGGCCGCGGCAGGCCAAAGGCCCATTTGGCCAGCTCCATCAGGCTCTGTGCCGCCAGGGTGGTGCCCAGCCAGAGCAGCGTGGCGTAGTAGTTGCGTTGCATCAGCAGTGCGGCGGCCACGGCGGCTGCCCAGATCAGCATCGGCTTGTAGTACCCCAGCGCTGTCAGGCCGACGAAAAACGGGTCCAGCCAGTTGTGGCGCAGGCTGACCATCCAGTGGGAAGTGGAGAGGTTGATCTGCTGGATCAGCGCGGTATTCAGGATCAATCCCAGCACCAGGAACAGCAGCCCCAGTGTTCCCGCCAGCGTCAGCGCCAGGTTCAGCTTGTTCTCGCGCGAGTGGATGGATTGGTGGATGTGGCGGGTGAACTGGGCGCCGGTCCAGGCCAGCACGATCAGCCCCAACAGGAAGACCAGATGCTCGGTGCCGAGAGCGTTCTGGCCCTCGATGCTTCTGCCCACCAAATAGCCCGGCATCAGGTAAAACCCGGCCCAGGCGACGCCTGCCAGCAGGTCCAGGGTGAAGAAGCGCAGTTTCGGCATTTCCATCAGGCCGGCGGCCAGCGGCATGATCGGCCGCAGCGGGCCGATGAAACGGCCCAGCACGATGCCCATGCTGCCGTACTCATAAAAATAGCGTTCGCCCTTTTCGATCCAGTGCGGATGCGTGCTGAACGGCGGCAGGCGTCGGATGACATGATGGTAGTGGTAGCCCAGCAGATAACTGAGTCCGTCACCCAGTGCCGCGCCGATGAAACCCGCCAGCAGCACCAGCCACACATCCATGCCCGCACTGCCGGCGGCTGTAGACACGCCCACCAGCAGCACCACGCCGGGCACGACGATGCCCACCAGTGCCAGGCATTCCAGAAACGACAGCAGGGCAAGGAAAAACAGAATCCAGTTCTGATGGTGGTTGAGCCACTGCATCAGCACGTCAAGGTAGTGTTCCATGCGTTACCTGAGAAACAGAAGTGGCCGGATTGGGATCACTGGGGTTTCAGGCTGGCTTGGTGCACGCGGTTCACATCTTCACCCTTGTGCTGCAGATCCGCGTGGTAGGAGGAACGTACCAGAGGACCGCTGGCCACGTTGGCAAAACCCAGTTCCTCACCGAAAATCCTGAACTCCTCGAACTCCGCCGGCGTAACGAAACGGTCAACCGGCGCATGCTGTTTTGACGGCTGCAGATACTGGCCGATGGTGATCATGTCGACGTCGTGGGCGCGCAAGTCGCGCAGGGTCTGGAACACTTCCTCGTTGGTCTCGCCCAGCCCGACCATGATGCCGGACTTGGTGGGCACGTGCGGCACGCGGGCCTTGTAACGTTTCAGCAGATCCAGCGACCACTGGTAATCGGAACCGGGGCGGATCGCCTTGTACATCCGTGGCACGTTTTCCATGTTGTGGTTGAACACGTCCGGCGCGTCGGCGGCCAGCAGGTCCAGCGCAATTTCCATGCGGCCACGGAAATCCGGCACCAGCACTTCGATTTTGGTTTTCGGTGACTGGGCGCGGATGGCGCGGATGCAGTCGGCGAAATGGCCGGCACCGCCGTCGCGCAGGTCGTCGCGGTCCACCGAGGTGACCACTACATATTTCAGGGCCAGCGCGGCGACGGATTCCGCCAGGTTTTTCGGTTCTTCCGGGTCGAGCGCGTTGGGGCGGCCATGGGCCACGTCGCAGAAGGGGCAGCGGCGGGTACAGATGTCGCCCATGATCATGAAGGTGGCGGTGCCGCCGCCGAAGCACTCCGGCAGGTTGGGGCAGGACGCCTCTTCGCACACCGTGTGCATCTTCTGCTGCCGCAGCAAGTTCTTCACCCGTTGCACTTCACCGTTGGCCGGTACCCGCACGCGAATCCAGTCCGGTTTGCGCGGCAGGTCGGTGGTGGGAATCACCTTGACCGGAATGCGCGCGACTTTTTCAGCGCCACGCAGCTTTTCTCCCTGCAGGACCTGCTTTTTGGCCGGGGGCTGATTGGCGCTGCAGGGGGTGCCGGATTCGGGTACTTCGGGGTTCATGCGGGGGTCCAGGGGGATGTGCTGATTTGCCGCTCAGTATATCCCAGATTATCTGCCAGATGATCCGCCAGACGGGCGCTGATGGCGGCGAAATCCGGCTGGTTTACAAATTCTTTCACCTGCGCCATCTGCAAGCCCTGATAACCGCAGGGGTTGATGCGGTGGAAGGGTTCCAGGTCCATATCGACATTGAGGGCCAGCCCGTGAAAGGAGCAGCCGTGACGGATGCGCAGACCCAGGGAGGCGATCTTGCGGCCCTGGGTGTAAACGCCGGGAGCGTCCGCGCGAGGAGTGGCTTCGATGTCCAGTTCCGCCAGGGTCTGCACCAGGCTGGTTTCGATGCGGGTGACCAGTTCGCGGGCGCCGATGCGCAGGCGGCGCAGGTCTACCAGCAGATAGGCCACCAGCTGGCCAGGGCCGTGGTAGGTGACCTGGCCGCCGCGATCCACCTGCACCACGGGGATGTCGCCGGGGGCCAGCAGGTGCTCGGCTTTGCCGGCCTGACCCTGGGTGAAAACGGGCGGGTGTTGCAGCAGCCAGATTTCATCGCCTGTGCGGCTGCCGCGGCTGTTGGTGAGATCCTGCATGGCGTGCCAGGTGGTGATGTAGTCCACCTGACCCAGTTGGCGGAACAGCACGCTGCGGGAGTCGGTTGCCGGCGTGGTCACAGGGTTTGCGAGACCTCTTCGCGCTGGTGCAGGGCTAGGTAGAGGGCTTCCAGCTGTTCCTTGCTGGTGAAGTGCACGGAGGCTGTCACGGAAAGATATTTACCGGTGCGGCTGGGGGAGGTGCGGATGGTGCCAGGGTCGAAGTCCGGCGCGTGCTGTTTGACGATTTCGATCACCACGTCCACCAGCGGGAAGTGGGACAGGCCCAGTACCTTGATGTCGTGGGTGTTGGGAAATTCCCAGATTTGTTCGTTGATGCCGGTGGGCTGCTTGCTCATGGCTCTGTCCGCGTTCGGTTTACTGCATCAGCGCCTGTCGGAACGCTGCATAGTGTTCCGCCATTGTACGCCACAGCGCGCCGGGGCGGCCATCGCCCACCGGCTGGCCATCCAGCAGTACCACGGGCCGGGCACCCCGGGTGGAGCTGCTGATCCAGATTTCGTCAGCCTGAGCCAGCTGCGTTTCTGCTATTGGCGCTTCCCGCACGGGTATTTCGTATTGCTGAGCCAGCTCTATGACCAGATCCCGGGTGATGCCGTCCAGAATATGCGGCCCCAGTGGCGGGGTGAGCAGCTCGCCTTTCTGCACCACAAATATATTGCTGGTGGCACCTTCGGTGACATGGCCGTCGCGGATCAGGATTGCCTCATCACAACCTGCCTGCCGGGCTTCGTGGCGCAGCAGCACGTTGGCCAGCAGCGCTACGGACTTGATGTCGCAATGGCTCCAGCGGGTATCGGCACAGGTCATGGCGCGAATACCCGTTTCAGCATCCAGCAGGCGTGACTCGGGGTCTTCCAGCGTCTGCGACAGGGCGAATACGGTGGCGGGGCCGTGGTCGGGAAAGCGATGGTCCCGGAGTGTGGGGGCGCCCCGGGTGACCTGCACGTACAGCGACTGGTGTCCGCCGCCGTTGCGTTGCACCAGCCCGTTCAGCAGGTCGGTCCATTCGGTTTCGGTATGAGGGGAAGGCAGCAGGATGGCGTCGAGACTGCGGATGAGGCGTTCAATGTGCTGCTTCAGCCGGAACGGCCTGCCGTTGTAACAGGGAATGACTTCGTACACGCCGTCAGCAAACAGAAACCCGCGATCCAGGGGTGAGATGCGGGCTTCTTCCAGCGGCAGATACAGGCCGTTCAGGTAGGCGACCGGATTGTTCGCGGGCTGTGCGGCCATGCCGAATCCTCGGGTGCGCCTGCCCTCAGCTGAGCAGGCCTTTCACCAGCAGCACCAGCCAGTGCCATACCTGCGTGAAAATGCCGCCTTCCTCAACCGCCTGCAGGGCCACCAGCGGCTTGTTGGCGATGACCTCGCCGTCCAGGGTCAGCTTGATGGTGCCGATCTGCTGGCCGGCAGTAACCGGCGCTTTCAGCATCTCCGGCACTTCCAGTTCGGCGGTCACGTCCTTGGCGGCACCACGGGGTATGGTGATATACAGGTCTTCCGCCGAAC
Organism: Gammaproteobacteria bacterium; assembly: GCA_013178375.1. GTDB lineage: Bacteria > Pseudomonadota > Gammaproteobacteria > Pseudomonadales > Ketobacteraceae > Ch67. The sequence goes on from JABLXQ010000023.1 coordinate 25,904, forward strand.
CCAGTTTCACCGTGTTGGCGTTGCCCATCCAGATTTCCGGTTCCGCAAGGACGGTCTGGGCGCTGTAGCTTTTCGCGGTTTCGAAGAAGCGGAAACCGTAGGTGATCAGCTTCAGGCTTTCGGCCGCCCGTTCCTTCTCGGACCGGGTGCCCATGACTACTGCAATCAGGCGGATGTCGCTGGATTTGGCCGACGACACCAGGCAGTAGCCCGCTTCCTCGGTGTGGCCGGTCTTGATGCCGTCCACGCTGGGATCGTTCCACAACAGGGTGTTGCGGTTGGGCTGGCGGATGTTGTTGTAGGTGAATTCCTTCTCCGCATACAGCGCATAGTCTTCCGGATGGTTGTAGACGATGGCCTGGGCCAGGATCGCCAGGTCGCGGGCGGTGGTGTAGTGATTCGGTGACGGCCAGCCGGTGGCGTTTTCGAAATGGCTGGCTTTCATGCCCAGGCTCTGGGCGGTCTTGTTCATCAGGTCGGCGAAGGCGTCTTCGCTGCCGGCCACATGTTCGGCGACAGCGATGCTGGCGTCGTTGCCGGACTGGATGATGATGCCCCGCAGCAGGTCTTCCACTTTGACCTGGTGGCCGACATGCACGTACATCTTGGAACCGCCCATGCGCCAGGCCTTTTCGCTGATGGGCACCAGGTCGGTCATTTTCAGTTCGCCCTTTTTCAGCTGCTCCGACGCGATGTAGCTGGTGAGCATCTTGGTAAGGCTGGCGGGGGCGACCCGTTCGTCCGCGTTGTATTCGGTGATGACGTGGCCGGTGCGGGCGTCGATCAGCAGCCAGGATTTGGCGGCCAGTGTCGGCGCGGCGGGAATCATGCGCGCGGCCTGGGCCGGAACATGCAGCAGGGCGGTGAGCAGGAAGGTGAGGACGAGTGCGATGCGAGTCTGGGTCATGATGTCGGTTTTATCTGGGAAAATAAGGGATTTTCGGGGCTGCGCGTTAAGTGGGGCATGGTAGCACAGACCCGCATTAATGGAACCTTAACGGCGGATCAACAGCGGTTCGCCAAGGCGTGAATTGCGGATCAGTTGTTGAATGCGTTGTGCGTCCTGTTCCGAACTGATGGGGCCTACCCGCACCCGGTGCAGATCGCTGCGGCCGTTTTCGAATTGCGAAAAGATGCCCACCGGCACCTGGGTGAGGGGAATCAGCTGCTGCTGCAGGCGAATCGCGGCGTTGAGGTCGGTAAAGGCGCCGACCTGCAGATAGATTTGTGCAGCCGTCGCCGGTGTGGAAGCCGGTGATGCAGTGGCCATGGGCGGCACCACGGGCGCAGGGCCGGGCCTACTGCCCAGCACGCTGGACGAAGGTGGCGGTTCGCGCCCTGCTTCCCGCGTGTCGATGGCTTCCACCAGCACCCGCGCGGTGCCTTTGTTGGCGTACCCCAGCTTGTGGGCCGCGGCAAATGACAGGTCAATGATGCGGTTGTCGTGGAAGGGGCCACGATCATTCACCTTGACGATGATCTGGCGCCGGTTGTCCAGGTTGGTGACGCGCACGTAGGTTGGCAGCGGCAGACGCTTGTGGGCGGCGGTCATGGCATAGGGATCGTAGGGTTCCTGGCTGGACGTGGCGCGGCCGGAGAATTTCTTGCCGTACCACGAGGCAATGCCGGTTTCGCGATAGCCGACGCTGTTGGGCAGTACGGTGTAGGTCTTGCCCAGTACCCGGTAGGGTGAGTGGTTGCCGTAACGGGCGCGGGGTTCCCATCGGGGTACCGCGTCGGGGATCTTCGACCAGTCGCGGGTTTCGTCCGGTGCGCTGTCCTTCAGGTCGTCGAAGGAGACGTAGGGTGTGCTGCTGACACCATCGTCGCTGCCGCTGTCGCTGGAGCGGGCCGGCGGGTTGCTGCTGCATGCTGCCAGCCACAGTGCCAGCAGTACGATCAGGCAGCGCGCCACGCCTTGGATGCGAATGTCGGTCATGAGGGGTTCAGCTTGCTCCGCAGGGCTTCGCTCAGCTGGTACACCGACAGCGCGTAGAGCGGACTGCGGTTGTAACGGGTAATCACGTAGAAGTTGTTCAGGCCCAGCCAGTATTCAATACCGTCAGCGCCTTCCAGTTTCAGCGCAGTGGCCTTCTGGTCGTCCGCCACGGCCTGATCCGGTTCCAGGCCCGCCTTGCGGAAATCCGCTACCGTGTGCACGGGCAGCAGATCCTGGTTCACCCATTTATCCAGCGTGGCTTCGTTCTCCTCCTTGCCCATGTAGCGGGCCAGGCTGACCACGGGCGCGCCGTCCTTCCAGCCATGCGCCCGGAAGTAGCTGCCAACGCTGCCGATGGCGTCCACCGGGTTGTCGATCAGGTCGATGCGCTGGTCGGCGTCGAAATCCACTGCCCACTTGCGATAGCTGCTGGAGATGAACTGGGGATAACCCATGGCGCCGGCGTAGGAACCTTTCGCGGTCAACAGGTTTATGTGGGCCTCCTGCTGCAGGTGCAGGAATTCTTTCAGTTCGTTGCGGAAAAACGGGGCGCGGGGCGGATAGTCGAAGGCCAGGGTGGCGAGCGCGTCGATCACCCGGTAGTTGCCCTTGTGTTTGCCATAGCGGGTTTCCACGCCAATGATCGCCATGATGATGTAGCGCGATACACCGAATTCTTTTTCGGCTTTTTCCAGGGTGGCGGCGTGGGTCTTGTAGAAATCGATGCCACCGTCGATGCGGTCCTGGGTGATGAAAATGGGACGGTACTCGGCCCAGGTCCTGGTTTTTTCCGCCGGGCGGGCGATAGCTTCCAGAATGCTGTCCTTGCGGCTGGCACTGGCCAGCAGGGCTTCCAGGTCGGGCCGTTTGAACTGGCCTTCCTGCACCACTTCATCGATGAACGCCTTTGCGCCCGGGTGGGCAAGATAGGAGTCGGGCGTGGTGTCTTCGGCCTGGGTCGTGCCGGCGGCCAGCAGGCAGAGCAGGGGCAGTCGGAGAAACGCGGCCAGACGCCGGCCGCTGTTCTGTACGGACGATGGACTCAAATAGGGCATGACTTTACCAAACGGCTGATTCCCTGACATTTTTTTCATCCTGACGATGGTCTAAGCCTCGGCCATTACGACTGCGGCGTCAAGCGCGCCATTTCACGTTGCGAGCAATTTGCGGTGGGTCTGGATCGACATCAGGATGCCGAAGCCGGCCATCAGCGTGACCACCGAGGTGCCACCGTAACTGATCATCGGCAGCGGCACGCCCACCACCGGCAGGATGCCGCTCACCATGCCCATGTTCACGAACACGTACACGAAAAAGGTGAGTGTGAGGGAGCCGGCCACCAGTCGGGAGTAGGTGTCCTGGGCGTTCATGGCGATGTACATGCCGCGGGCGATGATGGCGAAGTAGATCAGCAGCAGGGCGCAGATGCCGAACAGGCCGAATTCCTCGCCCAGTACCGCAATGATGAAATCGGTATGGCTTTCCGGCAGGAAATCCAGGTGGGCCTGGGTGCCGTTGAGCCAGCCCTTGCCTTCGATGCCGCCGGACCCGATCGCGGTCTTGGACTGGGTGATGTTCCAGCCGGAGCCCCACCGGTCCGCTTCCGGATCGAGGAAGGTGAGCACCCGCTTGCGCTGGTAGTCGTGCATGACGGTCCAGAGCGCAGCGGCGGCAGGCACGGCGGCCACCACGAAGCCGGCGATGTATTTCCAGCTCAGCCCCGACAGGAACAGGGCGATGAAGCCGGCGCTGGCGATCAGCACGGCGGTGCCCAGGTCCGGCTGTTTGGCAATCAGTACGGTGGGCACCAGCATCAGCACCAGCGCCAGCAGCACCGGTTTCCAGCCCGGCGGCAGCGCCCGTTCCGACAGATACCAGGACACCATCATTGGCACCGCCAGTTTCATGATTTCCGACGGCTGGAAGCGGCCGATGCCAGGTAGTGACAGCCAGCGCTGGGCGCCCTTGGCGTGGGTGCCCACCACCAGTACCGCCACCAGCAATATGATGCCACCGGCAAACAGCCAGGGGGTCCAGCGTTTGTAGGTGCGGGGTGGAATCTGGGCCAGCAGGATCAGCGCCACGAAGCCGATGCCGAAGCGGGCCATTTGCCGCAGCAGGGTGTCCAGGCTTTGGCCGCTGGCGCTGTAGAGTACGAACAGGCCCACGCTGATCAGCACGAGGAGTCCGCCGAGCAGGGGGCCATCGATATGAATGGCCTGCAGCAGGCTGACCCGCCGGGTCACGGGCGAGCGCAGCGCATCCAGGCTGAACGAAAAATTACTGGGCACTGGCAGTTTCCTCCGGCCGGTTGTTGCTGATCTCGTCTTGGGCCAGGGATTCGAAATAGGCGTCCATCACCTTGCGCCCCACCGGCGCGGCCGTGGAGCCGCCACCGCCGCCGTTTTCCACCAGTACCGCCACCGCGATCCGGGGATTGTTCACCGGTGCAAAGCCGATGAACAGCGCGTGGTCCTTGTGCCATTCGGCCAGCTTGCTGGCATCGTAGGATTCGTTCTGCTTGATGCCCACCACCTGTGCGGTGCCGGTCTTGCCGGCGGCCTCGTAAGTCAGGCCCGGGGCAATACCCTTGGCCGTGCCCTGGGGGCTGTGTACCACGTCGCGCATGGCGGCGATGGTGCGATCCCAGTTGGATGGGTCCTTGAGTTCGATGATGCCCAGTGGCTCCGGATCGGTCACCGGCGTTTCCTGAATCATCTTCACCATGTGCGGCTTCACGATGTGGCCTTTGTTGGCGATGATGGCAGTGGACAGTGCCAGCTGCAGCGGCGTGGACAGCATGTAGCCCTGGCCGATGCCGGTGATGAGCGTCTCCCCCGGATACCAGCTCTGGTTGTACTTGGCCTTTTTCCAGAAGCGCGACGGCAGCAGCCCCGGCCCCTCGCCGGTGACGTCGACGCCGGTCCTGTGGCCGAAGCCGAACGGCTCAAAGAAATCGTGGATGCGGTCCACGCCCATCTTGAACGCCAGATCGTAGAAATAGGTGTCGCAGGACTGGACGATGGCGGTGCGCAGGTCCACCACGCCGTGGCCCCATTTTTTCCAGTCGCGGTAATAGTGGTTGTCGTTTTCCAGCTTGTAGAAACCCGGATCGTAGATGGAGCGGTCCCAGTCGGTTAAGCCGTAATGCAGCCCGGCCAGACCCATGATCGGCTTGATGGTGGAGCCCGGCGGGTACTGGCCCTGGATCGAGCGGTTGTAAAGCGGGCGGTCGAGCGAGTTCTGCAGATCCTGGTAGCTTTTGTAGTCGATGCCGGTGACGAACAGGTTGGGATCAAAGCCGGGTACCGAGACAAACGCCAGCACGCCGCCGGTAGCCGGTTCGATGGCGACCACGGCACCGCGCCGGCCTTCCAATGCCTTGTAGGCAGCGATCTGGGTGGGCAGGTCCAGATACAGCATCAGGTTCTTGCCCGGCTCCGGATCGGTACTTTCCAGCACTCGGGTGACGCGGCCACGGGCATCGGTTTCGATGGTGCGGAAGCCGACGGTGCCGTGCAGCACGTCCTCGTAATAGGCCTCGATGCCGGTCTTGCCCACGTGTTCGGTGGCGCTGTAGTTGGTGGGGTCGAGGGTTTTCAGTTCCTTCTCGTTGATGCGGCCCACGTAGCCCACCGTGTGCGCCAGGGTTTCCACCCAGGGGTAGTGCCGCACCAGCGACACATCCAGCATCACGCCCGGCAGGCTGTGCTGGTTCAGCGCGATGATGGCGATTTCCTCTTCGGTGAGCTTGAACTTCAGCGCCACCGGCGTGTACGGGCGCTGGCGCTGTTCCAGCCGTTTCTGGAAGCGGTCGATCTGGGCGTCGTCCAGCGGGATCAGTGTGCCGATGCGTTCGATGGTGGCATCAATATCCGGGCATTTTTCCTTGATGATGCTGAGGGCGTAGCTGGGCCGGTTGTCTGCCAGCAGGGTGCCGTTGCGGTCCATGATCAGGCCGCGGTTGGGCCCGATGGGCTCCACGGTGATGCGGTTGTCATCGGACATGGTGCGGTATTTTTCGTAGTGAATGACCTGCAGCCACACCATGCGCGCGATCAGACACAGGATCAGCACGAACACGAATGCCAGGCCCACGACGCTGCGCCGGGCGAACACGCGGGTTTCGCGATAGTGATCCTTGAGAGTAATGGGTTTGGGCATGTCTTACCGGTGGTAGGGATGGCCTTTGAGGATAGACCACGCCCGATACAGTTGTTCCGCAATCAAAACGCGAACCAGGGGGTGGGGCAGTGTCAGGTCCGACAGCGACCAGCTCTCCCGCGCCGCGTTGCGGCACTGGGGCGCCAGCCCTTCCGGCCCGCCAATCAACAGCGCCACATGGTTACCCTGTTGCAGCAGTTTTTCAAGCTGCTGCGCGAGTTTTTCCGTGCTGAGCCGCTTGCCTTGCACATCCAGTGTGATGACGTAGTCACCCGGCTGCACTGCCGCCAGCATCTGTTCGCCTTCCTTGTCGGTGATGCGGTCGATGTCGGCGTTCTTGCCGCGTTTGCCAGCGGGGATTTCCACCAGCTCCAGGGTGAGATCCTGGGTGAGGCGCTTGCGGTATTCGGCGAAACCTTCTTCCACCCAGTCCGGCATTTTGGTGCCGACGGCGATCAGCCTTACTCGCATGCGGGATTAATCCTGAACCGAGTCCGGGCCCATGCTCCAGAGTTTTTCCAGATCGTAGAAGCGGCGGGTGTCCGGCAGCATGATGTGCAGGATGATGTCGCCCAGATCCACCAGCACCCATTCGCCGGCGTCTTCGCCTTCCACACCCAGCGGTTTGAAGCCAGCCTCCCGCACCCGTTCCCGCACGCGGTCGGCGATGGATTTGACGTGGCGGTTGGAGGTGCCGCTGGCCACGATCATCAGGTCGGCGACGCTGGTGAGCGGTTTGACATCCAGTATCACGATGTCTTTGGCTTTCAGGTCGTCGAGGGCGTCGAGCACGATGGCTTTGAGCTGGTTCAGTTCAGTCATTGGCGGGGTCTGCTTTCCTGTCGCGGTAGAGTTCATGTTGTTCAATATAGGCCCGCACGGCGTCGGGCAGCAAAAAGCGGGGTGAGATGCCCTGGGCCATCTGCCGGCGCAGGTTGGTGGCCGAGATGTCGAGGGCGGTGGTGTCGTGCAGGCAGATGCCGCCGGCGGTGGTGTTCAGCAGTTGCGTGCTGTGCAGTTGCCGTTTTTGCAGCAGCTTGCCTTCCTGCGTGGTGAAATTCGGTGGTTGCGAGCCCGGCCGCTGCGCCACCCACAGATGAGCCAGTTCCAGAATCCGCTCCCACTGGTGCCAGGAACAGAACTGGTTGAACGCGTCCATGCCCAGGATGAACACCAGCGCCACCTGCGTGCCGACTTGCTGCCGCAGATGGCTGAGGGTGTGCACGCTGTAGGAGGGCTGATCGCGGCTGATTTCCCAGTCGTCCACCACGAAGCCGGGCACATCCGTGCAGGCCAGCCGCGCCATCGCCAGCCGGTGCTGCGCGCTGCTGTTGGGGCTTTCGCGATGCGGCGGCAGATGGCAGGGAATCACCCGCAGTTGTTGCAGGCCAAGCCGGGTCATGGCTTCCCAGCCCAGCCGCAGGTGACCGTTGTGAATCGGGTCGAACGTACCGCCGAGTACGCCAATGGCGTTAACTGCGGACGTGGCCATCACCCAGCACGATGTATTTCTGCGAGGTCAGCCCTTCCAGCCCCACCGGGCCACGGGCGTGGATCTTGTCGGTGGAAATGCCGATTTCCGCGCCCAGGCCGTATTCGAAGCCGTCGGCAAAACGGGTGGAGGCATTCACCATCACCGACGCGGAGTCCACTTCGGTGAGGAAGCGCCGTGCCAGCGTGTAGTTTTCGGTGACGATGGAATCCGTGTGCTGGGAGCTGTAGGTGTTGATGTGGTCGATGGCGGCGTCGAGGGAATCGACGATGCGGATCGACAGGATCGGCGCCAGGTATTCGGTTTTCCAGTCTTCTTCCGTCGCCGCATTGCAGCTGATGATTTTCTGCGTGCGTTCGCAGCCGCGCAGTTCCACACCTTTTGCTGTGTACTGGTCGGCCAGGGTGGGCAACACTTTTGCCGCCACGGCCTGATGCACCAGCAGGGTTTCCATGGTGTTGCAGGTGCCGTAGCGGTGGGTCTTGGCGTTCATGGCGATGGGGATCGCCTTGTCCAGATCCGCCTCGGCATCGATGTAGACGTGGCAGATGCCGTCGAGATGTTTGATCACCGGCACCCGCGCATCGCGGCTGATGCGTTCGATCAGGCCTTTGCCACCGCGCGGCACGATCACGTCCACGAATTGCGGCATGGTGATCAGTTCGCCCACGGCGGCGCGGTCGGTGGTTTCCACTACCTGCACGGCGGTTTGCGGCAGGCCGGCCTCTTTCAAACCGGTGCTGATGCAGGCGGCAATGGCCTTGTTGCTGTGAATGGCTTCGGAACCGCCGCGCAGCACAGTGGCGTTGCCGGACTTCAGGCACAGGCTGGCAGCTTCCACGGTAACGTTGGGACGGGATTCGTAAATGATGCCGATGACACCGAGCGGAACGCGCATCTTGCCCACCTGGATACCACTGGGGCGATAGCTGAGGCCGGTGATTTCGCCCACCGGATCGGTCAGTGCGGCCACCTGGTGCAGGCCTTCGATCATGGCGTCGATGCGGGCGGGGGTGAGTTCCAGCCGGTCCAGCAGGGTGGCGTCGAGTCCGTTGGCGCGGCCACTGGCCATATCCTGGGCGTTGGCGATCATCAGGGCGTCGCGGCTGGCTTCAATGGCGCCGGCAATGGCGAGCAGGGCACGGTTTTTCACGCCGGTGTCGGCTTTGGCCATCAGGCGGGAGGCGGTACGGGCCTGTTGACCCACCTGGGCCATGTAGGCTTTCACGTCCATTCAGCGGAACCTTTCCAATGCAAAGGGGGAATCGCCGGATTATACCGGGATTCCCCCTGATGGGTCACGCATGCCGGACGGACTGGGTGGATCAGTGGCTACTGATTTCAATGATAGTGGGCCTGACGGATGCGGTTCAGTTCGCCGTCGCCGGCCAGATGCAGGAATTTGCCCACCAGATGCGGGTCCAGCTGGTGGCCGGACAGCCGCTGCAGCTCGTTGCAGGACGCTTCCTCCGGCCAGGATTCCTTGTACGGGCGGCGCGAGCGCAGGGCGTCATAAACATCGACGATGGCGACAATGCGGGCGCTGAGGGGAATCTGCTCGCCGGCCACGCCAAACGGATAACCGGTGCCGTCGTAGCGCTCGTGGTGGGCCACGGCGATGTCGGCGGCGTGGCGGAAGAAGGGTTTGTCGCCGAGAATGTCGCGGCCTTTCAGCGGATGGGTGCGCATGATCTGCCATTCCGCCGGTGTGAGCGGGCCGGGTTTGGTCAGGATCGCGTCGGGAATCGCGATCTTGCCCACGTCGTGCATCATGCTGCTGTAACCGAATTCCCGCGCGGTGCGTTCATCCAGTCCCAGGTGGCGCGAGAAGGTTTCCACATAGCTGCGCACCCGCTGGATATGGTCGGCGGTTTCCATGTCCTTCAGGTCGCAGGCCACTGCCAGTTTGTAGATGGCCTCCACGTTGGCGTCGAACAGCTCCTGGGTACGCTGTTCCACCTTGTCTTCCAGCGCTGCACTCAGCTCGATCAGTTCCTGGTTGAGACGGAATTGCTCGCGGCTGAAATGCCGGCCGCGCAGATGGGCCCGCACCCGGGCCCGCAGTTCTTCCTCGCGGAATGGCTTCTGGATGTAGTCATTCACGCCCTGGTTGAGCAGATCGAACAGCACCGGCTTTTCCTGCTCGGTGGAGATCACGATGATGGGAATCTGGTCGTACTGGTGATGGGCGCGAATCAGGTTGCACAGTTCCCTGCCGTCCATTCCCGGCATATACAGGTCGATGATGATCAGGTCGATGTCGCCGTTGCGCTGCAGGGCTTTCCAGGCCGACTGGCCGTCGTCGCACAGCTGCACCGAGCACTCCGGCCCGGACAGTACCTGATCGTAAAACTGCTGCAGTGACGGGCTGTCTTCTGCCACCAGCACCTGGTAATGCTCGCTGCCCAGACGGTGGTGCAGCGACGTCGTTTGATGATCGAACAGCACGGCGAATAATCTCTCTTGCAAAAAAGTGGCGGAAGGCAGTCGGGGAATCAGGTCGATGGCGCCAGCGCTGTGGGCCCGCTGTCGCTCCTCGCCAGTGGGGCTGTCGCTGGTGAGCAGCAGGGGAGTCATAAGGGTGCGTTCGTTGCGCTTGAGCTGCTGGCACAGCCGGTAGCCGTCATCATTGCCGAAATGGATGTTCATGATGATCAGACTGGGGCTGGCCGAGATGGCCATGTTGCGCAGGGCTGGGGGAGTGTCACAGCTGAGCAGCCGGACGGGCAGACCGTGGAGGCAACGGCTGTAGATTGTACACAGGTGCGGGTCGTTGTCGCACAGCAGTACGGTTTTGGTGTCTTCCATGAAAATCAACCTGTGGAGCAAGGTATGCCAAGGCTTTGCAGGAATCCACCGGGGATTTCCCGCTCCTTTTGCAACTATAGCCGATTGTCATGGACTTTGAGGGGGCACTGAAGTGCCCCTTAGAACGAATTGCTTGCTAGAACCAGGCGGATATGAATATGCGGGTGACAGTTGCGTCGAAATTGTACATGGGCTCGCTGCCGGCGGGCACACCCTGCACGCGCAGGTCGCGGAAGTTGCTGTAGTCGAATTCCATGAAATCCAGCGCGATATTGGCGGACGCCTTTTCCACCCAGCTGGCCCAGGCCGGTTTGAATTCGTAACCCAGGCCGATGCCGAAATTGTTCGAGGTGAATTCGCTCAGTTCCTTGTCCCGCGCCAGATAGTTCTGGAAATTGATCTCCGGAAACAGATCGGAATAAAACTCGGCTTCATCCTGGGAGTAATAGCGGTATTTCACATCCAGCGTCCAGTTTTCGCGGATCGGATGGGTGTAGCCGACCTGCAGGTTGTAGGCGTTTACTTCCCAGGTGTCGTTGAAGCGGCGATATTCAAAGGAAAATGCGGCGCGGTAGGGCAGGAAATAACGCCCGCGTGCTGCAACGGCGTGGCTGGTGCGGGTGCGCGGATACAATTCCGGCTGGAAGGAATAACCCTGGCTGGGGTCCTCGTCGTTGATCAGGAAGCGCACCGAGCGGTACGGATTGTTCAGGTAGCCTTCGTCGGTGATGATGTTGTAGTTGAAGTTCATCACCAGATTCTTTGTCATGACCTGGCTCCAGCTGAACTGGTAATTCTGGCGCCGGACCTTGTCTTCGAAGGCTTCATCGGTTGCATTGAAAACATCGTCGGCGCCGTAGGAATAATTCAGCGACAGCGTGGACAGGTCGCCAAAGAAATCCTGGGCAATGCCGAAGTAGTAGGTGTTGGCCTCGTAATCATTTTCGGAGCTGCCGGTGTAGCCGCCGCTGATGATGGTTTTGTTCAGCAGGTAGTCACCGCTGACGGTGAATTCGGTGCGCTCCTCGCTGTATTTGCTGGCGCCGGTGGTGATGACGTCGATGGACGCGCTGCTGACCTGGTCCACGTAATAATTGGCGCTCAGGGACAGATCGTCGCGCACGGCCTTGCGCACCAGCACGGAGGGACCGTCGATGGTCATGCCGCCGCCGTCGTACTGGTGGTACATGACGTCGGCGCGATCCGCCGGCAGTACCGACGCGATTGCCTGCAACGGCGCCAGCAGCAGGGCCAGCGCCAGTAGCAGGAACCGGGCGGGCGTGTTGCAGGAAAAACGGATATCAGTTGCAGCCACAGCCACCTCCGCCGCCGCCTTCCGCGCCCCGCGCCGATTCCCGCGCCTGATACACGTGGTGCATATAGACTTCCTGCACCGGGTCACGGCTGAAACTCATGATCGGATCTGCCAGATTGGTGCGTTCGTAAGGTTTGACCCAGGGCTTGATGCTGGAGCAGCCGGCAAGGCTGCCCAGGATCAGTGTCAGGGCCAGCAGCAGGTACTGGGTTTTCATCACGGCTCCCGGAGCAGTGTGCGAATCTGTTTTTCGTAATCCGCTTCATAACCCGGCTTGTAACCCCGGTGCAGGAAGCGCATGTTGCCCTTGCGGTCCACCATCACGGTGCTGGGCATGGAATCCACGTTGTAGAGTTCGCTGATCTTGTTTTTGCTGTCGAATCCGATGGGGAAACTGGTGGGGATTTCCGCCAGCATTTTCTGCGCATCTGCCGGGTTCGCGTCCACATTCACTGCCAGCACGGTGAAGCCGAGCTTGCCGTACTTTTTGTACAGCGCTTCGATCAGCGGCATTTCCTGACGGCACGGGCCGCACCAGGAGGCCCAGAAGTTGATCATCACCACGTCGCCCTGAAAATCCGCCAGCTGTACCTGGCCGCCGCCTTTTGCGGGCAGGGCGAACTGGGGTGCCGGGCCTTTCAGGGTTTCGGTGGCGGCGAAAACATTGGCCGAGAACGCCAGCGAAAAAAAGGTGATCAGTGTTGCCAGTCGGAACAGATGAGTCATGACGCCAAATCCTCAGTGATTCCCCGGTTCAGAAAAACACCGTGACGCTGGTGGTGTATTGCATGTTGTGTGACGCTTCCCCGCTATCGGCCGGATCAATGATGGCCGGTTTTTCGAATATCAGATCCTGCATCATTAAATGAATCGCAAGCCAGTCCAGTGCAATGAAGCGCACGCCCGCGCCGATGTTGATGGTGAATTCGCGGTCGCCGGCAAATTCGGTGGTGCCGGCACCGGCGAGAAAATAAATGTCGGTGTTGAACGCGTTGTTCTCACCGATGAACACTTCGCCCGGCAGCGCGTTGAATCCCATCGAAAGATTGTAGTAGATGAGGTCGCGGTCATCGCCGGTGAGCAGGGTAGCCGGTGCCAGATCCTCGTAACTGGTTTTGCCTGCCGAGGTCATTCCGTACTGCGCTTCGATGAACAGATCTTCGGTGACATGCCAGGCGCCGCGCAGGCCGTACACGGCGTCGGTGCCAAAATTTTCCACACTCATGTAGCCGACGTAGCCGCCGACTTCGATGTCCATGCTGTCGATGTCCGCTTCCTTCAGGCCGAGGCGGACGACGGAGGGATCGATCACGGGTGCTTCTTCCACGATGTCGCCTTCCGCTGCGAATGTGGCGGCAGCGGGCAGGAAGCAGGCAGTGGCGACGCTCAGAAAAAGGCGGAGAAGCCTATTGTCCATTCTTCAATCTCCAGGTTGTCATCGACGTCGGTGAGGACGGCATTGCTGCGGTATTCGCCCCGCAGCATGAATTGACGGGTGATGTAGGCGCGGGCGCCGAGGCCGGCGTGCACGGTCTGGTCGGTGCGGTCGCGGGTTTGCACAAAGCGGGCTTCGGGCTGGATCTTGATGGCGCCGCCGCCGACGGTGAAATAGGGGGACACGCGCCAGTGAGGCCAGGGCTGGTGGGTCAGGCTGATGTTGACGAGCTGGCCGTCGGAATAGCTGCCCAGTGCTTCCGCCAGGGTGAGTTCTGCCGACAGGTTTTGGGTGAAGTAGTAGCCCAGCAGGCCGGCGATCATGGTGTTGCCTTCGAAGTCGCCGAGTTTCACGCCGGCTTCCCAGCGGCGGTGGGCGAATTCGTCCTGGCCTACCTTGTCGAACGCGACCTGGTCGCCATCGGGATCGAGCGTGCGCTCCATGTCTTCGCGGCTGACCCAGCCTTCGAAACCTTTTTTGGTGCGCACCCGGAACCAGTCTGTTTTCTGCGCCATGATTTCGATGTAGTCGCCGCGCTCGACGATCTGCACGCGGGGATAGCCACGGCCGGGACCGGTGCGCATGTCCAGATAGGCATCGACGACTTCAACGGAGGGATAGTCCGTGGCCAGGGCATTGCCGGCGCCGAAACTGCTGGCAAGCGCGATAACAATCAGAATTCGGGCAAACATAGGGCGGGCGGCCGGCCTTTCGTTGGATTTTTTAAGGTGTTGTTTTTTGCCGCATTCTATAGCATCGCGGCGGGGTGGGCCACCCGCGCCGCGGATAGTGTCAATTGGCGTCGGGGGCATCAAAATGATTGTTGTAGTACTGGCCGCCGATGTCCAGCCATTCTGCGAGCAGACGCAGTTCGGATGGCAGCAGATAACCGGCGTGGGAACCGGCGCCCTCGAACTTGTTGAAGAAGGCGGCGCTGGCACGGGCGCCACCGGAGGACATGGTGGCCGTTGTAGTGGTGACGCCAGGAGGGCAGACGTTTTCAGTGACCGGATCGCCGTTTTCATCCAGCACTGGATCGCCGTTGCCGTCCAGCACCGGTATCAGCACGCTGGTGCAGTCCGCCAGACTCGCACCAACTGCCACCTGGAACGGCCGGGTGGTGAACAGTTCGAACCAGGAGCGCACGCGCACGTCGCCACCCACGTCGCTCTGGTTGGTCAGCTCCAGCTGGGTGGGTGGGAAGTCGTCGTCATCGGCATTGGCGGCCATGGTGGTGGCATTGTGGCAACGGACGCAGGTGGCGGGTTGTGTGTCGGTGGCCAGGATCGGCGTGGTAAGGGTGCCGCGATCCAGATCCCACATCGGCTGGATGTGCTCGTTGTAATTGATCACGATCCGGCAGTGGCTGTTCCACGGGCTGCAGTTGCTGTTGGCCGGCGTGGTCTGCGATGACAGCAGTGACGAGTAGTTGGGCAGGTCCTGGTAGCGCAGGCTGACGGGGTCATCCGCTGCTTCGCTGCCGGTGTCGGTCCAGACATCGGTGAAGAGCAGGTCGGCACTCAGCTCCATGATGTCTTCGTTGGCGTCAGCGCGGGCTTCTGCCATGGTGGCGCTGGCGAAGGGTGAGGTGATGGTGGAGGCAGCGCCCATATAGGCTGACCCCTGAGGCCGCCCGCTATTGATAGAGGGTGCCTGGGCGTTGTAACGGCCGTGGGGCGGCAGTGCAGCGCCGGTGTTGCCGCTGGCGTGACAGCCCTTGCATTCCATCACTTCGCCCGGCAACAGGGTGATCCAGTTGTTGTGGCGCTGGCTGAGGGATTTGCCATTGGCATCCAGCACGCTCAGTGACAGTGCCACGTTGGCGGGCACCCGCACTTTCACCGAACCATCAGGTTCGATTGGGGCATAGCCGATGATTTCCTTCATGCGCTGGGCGCCCGCATTGCCGAAAGAGCCGTTCTCGGGATCCTTCAGGTCGCGGTCGGGTTCCGATACTGCTTTCACGATGCGCAGGAAACGGGCAGGACGGTCGCCGGCGTCGCTCAGGGACGGATTGGACAGGGTGTTCAGGTTGACGGCGGCGGTGTTCTGCGGGTTCCGCGCAGTGCCGTTGAAGTCGTACACGCTGCGGATGTGCAGGATGGCTTCCTCGTTCTCCGCCGCGATCATGTCCGAAAAGGTTTCCGGCGAGACCTTGCCTTCCACCACGCCGGTGAGTGCATCGCCATCGTAAATAATCGTGGGCCGGGTGCGGGATGCGCCCAGCGCCACATCGGTGTAGACCACGCCTTCGCGCGCCACCACCACTGGAATCTGGGTGTTGTCCTGGTAGTTGTAGATCCACAGGCCGTAGGCGGGCGGTGCTGCTTCAACGCCACTGGTTTCCAGGTTGTCCTGGGTGCAGGGCAGCGTGGCGGCGCCGATGACGACGCGGCACTGGCTCCAGCTCACCAGGGCGCGGTTGGTGTTGTCCCACATCGGGAAGAACGCCGAGAAATAGCCGCCGGGGGAGATGCTGCCGTCGGTGAGGATCTGCTTGTTGGTGACGGTGGTTTGCGCCGGGCCGGTGCCGCTGACGCCGTTCACTGGCTGGGTGTTGTCCGCGTAGCTGGCAGTGTCGATACGCAGGAAATCGCCGCCGTAATAATCGGTGCCGTTGGGGCGCGCCAGCACGAACAGGTCGCCGTCGGGCATCAGATTGCCGCGAATGAATTCCAGCGCCGATGCATTGTTGCCGGTGGCGTGCGAGTGGCGGCCATACAACAGCTGGTTCTTGGTGCCGTCGGGATTCATTTCATACAGGTGGATGCCGTTGTCGCCGGCATAACGGTCCCAGCGGCTGTACACCACTTTGCCATTGCCCATTACCACCGGGTACATGTCGTGGCTCTGGTTGAAGCTCACCTGGTGGATGTCGCTGCCGTCGGCGTTCATCACGTGCAGATTCAGGGCCGGCTGCTGGCGCGATTCCTCCAGATGGGAGAACTGGTCCTTGCCTTCGTCCTGCAGGATCGAGCGGGATTTCTGCTGGCGGGTGGAGGCGAAGATGATGCGGCCGTCCGCCAGAAAGCGCGGCATGATGTCATGGCCCTTGTCGTCCTGGTTGGTGTCGTTGATCACCCGGCGCAGGTCATCGGTCTGGATGTCGTAGATCCAGATGTTCCAGCTGGGCAGATCTTCCTCGTCATCGTCGGGATCGCCAGGGCCCCGCAGCGAGAACAGCACATAGCGACCGTCTGCCGACACATCCAGATCGCGCACATCCACATTGCCAGACACCGCGCGGGCCGACAGGTCGATGCTGGGTGCGCTTTGTGCCGCGCGGACCTTCATATAAAGGTGGGCGCTGCCGTGAAAGGTGAGGGGATCGCGCAGGTCGTCCGGTTCGACTGTGTCCGGCGCATCTTCGCTCATGCGCAGGGGGCGCTCGATGTAAAACATCGGCACGTCGGTGATCAGCGGGTCCGGATCCTGGTTTTCCGCACCGCCGGGCATGTCATCGCCACTGCCGCAGCCTGTCAGCGAAAGCACCAGAACGGCGCACAGCGCCAGCGGCTTCCATATAACCCATTGGAATTTGGGTAAGGTTTTTTTAACCAGATGATGCTCAATATGCATGTGGAAAACTCGCGAATAACAGCCTGCCGGTGCGACACGCGCACCTGTCCTTCTTCTATTAAAAGCGCAAATCGGCCAGTGGTGGAGTTTTACATCGACTTTTGTGTGGGATTTCTCGACTGATTCACATTGCCCTAAAGGGTTCAATCCTTGATCACTGGATTGCGACGCCCGTCACGTATGGACTTTTAGTCCCGTGTATAAACTTAAGAGGTACTATCAACCACTCTGCCTGATATGGAATCGATGCTTGGGATTCCGTGCGTCTTCGCAAGGCAACCGGGAGCGGAAGGTTAAGCGCCATGTTCATGTTGAAGAAGAATAAATTGTCGTGGGTGGCATCGGTGAGTGCGTTGGCACTGGGTGTTGGTCTGGCAACCGCTTCGGCACCGGCGCAGGCGGGTGCGCGGGAACAGGCCAAGCGCATGTATGATCGCATCGCCGGGGTTCCGCCCACGGACGGTGAACTGGCCGCCATGCTGGCCATCATGGACAGTGACAGCAACGATGTCACCGACAGCGACAGCGCTGCCCGTGATGCCGCCGCCCTGGCCATGGATTCCCCCGCCTTCTATAACGTCACCCTGAAAAACCTGTTCACTCCCTGGACCAATGAAGAACAGACCGTGTTCGCGGACCTGAACGATTTCTCCGCCACGCTGATCGGCCTGGTGCGGGATGGTTCCGATTTCCGCGAGGCTCTGCACGGTGACGTCATTTATGTCGGCGACGTGAACGGTATTCCCGCCTATTCCACCGGCAGCAACGATCACTATGCAGCGCTGGAAAACAGCGGCGCCAACCTTGGCGATGAAGATATTCTGGTCCGCCAGTCGCAGTCCTCCGTCACCGGCCTGCCCGCCAATGCCACTGCCGGGGTGATGACCACCCGCGCCGGTGCGAAGGCCTATTTCGTGGCGGGCACCAACCGCGCCATGCTGCGTTTCACCCTGATGAATTTCCTCTGCAACGATCTGGAGCAATTGAAGGACACGTCGCTGGTGCCGGACCGCATCCGCCAGGACGTGACCCGCAGCCCCGGTGGCGACAGCCGTCTGTTCCTGAATAACTGCGTGGGTTGCCACACCGGCATGGACCCACTGGCCCAGGCGTTTGCCTATTACCAGTGGTCGGGCGAAGAGGGCGAGGAAGCGGGCAGCATCCAGTACACCGGCGGTTCCGTGCAGCCCAAATACCTGATCAATGCCGACAACTTCCGCTATGGTTATGTGACACCGGATGATCGCTGGGACAACTACTGGCGCGAAGGCCAGAACTCGGCCCTGGGCTGGGATAGCGGGCTGCCGGGTGGCGGCAATGGCGCCAAGTCGATGGGCATGGAGCTGGCCCACAGCGAGGCCTTTGCCCAATGTCAGGCCAAGCAGGTGTTCCAGACTGTGTGTCTGCACGCGCCGGCCACCCAGGGCGATATCAATCAGGTTTCCAGCATGGTCAGCAGCTTTAAATCCAGCAACTACAACATGCAAACCCTGTTCACGGGTGCAGCAACTTACTGCCGTGGCGATTGATCGGGTCCGGAATCGGGGAGAGACAAGAATGAGCGGGTTTATCAAGGCGAATCTGTTGAAGAACCGGGGCAGCCGGATGAGTTGGGCCCTTCTGTTGGTGTCTGGCCTGTTGCTGGCGGGTTGCGGCGGTGGTGGCAAGACCGAGGTGAATGCCGACCCGGATGGTGGCAGCAACAATGACGGTGGTTCCACCACAGCGGGTCCCTACATCGGGCCCACACCGGAAACCGAGGACGTACAGCGTTTCAAAATCTATTTCTACGACACCTTCCGCGCCAGCAACCGCTGCGGTTCCTGTCACAACACCGGTGGCCAGGCGCCCCAGTTCGTGCGTGAGGACAACGTCAACCTGGCCTATGCCCAGGCGCTGAGCGTGGTGGACGTGGGCAATCCGGGTAATTCTCGCATCGTGGAAAAAGTGCGGGCTGGCCACAACTGCTGGATCGACAACGGTAACGCCGTATGTGCCGGCGATCTTCAGCGCGCCATCGAGCGCTGGACCGGTGGCACCTCCAGCGAGACCACCGCGATCGAGTTGCGTGCGCCTCAGGATCACGACATTACCGTCACCAAGCAGTTTCCGCTGGCGGGCCAGTCTGGCTACGATTCCGTGGTCACTGCGTTCGGCAGCACGGTGTACCCATTGTTTGCCGAATACAGCTGCGACGGTTGCCACCAGTCCGGCTCGGCCACGCCGCAGCAGCCCTATTTTGCCAGTGCAGATCTGAATGAAGCCTATGATGCTGCCCGCAGCCGCATGGATATCGACGACGGCGTGCTGAACCGGCCGCTGGCGGATTCCCTGTCCCGCTTCGTGGTGCGTCTGCGCAGCGAGTTCCACAACTGCGGCAACGACTGCATGGCCGATGCGCAGGAAATGCTGGATGCGATCAAGTCCCTGTCCAACCAGGTGCCGGCACCCAACGCTATTCCTTCCAACTGGGTGACCAGCAAAGCGATGGTGCTGGAAGCCGATGGCATTCTGGCCAGCGGTGGTGGTCGGGTGGACACCGGCGCAATCGCCAAGTGGGATTTTTCCGAAGGTGAAGGCATCCTGGCGGGCGACAGCAGCGGCGTGGAGCCGCGCATGAACCTGACCCTGTTCGGCGACGTGGACTGGGTAGGCGGCAACGGCATCCAGATCAGGCGCGGCGGCCGTGCCCAGGCCAGCACCGCCACCAGCAAGAAGCTGTCGGACCAGATCAAGGTGACCGGTGAATTCTCCATCGAAGCCTGGGTGGCACCCGCCAACGTGACCCAGGAAGGCCCGGCGCGGATCATCACCTATTCCTCCGGTACCGAGGAACGCAACTTCACCCTGGGCCAGACCCAGTACCGCTACGATTTCCTCAACCGTGCCAGCACCACTGACGGCAACGGTGAACCGTCCCTGACCACAAGCGCCGACGATGAAGATTTGCAGGCCACTTTGCAGCATGTGGTGGTGACGTTCTCCCCCGTTGCCGGTCGCCGCATCTATGTGAATGGTGTTTACACCGGTGATGCCGATAACGTCGATGGCGGCAACATCAATGGCTGGGATGACGGTTTCGCCTTCATGCTGGGCAGCGAATCCTCCGGTTCCCGCCAGTGGGAAGGCATCATCCGTTTCGTCTCCATCTATAACCGGGTGCTGACGACGGATGAAATCACCACCAACTTCGATGCCGGCGTGGGCGAGAAATACTACCTGATGTTCAACGTCACCGATCTGGTGGACATCGACGACGGCTTCAACAGTTACGTGGTATTCCAGACCAGTGTGTTCGACAGCTACAGCTACCTGTTCAACGAGCCGTTCCTGTACCGTGTTCGCGCCAGCGGCACTGCGCAGGATGCCGTGCAGGATTCCTACAACAATATTCCGGTGTCAGGCATGCGTGTCGGCATCAACGGCAAGGAGCCCAACGTGGGCCAGGCCTATGCCAAGCTGAGCACCAACCTGGATTCCAGCCAGTACGGCGAGATGGGTCAGGTGTTGGCCAACATCGGTACCGTGCTGCCGCTGGAAGGCGGTTCCAATTCGGATGAATTCTTCCTGACCTTCGAGCGTATTGGTGACAACACTGACGTGCGTGTGATCGGTACGGTCAGCCCGGTGCCGCCCACGGCGGGTGATGCCGAGCCGGATATCGGCCTGCGCAACTTCGCCGAGATCAGTGCCAGCATGTCGAAGATCACCGGTGTGCCTGTCACCAACGCCAACGTGGTAACCACCTACAACACCGTGAAGCAGCAGTTGCCGTCTTCTGTGTCAGTGGAAACCTTCGTGTCGGCCCAGCAGATGGGCGTGGCGCAGCTGGCGATCGAATACTGCAGCGCGCTGGTGGATGACACCGCCCTGCGTGGCGCCTTCTTCCCGGGCTTCACCAACTTCAACACGGCGGTGGGCCCGGCATTCGATACTACGCTGGAGCAGGATCAGATCATCAATCCGCTGTTCGACAAGGTGGCGGGCGGTGTTGGCAGTCAGCCGGGCGATGCGGAAATGAAAGCGGAACTGGCGGACCTGATTGATCTGCTGCGTGCACGTCATGCTTCAGGTACTGCGACCGATACGCAGAAAATCGTCAAGGCCACCTGCGCCGCCGCGCTGGGTTCAGCCGCTGTACTGGTGCAGTAACGGGACCGGATTTTGAGGATATGACCATGAAAAATAAAAAGCGGAATCTGAATCCCAACGCGCCATTGCTGTATCCGGATCATGCGCGCCCGAAAACCCGCCGTGATTTTATCCGTCAGGGTTTGCTGACCGGCGCGGCTACGGTGCTGGGCCCCGGTCTGCTGGGTCTGTTCGCCAATCCGCGCCAGGCTTACGCGCAACTGGCAGGTGATATCAACACGCTGCGTACCAGCTGCGGCATCACCGTGCAGGGTGCAGGCAAGATTCCTTTTATCTGTTTCGATCTGGCGGGCGGCGCCAACATTGCCGGCTCCAACGTATTGGTCGGGCAGCGCGATGGCCAGGAAGATTTTCTCACCACCGCCGGCTACAGCAAGCTGGGCTTGCCCGGTGACATGGTGCCTGCCATCACCACGGTGCAGAACACGACCACCACTGCCTTCATCAATAACCAGCTGGGCCTGCTGTTCCATACCGACAGCGCGTTCCTGCGCGGCATTCTGAACAAGGCATCCCCGGGTGCGCTGGCGATGACCGATGGCGCCGTGATTCCGGCCCGTTCCGAAAATGACACCGGCAATAATCCCCACAACCCCATGTACGGCATCTGGAAAGCGGGCGCCGATGGTGAGCTGCTGACCCTGATCGGCTCGCGCCCCTCTGATTCCGGCGGCAACTCCATGGCACCGGCGATGATGATGGACCCCAGCGTGCGCCCCACCAAGATCGACCGTCCCAGCGATGTGACCGGCCTGGTGGATACCGGCAAGCTGGTGGGTCTGCTGGACCAGGCCGATGTGGTGAACGTGATGGAATCCATTGCCCGCATCAGCGAGCAAAAAATGGCGAAGCTGGACCCGATTGCCGGCGTGACCGTCAGCCGCGAGGACACGATCCGCGAGATGGTGCGTTGCGGATATGTGAAAAGCGCGGATCTGGCGGACCGCTATGGCAACCCAACCACGCTGAATCCGGTGGCAGACGTGGATATCGTCGGCGCTGCCGGCATTTTTTCCACCAACGATTTCAACAGTGACGGCGAATTCCAGAAAACCGCGTCGGTGATGAAGCTGGTGGTAAACGGTTTTTCCGGCGCCGGTTGCATCACCATGGGTGGATTCGATTACCACACCGGTGACCGGTCTACCGGCGAGGCGCGGGATTTCCGTGCCGGCCAGTGCATGGGTGCCTGCATCGAATACGCTCACCGCGTGGGCGTGCCGCTGATGCTGTATGTGTTCAGCGACGGTTCGGTGGCCAGCAATGGCATGGTGGACGATTCCGCCGAAGGCCGTGGCAAGGGCGTCTGGACCGGCGACAACCAGTCCACCGCCGCCTCGTTCTATCTGGTGTACAACCCCGGTGGCCGTCCGACCCTGATCGGTGGTGATATTGCCCGTCGCCAGATTGGCTGGTTCCGTGGCAACGGCGATGTGGAAACCGCATCCAGCCCCGCCGCCAACAACGTCAATTTGCTGGTGGAAACGGTCGCGCTGAATTACATGGCGCTGCATGGCGATCAGGCCCAGTTCACCACCCGCTTCCCGGGCCAGGGCCTGGGTAATGGCACCATGCGCGATAGCCTGCTGTCGTTCAATCCGATTGTGAGTGGCACCATCGGCTGATCAGATCGTTTTGAGGGTCGAAAAAAAGCCCGGTTCGCCGGGTTTTTTGTTGACTCTGCCAATCTGCACCGGCCACTTCGGCCTGAATCACTTAGTCCAGTCTATTCGCCATTCACGCTCCCCTGACAACCATTCCGCCTGTGCCTTCTTCCAGTTCTGTACCGTTTGTTTGCGAGCCAGCGCTGGCCGCCGGACAAACTGGCCAGCATTCGTCTCATACCTGCCCTATCAAGGCCGATACTTACAAGATACTGGCGTATCTCCCGCGCTACGATAACCAGCAAAGTTTGGAAATGTGAGTGTCACTTCATTCTGATCAGTCAGATGAAGTCCTCAAGTTCAAATAACAAAAATAATCCGGGAGCCATTTTCGATGAGACCAGTTCGAGCTGTTTGCTGCATTGCAGCGTTGCTGGCAACACTAAATGGTTGCAAAATGCCGACGGCCAACCATGTGGAAATGGGTTTGCCTGGCGTTGGATTGGAACACGGCAATTTCTACGCGAACGGATTTCCCACCGATTTGCGTCGCGACGATCAGGGCAACATCGACATCGACGACTTTCCCCGCCAGATCCATTGGCTGACCAAACGCTATGTCAATGGCATTCAGCAGACGGCGAACGGCTATCATACAGCCATGCCGGTGTACTTGCCGTTCGCAGCGGCGATCGATCTGGATGCCATGTCCGACAACGATGTGGATTACACCGATCCGCAGTCGCCGGTGCAGTTGATTGATGTCGATATCGAATCACCGGAGTATGGACGACACTTTCCTCTGCAGCTCTCGCAAACCAATATACCTGACACCTATCGGCCAAAACATCTGCTGCAAGTGAGCCCCACGCTCGGCGTCAGTTTGCGCCCGAACACTACTTATGCGTTGATCGTGTCAGATGCTGCACCGCTAACAGGATTGAATTATTGGGAGCAGCATCCGCAACTGTCCGCCGTATTGATTCCCTCGCGCAATGAGGTGCCTCTGTCCGATACCGTCAATGCTGTCTATGAACCCTTGCGCAACTATCTGACACAGAACAACATCGATCCAGGCAGTATCGTTGGCGCCACCGTCTGGACCACCGGCGATCCGCTTTTGCGCTTTCACCAGGCTTCCGAACAGGTAGCAATGCGGGCGGAAAAATTGCCCGCATTGCCTGTCAGTGAACTGGATACGCTGGATGATTATCCCGGCTATTGTGTAATACGCGGCTTTGTGGATTTGCCCAGCTATCAGAAAGGCGTGGCGCCGTACTGGCTGTCCGGCGGTGAAATTGAATTGAATGCGAACGGTGAACCGCTGGAACAGCGCACCCGTCGCGCCGAGTTTGTGCTGACCATTCCCAAGTTCACGCCAATGCCGGCTGCAGGATTTCCGTTGTTGTCCTATGTGCACGGTGCCAGCGGCAATGCCCGTCAGGTGTACGATCGCGGTGAATTCGATCATGTCGATCTTGCCCATTACCCCTATTACATTGGCAAGGCGGGTGAAGGCCCCGCGCAGATTGCAGCAGAACGTGGCTGGGCCAGCAGCGGGCTGGCGGGGCATACAGCCCGCGATCATATTGGCCAGGTTCGCAGTCTGTTTGGCACGTCGGTCTACAACCTGTTCAATCCCGTAGGCTCGCTTGGCGTTTACCAGACGATGGCGTGGGAGCGAATTTATTTCCGCCGTATCATTGAGCGAATTGAAGTGAACCGCGCGCTGTGTCCCGACGCCGATCCGGGGCCGGGGCAAACGCATTTCCGCATTGATCCGGACATGGAGGTGAACTTGGGGCAATCCCAGGGCAACTGGGTCAGCTCATTGATGGTGGCCGCCGATCCACGTCCTTATCAGGGGGTTATTTTTTCCGGTGCTGCTGGTACCTGGACACGACTGTTTAACAACAATCCCGGTTTTGAGCTGACGATGAACACTGCCGTCATCAACCGGATACCGCTTCTCAACCTGGATGACGCGCACCCGTTTCTGATGCTGATGGAATGGCTTCTGGGTCCGGTTGAAGCCGCGACGAACATTGAAACCCTGATGCGCTATCCCACCAAAACGCCGCCGCACGTGATTGGTTTTTCCGGCTACAATGACTACCTGTTGCCGGAAGCCACGCAGCGGCCATTCTTTATGGCGCTGGGATCAGATCTTGCCGGTGAGGATGTCGGTGCGTCCGACCGGCGCACGTTCATGCCTCACATCAGCATCGCTGGGGCGCAACAGCTTGCCTATCCGGTTTCGAATAATTTTCAGGTGCCCGGCTATGGTCCGCGTATCAATGTGGTGATGCGGTATCGTGGCGACAATCCCGCGTTGCTGTACAACGGTCACGAAGTACTGTTCCAGTCAGACGCTGTCAAACATCAGTACGGATGCTTTCTGCAGCATCTGGCCGCAGGAATCGCGCCGGTTGTCACGGAAGGTTTTGTGCAAGGTGATCCATGCCTGTAACGTCTGTACTAGCGGCTACCATGACTGCCGTTTTTACGGTTTTGAATCTTCTTCGCCATGTCACAAGATCAGAATGAAGTGGAGCTTGCGCGGCACGCACTGCTCCACTCGCCTCCTTCCAGTAACAAAAACTGAAAAATAATGCGCCCGCCCGCTATCTATGGCAGCCTCGCCGGCTTTGGCTGTCGGTAAATTTTCACGCATTCAAGCAGAATCTCCTGTGTGCTAGAGTACGGGAAAATCCTACTTTTGAAATCGGCTATTTTCGGGGGGATTACCGAATTTTGCGGGCATGTGAGAGGGGCCAACCATGCGCTGGAAATCAGAACGTCGCAGCAGCAGTGTCGAGGATCAGCGGGGCGCCTCACCGAATTATGCGGCGAGTGGTGGTGGAGGGTTGGTCCTGTTGTTCC
This sequence comes from Gammaproteobacteria bacterium, assembly GCA_013178375.1. Taxonomy (GTDB): domain Bacteria; phylum Pseudomonadota; class Gammaproteobacteria; order Pseudomonadales; family Ketobacteraceae; genus Ch67. Next base: position 51,275 of record JABLXQ010000023.1, read on the forward strand.
GGATTGTGCCCCTGCTGCTTCGTACCAAGGGAGGCAGGATAATTCTGCTGGTGGGCGCAGTAGTGGTATTCGGGGGCCAGTTTTTTGGCATTGATGTGCTGTCCCTGCTGAGTGGGCAGGGCGGCGCGGTGCCGGCGCAGTCCGCTCGCTATGAACCCACTGCTGAAGACAAGGAGCTGGCGGACTTCGTTTCCGTGGTTCTGGCCGATACCGAGACAACCTGGCACAAGCAGTTTCAGACCATGGGTGCCACCTATCAGGAACCCAAGCTGGTTTTGTTTTCTGGCGCCGTCAATTCCGCCTGTGGACTGGGGCGTGCTGCAATGGGGCCGTTTTATTGTCCGGGTGATCACAAGGTCTATATTGATCTGTCGTTTTATCGTGATCTGAAGCAGCGCCACAATGCGCCGGGCGATTTCGCGCAGTCTTACGTGATCGCGCACGAGGTCGGGCATCATGTGCAGAATCTGTTGGGTATTTCCGGCAAGGTTGAAAGCATGAAGGGGCAAGCGGGCGAGGCCAAGGCCAATGCGTTGTCGGTGCGGCTGGAGTTGCAGGCCGATTGTTTCGCGGGCATTTGGGCGCACGCGGCGAATGTCGACAGGAAGTTGGTTGAAGCGGGCGATATTGATGAAGCTCTGAATGCGGCGTCGGCGATTGGTGATGACCGGTTGCAGAAGCAGGCCCAGGGTTATGTTGTGCCGGAAAGTTTTACGCATGGGACGTCGGAGCAGCGCAGGAAGTGGTTTGGCGCTGGGTATACAGCTGGGGCGGTGAAGGCTTGTGATACTTTTGCTGCGAAGCCGCTTTAGAGAAGCTCTGAATAACGTAGTGGTTGTTCAGAGGTTCCCTGACGCTACTGTGGTTCGAGTGATGGGAAAAAAATATTGTCGTGGAAACCCATTACTCCGAGTTTTGTGCCCAACTTCACGCGCAAGGGCGCTGCCGCTTATGTCCGGCAGGAATTTGAGGATTCCCTCCGCTGCGGTCGTCTTGAGCACGGCTCTTTGCAAGCATGAGTGCCTGGTTGCACTCAGTTGCAAGCGGCGGGGCTTCTGCCCCAGTTGCGGTGTCAGGCGCATGGCCGAGTGCGCGACGTTACTGGTGGACGAGGTGTTACCGGCCATTCCCATTCGCCGGTGGGTGCTGAGCTTCGCTTATCAACTGTGCCTGCTGCTGGCCCAGCAACCGGCAATGATGGGTAAGGTGCTAAAGCTCACAGGATAGATCCATTGAGGAGTACCGCAATGCAATGACATGGATGCAGCGGCTCAAGCGTGTCTTCAATATTGATACCGAGCACTGCGAACGCTTCGGTGGGCACGTCAAAGTCGTTGCATGCGTCGAAGACTCTGCCGTGATCTAAAAGATTCTGAGACATCTGGCGCTTAAGGAATCACCACCGGTACCCAGCATCAATGACGCAACAGTGCCGCCGGATCAGACGGCTTTGTTCCAGCGTTAAATAATCCCATCGATAGGATCGCCAACGACTTGCTGCGGTAACACGGCAGGAAGAGCTGCGCCTGCTAGATTCTCCTTTCAAGAAAGTCGGCGAAAAATTCGGCGATCGAGCCTCGGAACTCAGGGGACGCAAAGGCGGGGATTGGGTATTGACGGGGCAATTGGGTCGCTTGTGCCTCGGATTTCTATGATAGGATTTCAAAGGAAAGGGGCTTTGTACTTCCTATCCTTTGATTCAGTGACGAAACAACAGGAGGGATCCACCATGTTTAAGCTATTCATCCAATCCACTCTTACCCGGCAACCATCGTCGAGAGCAGGGTTGAGCAGATCGTTAGGGATTTTCGTTAAGAAAATGTTATTGCTGGCCATCATTCCTGCATTGACGAATTGCGTCAAGATTGAGGGTTCAGCCGAATTGCGCAGCAGTGCCGGTGACCCCTATTCGTTTGAAGGCGCAACAGTGGAAGTGTTTGACATGAACGCTGCTGCAGCCTTGGGCACGGGCAGAACAGTGAAAGCGGTCGGGAAAGCCTCAGCGACTGATGGCACGATTTCCTTGCGCGTTCTCAGCAGAAAGATCGACGACAACCTGCTGTATGGCGTCGAATTCAAATGCCCGCCCGACAACGACGCCGATGCCTGCACAGTGGAATCACCCTTGCGCATCGTATTAAGTGGCGCGCAATTGAAAGCAGGCGGCTGGAAAGCCTCGGTACTGACCGAAACCATCTTCCACAATATCGCATACTACATTGGTGCTGGTTATCCCAGCGACGAAACCCAGCAGATGTTTGACCATTACGCGGGTGCGTTATTGCTGGCACCCACAGGTGGCGCAGACACCTATGACGACGTTCTGGCATGGAGTCCTGCCTTAACGGATGAACTCAAGCGTCCAAACCAACTGGGTACTGTCAGTGAGTCTCTTGCGGGTGGAATTGGCAATAACGATATCAAGCTGCTGGCACGGAGCGCAGTCAACCCCATCGTGACTACTAGCCTGCTTTCTGGCACTTCGGAACTTGCGCAGTTCTGGGACGTGGTGGTGGCAAACGGCTACGCTTACATGGTGGGACTGGATGTGGGTTTGGTGATCGTGGATGTACGGGATGTTGAAAATCCTGTGCTCGTCGGACGAACCTTCGCCCTTGGCGCGACACGCGAACTGGTGTTGGCGGGTAACTTTGTGTACGCCGTAACTTCGTCCCGTGTCAGCATTGTCGATGTCAGCAATCCCGCAGCGCCAGTTTATCGCGGATCGTTTTCCGTGCCCGGCGGCGACGCCTGGGATGTGGACGTCGAAGGAGAATATGCTTATGTCGCCTCCAACACCGGTTTGCATCTTTTCAATGTCACAAATGCTGCCTCGCCCCTCCTCGTTGCCAGCATGCCAGGAATACTACCGGATTCCGTCACCGTTTCCGGCAACAATGTTGTGATCACCAATATCGATCGATTTCACATGATTGATGTGAGCAACCCCGCAGCGCCAGTGTTGTTATGGACCAGCCTGCCTCGTCCCAGCTCCATCTCGCCCCTCTTAGAGATGACCTCCGACTACATCTATTACACAACGTCGAGCACGCTGTACGTCTTCGATATACGCAACCTCACCTCGCCCAGGTTGGCAGGACAAATGAAGGCGAATTTGTACGGCGGAAAAAAACTGGTTTTATCCGGCGACACGCTTTACGTGGCAGCGTCCGCAATGGCGTTCGATGTCAGCAATCCGTCGGCGCCGGAGCTGAAAGGACAACTGGGCATTACCGGCTTTTCAGCCTCATTGGCCGCTGATGGGGAATTCGTCTACATCACCAAGGGCGATACAACGCTATCCATCGCCGATCCGGATACTGTGGTGCAACCGTTAACGCAGTCAGCAAATCTCGCCATTCTGGGAGGTGCACGCGATCAATTCACGCCCTCCGCTGATCGCGCCTATTTACGCGTGCTTGATGGCAGCTTTTCGATATTTGATTTGAGCGATCCGCTGGCGCCGACACTTTTATCGAATTTCTTACCGCCAAGACCGCAAGTAGCCTCTGTCGTCGCAGCTGATAATTATGCGTTTATGGCTAACACCTTTCATCAGGCGATACAGGTGGCCGACATCAGCAATGGATCACGGCCGGTTATGCTGGCAGTCAACGTGCCGCTTTATAACGGCAGCTATGTGAATGGTGATGAAGGAATCAGGAGAATGGTTCTGGACGGCCCGCGCATTTTTGTACCCTGGGGCCACAGCGATGGTTATGGCGTGCCGGACTGCCTCGATCAAGGTGTTGGTGGTATTGGCGGATTGTTCACGGTGGATATCGCCATACCCACCGCCCCCGCTATCGCGGGTCATGTGTGCTTACCCGAAGAAGCCGAGGCAGTTGCGGTAACCGCCGATCATGCTTATGTGACACTGGGAAATCGCTTGCTGCAGATCGTCGAGATCAACGATCTTTCTCAACCCGCCCTCGCTGGCAGTCTGCAACTCTCCACTGTCGCCAGATCGGTTGCCGTTGCAAACGATCATGTCTGGGCAACCGAAGGTGTCAATGGTATTGAAATTGTCGACGTCAGTGACTCAGTCGCACCGCAGTTAATTACCGACATCAACACGCCTGGAGAAGCCGGCGGTGTCGCCTTCAAAGGCAATTATGCCTATGTAGCGGACGGCATCAGTGGGTTGTTAATGTTTGATGTCAGCAACCCGGCCGTCCCAAAACTGATAGCTAGCGCCAGCACCCGAGGCGCTGCCTTCTCGGTTTTCTTTAAGGACGACTACCTTGTTACGGGCACTACGCACGGCATCGAAATGTTTCGCACATTGCCCGTGTCTAATTAGCTCATGATGGGACCTCCCCGGCTCTGCCGGGGATATCTACAACCCGACACTCCCTCCTATGTCGCTACTTTTTTTGGCGTACTGGGCAGTTTGTTAGGAGGCGGAAAAAGAAGACACTGAATGAAAAAACTTTTTAAAGCAATGATGTTGTGATCGAGAATACAGAAACCATTTTCTCAGGTTTCTTTCGCGTACGACAAAGTCCAGCAGCACTTTCAGGTAGGTGCGCGAAGATTCGATAAGGGGTCAGGAATAGTAGCTTTCGACCCGAAGGAGACACTGAAGCATCTTCATGCATCGTCTGTTTCAAGCTGGGAGGGGAAGTTCGAGTTCGAGTCCACATGCTCAGGTTTTCTGCCCCAAGCTGACATTCGCCAAAATATTTTCACTCCTTGCTGTATCGATATACATGACAGTGGTATGGCCTACTCTCCAGTTGGCACATATTAAAAAACTAATTTACGGCTTTTTTGAGTTTCTCTGAGACCTTCTGAAGCATGGATACAGAAGGGCGGGAGAACGCCGTTTTCATGATGCTGCGATAAAGTCCGTCGGTGAGAACTTTTCTTGCTAGCAATGTCGCATGGGCATCAACACCAACGATGTAGCGAAGTCTATTGCTGCTATCATTGGCTGCCTTCCAGATCGTTTCGGCAACATCGCAAGGTTTGGTGGCGAATAAGCCCGCTACGTCATCAATCAGATCCAGTACCGGACGTGATTTCTCGTCGTAGTCATTAACACCAGTACGATTCTCGCGGTCTGTAGAGCGACCCCAGAATTCGGTTTTTACCAGGCCTGGTTCAATGATCTTGACCTGTATTCCATGGGAGGAAACTTCGTATTGCAGGGAATCGCAAAAGCCTTCCACCGCCCATTTACTGGCGTGGTAGACGCTGTAAAGGGGGAAAATGGAACGACCGGCAAAGCTGGCCACATTAATAAACAGACCAGAACGCTGTCTGCGGAAATGCGGAAGCATTTCCCGGGTAACGGACATCAGGCCCAATACATTGGTCTGAAATTGCCGGTTAATCTGATCGGCGCTAAAGGTCTCAAACGGACCTATCAACCCATAGCCGGCATTATTGACAACTACGTCGATTTGTCCGAATTTTGCTAATGCCTCAGCGATTGCTCTCCGGATCGTCGCTTCCTGTGTCACGTCCAGAGCAGGACAGATAACATTGGGTAGCTCGACCAATTCCTGCTCGTTAGTGGGCGTACGCATGGTTGCAATTACATTCCATCCCTCGCACTGAAAGCGCAAAGCCGTTTCACGGCCAATGCCACTCGAACATCCGGTAATCAAAACCGTTTTATTCATGACCTGATGCACCTGGGAGTATGTCGATGGTCCTGGTTGCCGGTGTCAGGGATCTCTAAAGCAATCCCTGGTACGCCGATATATTCGAGTTCGCCTTGGTCAGGACTGGGAAATTCGATTCTGATAGGCGCGAGACTGTGGCGTATCATGCAGAATGCGCTTTTGGGCCCCCGCCAGTTTCTTCAGCATCGTTCCGATTTTTTCCGGCAGCAGTTCTTCAACGGCTCCAACAGTTGCCAGCCAGCGCGGAACGGTGATCTCAGGCTTGCCGTGACGACAGGACGCAATGATTTCAGCAGCAACCTCTTCTGGCGTGGACTTGGGGACACCGCGGATGTCGAGGCCAGCGGTCAGCTCGGTCTGTACAGCAGAGGGCATCACTGTTGTAATGGTCACATTGGAACCGTCTATTTCTGATCGGACAGAGCGAGAAAGGCTGGCAACGCCAAATTTGCTCGCTGTGTATACGGCCACACCCGGTAATGTCATTTTGGCCGACATGGAGGCAACATTGACGATATGTCCATAGCCCTGTGTCAGCATGTCTGGTAGTACCAGATGCATACCGTTGATCACACCACCCAGATTGATTGCAATCTCACGATGTTGGCTTTCCAACGCTTGTTCGATAAAGCGGCCTGTGCGCTGAATGCCGGCATTGTTTACCAGCAGCGTTACGGGACCTAGCATTTTGGCCTTCGCCACAAATTCAGCAAAGGATGCCGGATTCGCGACATCCAGTTTGACAGCGATGGCACCTCTGCCGATTGCGTTTGCAACCTTCTGGGCTTCGAGCTCGTCAATATCACCGAGTACAACGCGAGCACCGCGCTTCGCCAAGCCTTCAGCCGTTGCCTTGCCAATTCCCCGAGCAGCACCGGTCACGCAGACGACAGCTCCTTCAAGCTTGATGGCCATGGTTTAGCCTCCCACCGGGTAACGCAAACCAAAGTAGCCGGAAACATTCCAACCATAATCGCTTCTAATCAATACGCGGCCGAGAAATACATCAGGCACAATCTCGACAATCTCATCGCGGGTCTTGGGCAGCACGAGAGGATTGTTGAATTCGGGTACGTTGTAGTTAAGGGCTCGGACAGGAATGTTGGGTGCTACGGGTGAGTTGTCGATGCCGTGATAGAAATCAAACCCAATGAGTTCGCCATTGATTTTTCGCAATTTGTAATGGGGCATGACAAGCAACGCCGCGATTCTGGCACCCTGTGTCAGGCGGTTATATCCCGTGCCATTTTGGGCATCAAACGTCTTCCCGGCCCAGCCGATACCACCCAGCCGTTGACCCAGTTTGACCAGCATATCTATGGCTCTGAGCCATGCAGCGCCATAGAGATTCATGTTTATCCCCTCGCAGTCGCCGTGGGGTGATTCCGGGGCGGTGCCGAGCGCGAACACTCCGCCCAGGCGATATTGTTGGTCGGTCTTCTGTAATTCCTTGAACAGATCCCACGCCAGCGCTTTAGCCCTTTCGGGTTGCTTGACCGACAGCTTTCTTAATTCTTCGATGTAGGCCTGATCCGATTTAGGGGGCGTGGCAGCAGATGTGCTGAGCGCAGCGGTTGCATTCATGGCGGGTCTCCGTCGCTGGTGTGAACATAAAAGTGTTTAGGCATAGTTGGTACAGTTCTGTACCAATGATAGGATAAGTTCAGACAGGCCGTCAATACCGGCTTGTCACAGGCAACCGATCTCTCTATAAGAGGGGGCAACAACAAGGCAGGCAGCATTCATGTCACAACCAACACGTCCGTTCCTTGGCGAGTCCGCTGAATCACGAATCAGCGGCCGTCGTCAAACCCTTCTCGATACAGCTTTCAAAATGGCTGCGGAATCCGGATGGAAAGGCTTGTCCATTCACCAGCTTTGTCAGGAAGCTGGGCTTAACAAGCGCTATTTCTATGAGAGCTTTGCTGATCTCGATGAGCTGGGTGCGGCGTTGATTGATGAATTGGCCGAGCAGCTGATTGCAACGGGGCAGGCAGCTGTTCAGTCAGGATTGCAGCAAGGTTTTGATACGATGGCGTTGGCCCGTCATGCGCTTAAGCACAGCATTGGATGGTTGGTAGATGATCCGCGCCGGGCGCGTATGCTGTTCAGTATGGCGGGTGACAATCCTCGCGCATTACAGCATCGCCAGGATGTCATCAGGAAATTTGCGCAGACACTTTCCGCGTTCAGTATCGAATATCATCAGGCGGATGAGCCCAATGTGATCGCCAAGGTGGGTTCTGCCTTGCTCATCGGTGGAACCATCGAAATTATCGTGAGTTGGCTGGATGGGCACCTGGACGTATCGTTGGATGACCTAGTGGAAGATGTCGCGAATTTCTGGGTGGCGGTTGGCAATAGCGCCATTGACCTGACCAAAAGACGGCTTGAAAAGAAGGCAAAAGAAAAAGGACAGAAAAAGAAAAAGGGCTGACTTGGGGTAAAAGTCTAATCTGGTTTAACCTTTTGATATTTACATCATGCTATCCAACATCGTGTGCAGATGTTGATGAATGTCTGCTTTTCGCGATCGGATGAGGCAGAGAAGTCTAACAGTCAAGGTCTCCTACTCGCCCTTGCCGGCAGATGTAAGAATGTCCGCTCCTGACCGATAGTTGAGGCGAACGGTTTGTGAAAATGGCAGGTTTTCAGCCCCAAGCGGTATTGTTTTCACCGCAAAAATTTTCGCCCCGATACATTGCAACAAGGTGGGCCTCTCAGTTTCAAGCATAATTTCCCAAATCGAATACTTCAGGCATAAAGTGCTACTCCCTGCCAGCCCACGACCCAAACGAAACATGCCGCCCGTTTGAAGCGGGCGGCATGAAGTCTTGCTGAGTTTCTGAAAGCGGCCGTTACGACCGGGTCATCACTGCGTGGTCAGTTCGGTATCCAGCACCACGTCACCAATACCACCCACTCCACCAATGCAGCAGATACCGCCGCCACCACCCACGCCGCCAGTACCTTGCGTCACCCGCGCATACACCTTGAAGAACCGGTTACCGATGTTTTCGGCTTCCAGCAGGATCAGCGTGTAGCCCGCCACAGTGGGCAGACGGATTTCCTGAATCGCATCCGCCAGTCGCGGCATCACTTTGGGAATCGCGAAATCCACCAGTGCCTGAATGAATTTTTCATCCAGTACAATCGAGGACTGCTCTTTCACCACCGAATCGATATCGATGCGGGGATCGGTGTCCAGCAGCACGCGGATGCGATTGCCGCTCAGGCCCAGGCCAATATCCGCCCGCACATTGGCGACGATCTGGATCAGCGGGTGGAACGTGTCCTCGATATCGGTGCGGCGTACCTGTGCAGTGATTTGCACATCTTTTGCCTGCACGCTGGCCAGTGCGGGTGTGGTGCGCGGCAGCGGCAGATCCAGGTAAGGTGAATACAGCGGCACTACATCCAGTTTCATCTCGTAATTTTTCAGTACGGTACCCAGTTTCGGAATCGAACTGCCGGCCACGGTGGTGGACAATTTGTCGATGCCGGTGAGGTGGGCGCTGTGGATGGTCTTGTTGAGAATATCCCAGTCCAGGCTCAGGCCCACATCGAACGGCTGGCCATTGGGTGTGGTGGCAGTGAAGCCCGGCAGCACGGCGCTGCGATCATGAATGTGATAGCCGGGTTCGCGGATCACGCTGGGGTCGCGCTGGTTGACCGGTGGTAGTGCATCGGCCTCGGTCACCGCCACTTCCAGACCGGTGCTGTCGCCAGTGACGGACGCCGTCATCAGGTAGAAATTCAGCGTCTTGTTGCGCAGCGTGATATCGAAATCCGTGGGAATCAGTTTGAGCTGGTCATTTATTTTGTCAGCGACTTTTTCACCCACCTTCTCCCCGATCAGTTCGGCGATGGAGCTGTCGATGGCTTCGAAAATCAATTGTTCCAGTGTGCCCAGTCCCGGCACATCGATGGGGAAACCAAAATCGATGGCGTCGAAATCGCCGCCGATGATATTCAGGTTCGGCTCGATGTGATCCACCACCAGCGTCGGGTTGGCGTTGGGATTGCCGTCCACGCGGAATTTCACCAGTACGTTGCCGGTCACGTCCGCGTTGTGCAGGCCGGTAGGCACGCCTACGCCGATGGTGCCCAGGTACACGTCGGCCAGCACGCGGCTCCAGATGCTCACATCCAGGTTCTGCGCATTGACGTTGGCGCGCACCTGATAGCCGCCTTCGCTGGTGGGCAGGATGGCGAGATCCAGATCGTCCAATTCGAAATTGGTGACATCCAGCTTGAAGGAAAAGATTGACCAGCCCTTGTCCACCACCGGATTGCGCGCCTTGATCAGCTGTTCCAGGTCCAGCGCATTCACGGCGGTTTCGGCGGCCGGTGTAATCACGTTGGCAAACGCGTTCGAGGTGACCTTGGCTTTGGCCAGTTGCGGAACGTTGACGATGGAGCCAAAGGCGTCGTTGCTGCGGATGCGATGAATATCCTCGGCCCGGAATACCAGCGGCAGGAATTCACCCACCACGCCATTGGGATCGGCTTCCAGCTGGTAGGTTACCGAGAATTCGTTGTTTTCATTCAGGGTGATCGGCGCCACGCTGCGGTAACTGGCGTCGCCGGTCTTAACCCACAGCATCGGCGGCAGGACGCCAGGCAGGTTGCTGGTGTTGATAGGCGAAAGATCGGTGACATAACCGGAAAAGGTCACGGTGACACCGGGCAGCATCAGCCAGGGGTCGATATTGGTGATGTGAAATTCCGGCCCGGTGCGATCCACATAAAACACCAGGGTGCGGGTGACCTGCGGCGTGCTGACTTCCAGCCGGTTCTTTTCATCCAGAATGGTGGAGGCTGCCAGTTGCGCGGTGGCGGTGCCGGCGGTGTTGTCCACGGCGAACTGGTAGGTGACGTCGGTGCCGTTCAGTTTGAAGGTGGCGTCGGCGGGCAGGGTTTTGACAAAACGGATATCAAAATCAATGAGATCCGCGCTGCCATACACCGCGTCTTTGGCGGGTGTCTGGAACTTGATGTCGGCGCCGCCGCAGGCGGTGAGCAGTAAGGTAAGACACAGGGCGGCGAGTGTGCGCAGGCCCTGCATCCCGTAGCTGGATGTCTTCATGGTTGATCCCCTTTGATGTGGTTTGCTTGGCCCGCTCGGTTACAGCCCCAAAACGAACGGATTGGTGCAGACTAGGGGAAGTGGTACGCAAAGAATTGACCGTGTCCCCGCTGTGCGCTGTTGTACGGAGTCAAGTGGCTGGGGGGAAGGTAAAATTGCCGGTTTTCGCTGGGGTACAGTTACACGCTGGCTGAAACTTGCGGGCATCCCTTCCATGGCACAGACTTGATGGACGGAATTTCCGACCGCAGGAGCGCGACATGAGCCAGCCAACCCCCATCAATTGGGCCGCTATCGAGGCCGATCCCCGTTTCCAGCATCTGCACCGGCGCAAGAACCGCTTCCTCTGGAGCCTGATGGCTTTCTCGCTCTTTTACTACTTCCTGTTGCCGCTGGGTTCAGCCTACACGCCGGAACTGTTCCGGCAGCAGGTGTGGGGGCCGCTGAATGTGGGGTTGCTGTTTGCGCTGTCGGAATTCATCGTGGCCTGGGGTGTGGCGGTGCTGTATTCGCGCCGCGCCAATCGTGAATTCGATGTGCTTGCCGCCGAGATTGTGGCGACCTATTCCCCTGCCAAACCCAGTGCAGGAGCCCGCCATGAATAAATCTCTGGTGCTGTTCCTGATGCTGCTGCCCGGCATGACGCTGGCGGCGGACAACGTGGGTGCCGTCGCACCACAATACCGATTTCTGACGTTTCTGGTGTTCGGCGCGATCATCGCCCTCACCATGTTTGTTACCTATCGCGCCGCCAGGCGCGTGCATTCGGCGTCGGATTTCTACACCGCCGGTGGCGGCATTTCCGGTTTGCAGAATGGCTGGGCGATTGCCGGGGATTATCTGTCGGCGGCGTCGTTTCTCGGCATCGCCGGCCTGATTTCGTTGTATGGCTACGACGGCTTCATGTATTCGGTGGGATTTCTGGTGGCCTATATCACGGTGCTGCTGGTGATTGCCGAGCCGTGCCGCAACATCGGCAAATACACGCTGGCGGATATTCTCGCCTATCGCAACGATCCCAAGAAAACCCGCGTCGCCGGTGCGTTGTCGGTGATTACGGTGTCGACGATTTATCTCACCGCGCAGATGGTGGGCGGCGGCGTGCTGGTGAAAACGCTGATCGGCATCGAGTATGAAATTTCAGTGGTGGTGGTGGGCATTCTGATGCTGGCCTATGTGCTGTTCGGCGGCATGGTGGCCACCACCTGGGTGCAGATCATCAAGGCGGTGTTGCTGGTGCTGGCGTCGTTGCTGCTGGTGGTGCTGGTGTGGGCGCCGTACGGATTCTCGCTGCCGGGTTTTCTCGGGGCGGCTGTATCCGATCCCAAAGTGCAGGCGCAGGTGGCGCGGCTGATTGGCGATCCGGCCAGCACCATGACAGCGGAACAGCTGGGTCAGCGCTTCCTGGAACCGGGCCTGTACCTGAAAGATCCGCTGGACCAGATTTCCCTCGGCCTGGCGCTGGTGCTGGGCACCGCCGGCCTGCCGCATATTCTGATGCGTTTCTTCACCGTGCCCACGGCGCAGGAGGCGCGCAAGTCAGTGATCTGGGCCATGGCCATCATCGGCGGTTTCTATGTGCTGACGATTTTTCTCGGTCTGGGTTCTGCGATCAATGTGGGTGCGCCCGCCATTTCCGCCATCGATAAGGGTGGCAACATGGCGGCACCGTTGCTGGCGCAATACCTGGGCGGCGGGGCGGATTCCGTTCTGGGCAACCTGTTCCTCGCCTTTGTGGCAGCGGTGGCCTTTGCCACTATTGTCGCGGTAGTGGCAGGTCTGGTGCTGGCCGCCGCCAGTGCCATCGCCCACGATATTTACGTCGGTGTGATTCGTGACATGCATGTCACGCCTCAGGAACAGGTGCGGGCGGCGCGTATTTCCACCGTGGTGGTGGGCATCCTCGCCATTACCATCGGCATTGCGGCCAAGGGGCAGAATGTGGCGCATCTGGTGGGCCTCGCATTTGCGGTGGCGGCCAGCGCAAATCTGCCCTGTATCGTGCTGACGCTGTACTGGCGGCGCTGCAATACCGGCGGCATCATCGCCGGCATGGTGGTGGGCACGTTCAGTGCGATTGCGATGGTGCTGGTGTCGCCGAACATGACGTACCCGAACAAGGTGCGTACAGATTCGGAAAAAATCGTCGCCACCGCGACGCTGGAGCGTGATGCGCTGATGCAGCGTTTTGCAGACGCTACCGCAGAAGAACAGATCACGATGCAGACGCGGCTCGACAAGCTGCAGAAGGATCTGGCCAAGGCGCAGGAGGATCTGCAGAAAGTGGCGGGCCAGACCACCTCGATGGTAGGGCTGGAACAGCCGCTGGTGGCGCTGAAAAATCCCGGTATCGTGTCGATTCCATTGGGTTTTCTGGCGGTGTTCTTCGGTTCGCTGCTGTGGCGCCGCGATCCCCGTGCCGATGCCTTGTGGGACGAGGTGTATGTGCGGCAGAACACGGGCATCGGTGCCAGCAAGACCCAGCAGCACTGACCGGCCCGGCCGGATGCCTGTACTGCAGCGCAAAGCCGGGCGCACAAATTGCGGATGCTGTGTCCGTAATAATTAACGGAATCCCTGCCGGTGGTGGCGCACACTGTTGCTCATTGCCACTAACGCGCCGGGCGCAGGGATTCCCATGAACAACTGGCATGAATGGATGCGACAACTGCTGGGCCTGATCGGGTTGCCGGCCAGCCTGGCCGGTTCCTACGTCAACGCGTTTATTCCGGTGGCGCGGCAGCTGTACGACATTGATCCTTATGCAGTCCTGCGCGCCGTCGACATCCAGCCGGAGCAGTTGGCCCAACCCGGCTTCCGTCTTTCTCTCTACCGCACCTTCAAATTGCTGAAAATTGCCGAGCAGATGACCGGCGACCCGTTGGTGGGACTGCGCCTGGGACAGCATGTGCAACCGAAATCCTACGAAGTGCTGGGCTATGCGCTGATGAGCCGCAGCAACCTGCAGCAGGCCATCGAACAGCTGATTCGGTTTGACGCGCTGATCTGGGATGTGGGCGGCACCCGCTTTGTTCGCGAAGGCAATTACGCGGTGCTGGAACTGAATCCGCTGTATGTGCCCTGGGTGCCGCCGCAGGCGTTCGAGCTGGCCATCAGCGGCCAGGTGGCATTCGGGCGCTGGATCACCGGGTTCGAGGGCGCACCCTTTGCCGTCAGCTTCCGTCATTCCTGCCGCGGCGATCACGCGGTTTATGCCGAGGTATTCGGTTGCAATGTGTTGTTTGACGCCCCCCGCAACGCCGTGATCTTTCCCGAGGAATATCTGCAAATGCCACTGCGCTACGCCGATCCCAATCTGGCGCGGATCATGATCGGTACTGGCCAGCGTCTGATGGAAAATTATCGCCAGGAAACCAACATCGCCAATGAAACCCGCGCACTGATCTGCGAGCTGCTGTCCACGGCGCAGCAGGACATGGACAGTGTGGCGCAGCGAATGGGAATGTCCGGGCATCAGCTGTCGCGGCGACTGCAAGGGGCGGGCTGCCGTTTTCCGGATCTGGTGGAAGAAGTGCGGCAGGATCTGGCGGGACACTACCTGGCCAGCCCTGATCTGGCGCTTACCGATATTGCGTTCTTGCTGGGATTCTCCGAGCAGAGCGCCTTCACCCGCGCGTTCAAACGCTGGACCGGCCAGGCACCGGCCCACTTCCGCCGCCAGCAGCTGGCGGAATCCCCGGTTGCCTGATTGACCGCGCTTCGTGACTGCAAAACCCTCTCCTGTATTTGACTGCACCGCGACATCAGCGCGTTTGCTGCAGTCAAGCATTGCCGGCGCACTGTTTGTAATGTGGAGCTGTGAACACCCGCTCCCCACCATTACAAAAGGAGTTGTGCCATGAAAACAACATCAATCGTGCGTTGCCTGGCTCTGCTGCTGGGATCGACACTGCTGCAACCGGCCATGGCCATGCGCATGCAGGACAACGATGGCGGCCAGGACCTGCCGGAAGATCCACGCCCCACTGCACCCACCGTTTCGCCCCGCCGCATGGACAACGACAAGCTGCTGTTCGGCGTCAATGGCGTCAAGGTGAACTGGAAAGATGCATCGTGGAATGAAACCGGTTTTCGCGTGTTTCGCCAGCGCGAAGGCACCACCGACTGGACCAGAATAAAAACCCTTGACGCCATCGAAGGCAGCAGCAACTTCCGCAGCTTCATGGACAATGAAGTGGAATGGGATACCCGCTACTGCTACAAGATCGAGGCCTACAACGCGGACGGCCGGCGTGAAAGCCCCCAGCGGTGCGTCAAGACTTCCATCGAAGGCATCAATCCGCCCGTGGTGCGCGCACAGTTGCGCATCGACGTGGGTGAACACGGCGGTGGCCACGAGGGCACCAACAATATTCTCGGCGTGGGATTGCCCGGTTACACTGGACTGTATCCGGCCCATGCTGAAGGCACTTCATTGGCAGATCTGATCCAGGGCGCGGTGATCCGACGCGGCAGCTCACGCATGTACGACCTGAATTTTTATAAAGTGAAGTACGTGGGTGATCTGGAGGATTTCAGACTGTCGATCTCCGGGCAGGACGATATCTGCATAAAAAAACTGGCGCTTTATGTGAACGGCGTTGAGCTGTTCAATCATCCGATGCGCGATGCAGATTCCGATTGCAAAAAATTTCGCGGCACCAACGACATCTACAACCTGATCTACACCGTGCCACGCCGGGATGTGCGCAGCTCGCCCGGTTGGGCGCACGTGCGCAGTAATATTTATGTGAATCCCACCGAAGACAATGATGGCGTCACCGATTACGACAACCGTTTTCCCTGGCGCAGCTGGGTGTTCCGCGATGAACTGGAATCCCGTCTGGAAGCCTATGTGGGCCACTTCCTGGTTGACAACGAACTCTATTGGGACAGCGACAATGGCCGCCGCAATATCGAGATCAGCGTGCTGGATTATCAGAATGCGATTTTCAGCGTGGATTTCGATTTCAAGGTGGACACCGGTGATTACCTGCCGCATCCCTGGGTGGATATCGATTTCAAACTGGATTACGACCTGGAATGCGTCGCCGGGCCCAGTGGTCAGAGCATGCCTTATGGTCCGGATTCGGTATTGCGCCTGACCGCTCGCATGTACGATTTCCACAAGGATATTCCGCTGTGGGCGGAACTGGCGCCGAAAGCCTTTTTCTGGGCCTGGATGGCGTATGATTTCTTCAGCGGCGAACAGATCAACAGCTTCGGCAGCTACTGGAATCCCGATGATGTGGCGATGAAGGAATTCATGGAAGACTACGCCGGCGATTTCACCCAGCAGTTTGATATTCCGCATTTGTGCAACGGTTTGAATGCGCCGCCGGTGGGCATCGATATTGTGACCGATGCGTCCACACTGGTGCCCTGGCTGGGCACTCAGGCCGAACCTTTCCCCGATGGCGATATGCCGGGTAATTTCGCGCTGAAAATCTGGGCCGATCGCGAGGACCTACAGGCCATCATGGACGCCTATTTCCGTTGCAATCCGATCTTCGGCGGCTCGGAGCAGAAGTGCATGAGCAGCCACGTGTACCCGGGCGACGTGGTGGGTGATGTGGGTGGTGTTTATGATGCGGGCACTGTCACTGGTGGTGGCACAGGCGGTGGCACTGTTGGCGGCAACTGGGGCGGTACTGTCGGTGGCGTCATCGGTAGTTCCGGTGCGGTACTGGAGCAGGCCACTCCGGCTACCGGCAGTATTTGCACTGTCACTGGTGCCACAAAAGACATCACAGCAGGCACTGCTGCACTGAACAAAACCAGCGTGCTGGATTCGGATACGTTGCTGTTGAAACAGCGCTGATCCGCTACGCTGGAAAAGAGCACGAGCATTGTCATGGCAGACTCGCACCATTGAAACGTCGCTCGCAGCGTTTCGATAATGGCCGTGGCAGCAGTTGCAAGCGCAGGCCGCTCCGATAGAGGAGCGGCCTTTTTTATTTTTATGCTGGCGCGAAATTTCAAGCGCCCACCGTTGATTGGCCTATCACTTTCGCCGCAGTGCCTTCCTGTTCTTGCGTTGATCCTGCTCCTGCATTCACAATGGCTGCACGATAGGCAATTTTTTCCGCTGTTTGTTCTATCAAAATAATAAATCTATCAACTCAGGGAGAGAGTTATGTCGCTGTTCACGCGCGCGGCCACGCTTCTGCTGGCCATCTTGTTTTTATCCGCCTGTAAATCCACGGAAACCGTCCTCACTGTCAGTTATGAAGGTCAGGGCAAAATCACCCAGGGCACAAAAATCGATTGCGGCAATACCTGCCAGGCCACATATCCGGTATCCACCATCGAAGGCGTGGTGTATGGCATGTACAACGTGAAACTGCTGGCGACGCCCGCAACGGGCTACGATTTTTTTGGCTGGGAAAACTGCGGCAGCGATACTACTTGCAATGTCACAGTGGAACCGGATTGTGCCGAGTACAACGTCGGTCCCAATTTCGTCACCTGTAAACGCTACGCCACCACTTATGTTTCCAAAAAGGCCATATTCGTGCCCAGGGGCAGCGTGGTGGATTCTGCGTGGGAAGGCACCAGCAGCTGCCTGGTCAATACCGCCGATGAACTCAAGTGCTGGAATCATGGCGTGGCGGCTGCTGAGTTGCCCAGTGTCGTCAATCCCCGAGCCGTTGAGATCGGTTACAAGTCCGGCTGCGTGCTTGACGACAGCGGGCTGCAATGCTGGGGTGGCGCGGCGCTGAATATGCCCACGCTCAACGCGCCGGGTGATTTCGTGGTGGAAGGCGATTTCAGTTGCGCCATCGACGGTGGACAGGTGATTTGCTGGCCCCATGAGCGGCCCGCTGACGCCATCGTCAACAATGTGCCTGATCTGTCCAACCCGGTGGCACTCTGGGTGAATCCGAAGGCGCGTTCGGTGGTGTGCGTGGAGGATGACGACGGCACTCATTGCTGGGGCGAGGCGAATGTGGGCCAGTTGACGCCGCCCGCGCTGGATAATCCTTCCCGCATCGAAGCGTTCGGCAGCACCACGTGTGCGCTCACTGCGGACGGAGTCCAGTGCTGGGGCGCGCCCTATGACGTCACCGCACTCAATGCGCAATTGAATAATGCGACCGATATTTCCAGGCCGTCCAGCCTCGGTATGTGTGGGGTTGATGCCGGTGGTGCGCACTGCATTGGCAAGAACCATCAGACTATGACGATGGCGGCGGAATTCCAGCAGGCGCAAAAGGTGGATGTCAGCAAGGACAGCATGTGCACCACGAAGGCGGACGGTATCGTCTGCGGCAATCTGTACTACAACCCGGTCACCAGTTTTGCGCCGCCGGTGAAAGCCAATGGCCAGCTGGTGGCGGTAGGTGGCCCCGGTGGCTGTGCGATGACGCTGGCGGATAAGCGCGTTTCTTGCTGGGGTGGTTATTCGGAAAGCTGGCTGAGCGGCAACACCAATATCGCGGTGTCGATCAGTAATCCGAAAGTGTTGTCAGTGATGCCCGAGAATCGCATGTGGTGTGCCGGCGGCGATGGCGGGCTGGTCTGCCGGCGCGATGCGCAGGGGCTGGATTTTTACGTGAGCAGTTTCAGCGTGCCCACGGGGCTGGTGGGTGTTACCGACATCGACATGACCGACAATGTGGCCTGTGCCGCGCACAGCAACGGCGTCACCTGCTGGGGTGAAAACAGCTGGGGCCATCAGGATGTGCCGGCGCTCAGCCATCCCACGCAGGTGGCGGTGGGTGACATGCACGCCTGCGCGCTGGATGACAGCGGTGTGGTGTGCTGGGGAGTGAAACCGCCGCGGCCGCAGGAATAAAGCAGGTCAGAAAAAATGGCGCGGTTCCTCAGGGAGCCGCGCCATGTCTGTAAAAATGGTTTGTTTCCTGAAAATTCACACCACTCGTTCCACCCGCGCCGGCACATATTTATGCCAGGGCGTGCCTGCCAGAAAATCCCGCTGCGTGTTGTCGGTCAGTTCATTGGGTGCCACGCCTTTACGCACGGTTTCGCCTTGCGCGTTGCGATAGTCCAGGCCCTGGCCATTGGGCAGCGAAATATTGCCCGGCTGCATCATCGCGGAAATTTCCGCCGGCACGTCCACGCTGCCACGCCGGGTGCTGAGCCGCACCAGATCGCCATCGGTACAACCGATTTTTTCCGCATCCTGCGGGCTGATGCGCAGCGTGCCGTACTGGCCGCGCTTGTGCCAGCCGGTGTCGCGCACGGCGGTGTTGCTGGTGTCGGAGCGGCGTTCGCCGGCGGCCAGAATAAAGGGAAACGCAGCATCAACCGGCGGCCGCTCGTGGGACAGTTTCGCCAGTTCCGGCAGCAGCTCTGGAATATGCAGGTTGATGCGATGATCCGGCATCGACACCGCATTCCAGCTGTCCTCATAAGTGGATTCCGCAAACACCACGCCGGAGGGATTATCCAGCAGCTGCTGGAACATCCGGTCCGCCGCCAGCGGTGCCAGGCCGGTAAAGCCTGCCTGTGCCGCCGTCTTGCGGTTACCCAGCACATGCAGCTGGCAGATGGCCCAGAGCGCGGCGGCGGATTCCATGCCTTTGGGCAGCGTTGGCCCCAGGGTGCGGTACAGAATTACCGGCGCATACTTCATGGTTTTGGGCCGCACGGCCACCGCGGCAAAAAACGCTGCCGCGAAAGCCTTGCGTCCCAGCTTCGCCGCCAGCCGCAACGGCAGATAATCGAATTCGCTCAGTTCACCCAGGGCTTCCAGTAGACGGGCGTGGATTTCCGCCTCGGGCAAGGTGCCGGGCAGTGGCTCGAACAGCGGCGCCCGCAAATGGAACGCATTGCGCGGAAATTCCAGATTGAAGAACGTCGCCTCGGCTTTTTCAAACTGGCTGGATGCCGGCAGCACATAATCCGCATGGCGCGCGGTTTCCGTCATCGCCACATCGATTACCACCGACAGTTCCAGCGCGCGCAGTGCTTCGCGCATACGCTGACTGTCCGCCAGCGAGTGCAGCGGATTGCCGCTTTCGATCAGCATGGCGCGATAACGTTTCGGATGATCGGTAAGAATTTCCTCGGGAATCACGTTGCAGGGAATCAGGCCGATGATGATTTTCGCGTTGACCACCGGGCTGCGTTTTTCCACCCGTGGTGAAGGTTTCTGCTTGCTGACACTGGTTTCACCCTTGCTGGCTTTCGACAGCGACAGAAACGGCACAAACGCGTTGTTGGTACCGATGCGGCCGAAGTTGCCGGTAAGCAGCCAGATCAGGCGGTTCAGATAACTGCCGAGGGTGGAATGCAGATTCATCTGCATGCCCAGGTCTTCAAATGCGGCGACACTTTTGGCGGACGCAATGCGGTGGGCGGCGGCACGCAATTTTTCTTCCGGCACGCCGCAAATGTCGGCGAATTGTGCGACGGGAATTTTTTTCAGTTCGGCGGCGATCTGCTCATAACCGGTGGTGTGTGCCGCCAGCCATTGCTGCGCGATCAGGTTTTCCTGCACCAGAATGCCTGCCAGTGCGCCCAGACACCAGGCGTCGGTGCCGGGTTTGATCTGCAGGTGAAAATCCGCCAGCGCCGCCGTCTCGCTGCGGCGCGGATCGATCACGATCATGGAGCGGGTCGGATCTTTCGCGATGGCATTGAGCAGCACGCGGGAGCGCGCAAAGCCGTGGGACTGCCACGGATTCTTGCCGATGAACAGCGCCACTTCGCAATGCTCGAAGTCGCCGTGCACGCCGGTGCCCAGCATCTTGCCCTGCACCCAGAATTCGCCGGTCTTTTCCTGCGCCAGCGCATTGGAGCGGTATTTCACGCCCAGCGCCTTCAGCGTGGCATCGCCATAAGCGCCACCCAGGTGATTGCCCTGGCCGCCACCGCCGTAATACAGAATGCTCTCGCCGCCGTACTTCGATTTGATTGCCTTGAATTTCTGCGCCACTTCGCGGATCGCCGTGTCCCACGAAATCGCCTCGTAACTGCCGTCAGGGCGGCGGCGCATGGGCGAGGTCAGGCGGTCGGCGCCATTCTGGTAGTAATCCATGCGCTGGGATTTTTCGCACACATAGCCGTGGGAGGTGGGGTGATCGTCGTCGCCCCGGATCTTGGTGATGCGGCGGCCGTCGGTCTGCACTTCCAGGCCGCAGTTCAGGCTGCACAGGATGCAGGCGGTTTTCTTCCAGGGCTGATCGACGCTGCTCATGGGGTATTCCCTCCGGTGGGGCAGGCTGGTGCGGAATGCCGGGGCGACGGCCACGACAAGCCGTGCTAGTCTGTCATCATGCTAGGTTCCAAAAAGGAACTCGTCAACCGGATTCTTGCTGGTTAGAATGCGGACAGGGTAAAAACGAGGTGTCGAATGAAGTGGCAAGACGTGGGCGAACAGCCCTGTTCCATCGCGCGCAGCCTGGCGATCATCGGTGATCGCTGGACGTTGATGGTGCTGCGCAGTGCCTTCCTGGGCATCCGCCGGTTTGACGATTTCCAGGCCAGCCTGGGGGTTACGCGCCATGTGCTGGCGGAGCGGCTGAAGCGGCTGGTGGAGGCCGACGTCCTGCAGAAGGTGCCGTATCAGGGCCGGCAGGAGCGGTTTGAATACCGCCTCACGGAAAAGGGCCGCGACCTGTACCCGGTGCTGCTGGCCCTGGTGAACTGGGGCGACAAATGGCTGGACGGTGGCATGGGCCCGCCGGTGCAGTACCGGCACAACACCTGCGGCCACATGTTCACGCCGACGATGGTGTGCTCGGAGTGTGGGGAAGCGGTAAATGCGCGGGAAGTGATGCCGGTGGCTGGGCCGGGGCTGATGGGGATGGCGGAAAGCGGGAAGCCGGGTTAACGGCACGTGCGCTTCGTTAACGTCAGGCATCTACCGCCAGATACTCTACTTTCAGCGTGTCCAGCCAGTGTCTGCCCTGGTCTCCCTTCAGCATGGCAATGGTGGCGGCTGAACCTGCCACGACGCACTGCGGCGCTTTCACGGTAACCGATGCCAGACCGATGACAGGCCAGCCCGTTTTGGGCGACAGGATGTGCGAATAGCGTTTTTCGCCAATCCGGATACAGCGTTCATAGTCACCACTGGTGGCAAGTCCTTCCTGATACAGGCTCAGCGTTGCGATATGCCTGCCTGATGTTCGCGGATCACGAATTTTGATTTCCCACGGGGCACCGTCAGGATGCGGGCCCATGGCTTTGATGTCGCCGCCCAGGTTGACCAGTCCATGCCGGATGCCTTGTTCCCACAACAAATTGGCGGCGTAATCGGCGGCGTATTCCTTGACGATGCCGCCCAGATCTATTTCCATTCCGGCGCGGGAAAATTGCAACTGGTTGCCTTGCAGGACAACGTGTTGCCACCCGACGCGTTCCAGTAATTCGTCGATGGTGTCCTGGGATGGCGGGGAAAGAAATTGTGGGGAGGCGAAATTCCAGGCTTTGCGCAACAGGCCGGACGTGATGTCGAACAAGCCATCGCTTTGCTGGTAACAGGCGTCGGCGTACTGTAGTAGCGCAACGAATTCGTCATCGATTGTTACGCTGCCACCCCGCGCTGCGATTGCGTTGATCTTGTGAAGCTCATTATCGGTCAGATAACGGGAATACCGGTTTTCCAGGCGTTGCAGCGCGGCAACCGCCAGTTGAATAGCCGCAGTCGCCTGTGCATTGTCTTCAGCGTACAGACGGATTTCACAGGGCGATCCCATTGCCTTGAACGAAAACTGGCACAGTTGCAGGCCCATATCAGAACCGGTAGTCCACGCTGAAACTCAGTATCTTGAAGTCATAGTCGTCGATGGCATCCCCTTTGGTTTCGCCACCGATTTCATAACTGTGCCGGCGCTCATATTGTTCGAAATCGACGTAGAAAGTATAGGCCCGCTCGAAGGTTTTCGATACACCCAGCTTTTTGGAAATGGCGCCGAACCCTGCCAGACGATAGTCCACGGACATGTATCCATCTTCGGGGATGGATTCAAAAAAGGTGTCGTAAAAAAAGGCGCTGCTCTGGGAGTAATAGCGCACACCGGGCGAGATCTGCCAGTCCGCTCCCAGTCCTACGTTCCATTTCAGTTCCAGTGTGTGGCTGTTTGCGTCCCAGCTGTCATCAGCGTAGCGGTAGTCGACGTGCAGTGCCGAATTGGTGGCTTCGAAGTAGTGACTGGCGCGCAGCAGGATCAACCATTGTTCCCTGGAGTCCGGGCGCGTGTCTTTTTCCAGGCCGAAAATAAAACTCGCCAAACCCACCACATCGATCAGGGGCGATTCATTGAGCAGGCGCGTAATGCCGGAACGGTTCAGCGCTTCTATCAATCCGGCATCGACAATGAAATCAAACAGGCCGGCGACATTGATCAGGCCGCGAAAATCAATGATGCCTTCATCCACCACGTACACTTTTTTGTAGGGATCGGATAGCGAGCCGCTATTGCGCACATTGGCTACATTCAATTGCACCACGGTGGTTTGATTGAGCACCTGGCTGATGCCCACCATCAATTCCCGTTTTTTGCGGCGGTTGTAAATGCTGGGCTCTTCAAGAAAAACGTCGGGGTTATAGGAATTCCAGACCTCGTCGGAGGTCATGCCGGCGCCGGCCAGCAAGCTGGTTTGCTTCTGGTTTAAATCCAGGCGATAGGAGACGCTGCCGTAATTCGATATGTAGTCATCTTCCGTTGATTTGCCGATTCCAAACGACGCATAACTGTTGTCGCCGTAGTAACCCAGGCTGGTTTCATAGATTTCCCGTCGGTCCTTGATGGAGGCGCCGGTTTCCACGAACTGATGGGGGTTGCCCTGGGTATCCAGAAAATTCACCACCGGAGAAGCGCCGCTGGTCACATCCTGAATGGCATTGAAATGACCTTCGAAGTCACGCCCAACCGGCGTCGTGATGAACGCCTGATCGGTTGTCACGCTCATGCGATTGCCCTGTTCATCGTAATCGGCATGGTGAAAATTCAGCAGCGTCTCGCTGGCCCGATAGCCACCGGGAGCCGCTGCGGAAATGCCGGGCAAAGCCAATGCTGCGGTGAGCAGGGCCGACAAGGCGTCTGTTTTGTCTTTGGATGATTTGTTAATTGCAGCCACAACCGCCAGCTCCGGTGCTGTAGCCGCCTGCGGTGGATTCTTTCGACGAATAGACGTGTTGTTCAAAGGCGGAGTGGGCGGGATTGGCATCGCGCACCATGACCGGGTTGGCCAGCTTTCCCCGTTGATAGGCTTTAACCGGTTCGTAGGCGCAACCCGGCAGGCATGGCAATAGCAGTGTGCATGACAGCAGGCTGCCCAGCGCAATTCCCTTGTTCATTTTGCGCACCTGTTTTTATTTTTGGTGTGTCCGTCGCGTGGGGCTTGAGTGTAGCGGTGTGTTTTTGAAAAGACGATTGCGTTTTTGTAATGCGATTGGTTACAAAGGGGTTGTGCTAGATGAGCTGTGTTTTTTAATTGATCATGGGTGAGGCATTATTGCAGAAATGTTTATTCAACCCGGCCTGATGTTGTGTGTAAAACGTGCAGGCAGGTGTTGCCTGCTGGATTTTTATTCTCCCAGATACGCCTGCCGCACCCGCACATCCTGCAACAACCCCGCCGAATCCCCTTCCAGCGTGATCCTGCCATTTTCCATCACATAGGCCCGCTGGCTCAGTTGCAGTGCCAGTTGCGCGTTCTGTTCCACCAGCAGAATCGCCACGCCGCTTTTTGCTACCGTAGCCACCGTCGCAAAAATCTGTTCCACCAATAGCGGAGCCAGGCCCATCGACGGTTCATCCAGCAGCAGCAACTGCGGTTTGGTCATCAGCGCGCGACCAATCGCCACCATCTGCTGCTCGCCGCCGGACAACGTGCCCGCCAGTTGATCGCGGCGTTCCTGCAAGCGTGGGAACATTTCAAATACTTGCGTCAGTTCTTGCCGCACAACGGACTTGTCATCGCGCCGGTACGCGCCCATCTGCAGATTTTCCAGCACGGTGAGGCGGCTGAAAATGCCACGCCCTTCCGGCACCAGCGCCATGCCGTGTGCGACGCGGTCATGGGCTGGCACGCGGTTCAGCGATTGCCCCTGCAACTGTACGTCGCCGCGTTTTGCCGGCAGCAGTCCGGCCAGACAGTTCAGCGTACTGCTTTTGCCCGCACCATTGGCGCCGATCAGCGCCACCAGTTCGCCTGGTTCCACGCGAAACGACACGCCCTGCACCGCGTTGATATTGCCGTAGCTCACCGCCAGATCGTTCACCACCAGCATGCTCATGCCGCGCTGCTCCCCAGGTAGGCGCTGATCACCGCCGGGTCGCGCCGTACCTGCTCCGGTGTGCCTTGCGCGATACACTGGCCGAAGTTCAGCACGCTCAACTGGTCACAAATGCCCAGCACCAGTTTTACGTCGTGCTCGATCAGCAGCAGGGTGGTGCCGTCGTTGCGGATTTGCAGCAGCAGGTTTTTTAATGTTTCGCGCTCGGTGGGATTCATGCCGGCGGCGGGTTCGTCCAGTGCCAGCAGTTGCGGTTCAGTGGCGAGGGCGCGGGCGATTTCAAGACGACGCTGGTCGCCGTAACTCAGTTCGCGGGCCACGCGATTGGCCTGTGAGCCGATGCCAACATATTGCAGCAGGCGTAATGCTTCGGCGCGGCAGGCGGCTTCTTCCCTGCGCACGGCGGGCGGGCGGAAAATCGCGCCGAACACGCCGGCTTTCAGGTGCGTGTGGCGCGCCACCATCACGTTTTCCTGCGCGGTCATGTGGCCGAACAGACGGATATTCTGAAACGTGCGGGCGACGCCGCAGCGCACGATGGTGTGCGGCTTGCAGCCGATAAGCGATTTGCCGTTGAGTTCCAGCGTGCCGCCGTCGGCCTTGTACAAGCCGGTGATGACGTTGAACAGGGTGGTTTTGCCGGCGCCGTTGGGTCCGATCAAACCGTAAATACAATTGCGCGGAATGGTCAGGCTCACATCGTGCAATGCTTTCAGTCCACCAAATACCTTGCCGATTTTTTCCGCCCGCAGCAGGACGTCGCTCATGCGTCGTCCTCCAGTTCTTCGCGGCGACGCTGGCTGGGCCAGAGTCCGGCGGGGCGGAACAGCATCACCAGCACCAGCGCCAGTCCGAACAGCACCATGCGCAGGTTTTCCGGATCAACCACGCTACGGCCGAACAGTGAACGTTGCAGCGGGTTGATGACTTCACGCAGCACTTCCGGCGTGATGGTCAGCAGGATTGCGCCCAGAATGACGCCGGGAATGTGGCCCATGCCGCCCAGCACCACCATGCACAGCACCATCACGGATTCCATCAGAGTGAAACTTTCCGGGCTGACAAAACCCTGGAAGCCGGAGAACAGTCCGCCGGCAACGCCGCCGAAACTGGCGCCCAGCGCGAACGCCAGCAGCTTCACATTACGCGTGTTGATGCCCATGGCCTGCGCGGCGATTTCATCTTCGCGAATGGCGACCCAGGCGCGGCCGAGGCGCGAATTCTCCAGCCGGATGCAGACGAACACCACCAGCAGCATGCACACCAGGAACAGATAGTAGTAGGCGTAGGACGACGGAAAATGCTGGCCGAAGAGTGTGATGCCCTTGTTGAGGCCGTAGCCGGCGACACTCACCGGATCGATGCCGCTGATGCCTTGCGGGCCGTTGGTCAGGTTGAAAGGGCGGTCGAGATTGTTCATGAACAGGCGCACGATTTCGCCGAAGCCCAGCGTCACCACGGCCAGATAATCGCCGCGCAGTTTCAGTGTGGGTGCACCCAACATCGCGCCGAAAAAACACGCCAGCAAGGCGCCGATGGGCAGGATGATCCAGGCCGACACGTGATAATCGAAATGCGCCGATGCCAGCAGCGCGTACAGATAGGCACCCACGGCGTAAAAAGCGATGTAACCCAGATCGAGCAGGCCGGCAAAACCGACGACGATGTTGAGGCCCAGCGCCAGCATGATATAGAGCAGCGCGAAATCCAGAATCCGCACCCAGGCGTTGCCGCCCACTTGCCCGACAATGAATGGCGCGACTAATAGCGCGAGAGCGAGCAGGGCATAACCGGCCCAGACTTTGGCGGGCAAAGAATGCGATTTGGCGGAAAGTGTTTTGCTCATGTCAGGCCCGTTCCGCCACACGCTCGCCCATCAAACCGGACGGACGGAATACCAGCACCAGGATCAGCACCAGAAACGCAAACACATCCTGATATTGGCTGCCAAGGAAACCGCCGGTGAGATCGCCGATGTAACCGGCGCCAAAGCTTTCGATCAGCCCCAGCAGCAAGCCGCCGATCATCGCGCCCGCCAGATTGCCGATGCCACCCAGCACGGCGGCGGCAAACGCTTTCAATCCCAGCATGAAACCCATGGTGGCGTGGGCCTGACCATAATTCGCCGCCACCATCACGCCGGCTATGCAGCCCAGCGACGAGCCCAGCACAAAGGTGAGCGAAATGATGCCGTCCACATTCACGCCCATCAGTCTTGCCGCGTTCGGATTCTGCGCCACTGCGCGCATGGCGCGTCCTTTCCGTGTGCGGCCAATCAGCAGCCACAGCCCCGCCATGATCGCCACGGCCAGTATCACAATCACCACCTGCAACGGCGTGATGGCGGCGCCCAGGATTTTCCAGGGTGTGGTGTCCAGAATGGGCGGGAACGGCGCGTAGTTGCGTCCCCAGATAATCATGGCGAGGTTTTGCAGAATGATCGAAAGCCCGATTGCGGTAATCAGCGGTGACAGACGCGGCGCATTGCGCAATGGTCGATACGCCACCCGTTCCAGCGTGAAACCCAGCAGTGCGCACAGGGGCAGCGCGGTGGTAATCGCCAGTGCCACCAGCGCGGCGGCGGGCAGGCCGGTGTTCATTTCCACCAGTATGCGCAGCAGGGTGATGGTGACCATCGCGCCGATCATCACCACTTCGCCGTGAGCGAAATTGATCAGCCCCAGAATGCCGTACACCATGGTGTAGCCCAGCGCGATCAACGCATAGATGCTGCCCAGAATGATGCCGTTGAAAAGCTGCTGAACAAAAATATCCACGTAGCCTGTTACCTGAATCGCGTTGCCTGAAACCGCTGGGTGAAACCGGATGTCATGACAGAAGCAGGGCCGGTGTTGGCCGGCCCGCGTGTGAACGCATCACTGAATGGTCGTGAGGGTTTTCCACTTGCCATTTTCAATACGATAGAGCGTGATCGCGCCGCCCACCAGATCGCCTTTGTCGTCGAAGCGGATTTGCGAGGTCACGCCGTCATGCTGGGTCGCGGCAATGGCGGGCAGGAACGTGGCGGGCTCGATCGAATCGGCTTTTTTAATGGCGGCGGCCAGCACCATCACGGCGTCGTAGCAGTAGGGTGCGTACAACTGGATCTGGCCGTACTTGCTTTCGAATTTCTGGCGGAACTCGGTACCGTGGGGCATCGAATCAAGCGGCACGCCCGGCAGTGAGGATGTCACGCCTTCCGCCGCTGCACCGGCCAGTGACATGAATTCTGCGGTGTTGATGCCGTCGCCACCCAGCAATGGCAGTGTGAGGCCGAGTGTGCGCATCTGTTTCACCATCGGTGCCGCCTGTGCGTCCATGCCGCCGTAGAACAGCAGGTCGGCATTCAGTCCCTTGATCTTGGTTAGGATGGCGGTGAAATCGGTGGACTTGTCGGTGGTGAACTCATGGCCGACGATGGTGGCGCCGGCGGCAACGGCAGCTTTTTCAAACTCGTCCGCCAGACCCTGGCCATAGGCTGTGCGGTCGTCAATGATGGCGATGGTTTTCGCCTGCATCTCACCGACGGCAAACTTGCCCAGCACGCTGCCCTGCTGCGCATCATTCGCCATCACGCGGAATGCGTTCTTGAAACCCTGCTGGGTATATCTGACGTTGGTGGCGGAGGGGGAAATCTGCGGGATCTTGGCGTCGGCATAAATGCGGGAGGCGGGAATTGTGGTGCCGGAATTGAGGTGTCCAACAATCGCGTGCACTTTTTCGTCGACGAATTTCTGCGCCACGGTGGTGGCAATGCGCGGATCGGCCTGATCGTCTTCCGACAGCAGCTCGAATTTCACCGGCTTGCCGCCAATCACCGGCGGGTTGGCATTCAGTTCGTCGATCGCCAAGCGCACGCCGTTTTCGTTGTCCTTGCCCAGGTGTGCCTGCGGGCCGGTCATGGGCGCGGCGTGGCCCAATTTCACGATCAGTTCGGCGCTGGCAGCGGTTTTGGAACCTTCGTCGCTGCAGGCCGCCAGGCCCAGTGCCGCCATCAGACAGAACACATGCCGTGTGTATTTCATAGTGACGAAATCCTTCGAGTTTAGGGTTGGGCCGCCGCTAAGGGCGCTGGATCGTAAAGCAAGCAGGAAATGCGCCATTCTATAAAGCTGTGGGGGGC
The DNA here is from genome assembly GCA_013178375.1 of Gammaproteobacteria bacterium. Taxonomy (GTDB): domain Bacteria; phylum Pseudomonadota; class Gammaproteobacteria; order Pseudomonadales; family Ketobacteraceae; genus Ch67. The sequence continues at coordinate 80,335 of JABLXQ010000023.1, forward strand.
AGGTCGAGAGGTACTGGCGGGAAACGGTGCAACGGGAAACAGCATCAAGATAAATGGCAGCGCCCGCTCAGGAAATCCTGGGCAGGCGCCGGGCCGCGTCAGATCAGAAAATCCGGCCAGATGCCGATGGCCAGGGTCATGAAGGACAGGGCGGCGATCAGGATGCCGTTGAGGGTGGGCACGTTCACGCCAGCAGTCAGGGTTTGACCGCCACGCTGGAACAGCACTGACACCACTCGCAGGTAGTAGTAAATACCGATGGCGCTGCCCGCTACCACCAGCAACAGCAGCACCCATTGTCCGCTGGCCACACCGCTGGCGAACAGGGCGAACTTGCCGACGAAACCAGCGGTCAGCGGAATGCCGGCCATCGAGATCAGGCTCAGCGCCAGCGCCAGAGCCAGCAGCGGATTGCGCTGGTACAGGCCGCGCAGGGCTTCGAAGCGGTCACCCTGGGTGTCGTCCTTGATGCCGGTGAGCGAACTCAGTACCGCAAAGGCGCTCAGCGTGGCAATCACGTACGTGGCCAGGTAGACCCATACCGAGCGGGAGCCATGCTGGGCAACGATGGTCAGCGCAATCATCAGGTAGCCGAAATGGGCGATGGAGGAATAGGCCAGCAGGCGCTTGAGCGAGGTCTGGCTGATGGCCAGCAGGTTACCCAGCAGGATCGAAGCGCCACCCACCAGGGCCAGCAGCATGGCCAGCGCATTGTCCTGCCACAGGGGCACCTGGATGAACAGGCGCACCAGCACTGCCACCACAGCTACCTTGCTGGCGGTGGCCAGAAACGCGGTCACCGGCATGGGCGCGCCCTGGTACACGTCCGGGGTCCAGGTGTGGAACGGCACCCACGACAGTTTGAAGCCCAGCCCGATCAGGATCATGGCGCAGCCCAGCAGACCCAGCGATGAATCCACCGGCAGGCTGGCCCACTGTGCCAGCAGCAGGCTGCCGGTTTCCGCATAGATCAGGGCAATGCCGAACAGCAGGAACGCCGAGGCGGTGGCCGACAGCACCAGATACTTGATACCGGCTTCCAGTGAGCGTTTGTTCTTCAGTGCGAACGCCGCCAGTCCGTACAGCGGCACCGACATCAGTTCCAGCCCGATGAACAGGGCCGCCATGTGGCTGCTGGCCGCCAGCACCATGCCACCGCACGCCGCCACCAGCAGCAGCAGGTACCATTCCTCGCGAAAACTGGGAGCGCTGCGCACATACGCATGCGACACGCCGATGCACACCAGGGTGCTGAGCAGGATCATGCTCCAGTAAAAATGGGTGGAACCATCCACATAAATCAGCAGGGTGACCTGCGCCGGCAGGTTCTGGCCCACCAGCGACATCGACGCCATGGCGGCCACCACGGCAGTCAGGCCCAGCAGCAGGGTCAGCAGATGGGAGCGCACGAACGAGATGAGCAGCATCAGCAACACAGCAGAGCCGCTCATCACCAGGACGGGTACGAGGGGGGTGAGACTGGCAAGGGTGAGCGTTGTCATAGTGAACCCTTATCCACCGAAGTGGGCGGCGTTGGCCGTGGTTGTGGAAACGGCTTGCTGGATCTGGGTAATGGCGCCGGCAGACGCATCCAGCAGAGGCTGCGGGTAAAGTCCGATCAGCAGCAGCCCTGCCATCATCACCAGCAGAACCAGTTGCTCGCGCGCCACCGGGGCCGCCAGTTGGGCGTCAGACGTGGCAGGCCCGTACAAAGTGCGGTGCACCAGCGCCAGCGCGAACACGGCGGCCAGCACCATGCCCAGCGTGGAAATCGCCGTCAGCACCGGTGCCACTTTGTACGCGCCCATCAATACCAGGAATTCGCCGACGAAATTGCCCAGGCCCGGCAGACCCAGCGTGGCCGCCGCGAAGAACAGCACGATTGGCGGCAGCGTGGGCAGGCGGGTCCAGAGGCCGCCCATCTCGCGGGTGTCGAAGGTGCCCAGGCGCTCATACAGCTGGCCGCACAGCACGAACAGGCCGGCGGTGGACAGCGCACCCGCCACCATCATCACCACCACGCCCTGCAGTGCCACGGCATTGAAGGCATAAATGCCGATCAGGATGAAGCCCATGTGGGAAATCGAGGTGTAGGCCACCAGCCGCTTCAGATGGGTCTGGCCGAAAGCCAGCACGCCGCCGTAAATCACACTGGCCACGCCGATGATCATGGCGGTTTCGGCGAACTGCTGTGAGGCTTCCGGGAACAGCGGCAGGCAGAAGCGCAGGATGCCGTAGGCGGAGGTTTTCAGCAGCAGCCCGGTGATATCCACGCTCGCGCCGGTGGGGGCGTGCATGTGCGCATCCGCCAGCCAGCCGTGGAAGGGCACCGCTGGCAGCTTCACCGCAAAGGCAATGAAGAAGCCCAGCATCAGGACGAAGCCGACCACCGGATTGAGCTGGGTCTGCAGCAGCATTTCGTAATCGAAGGTCACCACCCGGGTGGCGGCGAAATTGGCGAAGGCCAGCCCGACGATGGCCAGCAACATCAGCAGACCGCTGGCCTGACCATAAATGAAGAATTTGGTGGCAGCGTGGAAGCGGCCGCGTCCGCCCTGCGCTTCGTGGCCCCACAGGGTGATCAGGAAATACATCGGCAGCAGCATGATTTCCCAGCAGATGAAGAACAGGAACAGATCCACCGCCAGGAACACGCCGATCACGCCCGCCAGCATCAGCGACAGGTGCAGGTGGAACAGGCCCACGCCACTTTGCACTTCCTTCCACGACGCCAGCACCGCAATCACACCCAGCAGCGCCGCCAGCAGCACCATCAGCGCCGACAGGCCATCCAGCGCCAAGTGAAAACTGATGCCCCAGCCGGGAATCCAGGGCGCCTGGAATTCGCTCCACCAGCCGGTTTGCGGTGCGGCTGGCCAGAGACTGCAGACGATAACAGCCACGGCGACCATTCCCGCCAGTGCCACCCAGCGCGGCGCCTGCGCATGAATACGCCCGCTCAGCCAGGACAGCACGCCTGCCAGCAGAGGGATGAAAATGAGCCAGGGTAAAAGGGTATTGGGCATGATGATGTCGTTATCGCGTTAAAGGGCAATCAAAATCAGCAAGGTCAGCAGCGCGCCGATGGCAATCGAAGCGGCGTACGAGCGCACCTGTCCATTTTCCGCCGCAGCGGCAACCATATTCACGGCCTTGGCGAAGCCGGCGATCAGATACGTCAGGCGATCCAGCAGATCGGACGCCAGAATATTCGACAGCCACAGGAACGGCTTGGTAAACACCACGTCGTACAGGCGGTCGAAGCCCCAGGCCTGGTACCACAGGCTGCTGAGGGCGCGGCCAGCGGGATTCGCTGCCACTGCTTTTACCATGCGGCGTTCGCCTGAGAACAGCAGCACTGCCAGGATCACACCGGCAATGGCCACCGCTTCTGACCAGATCTCAATCCAGTGCTTCATGTCGCCACCCTCCTGTCCCACGCTGGCGGGCAGCACGCCCTGCAGCGGCGGATGAATCAGCGCGCCCACGCCGGTGGACAGCACCAGCAACACCACCAGCGGCAGGCCGTAGGCAATGCCGTGGCCGCCGTGCGCCTGGATCTGGGCCGGGCCGTGGAAGGCCACGAAAATCAGGCGCAGGGTGTACAGCGACGTCATGAACGCACCGATCCAGCCGCACAGCAGCAGCCATTCATGGTGACTGGCATAGGTTTCCCACAGGATCTCGTCCTTGCTGTAGAAACCGACGGTGACGAAGGGCAGGGCAACCAGTGCGGCGCCGCCCACCAGGAAGCACACGTACACCAGCGGAATCTGCTTGTACAAACCGCCCATCTTGAAAATGTTCTGCTCGTGGTGGCAGGCCAGGATCACCGCGCCGGACGACAGGAACAGCAGCGCCTTGAAGAACGCGTGGGTCATCAGGTGGAAGATCGCCGGTTGCCAGGCGCCCACGCCCAATGCCAGGAACATGTAGCCGATCTGGCTCATGGTGGAGTAGGCCAGAATCCGTTTGATGTCGGTCTGCACCAGGGCCGAGAAACCGGCGATCAGCAGGGTGAAAGCGCCGATGATGCCCACCAGGTTGAGCACGCCCGGTGCCAGCAGGAACAGCGGATGGGTGCGGGCGATCAGGTAGACGCCGGCGGTGACCATCGTCGCCGCATGGATCAGCGCGGACACTGGTGTGGGACCGGCCATCGCGTCTGCCAGCCAGGTCTGCAGCGGCATTTGCGCGGATTTGCCCACGGCGCCGCCCAGCAGCATCAGGGCAATCAGGTTGATGGTCATGGAGCCAGCGACGAACAGCTCCGGCGCCTTGTCCAGCAATACGGGAATATCCAGCGTGCCTGTTTCGCGGTACAGCATGAACAGGCCCAGGGCCATGAACACGTCGCCAATCCGGGTGACGATAAAGGCTTTCTGCGCCGCCGCCCCGTTGGCCTTTTCCTTGTAGTAGAAACCGATCAGCAGATAACTGCACAGACCCACGCCTTCCCAGCCCAGGTACATCAGCAGCAGGTTGTCCGCCAGCACCAGCACCACCATGCTGGCCACGAACAGGTTCATGTACGAGAAGAAACGGCTGTAGCCTTCCTCACCGCGCATGTACCAGGACGCGAACAGGTGAATCAGTGCGCCGACGCCGGTGATCACGCCCAGCATGGTCAGCGCCAGACCGTCCAGATGGAACGACACGCGGGGCGCGAAGCCATCGACATTGATCCAGGTCCACAACGTTTGCGTGAATACACCCGCTTCCGGCGGTGCGGTCAGGAAGTGGTAACCGACGAAGGCCGTGGTGAAGGCGGACAGGAACAGCGAGCCCACGCCAACGACGGCAGCCAGATTCTCGGACAGGCGGCCACGGGACCAGGACAGGATCACATAGCCCAGCAGGGGAAACAGGACAGTCAAATAGAGCAGGTTCATCCGCGCATCTCACTGGCAACGTCGATGTCCACGGTGTGGAACCGACGGTAAAGCTGGAACACAAAAGCCAGACCCACGCTGGCTTCCGCCGCCGCCAGGGTCAGAATGAAAATGAACATGATCTGGCCGTCGGGCTGGCCCCAGCGGCTGCCCGCCACCACGAACGCCAGCGCAGCGGCATTCATCATCACTTCCAGACTCATCAGCATGAACAGGATGTTGCGGCGGATCATCACGCCCGCCAGACCGATCACGAACAGGATGCCGGACAGAATCAGTGCGTGTTCCAGTGGAATGCCGTTCATTGGGTTTTTCCTTCTGCGTCTTCGTCACGGCGGCCCAGGTGGAACGCGATCACCAGCGCGGCCAGCAGGATCAGCGAGGCCAGTTCCACCGCCAGAATGTACGGGCCATACAGGGCAATGCCCACTTGCTTGATCGACACGTCGGTGCCGATCAGATGCGGCTGGGTGTTGGCCAGGAACGACACCATCAGGCCCAGCAGCAGGCTGGACAGGATCACCGGCAATACCCAGGCGCGTGGCTGCAGCCAGGCTTTTTCCATCGCGATGGTGGCTTCACCCAGATTCAACATCATCACCACAAATACGAACAGCACCATGATGGCACCGGCATACACGATCATTTCCAGCACGCCGGCGAAGGGCGCGCCCACGGCAAAATAAATCACCGCCACGCTCAGCAGCGAAATGACGAGGTAGAGCAGACCATGCACGGGATCGTGGCTGAACAGCATTTTCAGCGTGGCGATCACTGCAATGGTGCCGGCAGAGTAAAACGCGATTTCCACAGTAGTTCCTCGTCTTACGGCAGCAGGGATTTGACGTCGACCGGTTCGGCTTCATGTTGCGCCGCACCCTTGGGTTTGCCCGCGATGGCCATGCCCGCTACCCGGTAAAAGTTGTAATCGGGATTTTTGCCGGGGCCGGAAATCAGCAGGTCTTCCTTTTCGTATACCAGATCCTGCCGCCGGAATTCCGCCATTTCAAAATCCGGTGTCAGCTGGATCGCGGTGGTGGGGCAGGCTTCCTCGCACATGCCGCAGAAAATGCAGCGCGAAAAATTGATGCGGAAAAAATCCGGGTACCAGCGGCCGTCTTCACGTTCGGCTTTTTGCAGGGAAATGCACTGGGCCGGGCAGGCGGCGGCGCACAGGTTGCACGCAACGCAGCGTTCTTCGCCGTCCGGATCGCGGGTCAGCACGATGCGGCCACGGTAACGCGGCGGCAGATAGACCGGCTGTTCGGGGTACTGCACGGTGTCGCGCTTCGCAAAGCTGTGCATGAACACCATGTACATGCTGCGCAGTTGGCTCCAGATGCCGATGAGTATGCCAATCAGGGCTTTCATTGCAGTTACCTCAGAGCGCGACGGGTGGTGTGCGCATCAGCACCACCGCACCGGTGACAAGAAGATTGATCAGGGTGAGCGGCAGCATCACCTTCCAGCCTGCGGCCATCATGTGGTCATAGCGCGGACGTGGTAGTGCGCCCCGCAGCAGAATGAACAGCATGATGAAGAACGCGGTCTTGGCGGCAAAATAGAAGAACGCCAGCCAGGGCGCCGCATCCAGGAACGGGCCGTACCAGCCACCGAAAAACAGCACGGTCAGCAGCGCGGATACGACGACGACACCTACGTATTCACCGACGAAGAACATGCCCCACTTCAGGCCGGAATATTCCGTGAAAAATCCCGCCGCCAGTTCCTGTTCCGCTTCGGGTTGATCGAAGGGAGCGCGGTGCGCAACGGCGACGCCGGCGACAAAAAAGGTGATGAACCCGATGAATTGCGGAATCACGAACCACATATCCTTCTGTGCTTCGACAATCTCGCGCAGGTTGAAGGTGCCGGCCACCGCCACCACGCCCAACAGCGACAGACCCATGAATACTTCATAGGTGAGGGTCTGGGCGGTGGAACGCACGGCACCCAGCAGCGCGTATTTGCTGTTGCTGGCCCAGCCGGCGAACATCACGGCGTACACGGACAGACCGGCCATGGCCAGGAAGAACAGCAGGCCGATGTCGAGGTCGGCAACGCCCCATGTAGGCGTAATGGGCACGACGCAGAAGGACATCAGCAGCCCGCTCACCGCGATGGCCGGCGCAATCCAGAACAGCAGCTTGTCGGCGAATGGCGGCGTCCAGTCTTCCTTGAAAAACATCTTCATCATGTCGGCGATCAGCTGCGCCAGGCCGAACGGGCCGACGCGGTTGGGGCCGTAGCGGTCCTGCCACAGTGCCAGCAGGCGGCGTTCGACGAAGATCAGGAAGGCCGCAACCATGACCACGCCCAGCAGGATGACGACGGATTTCAGGACCGCAATGATGATTGCCAGGGTCTCGTCGGTGAGCCAGTCCATCATGCGGCACCTCCAGCGATGCTGACCTTGTCAGTGGCGGATACAACCGGCACACCGTTGATGCCCACCGGCAGTGCCAGCATGCCGCTGGCCAGGCCCGGCAGAATTTTCACCGCCAGGGTGGCGTGACGGGTGCCGAAGGTAAGCAGCAGGGGCGCGCCTTCTTTCACCTGCAGTGAATCGGCGTCGGCCTGGGCCAGGCCCACGTAAGGTTCGGGCTGGCGCGATTCAGTCACTTCGGCGCGGGCCGCCATTTCGTCGCTGCCGAAAATGTGGTGCACGGGCACGATGCGCCAGTCGCCGGCTTTCACCACGAACGGCGCGCAGGGTTCGTAGAAACTGGCGGGCTGGGTGGCCGGCTCGATCAGGCGCACGCCGGAATCACCTTCACGCAGATGGCCGCCCACTTCGTCCTGGAACTTGTTCCAGGCTTGCGGCGAGTTCCAGCCCGGCGACCAGGCAAACGGCGTCAGCGGACCCGGTGTGGCGGGGCCGAAAAAGCCTTCCATCGAGAACGCCAGCGGGCTGTCGGCGTCCTGCGGCGCGCGCAGTTCGCTCACGTTCAGGTTGGCGCGCTGAGCGGTGCGGCCAGAGTAGCGGCGCGGCGAGCGGGCAATTTTCAGGCCCTTGATGCGGAAATCGCTGTCCGGTGCGGCGTTGACGATGCCGGCCAGTACCGGAATGCTTTTGGCGCAGGCTGCAGTGGCATCGTCCATTTCACCCCATGCGAATTCCTCGCCGGCCATGGAGGTGGCCAAGCCGTGCAGCCAGCGCCAGCTGTCCTGCATCGCATATTCCGGATGATAGAAGTTGGCGTCGAACACCTGGAAGAAACGCTGGGCGCGGCCTTCCTGGCTCACTACGGTGCCATCGGTTTCGGAGAAGGCGGTGGCGGACAGCAGCAGGTTGCCCTTGCGCGCGGTGTCGGTGAGCTGGTGGTCCAGCACGATCACGTTTTTGGCCTGGGCCAGGGCGTTGTCCACCACGGATGCGGGGGCGCGGCGGTACAGGTCATTTTCCAGCACGACGACGGTATCGGCTTCGCGGATGGCCAGCAGGTTCAGGGCCTCGTCCAGCGACGGCAGGTCCAGGATGCCCAGACCCAGACTGTTCACTTCCGGCACCACCAGGCTGATGGCGGTCTCGGCATTGCGGGCATGCAGCGCGCGGCTGACGTTGGCGGCGGCCTGCAGCACCGGTTCGCACAGCAGGCTGGTGCCGGACACGATCAGCGGCTTCTTCGCGCCCTGCAGCGCATCGGCAATTTTCTGCGCCCGTTGCAACAGGGCAGCGTCGGCGCCTTCAACCGCTGGTGCGTCGGTGTTGATGGCGTGCGCCACCGCAAAGCCGAGGCGGGCGATATCTTCCGGCGAACCGTGAAAATGGTCGGCGCCGATGTCGTCCAGACGCGTCGCTGCCAGCGATGCAATGAACACCGGGCTCAGTTCACGCTGGCCAATGTTCTGGATCGCTTCGGCCTGCCACTCGAACACCTTGCGCTCGGCGGCCATCTGGCGCGCTTTGTTTTTCGCTGCCTGACGCAGGGCCAGGGCAATGCGCGGCGCGGTCTGGGTGACATCTTCGCCCAGCACCAGCACGGCGTCGTATTTTTCCATGTCGCGCAGGGACGGGGTTTTCACCGGGCCTTCCCGCAGGATTTTCACCGTGGTTTTCAGCAGCTGGTTTTCAATGCCGTTCACGCCGCTGAAGAAATTGCCTGCACCCACCAGGGATTGCAGGGCGAAGTTGCTTTCCAGGCTGGCGCGGGGCGAGCCGATACCGATCACCCGCTTGCTGCCACGCAGGGCTGCCAGTGCGGCATCCAGCGCCTGATCCTGGGTCAGGTTCACCCAGGCCTGGCCGCTTTTCTGCTGCGGCTGGCGCGGACGGTCGGAACGGTTCACATAGCCGTAACCGAAGCGGCCACGGTCGCACAGGAAATAATGGTTGATGGTGCCGTTGTAGCGGTTCTCGATGCGGCGCAGTTCGCCGTAGCGCTCACCCGGGCTGGTGTTGCAGCCGACGCTGCACTGCTGGCACACGCTGGGGGCAAACTGCATGTCCCACTTGCGGTTGTAGCGGGTGGAATGGGTTTTGTCGGTGAACACGCCAGTGGGGCACACTTCCACCAGGTTGCCGGAGAATTCGCTTTCCAGCACGCCATCTTTTTCGCGACCGAAATAGACATTGTCGTGGGCGCCGTACACACCCAGGTCTTCGCCGCCGGCGTAATCCTTGTAGTAACGCACGCAGCGATAGCAGGCGATGCAGCGGTTCATCTCGTGGCTGACGAAGGGGCCCAGATCCTGATTTTGATGTGTGCGTTTGGTGAAGCGGTAGCGGCGGGTGGCGTGTCCGGTCATCACCGTCATGTCCTGCAGGTGACAGGCGCCGCCTTCCTCGCACACCGGGCAGTCGTGGGGGTGGTTCACCATCAGCCATTCCACCACGCTTTCGCGGAAGGATTTGGCTTCGTCGTCGGTCACCGAAATGATCGTGCCGTCGGTGGACGGCGTCATGCAGGACATCACCAGACGGCCGCGCTTGTCGTCGGCGTTGGCGTACTGCTTCACCGCGCACTGGCGACAGGCGCCGACGCTGCCCAGGGCCGGGTGCCAGCAAAAATAGGGGATGTCGAGACCCAGCGACAGACACGCCTGCAGCAGGTTGTCTGTGCCGTCGACCTCAAACTGTTTGCCATCTACATGTATGGTGGCCATGCGTTACTTACCCGTAATTTGCGGGCTTGCCACAGGGGCAATGCCTTGTTCGAAAGCAGGACGGAAATACTTGATCGCGCTCTGCAACGGCTCGACGGCGCCGGGTGCATGGGCGCAGAATGTTTTGCCGGGTGCGAGATTGCGCGTCATCTGCTGCAGGAATTCGATGTCGCCGGACTGGCCCTTGCCATCTTCGATGGCCTGCAGCACTTTCACGATCCAGGGCAGACCGTCGCGACAGGGTGTGCACCAGCCGCAGGATTCGCGCGCGAAAAATTGTTCCAGATTGCGCACCACCGACACCATGTTCTGCTTGTTGTCGACCACGGCGATCAGGCCGGTGCCCATACGGCTGCCGGCTTTCATGATGGTGTCGTAATCCATCGCCAGATCCAGATGTTCCGGCATCAGAAAGTCGGTGGATGCTCCGCCCGGCAGCCAGGCCATCAGTTCCAAGCCGTCCCGCATGCCGCCGCCGTGGGTGTACAGCAGTTCGCGGCAGGTGGTGCCGATCGGCAATTCCCACAAACCGGTGGTCTTGGCCTTGCCGGAAATGCCGTACAGCTTGGTGCCGGCGTCGGTGGATTTGCCCTGGGACAGGCCCTTGAACCACTCGGCGCCGCGCACCAGGATGGCGGGAATGTTGTTGAGCGATTCCACGTTGTTGACGATGGTGGGCTTGCCCCACAAACCGGCGATCTGCGGGAATGGCGGCTTCGCGCGCGGATTGGCGCGGCGGCCTTCCAGCGAGTTGATCAGTGCGGTTTCCTCGCCGCAGATATAGCGGCCGGCGCCGGTGTGCACATGCAGATCCATGCTCCAGCCGGAGCCCAGAATATTATTGCCAACATAACCGGCGGCTTCCGCTTCATGAATCGCGTGGTTCAGCCGCTCTGCCGCCACGGTGTATTCACCGCGCAGGAAGATGTAGGCGCGGGTGGCCTGGATCGCATAACCGGCAACGATCATGGCTTCCACCAGCTGATGGGGCAGTTCTTCCATCAGCATGCGGTCTTTGAAAGTGCCCGGTTCCATTTCGTCGGCGTTGCAGACCAGATATTTGGGGCCTGCATTCGGCCCCATCGGGATGAGCGACCATTTCACACCGGTGGGAAAACCGGCGCCGCCACGGCCGCGCAGGTTGGAATCCTTCACCACTTTCTGCACATCCGCTGGTGCCATCTGCACCGCTTTTTTCAGCGCAGCATAGCCTTCCATGGATTCGTAGGTTTTCAGATCCAGCACCGCCTTGCCGGCCTGACTGTAACGCCAGGTGAGCGGGTGGGTTTCAGGACCGACATTGGTGAGGCCAAGATTCACATTGGAGCTCATTTGTATTGCTCCAGCAGTTGGTCGAGGGACTCGACGCTGATATTGAAATGGGTGTTGTCGTTGACCATCAGCACCGGGCCGCGGTCGCAGGCGCCCAGGCAGCAGATCGGCAACAAGGTGAAACGGCCGTCTTTGGTGGTCTGGCCGGGTTTGATGCTCAATTTCGTTTGCAACTGGCCGTAAATCTGGTCGGACCCCATCAGGAAGCAGCTGATGCTGTCGCACACGGCGATCACATGGCGGCCCACCGGCTGACGGTAGATGCGGTTGTAGAAGGTGGCGACGCCTTCCACATCGGAGCCTGGAATATTGAGCAGCTTGCCGATCACGGAGATAGCACCATCCGGCACCCAGCCATGACGACGCTGCACGATTTTCAGCGCGTCGATGCTGGCAGCGCGCGAATCGTCATAGTGCGCGATGGCGTGAAGAATTGCGTCGCGATCCTCCGCTACCATCTCGTAAGGCTGGCCGCGGTCGGTGACGATGAGTTTGCTGGGAGTAGGATTAACGGTCGACATCTGCCATCACAAAGTCAATGCTAGCCAGGTAAGCGATCAGATCCGGAACCATGCTGCCCCGGATCACCGACGGAATCTGTTGCAGGTGCGGGAAGCTCGGCGTGCGAATCCGCGTGCGGTAGCTCATGGTGCTGCGGTCACTGAACAGGTAGTAACTGTTGATGCCCTTGGTGGCCTCGATCATCTGACAGGCTTCTCCGGCCGGGATCACCGGTCCCCAGGTCACACTCAGGAAGTGGGTGATCAGGGTTTCGATATCCTGCAGGGTGCGCTCTTTCGGCGGCGGACAGGTCAGCGGGTGATCGGCCTTGTACGGGCCGGCCGGCATATTGTCCAGGCACTGGCGGATGATACGCAGGCTCTGGCGCATTTCATTGATCCGCACCATGCAGCGGTCATAGGCATCGCCGTTGTGGTACACGGGCACGTCGAACTCGAAGTTCTCGTAGCCGGAATAGGGACGGGCCTTGCGCAGATCGTAGTTGACGCCGGTGGCGCGCAGACCGGGACCGGTCACACCCCATTCCAGCGCTTCCTTGGTGTTGTACTGGGCCACGCCCACGGTGCGGCTGCGCAGGATACCGTTTCTCAGGCCGGCCTTTTCGTAGTCGTCCAGGCGCTTGGGCAGCCAGTCGACAAAGGTGCGCACCAGTTTGTCCCAGCCATTGGGCAGGTCCTGCGCTACGCCGCCGATGCGATACCAGGCCGGATGCATGCGGAAGCCGGTGATGGCCTCGATCACGTCATAGGCTTTCTGGCGATCGGTGAAGGCGAAGAAGATGGGGGTGATCGCGCCCACGTCCACGATGAAGGTCCCCAGGAACAGCAGGTGGCTGGTGATGCGGAACATTTCCGCCATCATCACCCGGATCACCTTCACCCGGTCGGGCACTTCGATGCCGGCCAGTTTTTCCACCGCCAGCACGTAGGGCAGGTTGTTCATCACGCCGCCCAGATAGTCGATCCGGTCGGTGTAGGGAATATAGCTGTGCCAGGACTGGCGCTCGGCCATCTTCTCGGCACCACGGTGGTGATAGCCGATATCGGGCACGCAATCGACGATCTCTTCACCATCCAGCTGCAGGATGATGCGGAAGGCACCGTGGGCGCTGGGGTGGTTCGGACCCAGGTTGAGGAACATGTAGTCCTCGTCACGGGCACTGCGTTTCATGCCCCATTCTTCCGGATTGAAACGCAGGGCTTCCTGGGCTTCATCCTGGCGGGCGATATCCAGAATGAACGGATCGAATTCGGTGGCGCGGGCCGGGTAGTCCTTGCGCAGGGGGTGACCCTTCCAGTAACGCGGCATCAGCAGGCGGAACAGGTGGGGGTGGCCCTGGAAGTGAATGCCAAACAGATCAAATACTTCGCGCTCGTACCAGTCGGCGTTGGGCCAGATGTCGCGCACGGTTGGAATGCTCAGGTCGCCTTCGGCCAGGGCCACCTTGATGCGCACGTCGCTGTTCCGTTCCAGCGACAATAGATGATAGAAGACGGTGAAGTCGGACGCGGGCTGGCCTTCGCGCAGGTTGCGCAGGCGTTCGTCCACCGCGCTCAGGTCATACAGCATGACGTAGGGGCGGGGCAGATTGCGCAGGTAGCGCAGCACGTCCACCAGCTGCGAACGTGCCACCCACACGGTGGGCAGGCCGTCGCGGGTCGCCTGGAACGTCAGCGCGTTATCGCCGAAACGGGCATAAAGCTCCCGCACGACTTCATGATCGCTGCCGGGTGCCGGATTGGGTGTGGTTGCGGGCTCAGCCATGTATCGCTTGCATCCTACCGTCTTTGAATGAAAACCGACTGTTAAACGTCGTCGGGGCTGCGCAGGTTGGTCACGCTGATGCGTTGGTCGTGCCGTTCTTCCTTGGTGGACGGCATGTCGGGGCGGTAAACGCCCTGATCACCCACCGTCCAGGACAGCGGACGGCGCTCCTTGCCGATCGAGTCCTGCAACAGCATCAGGGCCTGAATGAAGGCTTCGGGGCGCGGCGGGCAGCCGGGGATATAAACGTCCACGGGCAGGAATTTGTCGACGCCCTGGACGACGGAATAGATGTCATACATGCCGCCGGAATTGGCGCAGGCACCCATCGAGATGACCCATTTGGGTTCGAGCATCTGTTCATACAGGCGTTGGACCACTGGCGCCATCTTGATGAAGCAGGTGCCGGCCACCACCATCACGTCCGCCTGGCGGGGTGATGCGCGAATGACTTCGGAACCAAAGCGGGCAAGGTCGTGGGGGGTGGTCAGGGAGGTGGCCATTTCCACATAACAGCAGGAAAGGCCAAAGTTATACGGCCAGAGTGAGTTCTTGCGGCTCCAGTTGACACCGTTATGCACCAGCTCTTCCAGCTTGCCCATGAAGATGTTCTTGTGAACCTGATCTTCCAGGGGATCGTTGACTGTTTCCTTTGTTTCCAATGGATAACGGTCGTGTGGCCCTTCCGGATTAACACGGGTCAAGGTGTACTTCATAAGCGGGTGCCTCGCTCAGGAGTGCGGTTATTCGCTGGCTTTTGCTCTCCGGCGACGTGCTTCGGGCGCCCATTCCAGCGCGCCTAATCGCCATATGTAAACAAGCCCAACCAGGAGTACCGCAACAAAGATAGAAACTTCGATGAAACCGGTCCAGCCTGCCTCTCTTACGCAGACGGCCCAGGCGTAGAGGTACAGTGCCTCTACGTCAAAAATCACGAAAAACATGGCGATAAGATAGAACTTGGCAGACAGGCGCATGCGGGCGCCGCCGACGGAAACCACACCTGATTCAAAAGGATCGTTCTTGGCGCGACCCCAATTGCGGCCCCCCAGCCACACCGGTACGAACAGCATGAAACAGCAAATGACCACGATCCCTATCAGGAAGGCTCCAAGTGACCAGTGCTGTGTGACGAATTCGGTGGGGGACACGGGACGCTCAATTTCCTGCGATTCTTACGGGAACCCATGCTGTCTATATCCGGCCTGCATCCTGACGCTAACTGAGCGGATCTCAGGCGGAAAACAATGACAGCGACCTTGGCTAAAATGGCAGCAGATTATATACACCAGAAAATAAAATGCACCAGGAAATTACGACTTTTCCGCTGGCCCACTAATGCTAGCCGGACCCCCTTTGACAGGCAAACGCAAGCCGTTTATTTGCCTGCAAAGAACCCGAGTTAACCCGTTTGGGGTAGCTCTTGTATGGCCCTGCCATTCCGTTCCGGGCAAGGGCGTATATCGGTCCGGTTGTCCATAAAGTAGAAAGAAGAATCCGCTCCGTTCTCTTGGGAGTGGCGGTGCTGCAGGGGAGAGCGGGATCGTGGGGTCAGGCCTTCGCCCGGCGCAAGCGCTGGGTCATTGGACCCTCTCGACGGGCGTGAATGGTGGAACCATTCGCAGAAATGGTTCCGGTGCTGGGGGCCGCAGGAAACAGGCAGGTTCAAGCAGGCGGCGATCGTTTTGCACCACCAGAGGACGGATGCACAACCATTTTGCCTCTTTTTGGCGAGCATAAAGCGACCATCATCCGCGCCAACTCGGCGCATTTGAGGCATACCTGCGAGCTTTTTGCGCCATCGAAGTGCTTTGCGCAGCCAAACCGAGTGAATCACTGGAAAAATTTGATTGGCATGCTTCTTGATAATGTCTGGTTACGGGCACGTTAACCAAGACGAGGATGTACATGAATATGCACCGTTCAAAATTCCGCATTTCACGCAACTGGATCAAGAAAACTGCGGCAGCCGTTTCTGCTGCAACCGCAATGCTGTTGAGCACTGGTGCAAATGCTGTTGGCGATCCGGAAAAATGGGAACTCAAATTTGGTTTCATCAAGCTCACCGACATGGTGCCCCTCGCAATCGCCTATGAAAAAGGTTACTTCGAGGATGAAGGTCTGTATGTGACGCTGGAGGCGCAGGCAAACTGGAAAGTATTGCTGGATCGCGTCATTACCGGCGAACTGGACGGTGCGCACATGCTGGCTGGCCAGCCGATTGGCGCCACCATCGGTTTTGGCAGCAAGGCTGAAGTGGTAACGGCTTTCAGTATGGATCTGAATGGAAACGCCATCACTGTTGCCAACTCTGTGTGGGATGAGATGAAAAAATCGATTCCCATGGAAAATGGCAAACCGGTTCATCCGGTGAAAGCAGACGCGCTCAAGCCAGTAATCGAGAATTACAAAAAGCAGGGCAAGCCGTTCAATTTCGGCATGGTGTTTCCGGTTTCAACCCACAACTATGAATTGCGTTACTGGCTGGCCGCCGGTGGAATCAATCCGGGTCTTTATGCACCCGAGAAAGGGGATATTGCCGGTACCATCGGTGCCGACGTGCTGATCTCGGTGACGCCGCCGCCACAGATGCCTGCCACGCTGGAAGCCGGCACCATTTACGGTTACTGCGTAGGTGAACCCTGGAACCAGCAGGCGGTGTTCAAGGGCATAGGCGTTCCCGTTATCACGGACTATGAAATCTGGAAAAACAATCCGGAAAAAGTGTTCGGTGTTACCAAATCCTGGGCGGAAAAATATCCCAACACCCACATCCGCACGGTGAAAGCGCTGATTCGCGCAGCCAAGTGGCTGGACGACAATAACAACGCAAATCGTCCTGAAGCAGTGAAAATAATTTCGCGTCCCGTTTATGTAGGTGCCGATGAAAAAGTCATCGCCAACAGCATGACAGGTACTTTTGAGTACGAGAAAGGCGACAAGCGTGAGATCCCCGACTTCAACGTGTTTTTCCGCTACAACGCGACCTATCCGTACTACTCCGATGCTATCTGGTATCTGACGCAGATGCGTCGTTGGGGCCAGATTTCCGAAACCAAACCCGACAGCTGGTACATGGACATTGCGAAGAAAGTCTATCGTCCTGACATCTATGCGCAGGCAGCCAAGGAACTGATCGCGGAAGGCAAACTCAAGGCGAGCGATTTCCCCGACTTCGAAAAGGAAACCGGTTTTAAACCTGCCACCAACGAGTTTATCGATGGTGTCGAGTTTGACGGCACCAAGCCCAACGAATATCTCGGCAAGTTTTCGATCGGCTTGAAGTAACACTTTCCGCCTGTCGTCAGAATGAATGATGTGACGGCAGGCGGAGCACAATCAGTACAGTCAACCGGAGAAGTAATCATGACTACCGCATTGCCAACCCGACTAAACCCGTTTCGTGAGTTCGATGCCAGGGTATGGTCGCTTGCAATTCTGAAAGGCGTTGCCCTGCCTGTGGTCGGTATTGGCATGTTTCTGTTGATATGGCACCTGGTATCGGGTTCCATCCAGACGTCCCTGGGGCAGTTTCCTGGCCCGGTTCAGGTTCAGGAGCAGGTCAAAAACCTGTACGTGGAGTTTCTGGAAGAAAAACAGCGCGAAGTGGAGTTTTACGAGCGCCAGCAGAAGCGGATCGATGCGCGGCTGAAAGTTGAGCCGGATTTCAAAGCGGAAATTCGTCCTTACACCGGCAAACCCACGTTTGTGCAGCAGATCTTTACCAGTCTTGTAACTGTGTTCAGCGGCTTTTTCCTGGCCGCACTGGTGGCGATTCCACTGGGCATTGCCATTGGATTGAGTGCATCACTGTATACAGCAGTGAATCCGGTTATTCAGCTGTTCAAGCCGGTTTCCCCGCTGGCCTGGCTGCCGCTGGTGACTATGGTCGTGAGCGCACTTTACACCACGGCCGATGGCTCGTTGCCAAAATCATTCGTTACTTCGGCAATTACGGTAATGCTGTGCTGTATCTGGCCAACTGTGATCAACACGGCAGTGGGCGTCACCTCTGTCAGCAAGGATTTGCTCAACGTCAGCTGCGTCCTGCGCCTGAACTGGATTGAACACATCCAGAAGATCGTGCTGCCATCCGCAGTTCCGATGATTTTTACCGGTTTGCGCCTGTCCCTGTCGACCGCCTGGATGGTGCTGATCGCAGCAGAGATGCTGGCCCAGAATCCGGGGCTGGGAAAGTTCGTATGGGATGAATTCCAGAATGGAAGTTCAAATTCCCTGGGTCGCATTATGGTGGCAGTGCTCACCATTGGATTGATCGGATTCCTGCTGGATCGTTCGATGCTTTGGTTGCAACGCCGCGTGTCGTGGGACAAGAACGCGATCACCCGTTAATAGACATCGGTTTCAATTGCGAGGAAGTAGCCATGACCGAACATTTTTCCCGACCATTGCTGGAACTCTCTCAGGTGAGTATCGAGTTCAAAACGCCGAAAGGCCTGTTCAAGGCGCTCGACAATGTCAATTTGAAGATCGCCGATGGCGAGTTCGTCTCACTTATAGGTCATTCCGGATGCGGCAAATCCACAGTACTGAATATTGTGGCCGGATTGCTCAAGGCAACGTCGGGCGGCGTCGTGCTGGATGGTCGTGAAGTCAATGAGCCAGGACCTGAACGTGCCGTTGTGTTCCAGAACCACTCCCTGCTGCCCTGGCTGACTGCTTATGAAAATGTCGAGCTCGCAGTAAAGCGGGTTTTCAAGGGCAAGAAAACCAAGGCCGAGATGCATGAGTGGATTGAGCACAATTTGAAACTGGTGCACATGGAACACGCGCTGCACAAACGGCCAGATGAAATTTCTGGGGGTATGAAGCAACGCGTTGGCATTGCCCGCGCATTGGCAATGCAGCCGCAAGTGTTGTTGATGGATGAACCGTTTGGGGCGCTTGATGCGCTGACCCGCGCTCACCTGCAGGATTCGCTGATGGAAATCCAGCGGACCCTGAAGAACACCGTGATCATGATTACCCATGACGTGGATGAAGCGGTGCTGCTGTCGGACCGGATCGTGATGATGACCAACGGCCCGTCGGCCACCATTGGCGAGATTCTGAAGATTGATCTTCAGCGGCCCCGCAGCCGCCTGGAATTGGCGGACGATACTCACTACAACCATTTGCGCCACGAAGTGCTGGCATTCCTCTACGAAAAACAGCGCAAAGTGGAAGATTTTGCCCAGCATGCAAAAAAAAAGAACGACACTAATGCTGAAACCCAGCCACGGTTGAAAGTGGTGTCCTGATCCTGTTGAAACTGGTATCTAAAAACTGAACTGACCGACCTTAGGAGTAAACCATGTTCACACTGAAAAAGCGGGTAGTGATACCTGCTGCGGCCCTGCTATTGTCTCCGTTTCCTGGTGTAGCCAAAACTTTTACCGAATCCCTGAGTACAGGAAAGGCGTTCGTGAATGAGCGCCTGCGGTATGAGCATGTGGATGATGAAGCCTTTGAAGACAAGGCGGAGGCGATGACGATCCGCTCGCGGGTGGGCTATGAGACGGCGCCATTTGCCGGTTTCACTGCATTGATTGAATTTGAGGACACCCATGCCCTGGGTGGAATGGATGATTACCAGGTGCCACCGCCGCCAGCAGCGCCTGCTTCCGGTGCGGCAATTATTGCCGATCCGGAAGTCACGGAGCTGAACCGTGCACAGTTGCGTTACCGCGGTATTTCGAAGCTGGACCTGATAGCTGGCCGCCAGCGCCTGATATTTGATAACCAGCGCTTTATTGGCAACGTGGGTTTTCGGCAGGATGAACAGACGTTCGATTCGTTCAGCGCTGTTTATACCGGCTTGTCGGATTGGACCCTCACCTACGCATATGTCGACCGCGTTTATGGCATTACCGATGTGTTCGATGCGGACACCAGCGACAACCTTCTCAACATCGCTTACAACGGCTTTACCTGGGGAAAATTCATCGCTTACGGATATAGCTTGAAAAGCGAAGAGGATACGGCTGCCAAGCAGCTCCTGCTGAACCCGGCTCTGCGTTTCTATACCAATGAAACCATGGGCGTGCGGTTTGACGGCGGCTACATTCTGCCGACCACGGTACCGCTGCGGGTGGTTTATCGTGCCGAATATGCCGAACAGAAAGTGGAATTGCTCACCACGCAGGATTATGAAACCGAATACAACCTGGGTGAACTGGGTATTGCCTGGGGATTCGGTGGTGGTGCCTATGCACTGACACCAGTAATCGGTTACGAATTGCTGGGTGCGGATGACAGTCAGCGTACAGGAAACACCAATGGCAACCTTTATGCCTTCCAGACACCTTATGCCACCAAGCACGCCTTCAACGGCTGGGTGGATCAGTTTCTGGTGACGCCTAACCAGGGCCTGGCGGATACCTATCTGTCACTGGCCTTCGATCTGAATGCCTATGCCACCAAAATCCTGATCCAGTATCACGAGTATGAATCGGATGTGGAATCCCAGCCTCTGGGTGACAAGCTGGATCTGGGCGAAGAAACCGGCGTACAGATCATCAAGACGCTGGGGCCCAACTGGACCATCGGTACCAAATATGGTGACTACAAACAGGCCAGCGATGCCGATGTGGCAGTGTCAGGCAAAAGGAACGCCGACAAAGTCTGGGTCTGGGCTGAGCTGAATTTCTAACTTGCCCTTACCGACCTCGTAAACAAAAAGAGCCCTCACTGCAGGGCTCTTTTCATATCATCTATCTGACTTTCAGCTTGTGGGCAGCCCTGCGTTTCAGCACCGCGCCTCCACCACCCGCACATAACTTTCACCCTCGCTGCGCGGAATATCCAGCACATCATAGAAATCCTCGGGCCGGTGCACGGTGACGGACGGGAAACCGCACTGGCGAAAGCCGCGTTCTACATCAACGTCGCTGCGGAAGTGCAGATTGGTGCGCGACTGCGTCATCACTCCCAGTGCTTTCTGCGCCGCCGAAACCAGCACACGTTTGTGGAATTCCTTCACTTCCGGTACCAGATCGGTAATGTACCAGGCTGCCGGAAATTGCCGCCCCAGTTGCGCCAGCTTTTGCCAGAAACCAGAGATCGTCGGCAGGTCGAAATAATTCACCAGCCCCTCGGTGATGATGATGGTGGGGCGACCCGGCTCCAGCACGTTGGCCAGTACATGATCCAGTCCGTTCGGTTCGCCGCTTTCAAAAATATTGCAGGCCACCACTTTATGATTCGGGCCGAAACCCTGGTGGCGCAGCAGCAGCGATTGCTTGCGTGTTGCCATGCCGGGCAGATCCGCTTCCACGTAATGCAGGTGCGGGTACTGGCGGGAAAAGGTGTAGCCCCTGGGCGACAGGCCGCAGGCGATTTCCAGAATCTGGGTGACACCTTCCTGCTCGATCAGCTGGCGGATGCGGTGATCCATGATGCGGTGCCGCTGCAGCAGCATGTCGCCCAGGCTCATGCCCAGCAGTTGCTCGCCGACGAAGTTGATCGGGCGCACGGCGTTGTACATCAGGTCAGCCCGGGGCGAAGTGAAAAAGCGCGCCGACATGCCGTGCTTGTACCAGACATGACCGGTGTAAAGTGCGGTGAAGCTGATGCTGGATGTATCCATGGTTCCCCCTGAAATCAGTAACGGGCAAGGACGTGGCCTTGCCTGATGAATCAATTCCGGCTTTTGTTACAGCAGGCGGATACTGCCGTCTTCCACGGTGAAGGGCACGGCTTCCAGCGGCTGGCCGACACAGGGACCGGCAATGCAGTCGCCGTTTTCGATTTCGAACAGCGCACCATGATTGGAGCAGAGGATGTAGCGTTTGTCGTTGTCGAGAAAATCGTTGGGCAGGAATTCCAGCGGGATGCCGATGTGGGGGCAGGAGTTCAGGTAGACGAACAATTTGCCGAATTTTTTTACCACGAAGATGTTGCGGTCGTCGACATCGAAACTCTGTGCGCTGTCGTCCTCGATATCGTTGATGTGACAAAGGATGGTCATGAAAGGGGCCCTACTACTGATCGATGAGCGAGTGCGGGTTCAAGAATAGCCTTTTTCAGATCACAAAGTAAACGATGTGTGTACAGGCCGCAGCAGGAGCGTCGCGATAAAAAATTCACGGAAGGGGTTGTCTTTGCAAATGATAATGATTAACATTCGCTTCGTGTGGTGAGTGCAATGATCCGGTCGCCCGTAGCGGTGATCGTCATGGCCCCTCTCTCCTCTCTACAACCTTGTCCTCGTCGCGGGGGTTGACCGGATCGCCCAGTGCGCTCACCACACACTCAGTCAACACATGGTGCATTGACCGGGGAATATCCCCGGTCCTTTTTCCCGCCGCATTTTTTTGAGCCGAACGTCGCGCTCGACATATCATATGCAGTTCCTGTTTTTTACTATTCTGGAGTTGCAATGGTGCCGTCCCGGTTCCTGTATATGCGCGGTGCGCTGGTGGTGGTGGCGCTGCTGCTGGGTGCCTGCGCCAATCTGTACGCGCCGTCCAACGCGCCGATTGACGCTATCGACAACAACCGGGGTTACCGGGGCCTGGAGAAACTGGCGTCGCTGGGGGACGTGGCGCTGGTGGTGTCGTTTTCCGGCGGTGGCACGCGGGCGGCGGCGCTGTCGTATGGCGTGATGCAGGAATTGCGCGACACCAAATTGAATGTCGGAGGCCGGCAGCAGAACCTGCTGGATGAGGTGGATCACATCAGTTCAGTGTCCGGTGGCAGCTTCACCGCCGCCTATTACGGCCTGTTCGGTTATGAGTTGTTTGAACATTACGAGGACGATTTCCTGCGCCAGAGCGTGCAGGGCAAGCTGATCAAGCGGATGATCAATCCGTCCAACTGGTTCAACAGCGCCTTCTCTGGCCTGGACCGCACCGAGATGGCAATCGATTATTACGACAGCGAGTTTTTTCGCGGCAAGACCTTTGCCGATATGCGGCCCTATCCCTACATCGAGATCAATGCTACGGACCTGAGCCAGGGCAACCGGTTTGCGTTCACCCAGATGTATTTCGATCTGATCTGTTCCGACCTGAATTCGGTGAAGGTAGCCAGTGCGGTAACGGCGTCGTCGGCGGTGCCGGTGCTGTTTCCCAGTGTGGTGCTGAAAAACCACGCCGGCCACTGCGATCCCAGCGCCAGTCTGTTGTGGCCCCAGCTGCAGCGCACTGAATTTTCCAAGGTGCGTGAACGTATTCTGGTGAATTCCCTGAAGAGCTATCTGAATGCCAAGGATCGGCCGTACATCCATCTGGTGGATGGCGGCATTTCCGACAACCTCGGTCTGCGGGCCACCATTGAACGCCTGTCACTGTTCGATCTGAAAACTGATCATCGCGACAGCCGGTTGCCGCGCCATGTGGTGGTGCTGGAGGTGAACGCGCAGGTGCAGCCGGTACGGCCCATCGATTCCCAGGCGGAAAAGCCGTCGGTGGCGGACACGGTGGATGCAGTGTCGTCGGCACAGATCGACCGTTACACGGCGGAAACCGAGGCGTTGATGGAGTCGGTGATGGAGGATGTGCGGGCGCGGGCGGAGCGGGACAATCTGAACACCCAGTTCCATATGGTGAAGGTAAATTTTCAGGCCGTGGCGCAGGACCAGTTCCGCCGGTTCTTCAACAATCTGCCCACCAGCCTGGAGTTGAAAAACGATGAGATCACCCGGTTGATCTGGGCCGGACGCTATCTGCTGCGGGAGTCGCCGGAGTTCCAGGCGTTCCTGGCCAGCCCTGAACTGGGTGGCGTGCCGGCGCGGGCCATTCTGCACAAGAAGAGCCGCTGCCAGTCGAAGTCGCGGTTGCAGTGCCTGTTCCAGGAAACCGGCGCGATGGAGGCCGTGGAAGAAAATCCTAAGAACTAGCGCGGCTGGTATAATGCCGCCACTTGTCCATCCTCGCGCCGGTGCCCATGCTGCGTTCCCGTCCCCTGTTGTTGTTGCTGATTCTGCTTGCGCTGCTGCTGGCTGCGCTGGCGGCCAGCCTGTCCCTGGGCGCGGTGAATGTGCCACTGGCGGAATCCCTGGGCGTGATCGTGCGGCATCTGGCGGGCGCGCCGGCTGAACCGTCCACGGCGGATCTGGTGATCTGGCAGATCCGTCTGCCCCGGGTGTTGCTGAGTGTGCTGGTGGGTGCGGCGCTGGCGGTGTCTGGCGCGCTTGTGCAGGGGCTGTTCCGCAATCCGCTGGCAGACCCGAGCCTGATTGGTGTGTCCGGTGGCGCGGCGGTGGGGGCGGCGATTGCGATTGTGCTGGGCGGTGCAATGGGTCTGGGCAACGCGCAGTGGCTGCTGCCGGTACTGGCGTTCGCCGGCGGCGGAGCGGTGACGGCACTGGTGTATCGCCTGGGTGTTAGTCCGCTGGGAACATCGGTGGCCACCATGCTGCTGGCGGGTGTGGCGATCAATGCCATGACCGGCGCTTGCATCAGTTATTTGTCCACCGTGGCCGAGGATGCGCGCCTGCGCAATCTGGTGTTCTGGCTGATGGGCAGTTTCAATGCCGCGTCCTGGCCCAAGGTGTTGTGGGTGGCGCCGTTCACGCTGCTGATTCTGGTGATGATTCCTTTTGTCTGGCGCGGGCTGAATGCGTTGCTGCTGGGGGAATCGGAAGCGCGGCATCTGGGATTTTCGGTGGAGCAATTGCGCTGGCGCGTGATTCTGGTGACAGCGCTGGCGGTGGGCGCCGCAGTGGCGGCGGTAGGCGTGATCGGTTTCGTGGGCCTTGTTGTGCCGCATATCGTGCGTTTGTTGCTGGGGCCGGATCACCGCTGGCTGCTGCCCTGTTGCGCCGTGCTGGGTGCCGCGTTGTTGTGTGCGGCAGATCTGGCGGCGCGCATGCTGGTGCAGCCGCAGGAACTGGCCATTGGCGTGCTCACTGCATTTCTGGGTGCACCGTTTTTTCTGTTTTTGATCGTGCAGCGGCGGCGGGGGCAGATCCATGGCGCTTGATGTCCGCAACCTGCAATTTCATATCGGCAAGCATTCGCTGTTGAAAGCGCTCGACCTGCAGGTGAAGGCGGGCGAGTGCGTCGCCGTGGTCGGCCCCAATGGCGCGGGCAAGACCACGCTGTTCCGTCTGCTGGCGGGTGAAGTGGAACCCAGTGCCGGCACCATTCAATTCAATGGTCGTGATCTGACGCGCTGGCCGGTGGCGCAACTGGCCCGCATGCGTGCCGTGCTGCCGCAGTCTTCCACACTGCAGTTTTCCTTTACCGTGCGGGAAGTGGTGGCGATGGGCCGCATGCCGCACGCGACCGGGCGCAAAATCGATGACGACATCGTGCACGAAGTCATGCAGGTGTGCGATGTGCGCAAACTGGCGGAGCGCGCGTACACGGCGCTGTCGGGCGGCGAGCGCCAGCGCGTGCAGCTGGCACGGGTGCTGGCGCAGGTGTGGCAGCCGGTGGCCGATGGCGAACGTCTGCTGCTGCTGGATGAACCCACGTCGGCGCTCGACATTGCTCATCAGATTGAACTGATGCAGGTGGTGCGGCAGGTTTGCGCGGCGGACATCGCGGTGCTGGTGATACTGCACGACCTGAATCTGGCGGCACGCTTTGCCAATCGCATCCTGATGCTGCACGAGGGCAGTCTGATTGCCGCCGGCACGCCGGAACAGGTGCTGCAGCCGGATCTGATCGAATGTGTATTCAATGTGAAAACGCAGGTGATCCGTCACCCGTTGTATGGTTGTCCGCTGGTGGTGAGTTGAAACATTAGGATTCCTTGGCGGCTTGGTGAAATATCAGGGCTAGGATTGACTGCAAAGATGCTCTGGTATTTTTATGTGAAATATTCACATTTTCGAAGAGGCTGGATTCGCTTCAAACACTAAAGCATATTGCTTACCTGAATGTTGTTATCTGCCTAAATATAGGCAGATAACTTCCCAAAAGGTAGATTGGCTTTTGTCGACAATCGCGGGAGTTCGTTCGCAATCTGCATCCTAGGTGGCGCTGCCAGGGTAAATGAACGTCGTTTTTGAATCAGTGCGGACATGTTGTCGCTCAGATACCAAATTCCCAAATATTACTTTCAATTAAGAAGGATGTAGGTGCCAGGAGGGCCGTCGCGGTAACGTATTTGCAATTGATTGGCTGGCAGCGCTATGTTAAAAAGCCAGATATCAAATATTTCCCTGAATTCGCAATGCGATGAGTTGCTCAGCGTGTTTTTCGAGGCGCTGTTGCATGCGTTCAGGGTTCTTGTGGAATTTGTTGACTGGGGAAGCACATGAAGTCAGGTGCTATCGTGCTGGCAAGCGGCATGTTGTTAAGTGCGCTTGTCTGGGGAATGCAAGTCAGCCAAAAAAATCACTATGTGACCTGGGATAGTTTGGAACCGGATACGTGGGCGTCGGCATGGCTGATCAACCGGTATATTGACCCGGAAGCCCAGATTGAAATTCGCCCAGCAGGATCACCGTTAGGTGGTGGCATTGGTTTTGCGGCGGAGTCGGCGAAATTCAAACGTACAGCTGACCAGACAGCTTTCGCACAATTGATGTCGTTTCATCATGCATCGGATCCGGTTCTGCTTGCGCTGTCCGAAGTGTTGCATGCCATGGAAGTGGCTCCCTGGCTGGCGTCGGAACGCCGGCTGGAAGGCGATATCTTGGCGCGCGAAATGCTAACGCTGCAGCAAAACTACCCGGAGCATCTCGTTCCTACGGACTGCTATGGGATGGTGTTTGATCATGTGTACCGTCATTTAGAGACCAACAATGGCCATCTGCTGCCGGAATTGTCCTTCTCGGAGATTCAAGCGGGTCCCGAGTGCCAGCAGGACGGTAATACGCTGGCGGAGCGGGTTCTCCAGCCGTTTGTGAAAGAAATGACGCTGGCGGATATTTTGAATCAGATAGATGCGGGCAAGCGTGTGGTGTTTGTGGATGTCCGCGAAGCGAGCGAGTTCAATGAAAGTCATATACCCGGTGCTATCAATCTACCGCTGCGCAAGGTGAATGAGGCTTCTATAAAGGACCTGCAATCGGCTGATCTGGTGGTGTCTTATTGCATCAAGGACTTTCGTGGCTATGAAGTGGCGTTGGCCTTGGCCAAGCTTGGAATTCAGCAATCGTCCATCATGATACCCCGGGGCTTGAATGGCTGGCAGCAAGCGACGTTACCGGTCACCGGATTGAATGGGCTAAGTGATGAAGCTGCGCTAGATGCGCTCAAGCAGTGTGCAAAACAGGGCGATTGCCTTAAGAGGGGCTAAAACATGAATTCTTCCGCCACATTTCGAGCAGTGAAGCTGTCGCCATGGATCCCGGTGGGTTTGATGGTGGCTGCAATGGCCTTGATCTGGTGGAATAGTGCTGGCAATCCGCTGATTGGCTGGCGCCATTTTGAGCCGGCAGGCCAGCAATCTTATCTATTGTCAAAGATCGCAGGATTAACGGGGATTGTTTTGCTGGCTTTTCAAGCCCTGTATGCGATCTGGAAACCTTTGCTACCTAAGCGTCTGCAATTAAGTCGTGTTGGGCACATTCGTTTGGGTGTTCTGGTGGTTGTCACCATCCTGCTGCACGTGATTTTGTTTTTTGTTGCGGCCTGGATTCGGCAACAGCATTTCCCTGTTGCCTTGCTGATGCCGGATTTCGGACATGGTTTTTATAAAACCGGCTTGTCGTTGGGATTGATTGGATTGTGGGGAATGCTGCTGGTTCTGTATTTAGGGATGGCGCTGGCATCTCGACCGGGCAATCGACTAAAACGTTTGCATGCGCTGGCCATGCTGATGGTGGCGCCAGCACTGGTGCATGGGGCGATGATTGGAACGGAAGCAGAGCACCCGGTGATGCAAGTATTTGGACTTGCGTTTGTGTTGCTCTGCATTCTGGGAGCAGCAAATCGCGTGACGCATCGTTGACGCATTTGCGCAATATTATCTCGATTTAAAAGTAGCTCGATTAAAAACAGGTGGGAACTACCAGATGGCATGGCATGGACAGCAAGCCTATACGGCTGCGCGCTTCAAAAAGCTGTTGTGGGTTTTGATTGGCTGGATGGTGTTTGTCCCGTTTGGGAGTGCGGCCTATTATGTGCCGCCGGGCACGGGCATCACCCTGATGAGCTTGCGCGATGGCAACCAGATTGAATCCAGTGCCGGTACGCAGCGGCTGGACGCGGGGGAGTCCATCAACCTCGCGGCATCACAGTTCAGGCAATCTCCTATTCTAAATACGACGCGGGCGATAGCACTTGGTGCAACAGTGGCCGGGGCGGATATGCCTCCCATGGATCACCTTTTGGGGACGGCATTTGTCGTGCCGCAGATGAGAGGCCATCACCGCTACGAACTGCTCAGCCCCTATGAAAACACCGAAGTACGCCTCCTGCAGGGGCAGAACCAACAAGCAGTAACGCTGACAGCTGGTCAGTGGACAGCTGTCAATAATGCCAACAACACCGAACGACTACTGATTCAGTCATCCACGCCGATTGTTGTCTATCATCGTGTCATTGATGCGTCAGGGGCGTCGAGTGACGCCTTCGCGGTACCGCCTGCAGCTACGGCTCTGTGGGGCCTGTCCGGCAAACAAATGTTGATTGCTGCTGCTCAAAACAACACGAATGTTCAAGTGCAATCCAGTGCGGGAGACGATATCGCGTTGATCCTGCAAGCCGGTGAGCAGCTTCCGATCCAACTGAGTCCCACATCAACGGCGAACCAGACGGTAGCGGTGAAATTGACCGCAGACAAACCGGTCATGGCGATTTCGTTGGATGATACAGGCGGGAAAGATGCGGTTGCGTTTTGGCCGGAATACCTATTGGCCTCGGACTATCGCTTGCCAGGTGCAGCAGACTACATCGCGATCGCTTGCCCTCAGGCAGCAACCAAAATCCGGTGGCAGAGTGCCAAAGGTGCGCAGCAGGTACAGGAGTGTGGAGCTGTTGGGGCCTTGGTTGGTGTACAACGTCTGACGGGATCGGTATTGACAGCAGGGTTCCATTTTACAGCGGATCATCCCGTTCTTGTGATCGCCAAAGACACGCAGACCCGGAATCAGTATCACCTGACGGGCTTCCTGGAACGTCAATATGTGATTGGCGCCGGTACTGCTCCGTTGCGTATTACAAGCAAGACCGACGCCACTCTGGTTCACACAGAATCCGGCAGCCAACTCTCGGGTGCTGATGAATCTTCCACCCTCAGTCTTGGATCGTATCCTGCGCCAGTGTGGGCTCAGGAGGAGTTCGTTGTTGGAGGTTCAGGTGCAGACATCCAGAATGCCATCGACGAGGAGTGGCTGGCGACTGACTTCGTATTGCCGCAGGCGCGAGGGCGGCATCGCTACTGGCTTTATAGTCCGAATGCGTCCGCCAGCGCGAGCGTGCTGGAAAACAACGCCACTCGAACCGTGATGCTTCCCTCAGGGACACCGGTTGCAATTGACGGTAATAGTGCGAATGAATCAACGATACGCATTGGCGCGGATCGTCCCATCGCGGTATGGCACAAGGCAGAAGAGGGGTCAAACAGCCGGGTAGATGCCTATCTCGCGGCGGGTGCAGAACGCGAATTGTGGGGAGTGCAGAGCCAGGATATTCATATTGGTGCCTTGCGCGATGGTACGGAGGTTGATGTTTACAACAGTAATGGTGCTCAGGAGCAGTTGCGTCTGAACGCCGGTGGTTATGCGCGGCTCAGCGGTGGCAACCAGGCCGCGCAAGGTCAGGGACCTGGTGTTTACCTCAAAGCCAACTACCCCATTGCTGCCCTCCAAACAGAGGATGGAGATGGTCAGAGTGCCACCGTATTAATTGACAAATCGCGCCTTGCCAATCGGTTTCACTTATTGGAGGCCGCAGACTATGTTGCCATCGTGTGTCCTGATGCGGGCACGCAAATCAGCGTTGTTTATCCCAACAGCGATCCCTATACCGAAGACTGTTCCGCCAATGGCCAGTATCCTGGAAAACTGCGCTTGCCGGTCACTGCGGGGGAAGCCATTCCCGCAGGCACGCGGCTGGATGCCAGCCAGCCTGTTTATGTGATGATGGATCCGCTGAATGACCAGCGTGAGCATAATGTATATGGCTTCAAGCTCAGTGGTGCTGGAGCCACAGCAGCGCCGGCTACGTTTAAAACTGCTTCGTTCAGTATGGCGGCCGCTACGCTGGTATCTGCTCCGGTCATCACTACGCAGTCCGTCAGTACTACGTTAAATCCGTTCACGATCAGTGGCACCGCGACCGCCAGCACAAGCGTGCGGCTCTACATTAACGGCGTTCTGCAGAAAACCGGTAGCAGCGATGCCAGCGGCAACTTCACTGTGCCAGCCGCGCTGCACGATGGCGCTAATAGCATCTATGTCACCGAGTGGGATGGCGTAGCAGAGTCATCTGCATCAAACAGTATCAGCGTTACCTACACCAACAGTATACCGCGGACGCAGACGGGCACGATCAGCACCAGTGCGGTGTGGACCCGTGGTGATGGCACGCCGTATCAGGTTACGGGTGACTTGGTAGTGGCAGCGGGTATTGAGTTGACTCTGATGGAAGGTGCGCGGCTGCAGTTTGCCAGCGGCAAGAAACTGACCGTGTCGGGGACGTTGACGGTGTTCGGTCAGAGTGGATCGCCGGCCATACTGACATCCACTGCGGCTAGCCCGGTTGCTAATGGCTGGGTGGGGATTGAGGCCGATGGTACTAATGCGCGCGTTAATCTCGATCAGGTCGAAATCAGTGGTGCCACGGTGGGTATTCGATTGAAAAATGGGGCCCAATCTACCGTGAAGTTCGGTTCGCTGCACCATAATAATCATGGAGCCTGGGTTGAATCGGGCTCAAAAGGAAATCTAAGTAACTGTACGATCTACAGCAACGCGCAGCACGGTGTTTACCTGGTTAATCCAAACAGCTATGTAACGCTGTTGAGTAGTGAAATTTATAGCAACGTATATGGTGTGACGTTTGGGCTATCGTCCAGTGGTTTGCTGGAAGGCAACCTGATCCGCAATAACAGTAATCGCGGTATTTGGATTTTGGACAAGGCGACACCGGTCATCCGTAATGGAAATGAAATTCGAGCCAATCAGTACGGTATTTTGGTGCAGCCAGGCACGGTGAATGTGGCGAATCATGCCGTCCCGGTTGTGACAGGTAACAAGATTCATTCGAATACCAGCTACAACTATCACGCTAGTAATTATGCGCAGCCTTCGACGGTGATGTTGAATGCGACGGGGAACTGGTGGGGCACGACTGATCCGTCGGTGATCGCAGCGAAGATCTTCGACTATGCGGACGGTCCTGGCGGCTCTCCGACATTGGATGTCAGGGGTTTTGTAGATGCGGAAGGTGATGTCGTGCCGGGGGAGCAGTTGCTGGGTTTGCTGGCAGCAGATACGACGCTGACAGCGAACACAGAATACTGGGTATTGAGTGATTTGATTGTGGCGCAGGGTAAAACCCTGACGGCGCCTGCTGGCGTGACCTTTAGGCACGCAACCGGTGCTGAGCTAGTGGTCTGGGGAACACTTAATTTGACTGGAACGGCCGCCAACCCGGTGTTGTTAACCTCCACCGCAAGTACCCCGGTGGCAGGAGGCTGGTCAGGCGTCGTGGTCAGTGGCACAGGAGCTCAAGTAAATCTGAATCATGTGGAGATCAGTGGTGCCACGACGGGGCTGCGTGTTACTAGCAATGGCCGGGCGGCACTCAGTAGTGGCAACGTGCATGACAATGACAGTGGAATCTGGTTTGACACGGCAGGTCAGGGTACCGTGAGCGGCAGTCAGATTTATAGCAATACCCAATATGGCGTGTACCTGATCAATGCCAACAGCTACGTGACGATGACGGGTAGCGAGATTTACAGCAACAATGTGGGTGTGTATTTCCATGATGCCGCGGGTGGATTGCTGGAGGGTAACCTGATCAGGAATAGCGTGGCGCACGGCGTCTTTGTGCAAAGCAGAAGTGCGCCGGTTATCCGCAATGGCAATGAAATTCGTAGCAATAAATATGGCATCACTGTAGTGCCAACTTCTGCGACGTTGGCGAGCAACCCCAATCCGGTGATAACGGGTAATAAGATACATTCCAACTCGTCCATGAACTATCAAGCTTACACCTTTGCCCAACCATCGACAGTGAAGTTGAATGCCACAGGAAACTGGTGGGGCACGACCGACCCGTCGGCGATCGCAGCGAAGATCTATGACTATGTGGAGAGTTCTGATAATGCTCCGGTGGTGGATGTCAGGGGCTTTGTGGATTCTGAAGGTGATGTAGTGCCGGGCGAACAGTTGCTGGGTTTACTGACGGCAGATACGACGTTGACAGCAAACACAGAATACTTAGTGTTGAGTGACTTGATTGTGGCGCAGGGCAAAACCTTGACGGTACCGGAGGGCGTGACCTTCAGGCACGCAACCGGTGCTGAGCTGGTCGTCTGGGGAACACTTAATGTGACTGGAACGGCCGCCAATCCGGTGTTGTTGACTTCCACGGTAGATACGCCGGTGGCGGGAAGCTGGTCAGGCGTCGTAGTCAGCGGCACCGGCGCACAAGTGAATCTGAGCCATGTGGAAATCAGCGGTGCCAAGACGGGGTTGCAGGTTATAAATAATGCGCGTGCGACGTTGAGCAACGGCAATGTGCATCATAATGCTGATGGCATTCGAATTACCTCGGCTGGACAGGGCACGGTAAGTAGCAGTCAGATTTATAGCAATACCCAATATGGCGTGTACCTGATCAATGCCAACAGCTATGTGACGCTGACCGGTGGCGAGATTTACAGCAATGATGTGGGTGTGTATTTCAGCGACGCGGCGGGTGGATTGCTGGAAGGTAACCTGATCCGGAATAACGTGACGTACGGCGTTTATGTGCAAAACAAAAGTGCGCCGGTTATTCGCAATGGCAATGAAGTTCGCAGCAATTCGATCGGGATCTATGTAGGGCCATCGTCTGTAGCATTGGCAAACAATTCTGCCCCGGTGACAACCGGCAACAGGATCCATTCCAATACAAACTGGAACTATCAGGCTCAAAGCTTTGCCCAACCATCGACGGTGAAGTTGAATGCAACAGGAAACTGGTGGGGCACGACCGACCCATCAGCGATTGCGGCAAAGATTCACGATTATGCGGATAATTCGACAAGTTCTCCTCCAGTGGATATCCGTGGTTTTGTGGATGCTGCGGGAGCTGTAGTGCCGGGGGAACAGTTGCTGGGTTTGCTGACTGCCGATACGACATTGACAGCAAACACTGAATACTTAGTGTTGAGTGATTTGATTGTGACGCAGGGTAAAACCTTGACGGTGCCGGAAGGCGTGACCTTCAGGCACGCAACTGGTGCCGAGCTGGTGGTCTGGGGAACACTTAATGTGACGGGAACGGCCGCCAATCCGGTATTGTTGACTTCCACGGTAGATACGCCGGTGGCGGGAGGCTGGTCAGGCGTCGTGGTCAGCGGCACAGGTGCTCAAGTGAATCTGAGCCATGTGGAAATCAGCGGTGCCACGACGGGGTTGCAGGTTGTAAATAATGCGCGGGCGACGCTGAGCAACGGTAGTGTGCATCATAATACTGATGGCATTCGCATTAACTTGGCTGGACAGGGCACGGTAAGCAGCAGTCAGATTTATAGCAATACCTCCGGTGTTTCCCTCGTCAACGTCAGCAGTTACGTAACGCTAACCGGCAGTGAGATTTACAGCAATAGTGTGGGGGTTTCTTTCAATGACGCGGCGGGTGGGTTGCTGGAGAACAACCTTATTCGAAACAATGTATCGAATGGCATTGAGGTGCTGAGCAAGAGTGCGCCGGTTATTCGCAATGGCAATGAAGTTCGCAACAATGCGATCGGCATTTATGTGGGGCCATCGTCAGTAGCATTGGCAAACAATCCTGCCCCAGTAACAACCGGCAACAAGATCTATTCCAATACAACCTGGAATTATCAGGCACAAAGCTTTGCACAGCCATCAACGGTGAAGTTGAACGCGACAGGGAACTGGTGGGGCACGGCCGATCCCTCAGCGATTGCGGCGAAGATCCATGATTATGTGGAAAGCCAGTCCAGTTCACCAGTTGTCGATTTTAGTGGCTTTTTGGATGATGCTGGCCAGCCTGTAGTTACCGGGGAGCCACTTTTTGGATACTTGACAAATGATAGGACGTTGATCGCAAATTCAACGTATTTGGTTATAAATAATCTTTATGTGAGCGCGGGTAAAACCCTAACGATTCCGCAAGGTGTAGTGTTGAAGTTTGTGAATGGCTCCATGTTGGAGGTGTCAGGAAGCCTGAATGTGAGCGGTACTGCTACAGCGCCTGTGGTTTTCTCATCAGCCGAAGAAAGTCCAATCAGAGGCAGCTGGAAAGGAATTTCTGTCATATCGGGTGGTGGCGCTCAAACCATATCCTTGAATCATGCTCGAATTGAATGGGCTGATGTGGGCATTAAGACCACGGCGATCAATTTATTTTTGAGTAATACCGAAATTCGAAACTTTCAGTCCACTGGGATTTTGATGACAAATGCAGGCGGACTGTTGGATCGGGTTCATGTCGATAACGGTGATAGAGCCAGCAGCGTTGTGATGCATCGCGGTATATATTTGATCGGCAGTTCGCCTACCATCCAAAATAGCATTATTCAGAACACGTACTATGGAGTGGTTTTGTCGGGAAACTCCAATCCAGTCATTCAAAATAATGTGATTGCATTTAATAGCTACGGCATTTATTTGATCGGTTCTGGTGTTGATTCGGGCAATCCAAGGCCAACAATTACAGGGAATGATCTTCTTTCTCCTGGGCCGGGTAATTCGGTTGTATATTTTTCTAACTACGGCAGTAATAGCGCACTAAGCATTAATTTAACCGGGAATTGGTGGGGTAGTACGACGCCTAATTTTAATAATTTGGTGTATTTCTCCTCTTCGAAGTCTTCAGTAGCTAATACAAGCAATTATTTGCAGGCTCCTTCTCAGTCTCCGGTTGCCAGTGTATTAGTGTTGGCCAATAGCTATTTTTCACCTAATGCAGATGGTGTGAAAGATGCGGTGTCCGCAACTGCTGGATTGACTGGCAGCGCTAATTGGACGCTTTCAGTGCAGAATGCCTCGGGAGCTGTGGTACGCAGCTATAGCGGCACTGGAGCATCTGTGAGTGTGAGCTGGGACGGTCGTGATCAAGCTGGCGTCACGCAATCTGACGGCCTGTATAAACTCGTATTGACCACCACCTTGGACAATCGCACCAAGGGCTGGCAGCAGGTGATGTTGGATAACACACAGCCCGCTGCAATAGTTACATCTCCTGTCGCTGGGACAACGATCGAAAATGATCTAAGTGTTGCCGTAAATGGCTCGGCAACTGATGCCAATCTTCAAGATTACAGCGTGCAGTGGGGCAGTGGTGAGAGTCCTGTGACTTTCCAGAATTTAGCGTCAGGCACCTCCAATGTCCGGAATGTCACGCTGGCCTCCTGGGTGATTAACAATCAGAACGGTGGTGCAGCACCGGCCAGTGGGGCCTACACATTGAAATTGCTCGTAACCGATAAGGCGGGCAATTCCCGCCAGGCTTTGGTGCCTGTCACATTGGATACGCTTAATATTTTCAATGTGAGCAAATCTGTCACGCAAATAGATCTCTCTAATAATGGTGCGGTTACTGTTAATTATTCAGTTGGTGGCGCAGCGAATGTTATTGCCAAAATCTATGCAGATGGTGCCACCACGCCCGTATATCAACAAACTCAAGCACATTCTGCAGGAGGCGCTTATAGCGTAACCTGGAATGGACGTGATGAGAGCAATGGGCTTGTTCCGGAAGGTGTTTACCGGATTGAGCTGGAAGCGATGCAGGGCAGCAAGCGTATTCTTTATGCGCCTGTGCATACGCCGGTAAATGTGACCGGTTCCGGTGCCGTCGATACAGCATTCAACACGCATAAAAATGATTTTTGGCAAACCACGTATACACTGGCCCAGCCCGCGCGGCTTGATTTGTCTATAGGCCTTGCGGGCACAGCAACTACTTTTTATGCATTCAAAGGCAAGGCATTTGATGCTGGCACGCACCCAATTGTATGGGATGGTCGGGACCCTAATGGCGCAGTTGTTTCCGGGATGGTCAATGCTACATTCTCAATGCCCAAATCCTTGGCGCCGAACGAAATCATTGTCAAAGGCACGAATCTGACGCTGAGCAGTGCGCATCCGACGCGTCTTGAAATTCTGTCGGACCCTAACATGGTGGTGCATAGCTACGAGCAGTTCTCGCAGATTCGCTATCGCATTGACCAGGATGCGTATGTGTCGTTCACCTTGTTGCCACCGGGAGTCAACGATCCGAATGACGCGAGCGCGTTCCACCTGTTGGAAAACCAGTTGCAATCGGGTTCGGCCGCCGCGCAGCCAGCGGTGGAATGGAAAGGTTACGACGAGGACGATACCAATAACATTCTGATCAACACAGAAGGTACCTATACCTATCTGATTGAAGCCCGCAGTGTGGCGACGGGCTATGTGAGTCGCTATCGCGGCTCGCTGCAACTGTATCAA
The DNA here is from genome assembly GCA_013178375.1 of Gammaproteobacteria bacterium. GTDB lineage: Bacteria > Pseudomonadota > Gammaproteobacteria > Pseudomonadales > Ketobacteraceae > Ch67. Next base: position 116,470 of record JABLXQ010000023.1, read on the forward strand.
TAAGGCGAAGAATCCATGTTGAAGCGTATATCGATGATGCTGATGCTGGTCGTGGTGGCGGGTTGTTCCACGCTCGCCCCCAAAACGACGACATCGGATGTGGCGGGGCGGGTTGCCTATTTGCAATACACCGAGGGCTATTGGCAGGTCTGGTTGATGGATGCGGCGGGTCAAAACCAGCGGCAGCTGACGCGAAGCCCGTACGACAAGGCGACGTCATCCTGGTATCCGGATGGGGAACACTTGCTGATCGGTGGCATTCAGGGCGAACTGGAGAAGATCAGTATCCAGGACGGCAAGGCTCAGCCGTTGAAACTGCCGTTGCACGGACTGGTGGATGCGGCCGTGGCCCCCAGTGGCAAGGCAATTCTGTTTTCTTTGCCGGCAGCTGGCACGACCTTCAACGATCACATCTGGCTGATCAACGAAGATGGGACGGGACAGGAAAAGCTTACCGACCAGGGTTATTTGAAGCATCAACCGGTTTGGGCGCCCCAATCGGACTGGATCTACTTCCTGTCTGGCAAGGGTGATCAGTCCCACGACATCTGGCGGTTGAATTATCGCACGCGTGAGTTGGAGCAGATGACCACGGGGCAGCTTTATCACTTTGACGTGGCGGTATCGGTGAGTGGCATGTCGGCCTTCTCCAGCAACCGCAGCGGTAATTATGAGATCTGGACGTGGGATGGGAAAGCAGTGCCCAAACAACTGACGCAGGATCCCGGTCTGGATGGCAAGCCTTCCTGGTCGCCGGAGGGTGACTACCTGCTGTTTGAGTCATCCCGGGGGGGCGCCTTGAACATCTGGCGGATGAGTGCAGACGGCAGCCAATTGCAGCAATTGACGTTCAGTGAAGAAGGAGCCCGGTCGCCGAACTGGTTTGTGGGAGTGTCGCATGATTAAGCTGAGAGCCGTAGTGGGGGCAGTTGCCGGTATGGCGCTGTTGTTTTCAAGCGGGGTCAGTGCGCTGGAAATCTCCCAGGTATACAGCCAGACCCGGCAATTCGATCCGGCTGCCGGGGAGCAGTTCAAACTGCATTTCACCCTGGACAAGACGGCGGATGTGGCGGTGAATTTTTACGATGGCAGGGACTTGCGGGTCAGGCAGTTGCGACTGGGGCAGCGCAAAGCCGGTTCCCATCACGCCCTGTGGGATGGCCGTGATGAGCAGGGTAGAGGCATCCCGCCCGAAGCTTATGTTTATACCGTGATTGCGACAGCGGGCAATGAAACCGTTGAGCATGATCTGACGGACAGCACCGGCGGCGAACACTATGTGGTGAAGAACATTACGTGGGATGCCGCGCGGAAGGAGCTGGTTTACCGGTTGCCCTCGCCCTCGCGGATCAACCTGCGGATTGGGCTGGAAGATAACGGTCCGGTGCTGATGACGGTGCGCGACTGGGTAGCGCGTTCGAGCGAAACCCAGCGTGAACAGTGGGACGGCTGGGATATGTCCCACGCCCTGGATTTATCACAGCATCCACGCCTGTTGATCAGTGGATTGGCGTTCACCCTGAGCGACAACACCGTTCTGGTGGGGCCAGCCGCAGAGCGCGTTACATTGCTGGATGGTTTAAAAGAAAAACGCACGGTGAAAAAAGTCAGCACGCCCAAGGTTGGATATCACCAGCAACAACCCTTGGAAACCCGCAGTGACTATCAGTTGCAACTTGCGGTGCCGGCGGATTTACCCAGGGATGCCGAGGGCCTGCCGATTGTATCGGGCCCACTGGCGCTGCGGGTAAACGTTGACGATCCGCAGCGGGCCATTTCACGACGCTTCGAGCAGATCTTGTTTGTGGACGGGCACTATGTGCAGGAAGCGGAGATGGGCTTTTTCCCCATGACGTGGCACTGGGATCCGGCGCCCTTGAATGAGGGTATTCATTATCTGACGGCCAATGTGCGCGGCTATGAAGGAAACTTTGGCATGGCCACCCTCAAAATCCGGGTAAAACGAACTGCCACGGCATCACAGGAAGCCAAACCATGAAGACGCCTATTTTACGCCAGATGGCACTATTGCTCGCCTGCTTGCTCATTGCACCTGTGTGGGCGGCCGGGACCGAAGTGGACAAGGCCCTGGCGGCGGTAGCACAAGGCCAGTATCAAGCAGCGCAATTGCAGTTGGAGCGGCTGGTAAACCGCCATCCTGAACGAGCCGATCTGCGGGCAGCCTATGCCCAGTGTTTGCTCTTGAATGGTGATGCGGAAAAGGCGGCCGAAGCAATGGCACCGGCCCTGGCCAAGAAGCCAAGGAATCTGGATTACCTGATGCTGGGTATTGACATTGATATCGCACGGCAGAACTGGAGTGGTGCGGATGCGTTGATCCAGCGCGCGCGAACCATCAAAAAACATCCGCCTGCGCTGTATGCCCGGCAAGCCCAAGTGTTGGAAGCCATGGGGCGCAAAGCGGATGCGGATGCGGCCATTGAGCACTACCAGACGCTGATCCAGCCCCAACTTGAAACCCAGACCCCACCCCAGCAATAGCGACCAGATGAAAAGGACGTTCGGAATGAAGGCGATCAAAAAAGCAGTTGCTTCGGTTGGGTTGATGTTGTGGACCCTGCTGTTGCCGGTGTGTCTGGCCAGTTTGGTGCTGCCGGTTGCGGTGGTGCAGGCATCGGATTTTGGTAATGGCACGGGGGCGGGCCCCAATCCGGAACCGGAAACGCCGCCGTGCAGTGATGATTGCTGTGATGGCGCCGGCGCGGGCGGTAGTGGGCAGGGCGGTGGCGGTGCGGGTCCCAGTGGCGCTGCTGGCCAGCCCATTAGCCTGCTTAACGGCCGTGAAACCGTCACGGAAACGGATCTGGAAGTACCGGGTTTATACGGCATCCGCATCACCCGCAAATATCGCAGCGACAGTACGTACGATTCACCGCTGGGTTACGGCTGGGTACTGAATTACGACCAGCGGCTGTACGAATACCCGGACGGTTCCGTCCTGATCCGCTACGACTGCGGCGTGCGTGATCGTTATGTCAAATCCGGTGGCAGCTACACCTCCAACTACAGCGGTCGTCAGGGCGAGTTGAAAGCCACCGGAGGCGGCGGCTTCTCGTTTGAGCTGCGCAATGGCACCCGGGAATATTACGACAGCGAAGGCAAGTTGATCCTGCTGCAGAACCGTGAAGGCCATGTGCTGGAACTGAGCTACGATCCGCGTGGAAAACTGCCGTTGGTGGGCACCTCACCCAATTCCATTGATGCAAATCAGCCCATGGTGGTGGCGTATCACCACCGGTTAACCCAGGTAGCCGAGCGCTCGGCCTCAGGCATCCTCACCGGCCGCTACGTTGATTTTGAATACAACGAAACCACAGGGCGCTTGAGTAAAGCCATCGCCAGCGATGGTCGTGAAGTGGTGTATGAACATCAGGTAGCTGGTGGCAATCTCACTACTGGCAACCTGGCCAAGGTCACCGGCCTGGAAAATTATATCCAGGAATACCAGTACGATGACCCCAACGATCCAGCCAAACACCGCCTGACCTGGTTCCGCAAGGGCGAAGGCACGCACCCCTATGTCAATGTCTACGACACGGCGGGGCGCGTCACCCAGCAAACCCATGGTGCAGATGTCTATGGGTTCGCCTACAACCAGAATGGTATCGACGGCACGGTTACCCGCACCATCGTTGACGAAAATGGTGCCAATCCCGTTACCACTCAAACCCACTACTGGTTCGACAGCAGTGGCCGGGTGGAAAAGATGCGTGACGCGCTGGGCAACGAAACCCAGTTTCTGCGCAACAGTCGCAACCAGTTTTACGAAAAGCGTTATTACGAAAACCGGGGCACTGTCGCGCTCCCCAACCTGATTCTGGTGCGCACGGAATCGTTTGACTACGACAGCCGAGGCAATCAAACCACCCAGAAAGTCATCCTGGAAAACGGGGCGACCCACGTTACCAAGCGCACGTTTAAAAATGGCTGGGTCGTGTCTGAACTGGCCCAGGTGAGTGGACAGGAAAGCCAGTCCGAACTGACCAAATACGTCTTCAATTACGACAGCGAAGGCCGTCCCCTCAATATCAAGGAAATGCAGCGTTATGTGGATGCGACGCGCTATCTGGTCACCCAATACAGCTACGACAGCGACAACCGCCTGACCCGCACCACCTACCCCGATGGCGCCGTACAAGTGTACAGCTATGATCCGGGCAGCCTGTCGGTCAATCGGATTCACTGGGAGATCGCCGGTCAGATCAGTCCCTACCAGCAGCAAGCCTTCACCTACAACGACCGAGGCCTGCTGGAAACCACTACCCTGGACGGCAAGACCACGCGCTACACCTATGACGACCGTGGCCGTGTCTCACAGATTGAAAATGCGCTGAATGAATTTACGGATTTCCACTACGTCAACCTGAACCTGGAATGGGTGGAATCCGGACGCACGGCTGCCGCTGCTGGCACGGCCACCCGCTCCACCTTCGATGGCTATAATCGCGTGACGGAAATTGCGCGCCGCGATGGCAGCGGCCAGTTCATCACCGCGAACACGCTGGCGTATGACAGCGCCGGCCGTCTGCTGCGGGTGACCGATGCTGAAAGTCAAACCGTGGAATACGGCTATGACAACCTGGGCCGCCGGATCTGGACCAGGGACGGCGCCAACAACCTTACCCAAACCCGCTATGACATGTTCGGCAAACAGGTTGAGCAGGAAGATGCGGCCCAACGCGTCACGAAATACGTGTACGACCTGGCAGACCGACTGAGCGAAGTGCAACAGCTGGGTATTACACCCAATGTGATCACCCGGTACGGCTACGATGGCGCGGATAACCTGAAAACCGTCACCGATCCCGAAGGTAATACCACGACCTACCTGTACGATCGCCTGGGGCGGCAGACCGACCTGATCCAACCCCTGGGCCAGACGGAACGCTACACCTATGACGACCGCGATCGCCTCAAAACCCGCACCACTGCGCGTGGCTACTACACCGTTTACGACTACTTCCCCTGGGGACCCGTGGACACGGTGCGCTATTACACCAACAGCAGCGCCACCACGCCGTTCCGCACCGTCAGCTACACCTATCACGCCCACGGGCAAGTGGCGACCGTCTCCGACAGCGCCATCAAAACCGGCGTGCTGTACGAATATACCTACGACAACCTGCTGCGCCCCAAAACACAAACCGCCCACTACCTGCCGGGCGGCACCCGGGTGCTGTCCTATGGCTATACCGCCCAGAGCAGCCTGAAACAGCTGGACCTGATCCAGGGCAGCAACACGCGCAGTCTGACCATGGGCTACGATGCCTTCGGCCGGCCCCAAAACCTGAGCTGGGGAGGAAGCCGCACCCTTGCCGTTGGCTATCACGACAACGACACCATCAACACCCTGACCTGGCCCAACGCCACCCAAACCCGCAGTTACTACAGCCATGGTCCGTTGCAGACGATTCTCAGCAAGGGTGCAGCAGGTAGCAGCCTGACCCTGGCCTACACCTATGACGCCCTGCTCAACATTCAGGACATTACCCAGAATGGCCAGCTGAACGATTACGACTACGACGGACTGGACCGGCTTACCCGTGCCACCCATCCCAGCGGCCTGGGCCTGCCCACCCTGGAAACCTTCGGCTACGACCGGGTCGGCAACCGGGAAAACCCCGACAACGCCGCCACCTACCACTACGATGCCAATAACCGCATCCTGCAGGGCCTTATCGGCGCCTACCAGCACGACGCGGACGGCAACCGGCAAACCCAGGGTGACGGTGCCACCTTCACCCACAACGAAGACAATCGCCTGGTGGCTTATACCAAAGGCAGCACCAGCGCCACGTACAGCTACGATCCGTATGGCCGTCGTATCAAGAAAACGGTCAATGGCACGACGACGTGGTTTTTGTGGAACGGCAGTGAACTGCTGGCGGAATACAACAGCGCAGGCACCCTGCAGCGGCGCTTCGGAAACTTATATGGTGCGCCCGTCGCGTACATCGCTGAAGCCAACAACCTGTTTTTTGCGGTGCACACGGATCATCTGGGGACACCGCGATGGCTGACCAACAGCAGTGGCGGCAAGCGCTGGGTGGCGGAGTATGAAGCCTTCGGGAAAGGGGTGGTGAACGAGGATCCGGATAATGACGGCACCCTGGTGAGATACCCCATCCGGTTCCCGGGGCAGTATTACGACACCGAATCAGGGCTGCATTATAACTACTTCCGGGACTATGATCCGAGCTTGGGTCGATATGTGCAATCTGATCCGATTGGGTTGGCGGGCGGGGTCAATGTATACGCATACGTTGAAAATAACCCGCTAATTTTTCAAGACGAGCATGGCCTAGCTGGAGGGCGGGGGGAAAGAGGAGCAACTGGTGGATCAAGTGGACGTGGAACAGGTAATCAATATAAACACTGCCGGCCTCATCCAACCGATCCTACTAAGATTATTTGTAGGCACCATCAAACTGGAAAAGATATTATTAAGCCTAAACCCGCTGATTTCCCTCAGGATCGCTCTAAACGGAGTGAGCCGGAAGATGGGCAGCCGAGCCAATCTGAGTGCAGTGAGTGTGCTACGACCGCAGTAGTAGTGGTTGGTGCCGCAGGTGTGACGTATATTGTTTATCGGTGTATACGGATGGTGCCGTCTTTATTGCCTCCGCTTTGGCCTACCATACCAGCAAATTTGGCCATTCCCTGATGCATTTGGAAGTCGGTTGGCTTGATAACTTCGGAGAATTTTAATGACGAAAAGCGAAACTCTTTTTAGTCGTGCGGATCTCTTATTTGAGAATGGAGCCTTCTCAGATTCTTTTAAGTGTTTTTTAAATTTAGCTGAGCAAGGCGATGTAGATGCGATGACTAGAGTCGCGTCTATGTATGCAGATGGAGTGGGAATTGTAAGAAACTTCAAAAAATCTATTTTCTGGGATAAGAAAGCTGCGAAACTAGGTAGTTCTTCTGCGATGCTAAACGTTGCGATAACATATAGATGTTTAGGAGAATTAGAGCAAGCAGTCGTGTGGTTTAAGAAGGCGTTATCAAGTGGAAATGAAGAGGCAGCTCTTCATTTGGCTAAAATTTATATGATTTGTTGCAAAAAAAACCAAAATGTAAAGGAGCTTCTCATGATTGCCAGGGATGGGAAGTATGTTTGCCAAGACTCTAGAGATGAAGCAAGTAAGCTCCTCAAGCGGTGTGAATAGAATTGCACATATGAGGGTGTTCAAGATTCTGTGTCATCGTCCAGCGAGCCAGCTAATGGATCAAGGGTCAGACTCCTGATTTTGGATTTTGAGCGGATGCTAGAAAAATCAAATTGTTTATCTCTCTTTTTGATGCAGGGTTTTGAATTATTGGTAGTTTGCTCCCAAGGATGGAAGCATGGCCAAATTGCCAAGGCCGTTGGTTTGAATTAGCCAGCCATCCCGATTTTCCTTAGCCGCGGTTGCGCCGATATGTTGTGGTCAACCCAAACCGGACACGTTGTTAAGCACAATTTTCAATTTCAATAGGCGTTCTGTCGCCCGGCGTGGTGTGAAGCCTGCGTGAGTTGTAATAACTCACATACGCCCTCCAATGTCGCGCCGCTTATGAACGGCATGTATGAGGATAACAATCACCCCTTCAACAATTCCGTCACTTTCATTCCCACAATGCCGGTTTCGCCGCGCTGATTTTGCGGGTATCCGGCGGCCAATGCGTGACATTACCAGGCTGCAATATTGCCCGTTGAGGTTGGCACAATCACCGCTCTGCACAATTGCCTTTCGTGCGGGCCACGCCTAATGTGAACGGCGTCGTGAATTGTTCCGACACCCGCTCAACATAGGCGGCGCGCGATTGCCGCAGGATGAAACACGGAATGTTCAGCACCAGAATCAACAGCATATTGTTGGCGGAAGCAGATCCGCGTGCGCAGCGCCGCCTGCGCGCGGTGCTGCAACAGCTGGCGCCCCAGGCCAGCGTGCATATCACTGCCGGTGTTGCCGAAACCTGCGCCGCCCTGACGCAGACGCCGCCGGTGCTGGCCGTGATCAATTTCGCGCTGGCCGATGGCAATTTCGTCGACGCGCTGAAAGCATCTCCGCGCCTGCCGTTGCCGCCGTTCGTGCTGGGCATGACCTGCTGTCCTGACTGTGCCGAAGCCGTCTACGCCATGCGCTATGGCTTCAATCATGTGCTGCAGACTGCAGTCAATGCCGAGCAGCTGGACGAAGTGCAATTTGCCAATGTGTTGACGCAGATGGTGTCGGAACCGGCGCCGCTGGAGGCCACCATCGGCAAGCTGGTGAATCCACTGCTGTACAACCAGCGGGCACAGTTCGATTTCAAGCAAGTGAGCGGCGCCATCGAGCAGCATATTTTCAGTCTCGCCAGCCAGGTGACGCACTCCAAGAATGGGCTCGGCAAGTTGCTGGGCATTTCCCGCCAATTGGTGCAATACCATCTGCGCAAGCACAATCAGAACGGCTGACCGTTTTTTCTTCCATCCAGTCTGTTGTTATTGTGTAAGCGTCCGGTCATCACACCTTGCCAGCGAATTTCCAGTTATGCGGTAGCAGCTCGTTGATCATCGAAGCACGCTGCGTTGGAATCCGTTCAAGCACATCGTTGAGATAAGCGTAAGGATCGTGC
>JABLXQ010000024.1 GCA_013178375.1 Gammaproteobacteria bacterium
TCCACCAGCGCATCCACAATGCGTTTTCCGGGAAACGAATAGCGCACCAGCGCCCAGGCAAGCATCAGCCCAAACACCGCATTGATCGCCGCTGCCGCCAGCGACGCGCCAAGCGACAGCTTGTAGGACGCCACCACACGCGGCGCCGTCACCACCTGCCAGAACTCGGCCCAGGTCAGCTCCATGGTGCGCAGGAACACGGCCCCCAGCGGAATCAAAACGATCACCGACAGATACACCAGCGTGTATCCCAGCGACAGGCCAAAACCGGGCAGAACATTGAAACGGCGGGCGGCGACTGCGGGCACCGGCATAACTGCTCCACTAAAAGGAATAAGGGGAATGTGCAAAGCCGAGCGCAGTCTATCCAGCACTTTTAAGCAACAGAAATACTAAAAAGTAGAAAGCTTATTCGGAATCCTGCAATAGCAGCCGCTGCGCGCATTGCTCAGCGCGTGATAAGCAAATCAGATTTTCTTGGTTCTGGCGAAGAAGCAGCCTGCGTAGAGTGCGATCCAGACAGGCAACGGCCTGTTGCTGATTTCTATTTTCTGTTTTTGTCTGGAGACCACGCATAATGAAACGCCCTGTTCTGCTTGCCCTGTCTGCAAGCCTGGCCGCCGCTGGCGCCACACCCGCACTGGCGGGCTTTCCCACCGTCTATGGCAAGATCAACGTATCCGCCAACCAGTATGATTTCGAGAAGATCGATTTCGCCGGCACTTCGCCCAACTTCAGCGCCACCGGCGCCACCGATGTGACCGACGAACTGGACAACAGCTCCATTGAAAGCAACTCATCCCGCATTGGGGTGCGCGGCGACTTCGACGTGGCAGAAGGCCTGACCGCCATCTATCGCCTGGAATACGGCACCGACGTGGACAACGGCACCAACAGCAACGGCCGTGAATTCAGCCAGCGCAATATTTTTGGCGGCCTGCAAGGCGGCTTCGGCACGGTGATCGCCGGCAAGAACGATACCCCGCTGAAAACCGCCCAGACCAATGCCGTGACCAATGGCGACATCGACCGTTTCAACGACCTGCCCCTGGCGGACCTGGGTTCCTATCTGGTAGGCGAAAACCGCGCCGACAACACCGTGCAATACACCTCGCCGGTATTGCTGGGCGGACTGGTCGTCAACATCGCCTCGATCCAGCTGGAAGAAACCGGCGTGGAAGTCAGCGACACCAACCAGCAGGATGACAACGGCTTCGGCAGCGGCGCATCGGCCTCTGTTTCCTATGGCAAGGGACGCTGGTTCGTGGCCCTGGCCGTGGATGAAAATGTTGCCACCACCGACACCATCCGGTTTGCAGGTGAGGCGATACTGGGCCCGGTCAGCATCGGCGCCGTGTACCAGACAGCAGAAAAACATGCGGAAGAGGATTTCATCGGCGGCTATTCCAACTTCGTCGGCGCCACGCCCACCAGCGTGGGCAGCCCCACCACCGGCCTGAACCCGCTGGCGGAATGGGACGGCGCAGCCAACACCGTCAGCGGCACCACCGCCACCCCCACCGCACGCTACGACGAACAGGACGGCTACCTGGTCAACGCGCTGTGGAAAATCGCCGGCCGCTGGAGCGCCAAAGTGCAATACGGCCACTCCACCAGCACGCCCACCAACGAATTGTTTGACGACGTGGACATTGACGCCATCGCAGCCGGCGTGGACTACAAGTTCAACGACAACTTCAAGCTCTACGGCTACTACGCCACCCTGGAAACCCAGGGCGACGAGGACATCAGCACCAAGGCCACCACCGACACCACCGCCGGCCTGGGACTGGATCTGAGATTCTGATTCCGGCACCAACGCTATTTTAAAGACGAGATTATTTACTGCTGACTTTTATCAAGAGGTAACACCCGTGAAAACATCGCAACTGAAGAAAGCGCTCAAACTGACGGCCCTGGCGGCCGCCATCGCCATCACCGGTGATGCCTTCGCCAAGGAAATCAAACTGCTCAACGTGTCCTACGATCCCACCCGGGAACTGTACAAGGAATACAACGCCGCATTCGCCAAGGAATGGAAACAGAAAACCGGTGACGATGTGGTGGTGAACCAGTCTCACGGTGGTTCCGGCTCGCAATCCCGCGCAGTGATCGACGGCCTGCAGGCCGATGTGGTGACACTGGCTCTGGCCGGCGACATCGATCCGCTGGTGAAAAACGGCAAACTGCTGCCGGAAAACTGGATCACCCGTCTGCCGCAAAGCAGCGCGCCCTACACATCCACCATCGTGTTCCTGGTGCGCAAGGGCAACCCGAAAAACATCAAGGACTGGGATGATCTGGTGAAATCCGGCGTGGAAGTCATCACGCCCAACCCGAAAACCTCTGGCGGCGCGCGCTGGAACTACCTGGCGGCCTGGGGCTATGCCAAGAAAAAATATGGCAGCGACGAAAAGGCACAGGAATTCGTAGCCAAGCTGTACAAACAGGTGCCCGTGCTGGATACCGGCGCCCGTGGCTCCACCAACACTTTCGTGCAACGTGAAATCGGCGACGTACTGCTGGCGTGGGAAAACGAAGCCTTCCTGTCACTGAAGGAATTGGGTCCGGACAAGGTTGAAATCGTGGTGCCCTCACTGTCGATTCTGGCAGAACCGTCGGTTGCAGTAGTGGACAAATACGCCGATGCCCACGGCACCCGCGCGGTAGCGGAAGCCTACCTGAATCATCTGTACAGCAAGGAAGGCCAGGAAATTGCGGCGAAAAATTACTACCGCCCGCGCGATGCCGAAGTGGCAGCGAAATACGAAAAAGTGTTCCCCAAGCTGGAACTGATCGGCATCGAGGATTTCGGTGGCTGGGGCAAGGCACAGGCCGTTCACTTCAATGACGGTGGGATTTTCGACAAGATCTATCAGTAATCTTCAAACGCAACAAAAAAGCCGGGATTCGCTTGGTGCGAAGCCCGGCTTTTTAATTTCCATTCGCCCTAAGGCAACTCGAATTCCAGTGCACTGACCAATCCCGACGCCAGATCCTGTTCCGCCAGACTGCCAAAAATATAAGGCGCCACCGCCGCATCGTTTTTCAGGAAATAATCGAACCAGGCGGTGAAGTAGCGCCGCGACAGGCGCTGGTGATGCTCGCGTGTGTCAACCACGGCTTTGCAATCAAACGCCTGCCCCGCCGTATTGGCCAGGCTGCCTGCATCGTTGAAAGAAACATGGTTGCCGCCGTTGATCAGCACAAATTGCCGGGATTCTGTTGTCAGCGCCTGATAATAAGCGGCGTCCCAGAGATCGCCCGTTATGCAGTCCTGGGTGGCGGCCTGAATCTGCGTCGGTGCCGTGATGGTCGCCAGTCCCGCCGCGATGGTGTCTTTCAGGTCGATGGGCGTCGTGGCCGTTCTGATCGTCTGCACCAGATCGCCAGGCGCGCCCGGCGCCAGCGCGACCACCGCATCAATGTCCATGCTTTGGGCCGCACGCGAGGCGGCGGCACCACCCAGGGAGTGACCCATGATGCCACGCTGATTCAAATCGATCTGACCGTACACAGGGCTGTCGGGATTGCCATTTTCCGCTTCCAGCCATTCAAAGGCAGACACGAATCCAGCCTGATGCTGGGCGGTGCTGGCGGTGAGCGGAACGGGCACCGTGAACAGCAGCACCGTGTAGCCGTGGGATGCCAGATGATTTCCAACCCAGCGATAGTATCCCTTTACGGCACCAAGCCCGGGCGAGAACGCGATGGCAGGATAGGTGCCTGGACTGGCGGGATAGTAGAGGGTGGTGTTGTAGGTACCAAAGTCGTTCTGCATCCTGCCATCGAGTTCATTGACTTCAAACTCGCCCGGTTCATCCAGAACAGTGGGCTCGGGCGTGACAGCGGGCGGCGTACCGGTTTTGTTGATGGGACTGCAACCCTGCATGAGGGGCAGCAACAACAGGCAGCAGGCCGTTAGCAATAACGATTTACGTAGCGGGAACAATTTGAGCGCATTACTTTTTATTATTGGGTTCATTTTTATGGTTCTCCAAGGCCCATGGGCTATATACCCAAGCGAACGATACATCTGACAACAACCACTGTCAAAAATGGAAGTTGAAGCAGTTCACGCTTTCACAACCGGCACGCCTGCGGCCTGATGGATGGTTGTCGGCAATCCTGAATGACGTTGCCGAAGCCCTGTTTTCGGTTACCATGCTGGCCCACTTTTCGATAGTTCACATTTGCCATTTCAGGGGATTACATGTCGAAGTTGCTGATGCAGATCTTTTTGCATGCCGCCTTATTGCTTGTTTCATTGCAGACAGCCTTGGCAGCCGAGCCGGACTGGTCACTGGAGAAATCGGCGCAGGGTATCAATGTCTATACGGCGCATACGGAAAAAACCTCGCACCTGGCGTTCCGGGCGGAGTCGGTGATTCCGGGGCGTTCGGTCAACGATGTGCTGACAGTGATCAAGGATGTACCCGGCCTGGTGAACTGGCTGCATACCTGCTACGAAGCCGAGCAAGTGGCTCTGGAAGGGGACGCGGTGCAGATCATTTACATGAAAAATGAATCGCCGGCGCTGCTGGTGTCGGAGCGGGACATGGTGCTGCGGATGGAGATCCAGCGCCAGACTGCTGATAAAGCGGCAGTCATTCTGACCGGTGTGCCGGAGCGGCTTCCTGCGAAAAAAGACTTTGTACGCATCCCCCTGTTTGAAGGCGGCTGGACACTGGAAAATGTCGGCAATGATGTGAAGGTGGTGTACAGCGCGGTCATGGACCCGGGTGGCTCGGTGCCGGCGGCGGTCAGCAACATGATGGTAGTGAAAATGCCGTTCGAGACCGTGCGCAAGCTGTCTGATGTTGTGTCGAAGAAGCCTCGCGAAGGCTGATCGAACAACAAACCGCGTTCAAAAAGACCACGGCCGTCAGCAGCTTCACACGTACAGTATCTTCCGCCGCGTATGCTTGCGCACATTCGCCAGCACACTGCCCCTGCCACGCCGGCGCGCCGCACTGTCCACCGATCCCAGCACCGGAAACGCGTGGGCCGCCAGCCGCAGGCTCTGCAGCAGATTGTGCACCAGCGGCCAGGGCCCGTGCCCGGATTCCACATTGATATGGCCGGCATCGCCGGCGTCATGAAACACAAATCCCCAGCGCCGCGCCCACTCGCGAGCATCGCTCTGCGCCATCCAGGGATCGGTGCTGCTGGCCACCACCAGCCCCATCACCGACAGCGGCCAGTCCGGCAGCAAAGATTTCACACTGTGCACAGCGGAAGAGCGGCGCTCAAACCGGTTCTGGTCGCGCACGCCAACGGGGGAAAAACGGTTGGGATCGGCCGGTGCCACCAGGATCGCGCCCGCCACTTTCTCGGTGCGGTCGGCCATGGCCACGATGCTGGCCAGGCAGCCGAAACTGTGAGCCACGATCCAGACCGCGCCAGTAGCGGCATCGATCTCGTCGCGGATCGCCAGCGCCCAATCCGCCAGCACCGGCTGTTCCCAGTCGATGCCACCCACCCGCCGCGCTTCCGGCAACTGGGTTTCCAGCCAGCTCTGCCAGTGGCTCGGGCCACTGCCGTGAAATCCTGGCACCACCAACACCGTTGCATTGCTCATCTGCCACCTCCCGGTTCCAATAACCGGTCACTCTAGGCAACTGCAGACCGCAAGCGAACCAAGAAAAATGGCAATGCTTATTCAGGATTGGAAAAACAACCGTTGCAACAGCGCGAGGCTCAAGACCAGGACTCCGGCCGTCTTTGCCCACCCAGATGGCGGATGCGATTGAGCGCATATTGCAGGTCACCGATCCGCTGCGTTATCTGATAGCTCAGCCGGTGCCGGGTCGCGATACTGCTGGCCCGATCCACATACTCCTGCGCGCTTTCCAGCTCGTCCTCGTTCAGTGCCTTGCTGGCCAGTTCCAGATACCGGGAGGCGACGATGGCCAGCCCCTGCCGCGCCGGCCTGTTACGCGGGTCCAGCGACAGCACTTCGCGGTACTTTTCATACGCACTGTTCACGTCCGGAACCGTAAGATGGGGGGTCTGCAGCGCGTCATCGGCCTGCTGCAGCAGTTGCTCCACCGGATCTGGCGCCGGCTCAGGGTCTTTTGCCACGGCGAGGTCCGGCGGCGTGGCAGGCACGGGCGATTCAGTGACGGCGGTTTTCGCTGTGGCGGTTACTGCTTCATCGGCAGATTCAGGTGCTGCCGTGGCAGCCAGGGTTATCGGCGGTTCATCCACAGCAACCGCCGGAGCGGAAATCTCTGCAGACTCTGCAGACGCCGGCGGCGGGATGCGGTCTTGCGGCACACCGTAATCCGCGGGAAATGTTGCCGCCACAGGTTGATTTGCCAGCTGCCGCACGTTGTCCAGCAATGCCGGCCCATGGAGAAAGACAAGCGGCACTGCCGACAACACCAGCAGGACCAGCAGGATTCCCGTCAGGGACCGGTGACGCTGGGGTGGTACCCTGGACATTGCAGGGCTCATCACCGGTGGACAACTCGCCAACGCCAATTCCAACTCCAGATCTTCGCTGAGGTCCTGAATCAAGGTCGGCGCGCTCGGTGCCAGCCGTGGTGCTTCCATTCCGCTGGCATCAACCCGGGGGGAAGGACGCCGCACTGGCACTGGCTGGCCAACCTGCACAACCTCTGCCTCCCGCGGCCGTGGCATGCCCAGAAGGGACGCCGGCACTTTCAGGCAGGGCTCCAGGGCCCGCATCACTTCATCCATGTCGGCAAAACGCTCGTCACGGTTCCTGGCCAGCATGCGTTCCAGTATCGGCTGCAACCAGGACACCTCGGACGGAAGGCGCGGAACAGGGTCCGCACTGTGGCGCACGACATCGGCCACCGTTGCGCCGGATTCCAGCAGCGGACGCCGGGCCAGTGCCTCATACAGCACAGCTCCAAGGCTGTAGATATCGCTGCGGATATCCAGACTGTCCGCCCTGGCCTGTTCCGGGCTCATATAGCGTGGCGATCCGACAATCTGCCGGTCTCCGGTCGCAGCTTCAGCGGCAGATTTCACATCCACGGCGATGCCGAAATCCGTCAGAACCGCAGTCTGGTCTTCCCGGAACAGAATGTTTTCAGGTTTGATGTCGCGATGGATAAAGGATTTGGAATGGGCGTAGTGCAAGGCGCAGGCAATGTCATAGACAATCCGCAGCACCGCGCCCGTATCACAGCCAGCGGCCAAACGGCGCTTGAGATCCCCGCTGGGCAGGTATTCCATGGCGAGGTATTGGTGTAACTGGTAATGGCCGACATCGAACACGGGCACGATATTGCGATGGCAGAGACTGGCACCGATCTTGGCTTCACGCATGAAGCGCTCGCAGAAATCCGGATTCGCCGCCAACGCCGGCGTCAGTATTTTAAGCGCTACCTGCCGCTCAAGATTATGTTGGTAGGCCAGATAAACAATGGCCATTCCGCCTTGGCCAATCGGTCTGATAACGGTGTAGCCAGGAATTTGCACGTCCATATTCGATCACCATCCGTTCGTAAGTAGCACAGAACCGGATGAGTATTGTTGGCCCATTACACTTGCGATGTCCATGCACGGTTAACACAATTGCAACATCCCGGCTAGAATGCGGAAAATGGCAACTGGTGCTGGTCGCAATTCGTGCAAATATGGCGATTTTTGGCTGAAATTCACTCGATTCCCACTGATGACAGACACCCGTGCCTGTCGTCAGTGGTGATAAATCAACTGCGCCGCACCCGCTTCACCGCATCCAGCCAGCCCGCATACAAGCGATTGCGCAAAACGTCGTCCATCTGCGGCGTGAAATGGCGCTGGCAATGCCACAATTCCGCAATCTCCTCCAGCGACTTGTAGACCCCCACCTGCAGTCCTGCCAGATAGGCCGCCCCCAGCGCCGTGGTCTCGATGATCGCCGGGCGGTCCACATTCACGTTCAGCACGTCGCACAAAAACTGCACCACCCAGTTGTTCGCCACCATGCCACCGTCCACGCGCAACGTGGTGGGCTTGCCGGCGCCGTCCCCTTCCATGGCGTGGATCAGATCCTTGGTCTGGTACGCCACCGACTGCAGTCCGGCGGTGACAATATCCTTGATACCGGTGTCGCGGGTCAGGCCAAACAGGGCGCCGCGCGCCTCCGGATCCCAGTAGGGCGCGCCCAGGCCGGTGAACGCTGGCACCATGTAAACGCCATGCTCCACTCCCACTTCCTGCGCCATGGCCTCGGTCTCTCGGGCGTGGGTGATCAGCGCAATGCCGTCCCGCAGCCACTGGATCGCGGCACCGGCAATGAAAATGCTGCCTTCCAGACCGTAGGTCACCTGCCCCTTCAGGCGATAACCCACCGTGGTCAGCAGGCGGTTGCGCGACTGCAGTGCCTCGCTGCCAGTATTCAGGATCATGAAGCAGCCGGTACCATAGGTGCTCTTGATCATGCCGGGCTTGAAACAGGCCTGCCCGATCAGCGCCGCCTGCTGGTCCCCCGCCATGCCGGCCACGGGAATCTCCCCGCCAAACAGGGACGGATCGGTGGAGCCGAAATCCGCCGCGCAGTCTTCCACTTCAGGCAGCAGGGCTTTGGGCACATTGAACAGATTCAGCAGCTCATCGTCCCACTGCTGGGTCTGGATGTTGAACACCAGGGTGCGCGACGCATTGGTGGCATCGGTCTTGTGGCTCCTGCCGCCGGTCAGTCGCCACAACAGGAAGGTATCGATGGTGCCAAAGGCCAGCTCGCCGTTCTCGGCCCGCGCCCGCGCGCCGTCCACATGGTCCAGAATCCAGGCAATCTTGGTGGCGGAAAAATAGGGGTCGATCAGCAGGCCGGTCTTCTCCTGCACACGGGCCTCGTTGCCGCCGGAGCCTTTGCCACCGGCCCCCTTTCCACCTGAGCGGAGGCTGACACAGGTTTCCGCCGTGCGCCGGTCCTGCCAGACAATGGCGCGGTGGATCGGTTTGCCGCTGGCGCGGTCCCACACCACGGTGGTTTCGCGCTGGTTGGTGATGCCGATGCCGGCGATGTCCGCTGCACTCAGCTGGGCATTGCGCAGCACCTCGCGGCACACCTGCAGCACGCTGGACCAGATTTCCTCGGGTTCATGTTCCACCCAGCCGTCGGCTGGGAAATGCTGGGTGAATTCCTTCTGCGCCGAGGTCACGATGCTGCCGCGCTGGTCGAAAATGATGGCGCGGCTGGAGGTGGTGCCCTGGTCGATGGATAACAGATATTGCCTCATGACGGCTTCCTTTGGCGGTGGTCAATCCTGGGGGGATATTGTTGTATTATTCAATACTTGCCCGTTGCAGCGGCAGCACTTTACACCCGCTGCGCCCCATCCTACAGAGCGAGAATAATAAAAGTGGCCAACCTTTCGCAGCAGGCACGGCACGAACTGATTGTAGAACTGGTCAATGCCAAGGGCTTCGTGTCCATCGATGACCTGGCGGTTCATTTCGACGTCACCCCGCAGACCATGCGGCGGGACATCAATACCCTGGCCACCGAGAACCGGGTACGGCGCTTTCACGGCGGCGCCAGCGCGGCCCCGTCCACCCAGAACACCGAGTACGCCAAACGCAAGCACCTGCAATCACCGGAAAAGGCCCGCATCGCCAAGTGCGTGGCCCAGCATATTCCCGACCACGCCTCACTGTTCATCAACATCGGCACCACCAATGAAGCCATTGCGCGCGAACTGCTCGGTCACACCGGTCTGAAAATCATCACCAACAACCTGCACGTGGCGGCCATCGTCAGTGGCAAGGAAGACTTCGACGTCATTATCGCCGGCGGCAAGGTGCGCAGCCGCGACGGCGGCATCATCGGCGAGGCAACCACCGACTTCGTACAGCAGTTCCGGGTGGACTACGGCATCATCGGCATCTCGGGCATCGACGACGACGGCTCCCTTTTGGATTTTGATTACCAGGAAGTACGGGTAGCCCAGGCGCTGATCCGCAACTCGCGCCAGGTCATGCTCGCCTGTGACCACACCAAGTTCGGCCGCCACGCCATGATCCGGCTGGGCGACATCAGCAGCATCCACATGCTGGTGACCGACCGCGAACCGGAGGAAGCCTTCCGCAACCTGCTGCGGGATAAAGGCGTGCGCACGCTGGTGGCGGATGATGCGACCAACGATCTGCCATTGGATGACGGTGGGGATGAGACCGAATGATGTGATCCAAGCATCCTTCGACGTTTCCCCAACATCAATCGATCCATGAGAAGTGACCAACGCCAGGTTCAGGATGACTTACCAGGATTGTTTTTTATCCAAAGCGGATTCCCCTTTATCCAAGCTGGATGTTTGGATAAAAAGGAATCTAATGATGTTGTTCAGAAATCTTTTGCAGACATGAAGAAATGCGATGGAGGGCGTTAAGAATAGAATGGCTACGCCACCAGGGTGGGGGCCTACCGTCGAGGTGTTATTGCAAGGATATAAGCGCCGCCCTATGAGAGGATCGGCGCCAAGCGCGCTGTTTAGCTTTGTTTTTTTGGATAGATCACCACAAATCGACCGGGATTGGCTTCATCCGGCATGATCATCGCATCTTGTGGAATTTTCTTGTCCGTAATTAGTTTATCAATCGCGGAATCACGCGATTCTGCACCGTCAAAGCCCTGGAATTGTAGCTTGCACATATCGTCAGCGCAGGCAGCATCGACCTCCGCTCCATAAAACTGTTCGTCGTCTGGCAGGGCAAATTCATCTTCCGCTGGTTGCCAGGCTATGTTGGCGGCGTCTGGATCAACATTGGCGCCAGGGATCTGTGCAACGAGCGCACTAAATACGCGCGCCTGTTCTTCAGGAAACTTTTCGAGCCCCCCGTCACCACCCTGCTCCAGTTCCTGCAGTTGCCTCGCCGCATCCTGCTGCCTTTGCCAATTAGCTTCCTGTGCCTGAATATATTGCGCTTTCATTTCGTCACTCAAGCTACTGAGTAGCTCTTGATTGATCATTTCCGGCGGCATGGAAGGATCATTCAAATGAACTGCCGGTTCATCACGAAAATCGGCTTCGTTTGACTGTGCAGGTTGCTCCGATTTGGATTCAGCAACAACGGAGGCACTTTGTGGCAGCGGTTCCCAGCTATCAACCGCTCCGCTTTCCGGAACAGATACTTGTTGATCATCAGAAAAATTACTATTAATGGCGACATAAGAAAATGCCAATACGGCGCTCGCTACCGCAACCGACGTCAGCAGGATTTTCTGATTCATGATTTTTTCCCTTAGCAAACCGTTTAAAACTCCTTCCGTTGCCGGAAGGAGTTTGCACATAACAACCGAATTGGAAATTCAGGTGTTAAAGCGGAGCATACAATGTCGAAGCAGTACCGGTGGCGCAAAGCAGACCGCGATATGCTACGTCAACCTTGCCGCCATTCTGCACTTCAGCAGGATAAAGAGTTGAAGATTGAAGACAAGCAACACCAGAAGCGGTGTAAGTGAACAAATCACCGTAGGACGTACCATTATAGGTACCCACCAATTTCAACACAGTGGAATAGTTTTTAGCATTTTGCTTCCAACAGCCGGCAGGCAGCGCTTTATTGTAGTTGGTCGTATTGTAATACATCGGCGCTTTCCAGTCCGCCAATTGGAAAGATGTACCTGCTGTTGTCAAAAGCAATCCAATCTTGGCGCTCGACTCATCTTTTTGGCAGGTAAAAAGACCGAGGCCATTTTGATAGGGAGACCAGCCTGTCAATACGACAGCGGTAGACTTGCTCGCAACGCTTGATCCATCAGTCACCGACAAAAAGCAACCCGACATCGACGCAGCCAACGCGGAAACCACTGCAACCCCTGCAATTTTCTTAAACATGATCTTCTCCTATTAGTTAAGGCTAGCATGCCCTTTAATGAACACGCCTGTTGTTCATAAGAGACTACGATGATGTCTAGGGGTGGTAAATATATCGTTGGTTATATTCGTCAATGAATTTTATAGAATTGACGTGAGTGCGATAAAACCTTTCCACGCCTATTTCACTCAACCAATAAAATGACGGCCGATACGTACAAGGATTTATTTTCTGATTGTAGATGCATGTGAGACAAACTGAAATCGCGGATGCCCGCAACAAATACGTGAATATTGCGGTGCCACTAGGTGATACCGGTTGTCTGACTATCAGTTCAAACTGTCGTGTGCGCCACTATCATTACTGACAAAATCAGCTTGTACACGATTGCTGACACCCAGTTTTCGAAAGATTCTATTGACATGAAGCTTGACCGTATCAACTGCGATATTGAGCGATTTGGCGATATCCTTGTTGGTTTTCCCCAGCTTTATTTGTGCCAGAATTTCCAACTCCCTAGCACTGAGATTAATATTCATATCCGATCCATTTGGATTTATGTTATTAAAAAATAATCAATGATTCGGCGGGGTCAGGAGTATATAGGATTGGAATTGCAAAAAAACAGAGATTAAATCAAATGAGATAATTCACGTCGCTTGATGAATCAGGATTATCACTCGATCGCTCTCAACTTCTTCGCGTTCATGTTGCCGTTTTTGTCTCTCGATTTTTTCACTCAACATTTTCACTAGATAATTGGCCATTCCTCTACGTCATTTAACAACGCCCTTGTTTCAAGCGATGAATTTCTCCGCATCACCAACATTCACTGCAATGTGATTGGGAAAATCATGAGCATCGCCAGCAGAATATTTTTGGCCGATGTATCTAAAGGATGCCATCAAGGAGCAGTCTTTTGACTGGTGCGATCCAATGGCAGCGCAACCGTCGTAGCAATGTATCCGGACTCGCTGGCGTCCGACGCTTTCACTGCAGGGCCACGCTGAAAATCCCCTCCCACTATTTCTGACAGCTGGTTCGGGTTATGCCCACGTCATGGCACCCTCGGCAACGCCAGCGCCGCCGCGCCTGCTGCTACCCTTATGGCCAAAGCCGGGCTCCACTCGACGCGCTGATTCCCTTATCAGCCAAACTGCAGCGGCGCTCTGGTAAAAAACGCAATATACGCCGTCTACTCCGCCCTGCTTTTCTCCCGGGAGGCCATTCTTCTTGTCTGGCCTATCAATAGCCATGTTTTTTTATGGCTATATTGATTTAAATATCAGTTAGTTATTAAATGTTATCCAACATATGTGTTGCTTATGATCGTGTTTTGGTTGTTGGGAGCGAGGAAAAGTTATTAAACTCTGTGTTTCATAAAAATAGCGGAGCGGAGATTCCATCGATATGAGAATGACGAGCCAGCAGCGCATTGCTGCCCCCCGGCAGCGGGTTTGGGAAGCGCTGAATGACCCCGAAATACTGCGCGCAAGCGTTCCTGGCTGCCAGACCATCGACAAGGAGTCCGATGTTCGCTTCACCGGGACGGTGGAGGTCAAGGTCGGCCCGATCGGTGCGCGCTTCAAAGGCGTGGTTTCGCTGGAAGACATCGATCCCGGCAACAGCTACACGCTGGTGATTGAAGGCAGCGGCGGCATCGCCGGATCCGCGAAGGGCAGCGCGAAAGTGCGGCTGAGCGAAGACGCCGGCAACACGATCATTCACTACGATGTTGACGCGCAGGTTGGCGGGCGCATGGCGCAGCTAGGCGGCCCTGTCATCGATGCAACGGCCAAGCAGCTGGCGGGGGTTTTCTTCGGACGTTTCGGCGATATCGTCAGCGGAGTTGCGAAACCGGCAGCACCGGCCCGCACCAAAGTTGCCGCTGCCGCTGGCGCACCTGTCATGGCGTCTCCTGCTGCACGCGCAGGCGGCTTCCCTGTGGCCTGGATATTGGCGACTGTTGTCGCGGCGCTGACCGGTTTTCTGGTGGGTCATGGCCAGGGTGGTGTCGGTTCTGAATGGGCCGGGCTGGCGATCGGCATGCTGCTGATCGTGGTTGCCGGCGCCGCGTTCGAATACGGTCGACGCGCCGCAGCGCCTGTGATCATGCTCGACAACGCCTTGTTGCAGCGATTGATGCAAGGAGCGAAGGAATGAAGCCCGCTCCGTTCGACTATGTCGCCCCGACCACCATCGAAGAGGCGTGCGCTGTCATCGCCGAAGCAGGTGGTGGCGCGACCGTGATGGCCGGCGGACAGACGCTGATGCCGCTGCTCAATTTGCGGATGAGTCAGCCCTTCATCATTGTCGACATCAATAAAATTGCGGAACTCAAGGGCGTTTCCCGCGGCGCCGGCGTCACCCGCATCGGGCCGATGCTGCGCCAGTGCGATGCCATCACCAGTGAAGCGCTGGCACGGGATCTGCCGGTGCTGGTGCAGGCTGTGCGTCATATCGGGCACCACCAGACCCGCAATCGCGGCACCGTGGGTGGTTCGATTGCACTGGGCGAACCTGCCGCCGAGTTGCCTGCCACCGCCGTTGCGCTGAATGCGACAATCGAAGTGCGTTCCACCGCTGGCACCCGAAAAATTCCTGCCAGTGAATTCTATCTCGGCCCCTACATGAACACGCTGCAACCGGACGAGCTGATTACCGGCATTACCTTTCCCGATTGGCCCAAGGGACACATTCCCCTGTTTCGCGAACTGGCGCAGCGTCCGGGTGACTTCGCGCTGGTCGGCATCGTTGGCGCGCTGGTTGTGGAAGCGGGCAAGATCACCCGCGCCGGCATCGCCTGGTTCGGCATGGGGCCCACGCCAATCAAAGCGAAAACAGCAGAGCAGATGCTGGTCGGGCAATCACTCGACACGCTGGATATCCAGGCCGTTGCGGAAAGCGCCATTGCTGACACTGCCCCCTTTGATGACCAGCATGCCAGCGCCGAATATCGCCGCACGGTCGGCAAACGTATTTTTGCCAGTGCGCTGCGCGAAGCGCTCAAAACTGGAGAAGTTGCATGAGCAAACATCACATCGAAATGACCATCAACGGCCGTCGCCACAGCGGCGATGTCGAGGCACGGGTTTCGTTATCCGATTTTCTGCGCGACGATGCGGGCTACACCGGCGTCCATGTCGGCTGTGAACACGGCGTCTGCGGCGCCTGCACCGTTATTGTCGACGGCAAGGCCGTGCGCAGCTGCCTGATGTTGGCCGTGCAAGCGGAAGGAGCCCAGGTCACAACCGTTGAGGGCCTCGCGGCCAGCGATGGCACGCTGCATCCTGTGCAACAGGTACTGCTGGAAGAACACGGTCTGCAATGTGGCTTCTGCACACCCGGCTTCGTCATGACGCTGGCGGCACTTACCGATGGCGATGCCAAACCGAGCGAACAGCAACTGGTCAGCGCACTTTCCGGCAACGTCTGCCGTTGCACTGGCTATCAGGGCATCCGCCGCGCGGCGAAACGGCTCGCGTGCAATGAGGCGGGAGAAAATTCATGACGGCACCAGAAATGGGAACGGGGATGGGAACAGGAATCGGAACGGGCCGCTACATCGGCCAGCGCGTTCGCCGCAAGGAAGACCCGCGCCTGCTGACTGGCCGTGGCCAGTTCGTAGATGACATCTCCCTGCCCGGCATGCTGCACTGCGCATTCACCCGCAGCCAGATCGCACGCGGCAAAATACTCGCGATCAAAACCGATGTGGCGCGTGATGTCCCCGGTGTGCACGCGATCTATACCCAGCAGGATATTGCCCACTATAAAGCCGACCTGCTGAGCTTTTTCCTTGCCGCGCCCGACGTGGAGATGACACCGCTGGCCAATGGCCGCGTCGCCTACGTTGGTGAACCAATCGCACTCATCATTGCCGACAATCGCCATATCGCAGAAGATGCCGCATCGCTGGTGGAAGTCGATTATGCTGATGAAGATCCGGTTGTCACCCTTGCCGACGCAGCACGCGGTTTGCCGGTTCACCCTGGCACCGATAACAATATCGCTGCGCAGATGGGCGAAGAAGAAATTGACGAGGAGCTGGCGGCGAAGCTTAAAAGCGCCCCGCATCTCATTACGCACAAGGTGGTGCACCAGCGCATCTCGCAGTCGCCCATGGAAACCCGTGGGGTCGTTGTCACCCGCGATGGCACCGAAGAGTTGACGCTCTATATCACCTGTCAGAGTCCGCATCTGGTTGCGCGCTGGCTCTCGCTCTCGCTGGGCTTGCCCGAAACTGCCATCCGCGTCATTGCCAAGGATGTGGGCGGCGGCTTTGGTCTGAAGAACCATCCGTGGAAGGAAGAACTTGCTGTCATCGTCGCCGCACTGAAATTCGGCCGGCCCCTGAAATGGATCGAAGATCGCTACGAAAATCTAGTCGGTGCCAACCAGGCGCGCGAGCAGGAAATGACGCTGCAAGTGGCATTCGACAACGACGGCAAACTGATCGCATCGCATGGCGATTACAGCGTCAACATCGGCGCCTGTCCGCAGCTGCCCGAATGCAATATTGCCGTGCATATGTTCGTGTGGGCGGCGTACAAAATGCCGGCCTATGGATTTCTGACCCGGGGCTGGTACACCAACACCGTGGGCTACGCCGCTTACCGTGGGCCCTGGGCGATGGAAACGCTGATCCGCGAAACCGTGCTGGATATCGCAGCACGCCGCATCGGCATCGATCCCATCGAAATCCGCCGCCGCAATCTGGTGACGCTGAAAGACCAGCCCACCATGACCTGCATGGAAATTCCGCTGGAAGACATCACGCCGGCCGAATGTCTGGAAAAACTGCTCGCGCACTTTGATGTCGCTGCCTTTCGCAAGCAGCAGGAGGCGGCGCGCAAGGAAGGCCGCTACCTGGGGCTGGGTGTTGCCGCCTATATCGAACCCACCGGTGCAGCGGGTAGCATTGCCACCATGACGGGCGAACTGGCGCAGGTTCAGATCGAGCCCACCGGCAAGGTCACCGCGATCATGAGCACCCATTCGCAAGGCCATGGCACGGCCACGACCATGGCGCAGATTTTTGCCGACCGGCTCGGCGTGCGTTATGAAGATGTCACCGTCTTCGAAGGCGACAGTTCTCGCGGTGGATTTTCGCCGGGTGCAGCAGGCAGCCGTCAGGGTGTCATCGCCGGTGGTGCCGCGATCATGGCCGGCGACCTGCTGGCCGCGAAAGTGAAACAGCTGGCAGCCCATCTGGCAGAAGCCAGCGTGGACGCCATCCGCATCGAAGACGGCATGGTGCATGTTGAAGGTTCACCGGAAAAATCACGTACGCTGCGCCAGATCGCCGAGATCGCTTACGGCGAGCCTGACCGTCTGCCACCCGGTTTCGAGCCCGGCCTGGAAGCAAAATACCGCTACCAGCCACCGCCGATGACCTTCGCCAGCGCCGCCAATGCCTGCGTGGTGGAAGTCGACACCGACACCGGATTCGTAAAAATCCTGCGCTGGATTTCGTCGGAAGACTGCGGCACGCCGATAAATCCCTCGGTGGTGGAAGGCCAGATCGCCGGCGGACTTGCCCAGGCCATCGGCATGGTATTGCTGGAAGAAATGTCGTTCGACGATCGCGGCAACCCGTTGGCGGCAACCTACAAGGATTACATGCTGCCACTGATTTCCGATGTTCCGACCTTTGAATTCCTGCACGCCAATACTCCGTCGAAATCCGTGGGTGGCATGCGCGGCGTCGGCGAAGGTGGCGCGATCATTGGCACGCCCACGCTGGTCAACGCCATCGCCGATGCGCTTGCGCCATTCGGTGAAGTGCCGGTGGATCTGCCGCTGACGCCGGCCAAACTGCTCAGCGTGATTGAAGGCCGCGATCTGGTATCACCGACTGTTGCCCCCGAAGCGCCGGTCGTGGTTGCGGTGGCGCCACTGGTCAGCGCAGCGCCGGTTGTACAGGCCGCCCCTGCTCCCGCCAATGAAATCCTGATCGATGGTGACTGGAAGATGGTGCTGTCAACGCCGGTAGGTCCGCAGGAAATGACCGGCCATTTCGAGACCGATGGCACCGCACTGAGCGGGTATCTCGCCGCGGCCGAAGGTCAGCAAGCCTTCACCGGCGTGGTCGAGAACGGCAACAATCTGCTGTTCGACCTCAAAGTTGAAAAGCCGTTGAAGATTACGCTGAAATACAATCTCACGGTGGAAGGCAACAGGATCAGCGGCAAGTGCAAGATGGGCATTTTTGGTTCAGCCAAACTGACCGGCCATAAATTATAAAAAGCGCGACAGAAATACAGCATAGGAAGTTTCAGTATGCCAACCACCAACCAGACCTGCGTCATTATCGGTGCCAGCCATGCTGGCTCTTCACTTGCCACCACTGTCCGCAAAGACGGCTGGCTGGGCCGCATCATCGTGCTGGGCGACGAAACCGTGTTGCCCTATCACCGCCCGCCCCTGTCCAAGGCCCTGTTGATGGGGGAAAAAACCGCCGACCAGTTGGAAATCTTCAGATCGGCGGTGTATGAAAAAGCCAACATCGAACTCCGTCTTGGCGTAAGTGTGGAAAAAATCGATCGTGCCGGCAAAACCGTGCTGCTGAACAACGGTGAAACCATCGCTTATGACAAGCTGGGTCTGTGCACTGGCGCCCGGGTGCGCAAGCTGGACATTCCCGGCGCCAACCTGAAAGGCGTGCACTATCTGCGTACGCTGGCGGACGCGCAGGCCATCCAGAAGGACGTGAAAGCCGGGGGCAAGGCTGTGATCGTCGGTGGTGGCTATATCGGGCTGGAAACCGCTGCATCGCTGCGCAAGCTGGGCATGGACGTGACGGTACTGGAAATGATGAACCGCATTCTGGAACGGGTAACGGCACCGGAACTGTCGGCGTACTACAGCGATCTGCATCAGCGACATGGTGTGAACATCATCGTCAATGTGCAGGCGCTGGAATTGCGGGGAACCGATCACGTCCGGCAGGTGGTGTGCAACGAAGGCCGCATCCTGGACGCGGATTTGGTGATCATCGGCATTGGCGTGATTCCGAATACCGAACTCGCCGCGGATGCCGGGCTGGAGATCAACAACGGCGTGGTAGTGGATGAATTCGCGCAAACCGCCGATCCGGATATTGTGGCCGTGGGCGATTGCACCAATCATCCCAACGATCTGCTGGGCTATCGCCTGCGCCTCGAATCCGTGCCCAATGCGATGGAGCAGGCAAAGGCCGCTGCCGCCAGCATCTGTGGTCAGGCGAAACCCTATCATGCCCTGCCCTGGTTCTGGTCCGACCAGTACAACGCCAAGCTGCAGATTGCCGGCATGAATCGCGGTTACGAGCGGGTGGTGATTCGCGGCGTGCCTGCGACAGACCAGTTCACGGCCTGGTACCTGCAAGGCGATCAGGTGCTGGCAGCAGACTGCATCAACAGCCCCAAGGAATTCATGGCTGCAAAGAAAATCATCGGCCAGAAGCTAGTGTTGAAGGAAAGTGACCTGGCGGATACCAGCATCGATCTCAACGCACTCATTCCGAAAAAGGAATAAACCATTCGCGTTTGCAGACACGCCTCTTCGTCCTGAAGAGGCGCTCAAAAGCGGCTTCCACTTACACCCATTCTTTTAAGCCTGTTCTTTCCCGATCCCGGCTTTCAGCACCGGTTCGCGCGCACCAGCCAGCCAAGTCATTTCCGTTGCACATAAAATTCAATGGGTTGAAAGACAGAAATTATTTGCTGTTGAAATGCAGCACAGCCAGCTGTACTCTATTAGTACCGTGTGGTACTAATATCCAAACCCGGAAACTTCTATTCATTGCAGAAAAGGTCATCCTGCAGAGCACCAATCATGCCTAACAAGCCAATGCCTCGTATTGCCCCCCTGCTGCCACCCGATTGGGACTCCACTGCCCACGAGGCAGTGAGTGCCTTTCCCGCTGCCCGCGACTTTGTCCTGAACAACTGGGAAAACGGTGGCGCCCGCGGCATGAATGGTCTCGGCGCCATGCTGAACCACCCTGCCCTGGCCAAGGCTTTTTTGACTTTCAACAATCATGTTGCCGCGACGAACACCCTGTCGAAACGCATCTGCGAACTGCTGATCCTGCGCATCAGCTGGCTGCGTCGCTCAGAGTATGAATTTCAGCAGCATGTCATTCTGGGTCTGCGTGCAGGTTTGACCGCGGAAGAGATTGACCGCATCCAGGAAGGTCCTGACGCAGCAGGATGGGACACTATCGACGCCCATTTACTGCAGGCGGCCGATGATCTGGTTTCGGATGCATCAATAAATCACGCTACATGGACCCTGCTCAGCCAGCATTTCAACACGGAGCAGCTGATCGATATCGTGTTCACGGTGGGCTGCTATGAAGTGCTGGCAATGGCGTTCAAATCGTTTGGTGTGCCCTTTGAATCCAGCCTGGAGCCAATGTCACCGAATGTCAGAGCCCGGATGAATAATTCATCTTCAATCAAATAGTTAAATCCATAAAAATCTTGTACCAAGACTAGTCATAATTAAATTTTTAGAAGGATCACAATTATGTCAGCCGCTATTCAGGAAAAACTGAAAGCTACCGAAGTCAGCCCTTTCATCGGTAGCAGGGTTCATCTGAGCAAAGATGAACTGTTGAGTGGGGAATTTTCTGCCGGCCTACGCGAACTGCTCGAACAACGCGGTGTGCTCATTTTTCCTAAAATCAATTTCACAGACGAAGAGCAGGTGCGTTTTACCAAAACACTCGGCACGCTGGCACCGGAAATGGCCGGGGAATTGCTTTACAAGGTAACGCTGGATACCAGTGCCAACTCACGGGCGGATTATCTGAAAGGCTCCTGGTACTGGCATCTCGACGGCACCATGAACGAAGTTCCAATCCTGGCATCCATACTCTCTGCCAGAGTGCTGTCCCCCACCGGAGGCAATACCGAATTCTGCAACACCTATTCCGCATGGGATCAGCTGCCGGAAGAAGATAAAAAACGCCTGGAAGGTCTGCGGGTAATGCACTCGGCCTGGACTTCGCTTTTCTACTATGATCCAGAACCGAGCCTGACAAAAGCACAAGAGATGATGCGAATTGGCGAACGCATATTGCCGATGGTATGGAAGCATCGTTCCGGTCGAAAATCCCTGGTGATTGGATGCACGGCGCATCACGTGGAAGGCATGAGTGCACGCGAGAGCACCGAACTTCTGGTACGTTTGCGTGAATGGGCTACCCAGCCGCAATTCTCCTACAGCCACAAATGGACCGTGGGCGATACTGTGATTTGGGACAACACTGGTACGATGCACCGGGCAACGCCCTATGATCCGGCGTCTGGACGCCTGATGATGCGTACCAAATTGCAGGGCGAAGAGCCTTTCGCGTACGCATAACCTTCGTTCAAATTCTGCGCTCGAAATTGCAAGGACCTCTCTCCGGTTTCACCCTCTGCGAACAAGGGTGGAACCGGAAAAAACAAATCAGATGCACCTCACGTTTTATCCGTACAGCGCACCAGACCACTACTCCCCTTTCATCATTTTAAGAAAGCCCTCATTGGTAATCAGCAAAGGCGTATTGTCCTCGCGCATGTGCGACCACTTCAGACTGATGCCACCATCCACCGTCAAACATTGCCCTGTCATATAAGACGACATATCCGATAGCAGAAACAAAACGGTTCCCGCCACTTCCCTGACATCGCCCTTGCGCCCCATGGGAATGGCTTTGTGTTCCAGTTCAGGATTTGGTGGCAGCAACGATGCCGGACTCACCATGGCACCCGGCGCCACTGCATTGACGCGAATATTGGACGAAACCAGTTCAAGCGCCAACGTCCGCACCACCGACAGCACCGCGGCTTTCGCAGCGCCATAACCTATGTTGTATGGATGGGCGCCCAGGCCGGTGATGGATGAAATCGCCACCAGCGAACCCGAACGGCCTTGCCGTTGCAACTCGGCGGCAACGGCCTGACTCATGAAAAACATGGAATCCAGGTTCTGGGAGAACAAACCCTTCCAGGTTTCCCGCGACATCCTGGTTGACGGTCCCCAGGTTTGCGGTGCGCCCGCGCCGACTACCGTCACCAGGCCATGCAGATCCCCTTTGGTTTCTCTCACGCGCTGCATGACAGTCGCCACGCCCGCATCGGTTTCGATGTCAGCGGTAACAGGAATAACGGAAAGACCTTCGGCGATTAACGGCCCAAGATGCTGATCAAGATTTTCCTGACGGCGACTGACACCGATCACAGTGGCACCGGCTTCAGCGGCCATTCGTGACACAGTGGTTCCGAGGCCGCCACCACCCGCGCCAGAGACAATTACAATACGTCCATTCAGTTGCAAGGGATTCGATTTCATTTTGTTGTCATTCTCCGTTTTGACTCAGGCCCCAGACCGAAGCCAGTGGTTTTATTATTCGCCGGCATTCAACGCTGCGGGAGACAGATATTTGGTGGAAGACCAACCACCATCCACCACGATGGTTTGACCATTGATGAAAGAACCGCCCGGCGAACAGAGAAATGCAATGGTACTGGCCACGTCATCCACTTCACCCAGCCGGGTATGGGGCGTCATATCAACATTCATGCGGCGAAAGGCTTTGTCGTTCAGTCGCTCGCGCACCATGTCAGTCACGGTCACGCCCGGCGCGACACAATTCGCGCGGATTCCCTGAGCACCGTATTCACAGGCGATATGCAGTGTCAGCGCCGTCAATCCACCCTTCGCTGCTGAATATGCTCCGCCGCGACGGCCGCCAATCACTGCAAATGTCGAAGTGACGTTAATGATGGCAGAACCCGGCCTCATGTGGGGGATCACCTCACGGGCCAACCGGAAAGGAGCACGCAACATGATTCCCAAAAAGCGATCCAGCGTTTCGTCGTCGGTCTCATGCAGGGGCTTCGGGCCGCCAATGCCCGCGTTGTTGACCAGAAAATCGATCTGCCCAAACCGCTTGAGGGCCAGATCCACAATCTGTTTTGGCGCATCATCCGCCGCAATATCCACCGATATAGTCACCAGGCGCTCGGGATCATTGATCGCTTTTTCCAGATTGGCCAGCTTGCCCGCGTCACGACCAACGCCGACAATACACATGCCCTTGTCATATAACTGCTTCGCAGTAGCAAAGCCAATGCCACTCCCGGCACCGCTGATAATCGCTACTTCCATCTTTCATTCCTCCGGTTAACCATTTTTATAAATGAACTCAAATGCAATATCTGCCATATGCAATCGTGAAAAACGCCGTCACGAATTGTACTGGTAAAGCGCCACTACCGTAACAGCAAGAAAAACGAGCCAGGAATCACAGATCCAGCGCAACCAAGCTGGTCCGTGCCGAACCTCCATAAAATGCCAGATAACAAACCGCGTCTTTACGACAGCGATTAAAATAATGCCAACCGTTACCGTAAAATCCAATGCCAGAACCGGCGCTTCGCCACCCATGACGCTCCGTCCAGCACCCAGCCACCAGGACACCAGGGTGGTTACCACCAGAAACAGCCAAACATAGGTCAGCGAATTCCGTAGCAATGCCATCTTCGTCTATCTCATAAGATACAGTAACGCGAAAATGATGATCCACAACAGGTCAACCATATGCCAATAGGTGGCGCCAGATTCCACAAACGCGGTTTGCGGTGGCTTGACCGTTTTCAATTCGCGGAAAACCAGTGTCAGAATTACCAGGCCAAGAGACACATGAAGAAAATGCAGCCCGGTGAACATAAAGTAGTAAACAAAAAAATCGTCAGCACCGGCCGGTAATCCGGCACTGATTTTGATGTACCACTCGGCGGCCTTGATCAGCAGAAAGGCGACTCCACATCCCCCGCCCAGCAGAAGCCAACGTTTGGCTTGCGCAATCGCACCTGCCCTTACTGCCTGAACACAAAACGCAACCAGCAGCGAGCTGGTCAGCAACAGGATGGTATTGAAAGCCCCAATGCCTTGGCTGAGCGTTTGCTGGCCCCGCAGAAATGCCTCTGGATTCTGCCCGCGGTCAAACATATAACAGGCAAAGTAGCAGGTGAAAATCCACAAATCGCCAATCACAAAAAACCACATCGCCGATTGCCCGGGATAGCGGCTTCGGAATTGGATTTCCTGTCCCCTTGCTGCCTCACTGCCGTTTAGCATCGCCTCAGCCGTTTCTTGAGGAATCATATTTCATCGGGCCTTAACGGAAGCCCCAATTCCTCCACAGGCTGGCTCTTGATCGCTCTGAACAGGCAAATCGTGACGCAGGTTTGCCAGGCCACCCAGATCACTGTGCCCTGATAAAAAGAAAGCAGACCATCCCAGGCGTAAGGCCCGGTCTGCATGACAAAGACAGGCGTGGCCACCAATTCAGTCACCAGCGTCCAGATACTGAAATAGCCGAGCCACTTGGGGAAAATTCCACGCTTGTCGAGAAAAACTGCAATCGTAAAAACAACATACTGAATCACAAAACAACCCAACGATCCCACAAAGCAGAGAAAGCCAAGATCGTAGAGCATCGCCAGAATTTCGGGATCGTACTCCGGACGAAACGCCCCAAGCGCAAACATGTAGCCGGGAAAAAGGCATCCAGGCAGACCACCGACACCCAACACGGCTATATAGGCATAACGCAGCACAGGACTGACACCTTCCATGCGTTTCATTTGCGTCAGCATCAAGCCTGAATTCAAGGCATACATTCCCAGCGACAACGCCAGCAGAACGACAGCCAGAGACAGGTTGGGTGATGTCATGAAAGCAACAATACCAGCGGTCGACAGCGTCGGGGTGGGTGGCGGCATGATCCGGCCAAGCAACACGAATATAACGCCGAATAGCGTGTAGAAAACCGGAATGGACCAGAAGCAGATCCATTGATCCAGTTTGGGATTATCAAAAAACCCTTTTGTTGCGGTTCCGCTACCGGAAGCAGGGACCAGGACCGCGCCTGTCATGCTGTCTGCTCCTTCCAAGAAGATGGAACAGACAACGCTTCGTCATCCTGTTGCCGGATTGCAGCGCGCACCACAAAAAACATCACGACGACATAGAGGGCATAGGTCGTGATATGCAGCCAGAAACTGATTGCCCCATCCCATGCCAACGGCCCTGTCTTGTACATCAATGCAAAAGCACTCGGCGCGATCAACAACGCAGTGACGATATTGAAATGGGCAACCCAGCGGGGAAATACTGGCCGAGCCCCCTTGTCCAGATAGACAGCCATCGCCAGACAAAAACTCTGCACAATAACGAAACCCACCGGCGTAATGAAGGCAAACCAGGCCAGGTCATTAAGCAGCATCGTCAATTGTGGATCGCGGTCCGGGCGGAAGGCGGCGTTGAGCCAGGCAAGATCGGCCAGCGCGAACAGGGTTCCGCCGTTGATCACCGCAATCAGATAGGAATAGGCGAACACCCGGCTGGCGTTCACCATGCGCATCATCTGCACGACAATGACGGTGTAAAAAGGAATCAGCGAAACACCAATCACATTGCACAGAATCATGCTCGAACGGATATTGCCGAGATTGTCACGATAAAATGCGGCAACCTCCTCGGCACTCATCGTCGGCGACATCGGGGGAAAGAATCCCTGGAAGTTCCAGAATGCAAAGATGAACAGAGATCCGAAAAATGGAACCAGCCACAGGCAGATGCGTTGATCTTTTGTATGCATGGATTTGTTGGCCTCGGTTTATCACTCTGCAACGATTCTACACTATTCAATCGAAACGGGGCTTACAACAAAACCACCGCTTCACCGTTCAACATATGCAACAAAATACTCATGCTTTTTGTCTATTCCGAATCGGGCCAACGGCCGGTCTCTACACACACCCTTAGTCCTGGTTTTACATCCAGTCCGCACTCTATATTCCCCAAATCGTCAGCCGACATTTTCGACACATTCAATCCATCGAATAAGACCAAAATCATTCAAACCATTGAAAGATCTGGAGCCAGATTCAACCTATAGAACGCGGCATACGTATAACCTTAAATTCATTACATCTGCACAACAAAACTATTGCTGAAACAGACAAATACGCATTGCGTGACCACAGCCAATCAGATAGATTGATTTTAACTCTAAGCTTGACATGCATCCTTCTCAAAACCTGCAAATCAAGCGCATTTTAGAAGAACAATTAAAACCAAAATATGATTTCTATACGCACCCTGCTTAAAGACCAGCACCAGGCAACTTCAAATAGCTATCGGTATTTTTGGTTGTTTCTTATTTTTTCCACCTCCTCGACGCAGGCTTCTTTTACCGACAGCTTGACTATTGGCAACGCCAAAGCGTTGTCACTGGGTCACGCCGTTACTGCCGATCCTCCGGGCATCGACTCCGTTCACTTCAACCCTGCCGGCTTGACCGAATTAAAGGGTCGCCAATTCCATCTGAAGGGGGTCTATGGAATATTCGAGATGGAAATGGAGATGGGCGAGTATGGCGAGTATCAGCAAAATCTGATTGACAACTGGGTAAATGATCCCAACCACTCGTCCTACTTTGTTGATGGCAATGGGGATTTGACTCCAGCCGGTCAAGCCTTTATTTACGACGAAGCCCATAACGCCAAGAGCGAGGTGGAAGGGCCAACCATCATGCTGCCGGGGACAGGCATGGTGGATTTACCTTTTGCGGGAGGCGTGATGGGAGGCGCTTCCTACACGCCTACCGGCAGTCGCTTTACTTTTGCCACCAATGTTTACGCGCCCATGATGAACGGACTCCATCGCGCCAAAGATGACCCCGGTCGCTATGCCCAGGAACGCGTCGCTTTTACCGTCATTACGTATTTTTCACCTTCGATCGCCTATGAACTAACGGACGAACTATCAATCGGATTGGCTGTAACCTTCAACTATGCAGGAATGGGGATGGAACTGCCTGCGCGGGAACCGCATGCGGGGATATTTTTTCTGGGGTCGTCCTGGACCCAGGACAACTTCTGCAACGGGAAACCAGCAGGGAACGACCCCTCAGATCCAGACACCAATATATGTACTACTGTCGTTAACGCATATGAGGAATACGCCAATTTGTCGTTTGAAGTAGAACAGCTAGATGCGCTGGGCTACAACCTGGGACTTTTGTGGAGCCCTCAACCCTGGTTGTCGTTAGGCGTGGCGTATAATTCCAAGATCAACGCCGACATGGATGGCAATTTCGAATTTCCGGTCAATGATAATTTCAAGACGTTTCTGGTTGGCCTGATGAGCGGGTCGACATACTCGGGTGCGGAACAAGCTCTCGGATCGGCTCTCGATTTGCCAACTGCTGAAGAGATCCAGAATGATGCCAAAGGCAAGATGAACGTTCAGTATGAACTACCACAACATTTGGCCGCGGGAATAAGCGTTCAAATCCTCCCGCGCTGGAAAACCAATTTCGATGTCAAATGGACGGAATGGTCGGCATTCAGCAATATCAACCTGAATTTTGGTAAATCCGTCGGCTTGCTCAAGCTGGGCGGCGTGGTTGACACGCTCCTGTACAACGGCGAGAACGGCATTACCGGAAATTCCGTTAAATACAAGCTGGGGTTACAGGATGTGACCTATTGGGGCATGGGTACAGAGTACCAATACAACGACAAACTGGCGCTGCGATTCGGATTCGAGGATCGTCCATCCGCTGTTCCGGAAGACCGCCCTAATGCATTCATACCCATCAACGACGGCAAATTGTATTCGGCCGGATTTGCCTACGAGCTGAAAAATGACGACCACATCGATTTTGCCCTCGGATATTTCAATTCAAAAACCCACTTCCCTCCCTGCTCAGCAGATGTAGGCAATGGCTGTAACCTCAATAACGTTGTTTACCCGGTCTTCCAGGGCCAGGATCTTAAAACCAATGTAACGTTCTATTTGATAGAACTTATGTACAGCCGGCATTTTTAATGCCTTGCTGGCCATTCAAATACCCCGAATTGTCTCCAAAAGGCCGCAAAAAATGGCATTGAGCAATGAGTGGGAGAATAGAGGTTCGCAGGATGAGTGAGACAGGTTCGCCCATAAATGACTCTTTTCAACCCCTGAACAACGCTCCTCAATGGTTTCTTGACAATATCCGCATACCGGGAAAATCGATACTGACCCAGGTAGCGGGCAGATCAGTGCACATGCTGGCCTGGAACTGGGACAACACCGAGTTGCCCACGCTTATGTTGGTACATGGGTTCGGAGCACATTCACATTGGTGGAGTTTTCTGGCTCCCTTCTTTCGTGATCGGTATCGGATAGTTGCGCTGGATCTGCCTGGCATGGGCGACAGCGAGCCACCTGCAGTTTATGAAGATAATTGCTTTGCCCGCGCCATCGTGGGCTGCATCGAGCAGCATCAGCTGCAACCGGTTTGCATCATCGGTCACAGCTTTGGCGGCGCACAGTCATTGCGGGCAACTGTTATGTCACCCCACTTGTTCAGCCATGGCATCGTTGTGGACACGAATGTGCGTCTGCCGCCTGAGCCACTCATCCGCAAATTGCAGCCCAAAGGCAGCCATAAACCCAGTCCGACCCGGGCTGAATGCATGACGCGATTTCGTCTGGTGCCGCCACAACCGAACCATATTGACGCTCTGGTACATTACATCGCGTTCCATTCCTGTGCCGGTGAGCAGCAGAATTGGCATTGGAAATCCGATCCCAACTGCCTCAATGTGGGCGAAATAGAAGATCCCGACCTATTGCGTGCGGTCAGCATCAAGATCGACATGATTTACGGTGGGAAAAGTTTTCTCAATATTGAAAACAAACCAGAACGGGTTCTGGCCCATTTTTCCCGTGCGGGTAAATTGCTGACGATCCCCGAAGCCGGACACCACATCATGGTGGACCATCCGCTGGACCTCGTTGCCGCCATAAAAGCGTTGCTAATCAATTAAAACCTGTACTTGTTACCAAGCAGAAAAGCGCTGAAAACGCGCTATTGACTTTTTATACTGCCCGATTAATATGAACCATATAGTTTCACATCTTATTCTAGATACAGCACCTGACAAATCAGGCACTTATCTGACTTTCCAACAGCAATTGCTGAAATCTGACAGCCAACAACCTGGCAAAGAGCCCTAGAAAGCCTTTAAAAAAATGAGAGGGAAATATGACAAATTTTGAAACTGCCGATTTTTTCACTGACACTTCGCTGATTGAAAACCCCTTCCCCTATTTCGAGTATCTGCGCAGCCAGGGGCCCATCGCCCGCCTTCCACACCGCAATGTTCTGGCAGTTACCGGATATGCCGAAGCAATTGAAATTCTCAACGACCCCCAAACTTTCTCGTCCGCCAACGCAGCAACCGGGCCAATTCCCGATCTGCCTTTTGAACCCGAAGGCGACGACATCACCGAGCAGTTGAATGCCCACCGCGACGAAATGATCGCAACAGGTCTGGTGGTTGCCAAAGATGGTAAAGAACACGCCAACCATCGCTCGCTGATGATGAATCTGTTCACTCCCACGCGATTGAAAGCGAACGAAGAATACATGTGGGATCTCACCAGCACGTTGCTCGACAAATTCGTGGACCAGGGCCACTGCGATCTGATCGCAGACTATGCCACGCCTTTTGCGACACTGGTTATTGCCGATCTGCTGGGTATTCCGGAAAACGACCGCATCACTTTTTGTGAAAAACTGGGTCCGCCTCCCGGTGCAGTAGGTGGAGAAGTGGACTACATGGATTCCCAGGTTCTCGGCATGAGCTTCCTGTTTGAATATTTTGGTCAATACCTTGCCGAGCGTCGTGAAACACCCAAGGGCGATATTCTCAGCCAGTTTGCCCAGGCCAAATTTCCGGACGGATCAACTCCGTCGGTAGACGATCTGGTATGGATTTCTGCTTTCCTGTTTGGCGCCGGCCAGGACACAACCGCCCGCCTGCTGGGCGCATCGTTGCGCGTATTCTGCGAAAATCCAGAACTGCAGATCCGGGTCCGCAATGATCGCTCACTCATTCCAGCCTTCATTGACGAAGTGGTTCGCTATGAAGGGCCGGTGAAATGTGCCAGCCGTCTTGCAGTCAAGACAACGACTGTAGCGGGTGTCAACATCAAGGCCGGTACCACTATTGCGCTGCTGTACGGTGCCTGCAACCGCGATCCGCGCGAATTCGAAGCTCCCACCGAAATCCGGCTGAACCGCCCCAATGCACGCAAGCATCTTGGATTCGGTCGTGGTGTGCATACCTGTGCCGGTATGCCGCTGGCCAAGGCAGAAGTAACTGCCAGCTTGAACCGCATTCTTGATCGCATGATGGACATCAAACTGTCCGAGAAACACCATGGCAAACCTGGCGACCAGCATTTTTCCTATGAACCAATTTATACCCTTCGAGCACTGAAGAATCTGTATCTCGAATTCACTCCGGTTCGTTAAGCCAGTTTTGTCAAGCCCGTTTTGTTAAGAGAGTACAACGATGCCCCAGATCACCATAACCGCCCGCAGTGGCGAAAAGCTCGTAGTAGACGCAGAAGTGAATCAAACCTTGATGGAAGTGATTCGCGATAGTAGCATCGGTGAAATGGACGCCATTTGCGGTGGTTGCTGTTCATGTGCTACCTGCCACATCTATGTTGATCCCTCGTTTATCAGTAAGCTTCCACCGGTCAGTGAAGATGAAGACATCCTGCTGGATGGCTCCAACCACCGGAAACTGGAAGTATCTCGGTTGTCCTGCCAAATCCGGATTTCAGATGCATTGGATGGCTTTGCTTTGGAAATTGCGCCGGAAGACTGATACGCGTAGGGCCTGGGCGTCAACACAAGGCAATTGAAACAACTCAGAAAATCAAGGGTAACTGCTTTAAATGACGCAAGGTAAAATTTATCGAGCTGACTACTCCACCGCCACAGACGCCCGTGTCCACCAGACACGGGCTGCGATCCGCAAAGCGTTTTTGCATTTGCTGGATCAAAAACCCCTCGAACAAATCACTATCCGCGAAATTACAGCTGCTGCTTCCATCGGGTACACGACTTTTTTTCGTCACCACCCCAGCAAGGAAGAATTGCTCAATGAAATTGCTGCCGCCGAGATCAAACATCTGATCGAAATGGCTCTGCCAGTTCTGGGCCCTATCGATTCCAGGGAAGCGACATTGGCCATGTGTCGCTATGTTGCCGAGCACCGCGTACTCTGGTCCACCCTTCTCACCGGTGGCGCCGCGAATGTGTTGCGCGAAGAATTCATTCGGCTTTCGCTGCAGGTTGCCGCTTCCTGGCAGAGTAAAAACGAATGGCTTCCTGCAGAAGTCGGCGTAATCCTCGTTACCAGCGGCACTATCGAATTGCTTGCCTGGTGGCTCAAGCAAAAGGATCCTATTTCAGTAGAAGAACTTGCCATTATCTTTGATCGAACCGTCATCTCCCCCATCGTCAGCCCGAAATAGAACTGAAAAAACGCTGCATTAAAAAGGGCACTTTCCCCAGCCAGAGAAAGTGCCCTTTTTATTCGTACCGACAACAACCACACCGTCAGGGATAGATCACCAGCAAGGGACCGAAGGCGACGATCACCAGCACTGTGCCCATCACCATCATGGGCAGCAGCAGGCGTTCGTGACGGTAGAAGAAGTTGTGACCTTCCTGCGCCGCCAGACTGCATTCCAGTTCGCCCACCACCTGACGGGTGAAGATGTGACTGAGATTCATCGGCGGAGTCAGATAGCCCAGCTCCAGTGCCACCAGACAGGTCATCCAGAAATGCACCGGGTTGACGCCAATCTGGTAGGCCATCGGCGCAATGGTCAAAGAAATCAGGCCCACCGCAGCGATGGATTCCATGAACATACCCACCAGCACGCACATCACCGTCAGGCACGCCATGATTTTCCAGATACCCTCGATGTCCAGCAGGAAGGTGGCAGACATGGTTTTACCGCCCAGGCTGGTCATGATGATGAAGGTGGCCATCATGAACAACAGCGCGCCGATGTGTACTGAGGCGTCTGACATGGATTTGGTGAGCGAACCGGTGATCGTGTCCTTGCGCTCCGGATCCTGATACACCGGTGCGAAGCGGCTGATTTTTCTTTCATACAGCACCAGGAAAAACAGAATCACCGGCAGCATGATGGGCGCTGAGAACTGATCCAGATGCGCGTCCAGCAGCAACGAGTAGGCCACAGCCACCAGCACAAAGGTGATGAAGTAAGGCACCAGCGGCCGCATGTTGGCCAGAGACGGCCCCAGTGCTTCCTTGATCGGCGCGATTTTCAGCGGGTCCTGCTTGATTAGCAGCGCGTAGCAGAAGAAGATGAACACGGTGAGCAGGAATACTTTGCTACCCCAGTAGAAAAGTGCGTCGGTGGTGACCTGCTTGTTCAGAATCGAAATGATGATGACGATAAGGCAGGGCTTGAGTACCACGCCGGAGCTGCCACTCATGGCAGTCACTGCCAGCGCCAGCTGACGCCGGGTGCCGACTTTGCGCAGCTCCCGATACACCACCACACCGGCGGCCAGAATGATGATGGACGACGCACCGGTGTAAGCAGTGGGCACGGCCATGACCAGAATGGCGACGGTAGCCAGCAATTCCGGCGGCAGTTTCCACGGCGTAAAGATGTTGAAGACACGCTCGCCCAGCTGGGTTTGTTTCAACAACATGCCGCACCAGAGGTACAACGCCACATCCAGGTAAGAACCGGCATTATCAAAAAAAGCGCTGAAATAAATCGACAGACCGGCCGGGTGTTGCTGGACAAAAAATACGATGACAGCGAAGGCCAGCATTACATAGGTGTACAGCGGCACCGACAACAGGGCGCGACCCAGTTTGCCGCGGCGGCGCGCATCTTCTGGAATATTGAATAACTGATACAGGGAAATCAGCGCCAACACGGTGGTGCCGGCCACCAGTCCGTTCACCAGGAACGGGTCGGCCACGTCGATGCTGGAGTTGAATGTGCTGTCCCGGTACAACCAGGCCGACAACGCCAAGCTGGCGTTGGCCAGCAATTGCAGCGACGTGGAAACCTGAAAATCCAGACGCCATTCGATTGGCCGGAATGCAATGTGGTGACGTTGCAGCGTGGCGATGCCGGCGGCGAAAAACAGCAATACCAGCAGGAAGGATTGTTGCTGGGCGGTGGCGAACACGCTGGCCTGCGAAAACACACTTTCCAGCGAGCGGAAGGCTTTGACGGCCGGCGTGACCCGGCTTTCATAGGCTTCCGCCTGCTGGTATTCCAGCGCGCACAGACGCTTCTGGTTCTGCAACGACGCTTCTGCCTCTGCCCGGTCGAAGCCCTCATCCAGCAGATCGAAATCGCCAGATGTGCTTGCTGCTTCCGCTTCCAGTTGGTCCAGCTGCTGCGCGATATTCGGACTGCGATCGCAGGTGGGCATGGGCACTTCCGCCCGCAGGGAAAAATAGTCTTCCCACAGATATTCGCCCAGCTTGGTCATTTGGCCGTGGATGCTTTCACCCGTGCGGGCGAAGATCAGAAAAATCAGCACCAGCAGGATCACCAGATTGGGTATGCGATCGGAGATCGACAACACCAGCGGTGTTTTGGTTTCGGCGGACAATTGGCTCACGTCAGATTACCTGTCAGGAAAAACGTTATTCGGCGCCTTGCGCCGTGCATTCGGCCAGGGTGCCGTCCACTTGGCAGCGCACCTTGCGCAGCAGGGTCAGCATTTTGGCGTCATAGATGCTCTTGTCACGGAACGCCAGACGGATATTGCGGGTCTGCTGGTCGTATTCATCCTTGCGGCTTTCCGGCAACGGCACCCACAAATCCTTGGGAATCTTCTGCTCTGCGCTCTGGATCATGCCCAGGTTTTTATCAAAATTGTTGACGAAATATTCGCGGGATTTCTGCGC
Organism: Gammaproteobacteria bacterium; assembly: GCA_013178375.1. Taxonomy (GTDB): domain Bacteria; phylum Pseudomonadota; class Gammaproteobacteria; order Pseudomonadales; family Ketobacteraceae; genus Ch67. The sequence goes on from JABLXQ010000024.1 coordinate 33,594, forward strand.
AAATCCTGCCGGCAATTTGCTTGTGCGCGCGACGAACTGGTTGTTGCCCTGCACCAGCGGCATGTTGAGGATGCCGCCATTGGGCTTCAGACCTTTGTGCAGCTCCATCAGGTCATACACGACCGCCGGGCCGGCGGTGATGTCGGTCGCGCCGTTGTTGAACTTCTGGTACATATTGGTCATGGTGGATGACACCGGCGTCATACCAAGGTCCAGCACCAGCTGGCGCATTTCCGGCATGGTGTCCAGAATTGCGATGCGCTTACCCGCCATGTCCGACAGGCTTTGCAGCTTGCGGTCGTTGGTGAACAGAAACACTTCGCCGGCGGGCTGGATGCCCACCACTTCATAGTCACCTACCTGCATGTATTTTGCGGCAGTGGGCTTGGCCAGGGTTTCCAGCACGATTTTCAGATGTTTGTAGGACGGTATGGCCGCTGGCGAATCCAGGGTGCCGGTAAATTTGTTGAAGTTGCGCGCCTGGTTACTGGTCATGTTGGCCAGATCGCAAATGCCGGATTTCAATTCTTCCGCGACGATTTTTTCATTGATGTAAGGCTTCATCGTGAGTTTGACGCCCCAGCCCAGCGCAGCCGTCTGATAGTCCAGCAGCGCCTGATGTTCAGGGCCACCCTCACCCATAAAAGTGAATGCGCACATGGTGAGTGGTACCGGTTCTGCAGCATAGGCGCTGGCTGCCAATGCAACGCTGGCCAGCACGCCGGTCAACGATTGTTGGACAAGGCGTTTGAACGAAGACGTTTTCATATTCATATCCCTTTTAATGTTGTTGTGGCCCATGTCATGGATGGGCGGGGAAGTGAGTGCCGGTTAAAGCAATTCGTCGATATCCAGCGCTGATGATTCTTTCTTGTCATCCCAAAACGTACCCAGCTGGTTGTAGGGCGTGCGCTGGCCCGTGGCCTGGGTCCACATCTTGTCAGAGAGCAGGCGAATGCCGCGGGTGGCCATTTCGTCGAGAATTTTCAACTCGGGATTGGGTGCGGTTTGTTTTTTTGAAGCCACATGATCGCGAATCACCGCTTTGGTTTTTTCGGCGTCGCCCATGGTGCTGAACACGGCGGCTTCCATCAGTTGTACCATGCGCACTCCCTGGGACTTGCCACGCTCGGATGCCGCGTGCAGTTCCTTCAGGCCGGCATCCACCGTTGCATGGTCGCCGCCGACGTTGGCTTTAATGACATCGACGGAAGCCTGCACTGCGTCGGGGATGCCCCAGAATTCTTCTGAATTCACGCAATCCAGGCCTTTCACCACTTTCGGCATGACATCCAGCGCCACGCCAGCGGTGCCGCCGTTGTTCATGTCAGTCTGCAGTGCCTGCAGCCCGCCCAGCAGGCCGAACAGGTAGCTCATTTCCTCGTTACGATCTTCGAACTCCGGACATTCACCGCCGGGTTCACCGAAGTGACGCACCGTGACCTGATAGCCAAAGTATTGTCGGCGTGCCGCCAGCTCGGCCCAACGTTTCTGCAGCGTGCGGGCATCCTGCGCTTCCTCGGCATCGTTCTTGCGCATGGCGCGGATATAACGCAGCTCTTCTTCCTTGCTGCGTTCGTCGGCGCACATGCCGGACGCCAACGTCAGCATGGGCACCATGGGATCGGTGGCGGGGCCAAGAGGAAACGTCATCGCGCCCATGCCTTCGCCCATGGCACACATGACGTCGGTGTCGTCGCTGGCCATGAACCAGGGGGTAATATAGTCGTTACCGAAATTCACCATGCCGTTGCCGGCCATGTCACGCACCATGTTGTGGGTACAGCCGCTGAGCAGTACCAGCAGCGATACCGTCGCCAGGCGGAGGCAGATCGAATCAAATCCCATCGGTAATATCCTTTTTGTTTTGGTTATGTTTTTTCAGTATCCCGGTAGCTGCAACGACTGATTCCTGGAATCAATTGACTCCAAATGGACGGTCGCAAGGAGCGATCAATTTCATCATTAATATACACCATTGGTGATTACTATAAAGCAAGCAAAAAGGATAGTCCACATGCTTCCATTACCGGATTTTCCCGTTGAACAGCGCTAATTCCTGTCATCGACCCGGATATTCAACCTGGGCAACCAGCTCTGCCAGCATGCGCCCTAACATCAAGCGAAAATTAATTACCCGATGCGTGAAAACGAATGCCGTCCTGCTGGCGTCGAGGAAATTCCTGTTGCCAGCGGCACTATCAAATGAGTTGCCAGATGGCTTATTTCGGTGAATATTGTTTCACTGGTAAAACACGCAACCATCTTTGAGCGAACGCTCGTCTCGCGCACGATCTGCCATTCGATTTGTTGAATCTTTTTCACGCTCTCTCAGACAACTTACATAGCCTGCCAGTGCATTTCTTACCGCTATCTGATCAGATAGATTGGTTTGATCTATAGCCCTACATCCGTTCGGCTATTCACAAAACAAAAATTATAAAGTTAGTCAAAACATGATTTATAGACTTATCACATCCATAGTCCGGCGCGATTCAATATCCAGAATCAAGCTATTTTTCTGGTTGTTTCTCATTGGCACATCTCAGACCGCGCAGGCGTCCTTCACCGACAGCCTGACCATTGGCAATGCCAAGGCGCTTGCACTCGGTCACGCGGTCACTGCTGATCCTCCCGGTATCGATTCCATTCACTTTAACCCAGCAGGGTTGGCGCGGCTCAAAGGTCGCCAACTGCATATCAAGGGTGTGTACGGAATTTTTGAAACGAACTATGACATGGGCGAATACGGCGAATATACGCAGGGATTGATCGATGAGATAAACGAACTCAGAAATCCTGGTTCAAACGGCGTTATACCACCTGAAGATGAAGCGTATTTTTACGACGAGGCACTCAATTCGAAAAGCGAAGTGGAAGGCCCTACCGTCATGTTACCAGGGGGCATGGTGGACATGCCGTTTGCGGGGGGCGTCATGGGCGGCGCATCTTATTCACCGCCGGGCAGCAACTACACATTTGCCACCAACGTTTATACGCCCATGATGAGTGGATATCACCGTGCAGAGGATGATCCAGGCCGCTTCTTCCAGCAGCGCGGGGCATTTACACTGCTCACCTATTTTTCACCGTCGGTGGGCATTGAGATATCGGACGAACTTCAAGTGGGCGTAGCGCTCAATTTCAGCTACGCCGGGATGGGGCTCGAGTTGCCTGCAAGGGAACCACACTGGTTACTCTGGCAATATGGCAGCCCCTGGTTCCAGGATAATTTCTGCTTGGAAGAGGGTGTTTCGAACGACGTTATCGGTGTCAACCTCTGCCATACCGTGAGCCCTTATCAAACGTATGCCGACCTGAAAGTAGAAGCGGATACGCCAATGGTATTCAGTTACAACGTGGGCCTGCTCTGGAGCCCTGAGCCCTGGTTGACGTTGGGTCTGTCTTACAACTCCGCAGTCAAGAACGACCTTGAAGGGGAATGGGAATTTCCCATCGATCCCTTTTTCAATACGGTGCTGATTGATGCAATGAGCGGAAGCGCGTGGCCCACTTTCCAGGCCGCGACGGCCGCTATAGGAATGCCACTGCCAGGTGTTCAGGAAACGATGGATCAGGGCAATGGTGGCGACGTCAAGATTAGATACGAGCTGCCCCAACACGTCAGCGCCGGCCTCAGTGTCCAGCTTACGTCTGACTGGAAATACAACGTCGATGTGAAATGGACGGAATGGTCTGTTTTCAGCGACATCCAGATTATCTTCGACAGAAATATTTCGTTGCTGATGCTGGGTAGCATCGCGGACAAGCTGTTGAATAAGGGCAGAAACGGAATTGAACCGAATGCCGTGAGGTATCAGCTCGGGCTCCAGGATGTCACCTATTGGGGCATGGGGACGGAGTATCAGCTCACCGAACAACTGGCTTTGAGGGCGGGTTTTGAAAATCGTCCCTCTGCGGTGCCGGACGATGAACCCAATGCATTCATTCCCATCAATGACGGCGTTCTGTATTCAGTAGGATTTGCGTACGAATTTGAAAGCGAAAATACGCTGGATGGGTCGATAGGATATATGAGTTCAAAATCGCACTATCCTGCATGCTCGGCAAAACTGGGCAATGCCTGTAATCCGAACGATGTTGCCTATAGTACTTATATGGGCCAGGACCTGCGATCTGAAGTTACGTTCTGGCTGTTCGAAGTAATGTACAGCAGGCATTTTTAAGGAACCTCTGAATAACGTAGCGAGCGCAGAAAAGACAAGGCAAAAACAGGCGAAAAACCGCAGTTTACTTGTAGTAAATGAGGATTTTGAGCCTGTTTTTAACGCCGTATTTGCAAGCGCAGTAGTTATTCAGAGGTTCCTTAATAGTATCTATTCGGTTGGCAGCATGTACTGCCCAACAACGATTAGACGCTGAGTTGAACATGGATATTTTGCACCGCCCTTTATACGCACCGGATTTATTGGTCAATGCACTCAATCAGGATCCCGCACGTCCGCTGCTGAATATTCTGGGGGGCGCCAGCCTCACGGTGGGCGACGTTCGTGACGCCACCAGCCAGTTTTGCCAGGCGCTGCAAAGCCTGGGGCTGGCAAAAGGCTCACGCATCGGCCTGCTCTCCTCCAACCGCCCTGAAGTGTTGCTGGTGGCCAACGCCATACAAATCCTGGCGGCCATCTACGTGCCCATGCATCCGCTGGGTGGCTTCAACGATCACCTGCATGTAGTGACGGATGCCAAAGTCGACGTGCTGATTTTTGATGCAGAGCGCTACAGCGAGCGCGCTGCGGCTTTGGCGGAACAGGCGCTGGGCCTGCGACTGCTGGCGTTCGGTGCAAGCCCGCTGGCTACGGATCTGGTGCAACTGGCACAGAACTTTGCGCCGGCGCTTTTGATTGCGCCCAATGTGGAAGGTGACGATGTGTTGCGACTTGGCTACTCCGGCGGCACAACCGGGAAGCCAAAAGCACTGGCCAGCGTGCAGCGCACCGGAATGGCGACGATTTCCATCATGATGGCGGAATGGGAATGGCCCAGCCCGCTGCGGTTTTTATCCTGCACGCCCCTCAGTCACGCCGGTGCGGCCATATTCCTGCCGACCTTGCTGAAAGGCGGAACGATGCTGGTACTGCCGGCTTTTGATCCCGTCCAGGTGTTGCAGACGATCCAGGATTACCGGATCAACTGTGTCATGCTGGTGCCAACGATGATTTACGCATTGCTGGATCACCCGCGCTTCGACGAGTTTGATTTATCCAGCCTGGAAACCGTTTTCTATGGCGCATCCGCAATCTCCCCCGCCAGACTGAAAGAAGCTGTCGAACGGATTGGCCCTGTCTTCATGCAGTTTTACGGTCAGGCTGAAGCCCCCATGGCAGTGACCGTTTTGCGCAAACACGAACACGACCTGAATAATCCGCAACGATTGGCCAGTTGTGGCCGACCCGTGCCCTGGCTGCATGTGGCGTTGCTGGATGCCAACAATCAACCGGTAGCGGATGGCGAACCCGGCGAAATCTGCGTACGTGGTCCGCTGGTGATGAATGGTTATCGGGACAATCCGCAACTGACGGCGGAAGCGTTTGCCGGCGGCTGGTTGCATAGCGGCGACGTTGCCATCCGCGATCCTGATGGCTTTCTGCGAATTATCGATCGCACCAAGGACATGATCGTTACCGGCGGCTTCAATGTTTATCCGCGGGAGCTTGAAGATATTCTGGCAGAGCACCCGGCGGTGTCGCAGGTAGCCGTCATTGGTGTTCCCCATGAAAAATGGGGTGAAGCGATCACCGCTCTGGTGGTATTGCGTAATGGCCACACGGTGGACGCCCGGGAATTGATTGATCGTATCGCCGCCCGCAAGGGCTCCTATCAAGCGCCCAAGACGGTCGAGTTTATTGATTCCATTCCGCAGACGCCGGTTGGAAAGCCGGATAAAAAGGTGCTGCGCGAACGCTATCGCGTGCGCGCCACAGAAAGCACTTGATCTGCATTGACTAGAGCGGTTGGTTCGGCACGCCTTCAAACAATTGCTCGGTCGGCCCTACGGTCTGCAGATGCAACACTTTGGTGATGTAGTGCGGCGCAAAAACCGAAAGATATACCACGTGGCCAATAACGATGACGGCCGCAATGGAGAGGAAGGACGAACCCAGCCGGCTTTTCGAACGTGAATCGGCCCACACTTCGACCAGTGTGCGACCCTGCGAATCTATTCGCCCGAGAATATAAGTGAAGACCATCATCTGCACGCCCATCGCGAGCGCGTCATAAAGCGGATATTGGTGCTTCGTGCCAGGCCAGAGTGCAAGCCCCTCGATGACGCGGCCATAATAGAACACGCCAAGCCTGGCTCCCACAATCGCGTTGAACACGAAAGCCCACAGACTGCCGACCGCAAGGCCCACCAACAGCAGCGTAAGAGGCGCTTGCAGCCTGAAATTCGCAATCAGCCAGTGCGCCAGCGTGACGCCGATCACCGCTGGAAGGACAAAATAGGCGATGTAGCCGGGCGGAACCGCGGCCGGCAGCCCACCCCACGTCATGTTCAACGGCCACCAGGCGGGCATGCGCGGGATCGCAGGCGGGAACTGCGCATACACCGCCCAATCGTAAGGGGCCTCGATCCAGGAAAAAGAGATTGCGGATATGCATAACAGCAAGAGCGGGTGCGGACTGCCTTTGCGGTAACTCAGATACAGCCCCATGGCCACAAAAACAAACGCGCCAATGTAGGCGAAGTTGATGGCCGCTTTCATGATCGGCGTTAATTCAGACATTATTTTGACCTCTTGCTTTTCTTTGAAGAACCCCGTGCCTCGGGATCAAATCGCAGCACCAACGCGAAGATGAGGACAATAAGTCCGAACAGCGTACCGAGCATGATTAAAGCGCCCAAGATAATACCCTCCAATGTGTAATGTTTCGCTGCCCGGCTTCATCGGGCTGACGTCGCAGACTTGATCCTGGCACTGTACTGACCCCCACAATCAAGCAAATATCTGCTTCAAAAATCCAATGCGTGCATCGACCGCTGCGCTGGTTATGGCGCTGTCTTTAACATGATCAAAGCCATGAACCGTGCCAAATGTTTCGTTGACCTGTACTTCGCAACCATGATCCTGCAAGACATGCGCGTAATGAATGCCTTCATCGTGCAAGGGATCAAACTCGGCCGTTTCAACGTAGGCCGGCGGTAAATTGTGAAGATCTCCATGGATGGGAGATGCGTAGGCTGGCGCTACGCCTTTAAAATCACGCAAGTACATTTTCCACATGTTGGCATTTGACCGGCTGTTCCATTGCAAGGTATCGCCAAATTCGCGCGCTGACTGCGTTTTGCATTCACAATCGGCCACAGGATAAACCAGCATTTGTCCGCACAATCGGATATCGCCTTTATCCCGGTTCCTTTGCGACACGCTGGCGGCCAGCGCTCCACCAGCACTGTCACCACCCACGGCAATGCGTTGCGGATCTATCCCCAGGCGTTCGGCGTTGTCCAGCACCCATTGTAACGTGACATAGCAGTCATTGAATCCGTGGGGAAATGGATCAACAGGCCCCAGCCGATAGTCAGGGAAAATCACGTAGCAATTGGCTTCCCTCGCATAACGAATGGCATAGTGAAGGTGTTCGCGGGTGTATGTTAAGGCGAAGGCGCCGCCGTGATAGTAGATGAGTGCCGGCGCCTTTGCAGGGAGTTTCTCCGGGGAAAAAACAAAAATGTTAAAGGTGGATTCATCTGTGCTTTTTATAGTGTATCGCCTGGCACAACGCCACCAAAAAGGCAGTTGATATATTCTCATGCACGCGATGACGGCATTTATAACCGGCGTTGAAATTCGTCCAAACGTCAGCGTTAGCAATGGCAATTTTGAAAAATCTTGATGAACAGAATATTTTGTATCCGTCACTTGAAAGCACCGTATTTTCTTCTCGCGATATTTTCCAGCCAGTACCACAAACTCCTCAACCTTTATCGCCAATATAAACCTCGATCATCTTCAGCAATCCGTTACTGACCTGAACGTCGTCCGTCAACGGGCCTGCAATGGCAGCGGTGGCCGCGTCGGTAAATGTCAGCCCTTCTGCCACCAGCTGCCCCGCCGCGATCAGGACGCGGGTCGATGCCACTTCGCGCAGCCCGCCAGTTTCAAGCCGTCGAATCGCCTGCCCCAATCGAACCAGCTTTTTTGCCTGCTCAGAACTGATTCCAGCTTCCTGGGCAACAATCTTTTCCTCCACTTCGGGCGATGGATAATCAAACTCGATCGCGACCATGCGCTGGCGTGTGGAATCTTTAAGGTCTTTGAGAACACTCTGATAGCCCGGGTTATAGGAAACGACAAGACAAAATCCGGGCGCTGCGTTGAGCGTGACGCCCAGGCGCTCAAGCGGCAGCTGGCGGCGATAGTCAGACAGGGGATGCAGCACGACGGTCGTATCCTTTCTGGCCTCAACGACTTCGTCCAGATAACAGATTGCACCTTCCCGCACGGCTCGTGTGAGCGGGCCGTCCACCCATTCCGTTGCTCCATCTTTCAACAGAAAGCGCCCCACTAGGTCAGCGGTCGTCAGATCGTCGTGGCAGGAAACCGTAATCAGCGGCCTGCCCAGCTCGTTCGCCATCGCTTCAACGAAACGTGTTTTTCCGCAGCCCGTTGGCCCTTTAAGCAGGATGGAAAGCCCACGATTGTATGCCGCCGTGAATATCTGCTTTTCGTTTTTAACCGGCACATAGTAGGGCTGGGAAAATTCCTGTTTTATATTTGAATTTGTCATGTTCATAACGAACAAAGCCTTGTCATTGGTAAATGGATCATGCAACCCGCCGTTGCACTTCAGCCGCTTGCAGCGCAGCGCGGAACAATGGGCCTATTGCAGTTCCCAACAGCCTTGGATCAGGAATGGTCGCGTGGGCCGCACTGCCAAAAACGCGGCGCAATGTTTCTGTTTCCGTGTCGGCACCTATGCTCATGCACAGGCAACCCACACCGTCACGTCTGGCTTCGCCAAGCGCCTGGCGTACATCGGCTGCGGCATAAACCGGTTCGTAGCCATGGTCGTAGGCCAGGCCATCGGAAAGCACCACAAGCAGCTTTCTGGGCGTTCCGCCCTGCTCCAGCAATACGGTAGATCCGTGCCGGATGGCGGCGCCGAGCCGTGAATAGGCGCCAGGTTTCAAGCTGTAGAGCCGGTTCATTACCCGGCTGTCGAGACTCTCATCAAACCGTTTCACTGGCGTCAGATGAATGGCAGATCGCCCTTGCGAATGGAAAGCGTACAAGGCCACGCGATCTCCCACTTCGTAAAGCACCGTTGCCAGCGCGCCGCTTACGCTGCGCTGCTGCTCGTGGACCGAGGCACCGCTCATACTGGCCTGGGCAACGGAACCGGATATGTCCAGCAAAATCAGTACTGACAAATCACGCCGGTGGCGTCGGCTTTCCACATAAACGCCTTCATCCGGAAAAGATCCTGCCACCACTTCCACATGCGTTTCGATTGCGGCATCGATATCAATATCGTCGCCCTGATTTTGCCGGTGAAATCGACCGCCCCCCATTCCCAGACGCGAAATTGGCTTACGCAAACCATAGCTTTCCAGCCAATCAACTGATTCGTGCGCTTCAGCAGGAGGAGCGATTTCCAGCACCCTGCACCAGTCCGGTCGATAACAACGCTGATGGACATTCCATTCCGGGTAGAGAATACCCGCACCTTTGCCAAAGGCGTCTTCCACCGTTTCAGCAGTAGCGGTTGATTGCACTGCACGAATCCGGGCACGCGATCCGGATCGGGACCAATGTGTCGGCGCATCGGCTCCGGGAGAACCGCCACCTTTTACCTGTCGCACCATTTGAAACATTTTCTGCAGCAGTTTTCCAAGCCCGCCGCCGCCACCCACCGGGCTGGAAAAATCCTCACCCGTCTCGTCGCCGCTCTCGTCAACCTGATCGGCGTCATCAGACAGCTCGGTCAATTTCTTGCCTTGCTGCCGGCGGGGAATATGTTGACCCGCCGAAGCAGCGCCCCCTTCACGCGTCTGCGTGGCGAGTAATTTTTTTGCAAAGATGGCGCCGAAAATTTCCGGTGGCTTGCTGATAGTCTGCTGACTTCTGGCGATTTCCAGCGAGGCCAAAGGCGATTCAGATACCGGAACCCGTCCAGTATCCTGGATGGCGCTTAACGATTCTGGCAAAAAATCTTTCAGTTCCTTGAGTGCGCGCTGCCCTTCAACCGCCAGGTAGCGCTCCGCCAGATTCGGACGCCGCGCCAGTTGCACGATCACTTCCCGCTGCAGGCTGCCTGCGGCAATCAATGCACTTTGAATACAGATTTGCGCCAGCTGCGTCTGAAAATTGGCAGCGCCATTTACAAAAATGACGCTGCCATTGGTCCAGGCTGGAACACCCGGCTCCGCGACCTCCACCCGCATCTCTCTTCCGGAAAGTGCAGAAGCCAGCAGACCAAGACTGGTAATGGAACTGGCCTGATCATGGCTGCTCACCTTGCTCATTGCATTCAGTTCCGTTTGCTGGCAGACGCAACGTTGGGCGCAAGATTACGTAAGGTGTTTCTAGCCGGCAGCTTCATTGCCATCCGGATGATGTTATGGACCAGACTCCCCGGCAGCAGCCGCGCCATGAAGTAAAGCCCGACGGCATCCGGGCCAACCATCCTGCGTCGAATGGGGGCATCGTCATCAATGGCTTCAGCCAGCGCCCGGGCAAATTTTTCGGGCGGCGCCGCAGCCTTGTCAACAAACGCCCTGCCTGTGGTGTGAATGCCCTCGTACACCTTGGCATACGGGCCGCTGTGATCACCATAGTCTGCAGTTTTCTCGGTCAGGATTTCGGTATTGAAGGTACCCGTCACCATGATCGTAACGCCAAGCCCGAAGGGCGCAATTTCCTGCGCCAGGGATTCCGCCCAGCGCTCCAGTGCTCCTTTGGAAGCGGAATAGGCGCTGATGCCCGGCATACCGCGAATACCACCCTGGCTGGAGATCGCGATAATGCGACCACGACCTTTCGCGCGCATTCCCGGCAACAACGCTTTGGTAAGGGCCACAGGGCCGAACAGATTGGTTGCAAACAACTGCTGCCACACTTCCATCGGCGTTTCTTCCGCTCCGCCCGCAGCCGCCAGTCCGGCGTTATGCACAATCACATCGGGAGCACCTGCACGGCGCTCGATTTCCAGCGCAGCTGCAGTAATCGAATCCGGATCTGTCATATCAAGCGCCACGCCAATCAAACGCGGATCGTCAGGGGCCGCTCCCGTTGTCGCACGCAGTTTTGCAAGGCCGGATTCAACCGATCGCATTGCCGCAATCACCTGCCAACCCTGTTTATACATATAAGTGGCGGAAGCCAGTCCAAGTCCGCGCGACGCTCCCGTAATGACTATACTGCCGCCCCTATTCCCAACAACGTTACGCATCACGAACCCTCCGGCAAACAGTTGGCATTTTCATTTAACGGATTGACGGTTGGCCGACCTTCGGGTTGTCCTGTCATCCAGGTATTCCAATAGCCCTCAAAGAAAGGACCGGGCGCGCCTTCACGCTCGTAATATCCCTGCGGGTCATACACTTTGGCTTCGGGAAACGGGTAAGGACAGGCAACCGCGGTTGCCAGCCCGGACGCGCGGATAATGCCGAACGCCCCGCCGTACATGAAGTACGCGATGTTCAGTATTCCAAACATGACGAAAAAAGTGGCCAGCGCCGGCCTTGACGATAAAAAGCGGATTTTCTGCGCCAGCTTTTCTGCCACGGTGCGGCCGGTGTCATCGCGGTAGCAGAGTACACCCGCCGGAATCATGACAAAGGTGACAAACGTTGATTCCCAGATCAGCGGAAACTGAAATGTTGTGCCGGGGAATAGCGATCCCCAGGGAATGACCTGCGAGTAGATATAAAGCCCGGTCCGCACGAGCGTGACTTCAAGCATCATGTCCATCACAAAACCGATGACCAGAATCAAACCGGCCAGACTCCACAGCGGGTGGCGCCAGACGAAAGCATCCATCGGACTCTTGCTTTGAATGCGCCGCAACAGCCAGATCGCCGGGAAAAACGGGCCGAAGTAGAACATGCAGTACCCGATTACGATAAAGGGTTCCACTGTGGGAGAAAGACTGACATAGGGCCACCATTCCGGCAGATGCCACAGCTGCGGGTTATAAACCGCGTACGGCGCCCAGTTCATTATTGGGTCTTGCCAGACGATGGCGGTCGAGGCGATGGCCATCAACACATACGGATGTCCGGGATTGCGTCGCCATGCAACGATGCAGGCAATGAACACTGCCAGCATCGCAATCACGGTAAAGTAATTCGACCAGTCGGCCCAGTGCGGGTATCCAAACAGAAAATCCACTGGACGGGGCACACCGGATACATCCGGATTCGCAACCCGATCCGACGTAAGCCCGGTTCGAAAAAATGATGCGATCACTGCCACTACAGCAAGACAGATCAGACTCCATAGCCACACAGTGACTGCGCCCCGGTGAGGCGAGGCCTGAATGGCGTCGCTATTGGCTGGCATGATGGTGGTCCCCCTTTTTTATTGATGCGTATTTTTATTAATGCGTGTTTTGATTGGTGCGTGCTTCTATCAGTGCGCGACTTCTGCGCCCCTGCTGATCCCGAGCAGACGGCGCGCTGAATGCAACGCTTCGCGCCGGTGGATGGCGACCTGTTCAGGATCGAGCGGTTCGAAATGATTGTTGGGCATCAACGCCGTCAGTGCAGCGACATAGAAAACCGTAGTGCCGATAATGGCGCTGGCGGCATGGAACGGATCGTCGTGGAGCGGTTTGAGTTCGCCGGTAACCCGCCCTTCTGCGAAGAGCCCAAAAAACTTCGCTGGAGTTTGTTCGTTCTCGATAAAAATGCGCTGCGCCGGTTGATCGATGCCGTCCGCGATAAATCGCATGATCAGGCGCGCAAGGTTCGGGCGCGACACAACGGCATCCACCCAGACCCCAACCGCCAGTTCGAGCCGCTCTGAAATCGTATTGCGGCCGGAAACCAATACCTCTTCCAGCCTGCTGGCCAGCGTGCCGAACGAGTCGGCAATCATGGCGTCGTACAGCGCCTGCTTGTCGCGGAAGTAGTAAAACAGCGCGGCCCGGGTCATACCCAGTTCGTCCGCAATGTCCTCTAATCGGGTGGCGGCGAAGCCCAGTCTGGCAAAGTGATTTTCAGCCGCAGCGAGAATGGCCGCCCGCGAACGCTCAGCCTTCGAAGTGTTTGTTTTCGAAACATTTTTAGTGGAAGCCTTTTCTTTTGAAGCTTTTTCCCTGGACGCTTTTTCCCTGGAAGAAATGGGGTCGTTCATTCTCTGCGCCTAAGTCCTGAAGTTTGCCGGAGCCGGTTGCTGTTGGAGCGATGTTCACATCCTTTTTACTTTCGCGCAAGTTAATTTTCTACTTGCGAGAAAGTAAAATGATGAGTAATGTTCGAACCAGTTGCGGCATTGAATGCGGCAACATCACACCCTTGAAAGCGTTTCGCTCACTGGAGGAGGTTCGGCAATGTGGGATCTGATTTGGACGGAATGCGTGCGGCTCGGCCTCGCATTCGGCGTCATTGGACTGGTCATCCTGTTCTGGTACTGGCTGATGGATTCTCTGGGCACGTTCTGATGCAGGACGCGAAGAGACTGAACGAAAGAAACTGAACGAACGAGACTGGACGAAGTGGAAGCTTGATCATGTCAACCGGTGCTGCACAGGCCTGCAATATAGAACGTAGCTGCTCGATTGTGGCCTCCGCATTTTCAGGTGGACGCTGCCAGCGTGTGCACCTGATGTCGGGTGAACGCCGCGCTTTTGGGATGAATCCTGCGCGCACCGAAGTACAAGTGCCCTACCCACCCGTCACCACCGGGTGGACGCAAAGAACCTGGACCTGCGGAATCGCAATGCAGTGTTCGCCATCGAAGAGCCGCATTGCGTCTTACACACTACAGGCTTTGTCGCCCAGACAGACCACGGCACTTTCCCTGGTGGAAGGCGGCGTTGCCCTGGGCTGGATCAGTTCGCGCTGGCCCGGACTGATTTCCGAAGCGAAACGATTTCTGCCCGAACTGGATGTGCTGGACGGGGAACTGGATGGCGCCATCATTATGGAACGCGCCCTGCAGCTTGCCCGTTCAAAACAGGAGCTGAATTCCCATCCCCTGCTGGGTCGGCTGCCGGCGGGTCTGGCAACGAAAGAGGGAATTCTTGCGGCTCTGATGCGGGCGCAAAGTCGCATGCCGTGGAGCACAAACAAGCGCTACATCTCCCCCGGTTATGAATCCATTCCCGCTGGCGGGGAAAGCAATATCAAGAGTTCACGCCTGCCACCACCCAGCCGCCCGGAGGATGATGACATTGAAATCCGCGCTGACCAGCGTGCGGGAATTCCTTACCCCGAGTGGAATATGTGGACCGAAAAATTCCTGCCGGATCATGTCGCCGTTCTGGAGCGCAAAGTGCCACCCGGCAACAAACCAGCCAGGCCAGTGTCCGCTGATTTGCGCCGATGGTTTGAACGGCCAACCAATCGCGTGATGAAGAACCGGCTTGAGGATGGGTCTGACCTAGATATCGATCACTACATCGAACATCACGTCAATCGTCTGACCGGAATGCAGTCGGAAGCGCGCATATTCCGGGATCTGCAACCGGCGTTCCGTGACGTTACCACCGCCCTGCTGCTCGACGGCAGCGCCTCGTTGAGTGTTGGCGGCGGCAATGCATTCAAACTGGAGCTGGCCTGTGCCGACGGGCTATGTCATGCCATGGCACTGGCGCGCGAGCGGCACGGGCTCTTCGTCTTCAATGGCAAATCCCGTCATCGCGTGAACATCACCTGCCTGCGGGATTTCAAGGATATTCACTCCGTTACACCGGGCGAACTCGGAATTGCAGCTGGCGGTTACACGCGGCTTGGCGCGCCACTGCGACACCTGACCCGTCGCCTGCTGGAGCAAAAATCCGAACGGCGACTTCTGATCATTATCGGAGATGGCCTGATATCGGATGAAGGCTACGAAGGACGCTACGCCTGGGCAGATTCGGCCCACGCGGTCCAGGAAGCGGAAGAGGCTGGCATCTCGCTGTTTTACATCGGGGTTGGGCAGACCAGGGTCGATCCCCTGCCGGATGTTTTCGGACCGCGGCGATCCACACGCATCAAGCACGTCGATGAACTGCCGCGCATTTTGGCCCGCGTTCACCGCGAACTTGTAGCGGCATAACCAGATTGAACTGAGGACGGTATGAGCAACAATTTTCAGCACGCAAACAAGTTCTACCAATCCAACAACAACGAAGTGTCGCTGTTCAGGCAGGCGGCCGAACAACATCTCCCCGTCATGCTGACTGGGCCAACCGGGTGCGGCAAAACCCGGCTGATCGAACACATGGGCGAAGTGCTTAGCCGCAAGGTGATTACCATCAGCTGTCATGACGACCTGACCAGTGCCGATCTCGTCGGCCGCTTCATGGTCACCGGCGGCGATGTGGTATGGAACGATGGGCCGCTGACCCGGGCCGTCAAGGAAGGCGCCATCTGCTACATGGACGAAGTGGTGGAAGCGCGCCATGACTCACTGGCGGTGTTGCACTCGTTAACCGACCACCGCAGAACGCTTTATCTCGATCGCGCGGGTGAAGTCATTGAAGCGCCGGCTACTTTTATGCTGGTGTGCTCGTATAACCCGGCCTACAGAAGTTCATTGAAAGAACTGAAGCCATCGTTCCGGCAGCGCTTCGTCACCATTGCAATGAATTTCCTGCCACCCGAGCGTGAAGCCGAAGTACTGGTTGCCGAAGCGGGTGTCGACATGTCAGTTGCAAAGCGACTGGTGCAGTGTGCGACCAGTATCCGCAGTGCCGACGACGTCTTCCATTTTGAACCGCCCTCGACGCGCGCGCTGGTCACGGCCGCCAAAATGATTGCGGCAGGTGCAGACGAACTGGAGGCCGCCGAAGTCTGCATTCTGGCACCACTCAGCAATGACGGCGCCGTCACCGATGGGCTGAGCGAAATTGCCGCTGCCTGCCTGCTGGGTGCCAGCCGGTCTGAAATCACTGACAACAATAAACAACGCCAATCCGGAGCCAAACGATGAGCAAGAAAATTGTTTCCGAGCAGGACCGTCGCAGAAAGAAGGCCATGATCGTCTTTCAGGTATTGCTGTATTCGTATCTGCTGGGATTGTTTCTCTTTCAACTGCATCTCTATTCACTCAGCGACTGGTAAAAAATCATGGCAACAACAACGAACGTATTTGGCGCTTACAACGCACATCAAGACGAAAGTAAACAAGCCCAGTGGCGCGCTGACAAATGGATGATTGGCGGCACCCTTCTCATGGGAACCGGTGTTCTGGGAATATTTGGTTTGCCACTTTTCTTCTACGGCTTGTGGTTACAGATGCAGGCCGCCAAAGCAGGGCTTTCCGTACGGCCACTGATCGTCACCCTGATCGGATATCTGGTGATCATCGACTCCTCGCTCAACAGTCTGGGCTGGGCGATGGATCTTTTCGCGAACCATTCTCTGATCAACCGCGTTCTCACATCGGGATGGGGCGCGGTTTTTGACGGCGGTTACTTCTGGCATTACAACGAGCTCAAGATGGGCCCCTATACGATCGGCGGTGCCGGCGCTCCCGGCGAAAAAGCCTGGGAAATATCCTTGATCCTGGCGTGCTTTTGCCCCCGCCTGGCAGCGGCCATCGGCTTACTGCAAATGAAACGCTGGGGACAACAGTGGTTGATCGTCACCTGCTGGATGGGACTCATCGTGTGGATTGGCTACAACCTCAACATGACGTTCTACGCGGACGTACGTTACGCCAATATCACCTTCCCGGTATGGGGCTGGTGGATCTACGACATTTTTTACATCACGCCATTTCTGGCGCTGCCGTACCTGCATACGGTAAACCGGGAAATCTTTACGGATTGACGCAACGGCCAACGATTCAGGCGTCAACTATTCAGGAGTCACTAACGATGAAAAATACCAGCGAAAATAATTTGCCGGTGGGTACGACCGAGCATTTCTCGAACATGCACAAATGGCTGCAACGCGGGTTATTCGTCTGCCTCGTCGTATTGGTGCTGGAAGCGTCGCTTAGCCTGCCGGGTCTGTTGATCTGGTTTGGCTGGCCGACACTGACGATCACTGAAGTGTGCGACGAATTGATGAAAGTTCGCTGGTCAGATGACAAGGCAGTTTGCCTGGTGCCCCACCCGCTCTATGGCGCCAACGAAGGCGAAGGCCGCACGAACGGGCCTGCTGCAACCGCGCAGGATGAATGGGGCATCCAGCCCAGGCCATTGTACAAGCGCATCAATTTTCGTGATCTTGTGAAATTCAGGGACGATCGGCTGGCCCGTGAAGCAGCCGCTGCAACCGCAACGCAATAGCCAACCCCTGCGCCAGAATCACAAATCAAAACCAATCGTCGAGTAGAGAAGGACAGTATTATGAACATCGCAGAAGCAGGAAAAATGAAAAAACCAGCCCATGTGCCGGACGAGCTGGTTTTCGAATTTGATTACAACAATGATCCGGAATACTGCCGGGACCCGCACGCCCGCACGGTGAATCTGGTAAAGAAAGCCCCGCCGATTTTCTGGACGCCTTACAACGGTGGCCACTGGATGTTCATGTCCTACAAAGCCGTCTCGGAGGCCCTGGTCGACTATAAAAAATTCTCCAGCGAACATTTTTCGCCGGAAGCCTTTGACGCCATGATGTCTGAACTACCGCAAGAGGAGCGGATTCCTGCGCCGGTTCCCATCTGCATTGACCCTCCAGTGCACACGAAACTGCGTCAGCCACTGTTTTCGACATTTTCGCCCAAGTCAGTGTTCGCCATGGAGGGAAAAATCCGCGCGCTTGCTGAACGTCTTGTCGACAACATAGCCAGCAAGGGTCAATGCGAATTCCAGCATGCAGTGTCCGATGTGTATCCCGTCGAAATTTTCCTGTCCATGTTCGGTCTGCCGGTGGAGAAAGAACGGGAGTACCGGGATCTGGCAAAGAAACATCTGTCTGTCATATCGCCGGATCTATCCGAAAACATGCTGATGATGAAAGCCATCGCCGACGTGCTGCGCGATACGATCATCGATCGGCGGAAAAATCCCAGGGATGATTTGATTAGTATGCTTTGGTCGCTGAAGCTGGAAGGTGAACCGATGACGCTTGAGCTCATGCTGAGTTACTGCGTTATCCTGTTCATTGCCGGGCTTGACACGGTGGTGAACGCGCTCGGATTTGGTGTGCGGCATCTGGCAACAGATCCGCAGCTGCAGCGGGAACTGCGTGAAAACCCGGAACTGATTCCAAAGGCAACCGAAGAAATCCTGCGTCGGTATGCATTTGTGGCACCTATCCGCATGCTGAAGAGCGATAAGGAATTTCACGGCATCCAGTTTGCGCAAGGCGAGAGAGTCATGCTGTTTATTCCCGGCGCCAGCATTGATGAAGCTGCCTATCCTGATGCCACCCATTTCGAAATGAGACGGGAAAAGCTGAATCACCTGGCATTCGGCGCGGGCCCACACCATTGTCTGGGCGCGCACCTGGCACGGATGGAGCTGAAAATAATGTATGAAACGCTTCTCACGAAATTGCCAGAATTTCGCTTGGACCCCAACAATCCCCCCGCCTTTCACGGCAGCATCATCGCCGGACCAACGAGCATCCATCTGGTGTGGGATGTGTAACGTTCAGGTATTCAAACTCAGCAAATAAACGGTGAATAATATGGAAAGCAATACCAAAAAAGCAGAAAGCACAACGAATTCCGCCGCACCTGGTTCAGTGGATGGGAGCTGGAGTGTCACCATTCACGGCCCAACCGGCCCCCAGGCAACGACACTGGAACTGAAAACGGTCGACGGCGTATTGACAGGCACCCAGTCTGCGATGGGGCAGCTGGAAGAAGCCACCAGCCTTGCATACGACAGCAAAACCGGCGAAATTTCCTGGATCAACAAGATCAAAAAGCCACTGCCCATCACCTTGAAGTTTCAGGGAACAGTTGAAAGCAACTCGATCAGTGGCAAGGTCAACGCTGCGATCATGGGCTCCTTCCCTTTTACCGCAGTGAAAAAATGAGCCCAGACTCATGACAGGAAGATAAACGCGTGAGGGGGTCTTTTAAACGACCCCCGGTTCGCCTGCTGCTTTCAGGCGCTTGAACGCTTCGGTTCGAATTTCCTTCGCCTTGGCCTTTTCATTCCCGGTCATGGCAAAGTCCGACTCGGCGAAGATCAACACTTTGCGCGGCAGTTTGAAACTGGCCAGCTTCTGTTTCAGGAATGCGCTCAACGCGTCCGGATCGACTGTCACGCCCTCCACCGGCACGATACAGGAAACCACCATCTCTCCCAGGGTTTCATGCTCCACACCGACCGTCTGGCTGCGTTTTATGCCGGGAAATTTGGCGACTATCGAATCCACTTCTTCCGGCGACACGTTGGCGCCACCGGTCTTGATGATGTCGTTGAGACGCCCTTCCCAGAACAGGCGCCCTTCCCTGTCGACATAGCCGCCGTCACCGGTGCAGTAATAGCCGTCATCGTCGAAACATTCTTCCAGGGTTTTGCCGAGGTAACCGATCATCAGGGTCGGGCCCTTGATACAGATTTCGCCACGCTCGCCGACTGGCACCAGCGCACGGGTTTCCGGATCGACAATTTTCAGTAAATTGCCAGGCAACGGCACACCGGCACTGCCGGCATATTCGTCCAACGGCGTATCAGCATCGAATGACGTATTTATCGTCATGGTTTCGGTGGTACCGAACGACATGGGCAGCTTCCAATCGGTATTCACGGTGGGATGCGTCACGATCAATTCACCCCGGGTGACATAACGCAGGCTGCCAAGATCTGCTTCGTCATATCCGGACACCGCTTGCAGTCGTGCCCACTGGTGCGGCCGCCCGTTCATGAAGGTGATACGCTCAGCTTCAATCAGTTTGACTGCTTCTGCTGCATCGAACAGCGGTTGCAGGATCACTGCGCCACCGGTGGACAACGCCACACCCACGATCATGGAGATATTGCCGGACCAGAAAAAGCCGTTGCCCGTCCACGCCCGAGCCGGTTCTTTTACGGCCATAACCCGGGGCCAGCGCCACCACTGGATGGCAAAGGCTTGCTGCGAATGCAAAATCCCCTTGGGCAAACTGGTCGTGCCTGACGAGAAAAACAATCCGCCTGCATCGCCCGCTGACACGGTTGCGGCACGGGCATCGACAATCGCGCCGGAAACACGGGCAGCGGTTTCAATAAATGCATTCCAGGGTACAAACGCGTTCACATCAATATCGGCAGTATCGGCATCGCCAGGCCGGGTCACACCGTCAAGGCGTACCAACTGCTTGAGGAAAGGAAATTTCGTGGATTCAAGCTGACCTGGCGCACTCGTTTTAATCTTCGGTTCCAGCTCGGTCAGGATGCTGGCGAAATTCTTTTTCAGCACCCAGTCTTCGAATATCAGGTGCGATATGGCCGAGGCCGAGAGCAGATGCTCAAGTTCATCCGGAGTAGAGAAGGTACTCAACGCAACCGTAACGCCACCCGCCAATGCCGTGCCAAACAGCAGCGACAGATACTCCGGCCGGTTGGTCATCATGATGCCGACACGATGGTCTTTTCCAACACCCGAAGCAATCAGGGCTTTGGCCACTTCCACCGAGCGATCCCAAAGTTCCCGATAGCTCCAGCGCACGACACCATCCGGTGTGTGCAGCACGACAGCTTCACTGTCACCGTATCGACTGCACACGTCGCGCAGATAGCCTGGAATCGTCAGCGCACCAATCCCGGCTTCTTCGCCAAGAGGAATGCCGCGCACCAGGGAGATCGCCGGATCTGCCACAATTGCCCGCTTGTTACCCATGAAGATCACCCCTGTTCCCGGAACCAGTCTTTATGAATTACTCTTCACTGAGAATTAACAGGGCAATTCCACTTCGGCAAAGCCAGTGAGAATGACATCGCCTTCCTGCGTGGTTTGTTTGACTTTCACCTGAACGACCGACATGCCGTAGGGCGACACATCAATCTTGTCGACCACTTCACCGTCCAGATAAGTCACATCGCCTTCAAACGCGGGGCTGCGGAACTGGGATTTGGAGTGCCAGATAAAGCCATTATGTCCCGCCCAGTACGCCACATAATCCACGAACCAGGCATTCATGGATGCACCATAACCATAGGCGCCACCCATGCCGATATCTTCGGCCTTGTCGGAATTGATGTGCCCGCTGGAAGGACCGTGGAACAAGCCATCGGCCATGCGCGGATCTATTTTTCTCGCTTCAAAGTCGTAGGACATTTTTTCCGAGAAACCGGCATCTTCTGTCGCAGGATCATGCACCCCTTCCGGCACATTCCAGCGCCAGGTTCCCCAGATGTTCTGGCGATGCGCACGGCACTCAAGCGCAAAGGTCACAACCGAGTGCGGTCCAATGACACGACGCGGCAGCTTGTCACCGATTTTGACTTCGCGGTAATTCGGTGAAACGCCCTCACGATTGGAGAGAATCCAGTTCATCCGCTGCTTGTTGATTTCAGCCAGATCGTCCGCGGTCCATTTCTTTGGCGAACGTTTTTTCTTGTCGTACATACCGCGCTTTTTGGCTTCGTCTATCAAGTAGCGAATCGCGGTTGCACGCTCTTTGGCGACCAGGGCGCCATGCTGGTTGTGATGAATCGTATCGCCGCGGGTAAAAATCGTGGGGCCGGCGAATTTGGTGTCTGCCACATCGTAGCCGTCAAAACGGCGGTCTTGAGTCAGCTTGTCACCCGGGCGAACCGGGGTGCCGTAGAACCACCACTCTTCGCCACCGAATATCAGATGTGAGCCAGGAATTTTGCCTACACAGGAGGGATGGCAGCCATGACCATAATCCATGGCGACCGTGAACGATTGGGGAGCGACAATTCCGCCGAACCTGGATGATTGCGCAAATTTCTCATCCCAGTGCAGCGGATTGGGATAATCCATCGCCTGCACCCAGCGCCGGATGTCGGTGGCGTTGCAGGGGTCCCACATTTCGGCAAATACAACCGGTTTGCCGATCCATTTATCCAATTCACTGAGATCGAGCTGTGTTTGATTTTCTTGTGTTTTAACCACAGACATACGGGCGAACTCCGTTATTCATTCAGTCGGAATATTGCGCCCGTCAAACGGTGGAGCCGGAAAATCCGGCCCCGCTTCAACCAGGCGCGTTATTTTTTTACATTGACAACAAGACGGCCACGAATCTTGCCTTTCAGAAGATCAGCTGCCGCAGGAATAGCTTCAGCAAGACTGACTTCATGGGCGATCATTTCCAGAGAAGAACCGTCCAGATCTTTCGCCAGACGTTCCCATGCAGCGATACGACGGGGCCTGGGCGCCATCACACTGTCAACACCCAGCAAGGCAACACCGCGCAAAATGAAGGGCATTACCGTGGAGGGGAAATCCGCTCCCTGAGCCAGACCGCAAGCAGCAACCGCACCGCAGTAGCGTGTCTGGGCACAGGCGTTGACCAGGGTATGACTACCCACCGCATCCACCACACCTGCCCAGCGCTCTTTCTGCAAAGGCTTGCCTTTTTCTGCCAGCGTCACCCGGTCGATAATGGCCGACGCGCCGAGATCTTTCAGATAACTTTCTTCCGACGCTTTACCCGTCGCTGCCACCACTGTGAAACCTGCTTTGGCCAGCAGCAGAACGGCCACACTGCCCACGCCACCCGTTGCACCGGTCACCAGGATTTCGCCCTGATCCGGCGTAATGCCGTACTTGACCAGCGCATCCACGCAAAGCGCAGCGGTATAGCCCGCAGTACCAATGGCCATCGCCTGACGGCTGGTGAATGCTTTAGGCAGGGGAATCAGCCAGTCGCCGTTCAGACGGGCTTTCTGTGCCAGACCGCCCCAATGACCTTCGCCCACACCCCAACCGTTCAGAACGACGCGGTCGCCCTTTTTCCATTCCGGATGGCTGCTTTCGCTGACGACACCCGCCAGGTCGATACCCGGCACCATGGGAAACTTGCGCACTACTGGCGAACTGCCCGTAATGGCAAGCCCGTCCTTGTAGTTCAGCGTGGAGTACTCAACATCCACGGTGACATTGCCTGCCGGCAACTGGGACTCATCAATCTGGGCAACTTCGACCGTCTGGCCTGCATCGTTTTTGTTGATCAGAATTCCGGAAAACATACGAATCGTCTCTCGCTACTATCAATCGTTGATGTGAGAAGGCCGCGACAATATCGACCACTTAGAGACGTTAGTCTGCTGGTTCAACCAATACTAGTCAACACTGTTGTCGCATTCTCGCCCGTTAAAACCGGCGCATCGACAATCCGTGCAATTGCTCTGACCCAGGTTGTTTGAACCCATTTGTTCAATCCGGTCATGAGCAGATCATGGGCTGGTCATTAGCCTGGTGCCTTGATGTCATCGCCGCACCAGGCCAACCGAGCCGCACGTTTTCAGGACGGGTGTTTCACCCCGGTGAAGGAGAAAGATCCCATAAAGCCGGTTTTTACTTTGCCGGTCATGGTATTGCCGTCCACCACACCCTTGAACTGAAGCTTGAGCTTCATTGGCTTCTGGATCTTGTTGATCCATTCGATCTCACCGTTACTGCTGTTGTAGGTGATCTCGTCAATGGTATCCGCGCTGCCATTGCCGGACTGGACGCCACCCAGCGTGCCGTTGACTTTTTCCAGCACCAGC
Organism: Gammaproteobacteria bacterium; assembly: GCA_013178375.1. Taxonomy (GTDB): domain Bacteria; phylum Pseudomonadota; class Gammaproteobacteria; order Pseudomonadales; family Ketobacteraceae; genus Ch67. The sequence goes on from JABLXQ010000024.1 coordinate 57,342, forward strand.
GAGCTGTCCATCGGACCAGTGGGGCTTTTCACCGTAACAGTCCACTTTCCTTCCACCGACGCGGGCGCCCTGGAACCGGCTTCGTCCTTGGCTTTCACTTCCGACGCTACCTTTGCCGCCTCTTTCGCCCTGATCTTCTCCAGGCCTTTGGCATTGACATAGGCAGGCAGGGTTTCCCAGCCCCGCACGGTTGAAGTGGAGGACAAATTGGCATGCTCCATATCCACATTCCAGTCAGGAATACGTTTCAGCAATTCCTCAAATACCACCCGCGCTTCCATGCGGGCCAGCACGTTGCCGATGCAGGTGTGGATACCGTGACCGAATGTCATATGCTGCGGGCGCTTCCGGTGCATATTGAACTCGTCAGGATTCTCGAAGATGGATTCATCATGATTGGCCGAGCCCACCAGCAACAAGATGGTGCTGCCGGCCGGTACTGTCTGGCCCTGAATAACAACATCCTTCGCCACGTAACGGCCAACGTGAGGCGGTGGCGGCTCCAGGCGCAATGCTTCCTCGATGGCCTGGGGAATCAATGCAGGATTGGCTACCAGTTCGCGACGCTGTTCAGGATATTCCGCCAGGGATTTTGCCATCCAGCCGATCAGGCGGTTCGTGGTTTCATTGCCCGCGCCAGCCAGAAGATTGACGAAGGTCGTCAACTCTTCGATGGACAGCTTGCGATTGGTACCGGTTTCATCGGTGAATTCAACGCCAAGCAGTTCCGTGATGACATCATCCGACGGATTTTTTATGCGCCAGTGAATATAGCGCTCGAAGTCCGCTTCAATATTCAGGCCAGCAGAATAATCGACAGGCTTGCCTTCCTCGGTGATGATTTTGGAATCCGTAATGCGACGGACTTCCTGGAAATCCTCTTCCGGCAAGCCCAGCAGCATGCCAATGACGCGCATGGGAATCTGACCGCCAATATCCGCAATGAAGTCAAACTCGTCCCGCCCCTTCAGCTCCTCCATGTGCTTGATGGTCATTGCACGAATCTGATCTTCCAGCGCAGTCATGCGCTTGGGGGCAAAGATTCGTTGCACAATTCTGCGATGGGCGGTGTGCAATGGTGGATCTTCAAAAATAAAAGTGCCCGCCGGCATTTTCACGTTTTCTTTGATGAGTTCGAGAATTGCCCCACGACCGGAAATAAACGTCTCGTGGTCAAGAAAACACTTCTGCACGTCGCTGTAGCGACTGACGGCGTAGAAATCGTATTTTTCGTTGTAATAGAGAGGCGCTTCCTCTCTCAGGCGTTGATAAACCGGGTAGGGATCCTTGACGATTTCCCTCAAATAGGGGTCGTAATAGACCTTGGCACTGTTCAGGGTTGCATTTTCGGCCATGACAACACTCTCCGCTCTTTTTTATTTGGTGTCATGATACTGACACCAAATAAAGGCGACGTCAAATGGCTTGCATGGATTCTTTTAAATGCAGGGGAATTGCGAGATTACAGGCTGTTTTTGTATGCGGGGCACGGTGATAAATTGGGTTGTAAAGACCACCCAATTTATCACCGGCAAACGGATATTAACGCTTGAGTTTGAACGCCATGACCGAATCGCCCATGGTGGAGTTATACATGCTGTGACCACCGGCAGGGATGACAATGTACTGCTGGCCATCGGCTTCATAGGATACCGGTACCGAGGTGCCCGCGGCCGGCAAATCGCCCTGCCACAACAGCTTGCCGGTGTGAAGATCAAACGCCTTCAGGGTGTCATCCAGTGAATAGCCGATGAAAATCAATCCGCCCGCAGTAACCAGCGGCCCGCCTGCGCCTGGCATGCCCAGATCCCACGGCATCGGCAGAGGCGACATCTTGTCGACACTACCCAGGGGCACTTCCCACACGATTTTCTTGTTCACCAGATCCACCGCAGTCAATGCCGCCCAAGGTGGCTTCGAGCAGGGAGCACCCAGGATGGAAAGCAGACCCTGCACTTTGGGAACATAAGCGGAACCTGCAACCGGGAAAATCATTTCCGATGTTGCTTCGATGATCTGCCCTTCCTTGATGACAGCTTTTTCGCGGGGCACCAGTGTGACAATCGTCGGAATGCGATTGGATGGCACAATCATCAGATTGCTTTCCGGATCATAAGCACCGCCACCCCAGTTGGGGCCACCACCGACAGACGGTGAAAAGATGGTGCCCTTCTCACTGGGAGGCGTATAGATCGGACCGTAATTCAGTTCTTCGGCTTTCTTGCGGCAAAGGTACTCATCCAGCGGCGTGAATCCCCAGACATCATCCGGCGTAAAACCCTGCGGCATTACTGCAGGCATGCCAACAGGAAACGGCTGCGTTGGCGACAGCACTTCGCCTTTTACCTTGCCTGTTTGCGGTACGGCACGTTCTTCAATAGGAACCAGAGGTTCACCGGTTTCGCGATTGAATACAAAGATCAACCCCATCTTGGTGTTTTGCACCAGCGCCGGCACGATCTTGCCATTGTGCGGCAGATCGAGGAGCAAAGGCTCGGAAGGCAGATCGTAGTCAAACACGTTATGGTGAACCACCTGGAAATGCCACGCGACCTCGCCGGTTTTTCCTCTCAGCGCGACGATCGACGTCGTATAGTTATTGTCTCCCGGACGGCCAGCGCCGTAAAAATCACTGGAAGAGCTGGTTGTCGGCAGATAAACCAGGTCGAGCTTCTGATCTGCTGCGATGGCGGACCACACATTGCCTGCACCAAAGCCGTCGGTACCTTTCTCCCAGCTTTTTGCCGCAGGATCGGAAGCCGTGCGGGGAATGGGATCGAACGACCACAATTGCTGACCGGTGCGGGCATCAAATGCCAATATCCGTCCGCTGGGCGCATCAACACGCTGGTTGTCGGCCACCGTCGAACCCATCACGACGACATCATTGACAATGGCAGGGCGCGAGTTGGCCAGCACTTCGCCGGTAAAAATCTCGGGCTTGTCGATGGGCATTTTGACCTCGCCCTTATCGCCGAATCCTTCACATGGCTTGCCGGTCTTGGCATCGATCGCGAAGAGTCGATAGTTGGCAGTACCGAGAAAAATGCGCGTCTTGCAAACGGTGCCATCAGCCGCCTGAGAATCAATCCAGTTGGCGACGCCACGGCACTTCTTCATGCCGGTTTCGGGATCTTTCGGATCAAAAACCCAACGCTCCTGACCGGTCTTCGGGTCCAGCGCGATCACTCGACGGTTCGTGCTGCACACCACCAGATTGCCTTCGATAAGACTGGGTTGATCCTGAAATGACGTCAGCGAGCCGGGTTTCGGATGCGCACCGTCACCGGTGTGATATTCCCAGGCCACTTCTAGATTGGTCACGTTATCTTTCGTGATCTGGCTCAGCGGAGAATACTTTGTGCCAAGCTGATGTTGATCCACCGCTGACTCAGTAGCGGCAGACTCATTGGAGGTGAGTGCCAGGGACAGTGATAGCACCACCAAAAGCAGGTTGCTTCGACAGATGTTATGAAAAGAGGAAAAGCTGGACTGATACTTTGGTTTCATAAATGCGATTTTCCTGACGACAATACCCGCTTTTATTTGGTGTCAGCATAGTGACACCAATTAAAATGGACGTCAAATGGCCGGATTTATTGCTGCGTAGTCGGTGATTTTGTTATTGGGCGGTCTGCTCGGGCGCGTAACCGAGGATGCCCTTGATCTCCAGAAAATCGTGGAAACCAAATTCACCCCATTCACGACCATTGCCACTCTTCTTGTAACCGCCGAAAGGACAATTGAAATCGAACCCGTTGTTGATGGACACCCAACCGGCCCGAATCTGGCGGGCAACTGCCCTTGCCTGTTCGAGGTTCGCGCCCGCCACGTAACCCGCCAGGCCATATTCGGTATCGTTTGCGATCTCGATGGCCTGCTCGATGCTGTCGTAGCCCAGAATGCAGATGACAGGTCCAAAAATTTCCTCGCGGGCGATGGTCATGTCATTGGTGACATCGGCGAAAACGGTGGGTTTGACGAAATAACCTGTCTTCAGACCCTCAGGACGACCCACTCCTCCGGCAACCAGCGTGGCACCTTCGTCGATACCCTTTTGAATCAATCCCTGGATCTTGTCGAACTGAACTTTTGAAGACACGGGCCCCATGATCACATCTGCATTGGGATCACCCACAGTCACCTGTGAAGCCGCTTCCCGCGCGATGTTGATCGCTTCTTTCATGCGGGCTTTTGGCACCAGCAGGCGTGAACCGGCGCTGCAGGTTTGGCCAGAATTTCCCATCATGCCGGCAACAGCGCCGCCGACGTTGGTGGCGAACGCTTCGTCGTCGAGAATGATGCTGGGGCTCTTGCCGCCCAATTCCTGGGTGACCCGTTTCACGGACGGCGCTGCATTGCGCGCGATTTCAACGCCAGCGCGAGTGGAGCCGGTGAAGGAAACCATGTCGATATCCGGATGAGAGGAAAGCGCCACACCGACGCCGGGACCGTCACCCTGCACAAGATTGAATACACCCGCCGGAACGCCGGCCGCATGCATGATTTCGGCAAAAATCTGGCCGGTGAAGGGTGCGATTTCAGATGGCTTGAGAATCACGGTGCAACCGGTTGCCAGGGCGGGGAAAACCTTGACCGCGATCTGGTTCAACGGCCAGTTCCAGGGCGTGATCAAACCACAGACGCCAATCGGTTCCTTTACGATCAGTGTTGCGCCGCGCTGCTCTTCGAACTGGAATTTTTTCAGCACTTCGATGGTAGTCGACAGGTGACCTGCGCCAAGTCCAACCTGAAAACCATTCGCCAGATAGCGAGGCGCCCCCATCTCTTCAGTCAGCGCTGCCGCCAGGTCACCCGAACGTTTCTGGTATTCCACAAGGATGTTCTGCAGTATTTCAATCCGGTCCGATGCTGCGGTCTGCGACCAGCTTGCAAAGGCCTTGCGGGCCGCTTTGACGGCCTTGTCCACATCCGCTGCGGAACCAATCGCCACTCGACCGCACACCTTTTCGGTGGCGGGATTTTCCACATCCAGGGATTTCAGAACGACCGGATCAACCCATTGGCCATCAATATAAAATTTGAAATATTCGCGCATGGCAAGAATCCTTGTTTGTTTTTATGTCGCATTTTTCGCAGTGGAGAGCAATGCAAAAAATGGATTATTTCTCTATCAGCTCCGGCGAACCCCGCCCCATATAGCGGGCCAGATTACGATGGAAATTCGTAATCTTCTGTTCCTGATGGGGATTCGGTAACGCGCCACGGAAGCCGCGATTGCGCATGCCTTTCTGCACGGCCGCCATGTTGGAGAAATCCTGCGCCAGAACTTTGCGCCATTTTTCCTCGGTTGGCTCGGCATAAACCCACGGCGCCTTCGGCTCTCCACCTTCAGGGTAACGCTCCAATGCATAGGCTTCAAAAATACATTTGTTGGGATCGTTGCCGTAGGGACGGGTACGGTAACCCAGCAGGAAGGTCAGCCCGGGAATGAAGGACATATTGGGGAATATGTGCCAGGCCAGGCCTGCTTTGGCAAGTTTGTCGGGATCGATGGTCGGCCAGATCACGCCACGGGCAGCATCATCACGCTTGGCGGATTCGTACCAGTGTTCATGCACTTCATGCGCCGGCGTACCTTCAGGCAACTCGTCAACAAGTCGTTTGGCAGCGTTAACCAGTGTTGGTGTGGTACTGCCGCGAATAGTTTCCCAGAAATCATCCTGCATTTGCGCAATTGTCTTGCGCGCATCCGGCCCTTTGCCAGCCCGCGTAACGGTAGTCGTGGCCGCCGAGGTGTTTTCTTCAGGATTTTTGGAGTCAAAGCCGTCGTGGCCGTGCAGCCCCTGCGCTTTGCTCCAGGCGTAGAAGTCGCCGTACACACAAAGCTGCGGATGCGTACCTTCCACGTGATAAGGTTCCATGAATGCTTCAAGCGCCGTCTTCCAGTTGCAATCGAAAACGACCCACTGACGCCAGTGGTAACGCATTTTTTCAAACTCGAATTGGCTCAGCAAATCCGACGCTGGCAGCAGATATTCCAGCAACGGCTCGCAATCCGGATTCATGTTGATCCAGATCCAGCCACCCCAGGTATCCACTTTGATTTCGTTGAGCTTGGTACGCTCGTCGTTAAGAATACCTTTCCAATCTTCCTTATCCAGAATGCGCGTACATTTTCCTTCCAGGTTGTACGTCCAACCATGGAATCCGCAGACAAAATTCTGCTTTCTGCCGCAGGCACTGTGAGCGCCTTCAGGGACATCCACCAGTTGACGACCGCGATGGGAGCAGACGTTATAAAACGCCTTAAGAGTTTCCGGACCCGACCGTACGATCACGATGGATTCGTCCATGATATCGTAGGTAATGAAATTGCCGACTTCCGGAATTTCCTCGACACGTCCAGCGTGCTGCCACACTTGCGACCAGAGTCTGTCCCTTTCATCCTGAGCATATTCAGGGCTTGTGAATGCTTCCACTGAATAGATCAGAGGTTCGGAAAGGTCTTCCACTTGGATGATTTTGTTGGGATCAATATCGGCCCTTTTATTCATAATATTCTCCAGCCGTGAAGATTTAACTTTCGAACAGATAGCGGAAACCCGGGTCGCTTAACGTGCCCGGGTCTGGCCTTCAAATTCGGCAAAGGTGGTCGACGAATCAGTCCTTTCCAAGAATCAGACCCTCCAATTCACCTTTGTCACGCCACTCCTGCATCAGCTTCTGGAACGCATCCCATCCGGGACCATAGGATTCACCCAGATACCAGCGGAGTTTCTGCCCGCCTTCGCTATCGACTTGCGCTTCGCCTTCGTTATTGAAATAGCTGGGCGTACATTCACGCTGGAACTGCGAGATGTCGAAGGCAGTCTCACGCACATGCTTGACCCATGCGTCCTGAGCATCCTGGCGTGGCTCCACCGATTTGACGCCGCGAGACAGCGCTTCCTTGATGATATAAGCGATGTGCTGGCCCTGGCGGTTAAACGTCTCGGTGGTGGTAGCGTTGAAGCCACCCTGATAAAAGCCGACGAAAAACTGGTTGGGGAAACCACGGCTCATCATCCCGTGCAGTGTTTCGTAACCGTCAGACCAATTTTTATAGATTGAAAGACCATCACGCCCCTCAATCACATCAATACCCCAGCGGCGATCCAGGTCACTGGTGACCTCAAATCCGCTGGCGAAGATCATGCAGTCGATTTCGTATTCCTGACCGTTCGCAACAAAGCCCTTCTCTGTCATGCACTCGACGCCCTGAGTGGCCGACACATCGATCAATTTCACGTTGGGGCGGTTGAAAGTGGTGTAGAAATCATCATTGGAACAGGGGCGCTTGCACAGGAAGCGATACCATGGCTTCAATGCAGCAGCCGTGCCCTTGTCCTTCACAATGGTGTCTACGCGATTGCGGAGTCGTTCCATTACCCGATAATCCATGACGTCGCGGCGAGCCATGAATTCTTCCGGTGAAGTGGGCCAACCGCCCGCCTCGAACTCCGCAACCAGATTGCGATTGATTTCAGTCCAGATATCGCAGATCAGATCCTGATCCCCCGGCGCGAAGGTGTCGATGGTCGCGCGCTGGAAGTTCGCCTGCCTCTCTTTCTGCCAGCCGGGTTTCAGTGTCTTCACCCATTCCGGATCAGTGGGCGTGTTTCTGCGCTCATCAACCGTCGATGGCGTGCGCTGCAAAACATAGAGCTGTTTGGCAAAGCGACCCAGATAAGGAACGGCCTGGATGGCGGTCGCGCCAGTGCCGATGATGGCGACACGTTTGTCCGCCAGCTTGCTGAGTTCCGGACTTCTGTAACTGCCACCGGTAAATTCATAATCCCAGCGGGCCGTATGGAACATCTTGCCTTTGAATTCGTGGATGCCGGGGATGCCAGGCAATTTCGGAATGTTCAGCAGACCATTGGCCATCACAACGAAACGGGCGCGAATTTCATCGCCACGATTGGTTTTCACGCGCCAGCGCTTGATGCTTTCATCCCATTTCATTCCGGAAACCAGGGTATGAAACAGTGCTTTTTCATACAGGCCAAAGCGATCGGCGATGCTGCGGATGTAGTCGTAAATTTCGAAACCATCTGAAAACTTTTTCGACGGCATGAAACCCATTTCTTCCAGCATCGGAAGATAGCAATAGGCGTCGTTATCGCACTGGATTCCAGGATAGCGGTTCCAGTACCACACACCGCCAAAGTCGCCGGCGTGATCTATGTTGCGTACGTTTGCAACCCCCGCTTTCTTCAGCTGCACGCCAGCCAGCAAACCTGACCAGCCTCCACCCAACACGGCGACATCAAGATCTTCGAAAATGGAATCGCGCGGTTTTACCGGCGTGTGCGGATCAGCTTCATAGGATTCAGAAAATTCTTCCGCCGGTCGCACATACTGCTTCTGGCCTTCCGGACGGACCCGGATTTCCCGTTGCTGCCGGTATTTTTCTCTCAACGCCGGAATATCGACTTCTCCAGCCGGTGGCACGTTAGTCGCTTTGCACTTCATAGTCCGTTCTCTTTTTTATTTGGCATTGATCCGGCAACTCGCCGAGCTTTTCAGACATTGCCACGGCTGAAAGCTATTGTAAATATAGAATGCTGTTTTATATATTGAACGTTATGACATTACCCGGCCGCCGTTCACACCCAGCGTCTGGCCCGTGATGTAGCCTGCCTGTTCTGATGCCAGAAATGCACAGGCGGTTGCGATGTCTTCAGGACTACCGGCCCGCTTCATGGGCGATGCCGCGATCTGCTTCTCAATGTCGACTGGCGATTTGCGCAGCATTGGCGTGTCGACAAAGCCTGGCGGAATGTTGTTTACGGTAATGCCTTTGGCTGCAAGTTCCAGTGCAAGGGATTTTGTGAACGCGATGACGCCACCTTTCGAAGCGGAGTAGTGGCACATCATCGGCGCACCGGTTTGTGCAGATGAAGACGAAATGTTGATGATCCTGCCCCAACCCGATTTCAGCATATCGGGAATGATTTCCTGGCAGCACAGCATCGGCCCTTTGATATTGATGGCCATGATGCGGTCGATCATTTCTTCGGAAATATCCATGAACGGCGTAAACGACGAGATACCCGCGTTGTTCACCAGAATGGAAATAGGGCCAAACGCCTGGCGGGTCAGTTGAGCAGCGTGGGCAATATCGGATTTTGCAGAAGCATCACCGACGCAGGCGATAGCGCGCCCTCCCGCCTTTACGATCATTGCAACGGTTTGTTCCGCGCTGTCACCGCTCAGATCCCACACCGACACTGCGGCGCCATCCTGCGCAAGCTGCAGGCTGATCGCACGACCAATCCCGCTACCTCCGCCAGTAACCACAGCGACCTTGTTTTTTAATGACATGGATTATTTCTCCAAATTGGCTGGCATTGTTGGATCGGCATCTATTTTCCGACAGCATGGATTAATAATACCGGTCGGTATTTTTATATGTCAAGCCAGAGAAAGACGCAAACAGCAGGGAATTCCCGCCCTTTTCAGATAAGGGCGAGAGATGTGCGAAGCCTTTTAAGCAAAGAAGGGCGCGAAAAAAGGGGAGAGAAAGAGAGGGATGGAACTTTGTTCTACAGGTTAACTTTCATTTATAGAACAACTGGGTAACTACCAGTTCGGTCGGGCCAGCAGCAATGTCCGCACCGCACGCTCAACCCATTGTTTCCGCTGCAGATCAGACACATCGCGCTTGGACAACATCACATTGATATACCAGCCGCGGATCATGTGGATGAACACTTCCGCCACACCATCCGGATCCTTGCAGGGAATGCTCTCGGCAACGGCGCACTGGCGGATAAAATCGGCTATTCGCTTGATACCGATTTCGGTTCTCTCCGCAGCGGCCACACCCAGTTCCGGAAAACGATGAATTTCGCTGTAGATCAAATGGTTCACAGCAAGCTCGTCATTTTCCAGACTGAGTTTCAGGGTGCTGTTGGCATACGCCTTCAATCCCTCCTCCAGGCTGGGCGAGCCGGAATCGACACCCAATGAAGCCCACGGTGAATAGCGCTCGATTTGCCGCTTCAGGATGGCGCGAAACAAATGTTCTTTCGAAGGGTATCGCGAATACAGCGTGGTCTTGGACATTCCGGCGGTTTTGACGATTTTCGTCACTGACGCCGCGCCGTAGCCCTGATCCTGGAATTCCTGCAGCGCCACAGTCAGCAGCGTATCTTCTATATCAGCGACGTCTTCCGGCCTTGGACGTCCGCGCGGTCGACTGGGCTCGACCTTTACCGGTTTTCTGACTGCCATCGTTTTGCCGCTGGATTTTGCTGATGCCTTCGATTTCATAGTATTTGCGAGGATGCTATTGACAGGGCGCTACAGTAACAGATTTTCTGCGGACCTGCCTATTCCCTTCAACACTGTGAATTCGCCGGCTTCACAAACGTCACGCATTTCCCTGTTTGAGCCGTTTGGTGGCCAGCGCCTGCAATTCAGAACTCTTGACCTTAGCACTGCCCGTCCATTGCAGTTCATCTTCACCAAAAAACAGAATCCGGCGCGGCACCTTGAAACTGGCGAGCTGTTCTTTGACAAAGGTGCGCACAGCATCCTCTGTCAATTCAAATCCGTCCTGCGGCACGATGCAGGCCACCACCAGCTCGCCCAGCAATTCATCGGGAACACCCACCGTTTTCGTGATCTTCACGCCGGGACACTGGGCAATGACCGTATCGATTTCCACGGGCGAGACGTTGGCACCGCCGGTCTTGATGATGTCATTGAGTCGCCCTTCCCAATGCAGACGGCCCTGGTCATCGAAATAGCCGCCATCGCCAGTGTGGAAGAAACCGTCTGCATCCAGAACTTCATCCAGAGGAATGCCGATATAGCCGAGCATGAGCGTAGGCCCCTTGACTGCTATCTCACCGCGTTCACCCATGGGCACCAGTTGTCCCGTAAGAGGATCCACAATTTTGATGGTGTTGCCCGCTACTGGCTGGCCATGACTGTCACCCGTCACTTCCTTGGGCGTATTGGCGGGAAAGGCTGAGCTCAGCGTGAACGTCTCGGTATTGCCGTAGCAGTGCGTAGCGTCGATCCAACTGGAAGTCACCGTGGGATGACTGGCGAGGGGCGAATTGGCATCGATGTACTTCAGTGCGGAAAGATCAACATCAAGCCAGTTCTTCGCATCAACCAGCTGTGCCCACTGATGAGGCCAGGCAAATATATAGGAAACACGTTCAGCTTCCATGATGGAAAGCGCTTCTTCCGGCTGAAACGTTCGTTGCAGGATCAGTGATCCACCAGCGGAAAGTGTGCCGCCGACACCCATTGCAAAATTACCTGACCAGAAAAAGCCGTTCGTAGTAATAGACCGAACATCCTGATCCAGGCCCAGCCATTGACGCCAGCGCCACAGCTGCAGGCAAACCCCGCGATGCGCGCTGAGAATACCTTTGGGTTTACCGGTGGAACCAGAAGAAAAAAACAGTACACCTGGATCTGATGGCGACACAGTGGCTGCAGTAGCATCAACCAGCTCGGGTGAAATATCCTTGCCGCGGGCCAGAAAGCTGGCCCAGCCTTCGATTGCACCGACAGATTCGTTACTATCCACCATCGCCAGATAACGCAAAAAAGGAAACTTGTGGGAAATCAGTTTGCCCGGAGTTGCCGTGGCAATCTTCGGCTCCAGCTCCAACAAAATGGCCGCAAAATCTTTTTTGAGAACGCTGCGTTCCAGCAACAGCACTGAACAGCCGGAATTTCCCAACAGAACCTGTAACTCCGCCGGAGTCGAGAATGTATTCAGGGTGGTGGCCACTCCACCCGCCAGTGCCGTACCAAACGCCGACGATAAAAATTCCAGCCGATTTGTCATCAGGATTCCGACACGAGTGCCCTTGCCCACTCCGCAGGCCAGCAAGGCACGCGCCACATCCACCGAGCGCAACCACAGATCGGTGTAAGTCCAGCGCTCAACACCATCCGATCCCCGCAGCGCAGCCGCTTCTCTTGAACCGAAGCGGTCAGCCACTTCTTTAAGGTATCCTCCCAGGGTAAGTGCGCCAATGCCTTCTTCTTCGGCCAGCGGAATACCCCGCACCAGGGACAAGCCTTTTACAGTGTTTGCGGACATGGTCATGTGTCTACCTTTTCATAATCGATGTCGTGCCGAATGCTCATTGACATTTACAGGCGCGGCAATTGCGTTACCAAAAATTCTTGATAAGAAAGTCTGATAATAATGGATGCATCTCCCGCAGGAATCAATCGGCCGAACCATAATTACACTGCGTATTGTAGTGCATATGGGAATGCCAAACATCGCATCCGCCCAGACTGCAAACGCACGAAATCCAGTTCGGGTGGCTCCCGAATCAGGATCCACCGCAAACTGGACATCCACTCAGTTTCTTGTCTGGCCCGGCTGGTTATTTAGCCCGGCTTGGCAACTCAACAATCGCTACACCAGTGGCCGACGTTTCGCCTCTGTGGGTTTCTGCCATCTGACTGATTTCCACCAGGTGCTTGCCGTCTTCAACAAATTTACGGACAACGGTACCGTTGATAAAAATGGCATCACCATCAGGATTGTGGCGGCGAACCTGGCACTTGCTCTTGCGCAGGAAACCGTCGTCACCCATCCAGTTGGTGAGTTGATGCGTCAACCAGGAGCAGCGCTCTGGACCATAGTCATAGGCACCCGGTGCGCCCACTTCCAGTGCAAACGCCTCATCCCAATGAACACGCTCAGGACAATCAGGCACATTGAAACGGTTCTTGATACCCAGGCCAGGATGCGCCTGCTGCATTTTCCACGCGAGCTTGTTGGCGCGAATATACAGACCACCCCAGCCCTGCGCATAGCAGATGAAGCCGGTTACGGTCATCGGACCTTTCATCAGGGTCGGCAGCTCTTCGCCTTCCTTGACGTCTTCCCAGTAACGCGGAGTCGCGCCACGGATTTCTTCTTTCGCGTACAGCTGGCTGAATTCGGCCAGTTGTTCTTCGCTGTACGGCTCAACCTTGCCGCGCACGTCGGTGTACTTGGTGCCACGCTCACGCGCTTCGTCACGATCAGTACGGAATACCCACGAATCCGCTTCAGCAACCTTGTCGCCATGCTGGTTGAAGAAGTCGACGTGGTAGATCTGCTGAAAAGCACGGCCGGCAAACTTGGTCTTATGCTCAACCAGATCTTTCAGATAGGCTTCGGTAGTGATGACGTCATTGCGCAACACCGGTTTGTGCCAGGTCCAGTCGGCGCCGGCCCACATTGCGTGCACACCCGACAAGCCACCGCAATAGCCGGAAATCAGTCGGCTGGTGGTGAACAGGAAACTGGGCAGTGCAACGACAGAACCGTACTTGGTTTTGGCCGCGTATTCAGGATCGCACCACAGCGGGTTGTCGTCGCCGATGCCGTGAGCGTAGTGACGGATCGCGTCACGGGTGGCTTCGTAGTTCCACGGCTCGATTGTGTTGGTGATCTTGACGCCAATGCGCTCGCGCAGCTCGGCCAGACCCTGTTCAGTTATTTTCGGAAATTTCGCAGTCATCTCTACTTTTCTCCTCGGTTTTCAATTGCCGGCCGCTGCCGTCAGTTAATGGATGGCGGCAGCCGCTTTGGCAGCTTCGCGTTCGCGCAGTACTTTGCGATGAACTTTGCCTGCCGGCGTTTTGGGAAGTTCACCCACAAATTCAATGTGACGCGGGAATTCATGCTGGCTTAACTTCTCGCGCGTGAAAGTTTGCAGTTCAGTAACAAATTCGGCGCTGGGTTCACGGTTGCTGACCACAAAGGCTTTCGCAACCTGACCGCGCGTATCGTCAGGCACACCGATAACGCCCACTTCAATAACGTTGTCATGTTTGAGCATGGTGTGCTCGATTTCCACCGCGCTCATGGTCCAGCCGGCGGAAATGATCACGTCATCGGCCCGGCCGCAATGATAGAGATAGCCTTCCTCATCAAGTTTTGCGCGATCCTTGGTGGTCTCCCAGTGATCCTTTTTCCACAGCATCAACTCGCCAACTTCACCGGCTTCGGTAGGCGTGCCATCAGGCCGCTGCACCTGGAGTTTCAAACCAGGAATCGGCTTGCCCAGCGAACCCGGCTTGACCTTGAAATCTTCTGCGCCGGGATAGTTGACCAGCACCACACCAATTTCAGTGGTGCCATACATGCTGCACGCGGGCACATGAAAGTACTGGTCGATGAACTCCAGCGTCGCCGGATCAATCGGTTCGCCGGTGAACGACAGTTTTTTAAAGCAGAATTTGAACTTGTCTGCCTGGCCGGTGTTTTTCATCATCCGGTAATGCGTGGCAGCAGCCGACATGTTGGTGATTTTGAAATCCTGCAGCGCTTTCAGCAGTCGCACCGCATCAAAACGACCTGCGAATGTGCCCGTGGTAACGCCCAGGGCCAGCGGGGCCAATGTTCCGTGCCACAATCCGTGTCCCCAGGCAGGGGAAGACGGGCAGAAAAATTCGTCACCCGGACGAATACCGGTGCCATAAAGCGCTGCAAACATCAGCGTGACAATCGCCTTGTGCGTGTGCTTGACCGCAGCCGGCAATTCGCGCGTGGTGCCCGAAGTGTACTGAAATACCGCAAGATCATTGGCTTTGGTCTTGGGTTCGTAACGGGCAGGATACTGTTGAATTTCCTCCAGTAGTCCGCCGTCTGCCACCACAACCCGCAAGCCAGGGGTCTGACGCGCAAGCTCCGCCTTTTCAGCATTGGTGATCAGAATCGTCGGCTTGCAATCATCGATGCGAAGCCGCAGGGCATCCGGTCCGAACAGTGTGAACAGCGGTACGCTGATCGCGCCGCTTTGCATTGCGCCAAACAGGCAAACATAAAACGGCAGCGACGGCTCCAGCATAAAAGCGATCCGGTCGCCTGGCTGAACGCCATTGGCATCAAGCCAGTGCGCAAAACGGGCGGAACCAGCGGATAGCGTGTCAAAGCTGATTATCTCGTCGCTGCCATCGGCGCGGGCAATGCGCACAGCGGCGCGGCCGGAGCCATCGGCATGACGGGTAATACATTCGTGAGCAATGTTGAGGTGTTCCCTGTCGCCATCAAACAGATCCCACAGCGCGGCTGAATTGGCATGCGTCTGCGCATCCGCGTAGGTGGAATATTCTGTGAGTCTTGCCATTCAATCACCTGATCTTTTACCGATGCATCGAACCCAATCTACTGGCCAGATCCGGCCGAACTGAGCGTAAGGCTTATCCCTGTATCCCCGTGTTATGAGCGATTCAGGACGCTTTTTTATGTCGTCCTCAAACAATGACATGAAAGATTTTTGTTGTAAATATAGAATGGAATTTTATATATTGAACAACAGGCTTTAACTCATCGTAAAGACAGCTGTCTTGATACGATCAGGCATTTGAAAAGAAAGAACGTTTAATCAGGGGTAACCAATGACTCGACAAACCAATCGCACCGCATCCAATGACCAAAAGCTTGCCAACGCCTTGAAAGAGAGCAAAGCCCCCGCCATCTCCCGGGCTGCCGCCATCTTGCGACTGCTGGGCAAAAGCGACTCTCCGCTCGGCCTGCAAACCATCGCTCGATCATTGAATCTGGTGCCCAGCACCTGCCTCTATGTGCTCAGGGCATTAGTGGACGAAGAATTCGTCTCCTTCGATCCCGACACCAAGCGCTATTCGCTGGAAGCCGGCGTCCTCACACTGGCGCGGCACTGGTTGAGACGGAACCAGTTCACCGATCTTTCCCAACCGGTGCTCAATCGCATCAGCCAGGATTTCGACGTAACCGTACTGGGCGTCAACGTCGTGGGAATCGAGCACATCATCGTCGTCGGCATATCCCAGGCCGGCAACAATTTTCAAATCAGCGCGCAGGTGGGCAGTCGTTTTCCTGCGCTGATCAGTGCAACCGGTCGCTGCATCGTTGCATTTGGAAATTACGCGGAAGAAGAATTGGAGGAAAAATTCAAATCTCTCCGCTGGGATGAACCACCCACTTTTTCCGAATGGAAAGCGCAAATAAACAAGACGCGCACCCAGGGATTTGCTGTCGACGAAGGCAACTACATTTCGGGCGTAACCGTCGTCGCAGCGCCCGTCTGGAAGTCCCGCGACAAGCTGAGTCACGCGCTGGTTGCCATAGGTATCAGCAGCACCCTGAAGCGCACTGGCCTGCCCGAGCTGCAGGACGCCCTTCTCAAAAGCGCACAGATGCTGTCGAACCAGCTGAGTGGCGACATAGTGCTGGCTCCGCGCTAACAAAGCGGTGTTGCTGCTGTTGTTAGTGCTACAGACCACTCCGTAGCACTAACAACATGAACTGTGCGCGTTGCCTATGCAGCTTCCCTATTTCTTCGGCAATTCAACTTCTGCTTTTGCTGTCGCCATGGTATTACCGAGTTGATTGGTCAACTTGCAATCCACCCGCACGATATTGCGGCCTTCGGCATCCACCAGTTTGTCGACGATGGTGCCCGTCATGATGGTGCAGTCTCCGGTGAATGCGGGGCCACGGTACGAGGAATTGCAATGCACAACCTGTCCCCATTCACCTGCCCAACCGTTTAAGTAATCCAGAATCCAGGCTCCCATCGAGGCACCATAACCATAGCCGCGAGGCATACCAATCTTGCGGGCAAAATGTGGGAAGAGATGCCCGCGTGAAGGGCCAAAATAGGCGCCATCCGTCAACTCCGGATTGTCTTTTTCCATCACCGGATCGTTTTCATGCCCCGCCATTTCCTTGGTGAAACCCAGGCCTTCCATATCCACGCCAGGGCGATGCGTGCCACCCCAGATGGTGAACAGATACGCGCGCCATTCCGTGGTAAAACTGGCAATACTGTGTGGACCAATGACGCGTACCGGCAACTCACTGCCAACAACAACATCGTCCCAATAGCGCTTGCCGTGGCCCAGCGCATGCATCATCTTGATATAGTCGTACTTCTTGATTTCGAGTTCTTCCAGCTGCTCCGGTGACCACTCCGGATCTTCGGTACTGTCCTTCATCGCGCCCATTTCAAGCGCCAGATCAGCGCGATAGCGAATGGTGGTTGAACGCTGCTTGGCAATGAAGTCGCCATTCTGATTGTAGTAATTGTTATCGCCGCGCTGAAAACAGGTGGGCCCGGCGAATTTGGTTTCCTTTACCGAGTAATCGAAAGGCACTTTTTCATTGGTGATCATGTCCCCGCCAAAAATTTTGGGACCGTAAAACCACCATTCATCGCCGCCAAAAATCAGATGGGAATCGGGAATCCGGCCAACACAGGCAGGGAACGCGCCATGACCATCGTCGGTGGCAATCGCAAACGACTGCGGCGCCACCAGGCGCCCATAGCGGCCTTCAGCGGCAAAATCGTGATCATAGTGCAGCAAATTCGGATAGTGCATCGCCTGCGCCCAACGCCGGATATCGTTGTTGTGCAATGGCTCCTTCATCCGTGCGGGCGCGATCGGCTTGCCCATGTGTTTGTCGAGATCAGAACAATCCAGAATTTTGTCAGTCATGCATAACTCCAGTCGGAAAATATTTGAATTCAGTGGGTGAATGTATCCGGTCGCAGTTCCAGCACACTGCCTTCCGCGTCGGCTGAAATATAGAGCGCACCACCGGGGCCTTCTGCGATGCCCGCAAAGGGACCCATTGGGCCAGACAAAACCCCAATCGCACCCAGAACCTTGGGAATGACGCCCGGAGGCGCACCAACGGGCAACTGCGACGCAATGGTGTGTCGGGTTTTGCTGGCCATGTTGTACTGGATCAATTCCTTGGTGCCGACATCGACCACAAACAGCAGATCCCCGCGCGCCAGAATGCCTTGTGGCTTGTGCAATCCGCCCAGCACAGTCTCCACACCACCTCTGACGATTTTGACCACCCTGCCCGCGCCTTCCTCGGCAACCAGACAAGTGCTGCCACTGAAGGCCACGCCGGAAGGCTGGTTCAGATCGTTGGCCAGTGTCTCCACCTTGCCGGACTGAACCGAAAGCACGCGGCCACCTCCCTTTTCCGCGACGACGACCGCGCCGCCAGGGGCCAGTGCGATGCCATACAGTTGATCGAAACCGTCTGCCAGCACTTGATGTTCCTGCTTGTCGGGCGCCCAGCGCGAGACTTGCCCGTTGGCCGTGGTAACCACATATTCGCCCGGGCCTGCCGCAACGACACCACGGGTGTAGCCTGGGAAACCCGGGGAAAACAACATGCCCAGCGGTTGCAGCCCGCTGCCCGGCCGCAATGTATAGGTAAAGCCCCCATCCGCAACAAAGAGAACACCGTCCGCGCCCATCGCCAAACCGAGCGGCCAGTTCAGACCGTCCGGCACCAGAGATTTGATTTTTCCGTCGGTGAGAATTTCATTGATCTGTCCGGAGATACTGGAAACAAACAGCCGGTTGCCAACAAAGGTCAGGTTATCCAGTCCCGGCGCAATCGTGGCGAGAACGCTGCGCTCGCCGGTGCGCGGATCGATACGCAGCACCTGACCGCTCGCCACCTGGGTCGACACGATAAAACCTTCCGCATCAAACTTGACAGCGTCAGGTACACCCAGGTCGCGCGCGACCACTTCCGGTGCTCCGCCGGCAGGATTTACGCGCCAGATTTCGTTGGTGCCCATCACCGGAAAATACAGCATGCCATCCGGACCAACTTCCATTGCGTTGGGCAACGGTACGTTTTCCACGATGACGCGCGGAGCACCGCCATTGAGGTCAAGCTCCATGATTCTTCCATCCGGGCGACATTCACCGACGAACAATCGACCCTGATGAAAAGTGATGGGATTGGCACAGGGCAAATCACCACGGAGCACCCATGACTGGCCATTAGGCGTGAGAACGCTGACTCGCCCTTCGGTAATTTCGGTGGCAAAGATGTTGCCTTGCGCATCGAACGCCAAATCGTCGGGCGCGACAATGGCCCCGCCCTTCGGACTGATCGTCTCGATCTCTCCACTGCTCACGTCAATCGCACTGATCTGGCTTCCGGACACCTGGGCCACATAGATCCGCCCGTCTGCGCCAGTACGAATGCCGTTGGCACCGAACAGACGACTGGGTGGCGTGAGTCGTTCAAGCGTCCAGCCTTCCGCCAGATGCGTGGCTCCCGAGAAAGCATACCGTCCCATTTTTGAGGCCATGCTGAACTACTCTCCTTTGTTATTATTGATGTACCCATCCGGCGCCGGATGCGGTGCCTCCCACTCTGATCATTGCCTTGGGAGACAATTACTTAAGCGAACACCCGCTGTCCCCGCGCACTTCAACCATAATCAACATGGCCACTACTAATCAACACTTGTGTTCATTTACAGCCAGATGATATCGTAACGGCATCGATCCAAACAATACTCCTGCGTACTTTTACTGCCTTCCCGCCTGGAAGCAGTTTCGTGCGGCCAATAGATCGCAGCGACATCGCAGCAACGCCAAAACAACATCGTTTCAGCCTGAACGCCAAAGGGGCCATTTTTGCCATGCAATCCTTAGAAAAGTCGGGACGCAGAATCATCGCGGGCAGATCAATTCGCTGGGATGAGGAGCTGGCAAAAAGTGCCTATGCAAAAGGCCTCTGGGTTCATGAAACACTGGCGGACACACTGCAGCGCGCAGCAGCGCACGAGCCAGAGCGCGTTCTGATTATTGACGGCGCGGTACGGCTTGACGCCCGCACCCTCTTCGATAAAGCGAATGAACTGGCCCAGATGATGGCCCGGCGCTTTCCCGAAGGCAGCGTGATTTCCTTCATGCTGCCAAACTGGCACGAAACGGCAGTCATCTACCTGGCAGCCACGATGGCAGGCATGATTGCGCATCCCATATTGCCTTCGCTGCGCGAACACGACCTGCGTTTCATGCTGAAAGATGTGAAATGCAGGATGATCTTTATTCCTGAACAATTCCGGCAACACGACTATGCCGACATGCTGGCGCGCGTTGTCGAACAGCTGGACGAACCACCGGAAGTCGTGGTGCTGCGGGGCAAAAATTCCCGGTTTATTGCCTACGATTCCCTGTTTCAGGACGCAACCGCACAGTCCTTGCAGCCCCTGCCGTCCGTTGATGCCAACGCCGTGCGCATGATCATGTACACGTCCGGCACGACCGGTAATCCCAAGGGCGTCATGCACAGCCACAACTCGATTCATGCGCTGATCCAGCAGATTGGCGAACACTGGCTGGTTGAACCGGGTGACAAGTTTCTTGTGGCCTCTCCCATCAGCCATATTGGTGGTTCCATCTACGCATTCGAGTGCCCACTGCTGTTAGGCGCAACAGCGGTATTGATGGAGAACTGGAATGCTGAGCAAGCGGTCGAACTTCTGGTGTCGGAGCGCTGCACCCACTTTGCTGGTGCCACGCCATTCCTGGTACAAACACTCGCCGCAGCAAGGCGCGCACAGACTCACCTCCCCGACCTGAAACTTTTTGTCTGTGGTGGCGCCTCGGTTCCATCGTCCCTCATTCACGAAGCGGATGACTATTTCGAGCGTGCGGTGGTAACGCGCGTCTACGGCTCCACCGAAGTCCCCGTAATGACGGTTGGCGTGACAGACGACGTGGCGCACGCAGCGGATACCGATGGTCGACCTGGCATTGCGCACATCAAAATTTCCGGGGCCAGTGACGGTATTCTCGATGGCGGCGAAGTCGTGGCCAAAGGCCCGCAGATGCTGGTCGGCTATGTTCACGCGGAAGATGAAGCCAGCGTGTTCGACGCCGAAGGCTATTTTCGCACCGGCGATCTGGGCCGATGGGTGGATGACAATTACCTGGTCATTGTCGGGCGGGCCAAGGACATCATTATTCGCAACGGCGAAAACATCGCTCCAAAAGAGGTGGAAGATCTACTGATCAATCATCCCGACATCACTGAAATCGCCATCGTGGGCCTGCCGGACCCCAAAACCGGCGAAAGAGCCTGCGCTGTTATCGTGCCCCGCGGATTGGCTAAGCCCAAAGTTACTGACCTGGCGGAATTTCTGGTTGCCCAAGGCGTGGCGAAATTCAAGTTTCCCGAACAGGTCGTTATCTGGAATGCGCTCCCCAAAAATGACGCCGGGAAAGTTCTGAAACACAAAATTCGCAGCATCCTGATCGATTCAACTTCATAAACCGGATACTTCCACAAAAGAAAAGGCAAAAAATGCCGGCTGATAGCCGGCGAAGCAACAACTAAATCAAAAAATAGGCTGTTAACCCACAAGATTCGACACAAAATATCTTTCAGGCATGGACCGCGAATACCTCGTCGGCCCATCCCAAAAAATTACTTATTGCAAAAAATTCGCTTACTGCAGGGAACCTGAACGCTCAAGAAGACCCAACAGATTGCCACCCATAACCTTTTTCTTTTCAACTTCGGTATAGGCATCAAGTCTGTCAATAAACTGCAGCGGGCTGGCAACACCTTCCGGATGTGGATAGTCGCTTCCAAACAACACCTGATCTGCGCCTACAAGCGTACGCAATCCGTCAAGGGCGTCTTCATAGAACGGCGCTACGTAAACATTTTCCCGGAAGCGCTGAACCGGATTGTATTTGAATTCCTGCGGGAATATTTTGTAGGCTTTTTCCATGGTCTTCAGCAATTCACCGACCCAGGCAGCACCATTTTCAATAGTCGCTATTTTCACATCAGGGAAGCGGTCGAATACGCCATGACAGATCAAAGCTGCACAGGTATCGGAAATAACGCGCGCAGCAGGCTTCAGGATATGGGAGAAAGCAGAAGGTTTGAATGGCTTGTATTCGTTGCCACCCACCCACATACGGACAAAGCGATCATACCCGCTGTCAGATGCGTGCATGGAAACGAAAATCTTCGACTCATTGATACGAGCCCAGAACGGATCGAACTCTTCGAAACCGGGCGAACGGGTGCCAGAAACACCAGGAACCGGCGCAGGACGCACCAGCACGGTTTTGGCGCCATTCTTTAACGCCCACTCCAATTCCTTAACGGCCCAATCGATGTCAGCCAGACTGATCACGGGTGCAGTAAAGATCCGATTTTGACGGTTGAAGTTCCACTCTTCCAGCATCCACTGATTCAGCGAATGCATAATGGCGCACATGGCCTTGATATCATACTGACCCATACGCTCCTCAACCGCTGACACCAGCGTAGGGAACATGAGCGCGCCGGTCAGGCCCTGCTCATCCATTTCCTTCAAGCGTTCTTCACCGGTGCGCCATCCATTCTTGGGCGCAATGGGCTTGCCCATGGATTCACGCATGGACAGACCGTCTGCGTTATTACCCATGTACCACTCAACCAGCTTTCCCGGTGCCGCGATGTGGCTGAATGTTGGATCGGGAATATAGTCACTGATCAAACCGCCAATCGCCAGCTTGGTACGACCGTTTACCTGCACATACGAAATGGCATGCTTGTACTCTTTTGGCAAATGCCGCATCAGCGCTTCGGGCGGCTCATAAAAATGGTGGTCAGCATCATAAGTGGGGTACGGCAAGTGAGACATAGCTATTCACCTTTCATTCAGTGCTTATTTGTTTGAGTTAGAGTATCCAAGGATACCTTCTTAGTCAACAACACTGTTGATTTATATAAATCAAGCAGTGCCTGGATTTACATTGCGAAAATTTGCTTTCAATTTGCGCTATAACTGCCGGAAATCAGCGCATTACACCACATGGAAGCTGATCGACTTCTGCTCCGCATATTCTGCCAGCCAACCAGGACCGTACTCGCGACCAGTGTCCGTGCGCTTGTAGCCGCCAAACGGCAAATTGCTAAGCAGCTTGTTGCCGGGTTCAGCGCAGCCTCTTCGCCGTCCGCCAGTGATCGCACCCATTCACCACCAACACAAAGCCCTTTGTTTTCATTATGTAAAACCACCTTTCTACCAGTTTCACTTCGCGTTTTTGTCGTATTTTTTGAAGTTTTCACGTGGTTTTACCCTAGTTTGCACCAGTTTAATTTAATCATCAATGTTGTTTATTAAAAAGGCTATAATGGGTCTTTAATATCCAGCGGAATCCGCCCCCCGATAGGATTGCACCCGGCCGACCACCCAGTATTGAACAGCATTGTTGACTAGTAACAGCGCCGCAGTTTAAGCTTGTGCTATTTAGAGACACCCATGCTTATGCGAAATCCGGCTACCGAAGCAACAAGCGCTGCAGGTGATCGCCAACTCTATAAGAATCAAAACTGAACTGTTTTATCTTTGCCAACATCGATCACCAAGAATCGATTTAATTTAGAGGTGTTTTACACTATGAACGCTCAACTGGAATCATCGCTTTACTATGACCCGTATGACTTCGATATAGATGCCAATCCGTATCCGATCTGGAAACGGATGCGCGACGAGTCTCCGCTCTATTACAACGAAAAATATGATTTCTATGCACTGAGCCGGTACGAAGACGTAGCCAAGTGCTTACGACAGCACGAGATCTACAGTTCTGCCAAAGGTACCATCATGGAGTTGATCAAAGCTGATTTTGAAGCACCTCCAGGCATGCTGATTTTTGAAGACCCACCGATGCACGACATCCACCGCGATCTGCTCAGAAGGGTGTTCACTCCCCGCGCAATAGCCGCGATCGAACCCGAGGTGAGAAAATTCACCACCCAGGTGCTGGACCCTCTGGTGGGCAGCGGTGGTTTTGACTTCATCACCGACCTGGGCGCCGAGATGCCCATGCGCACCATCGGCATGCTGCTGGGCATTCCTGAATCAGACCAGGCCAAGTTCCGCGACTATTCCGTACAAGGTCTGGATCTTGAAGAAGGCGCGCCGCCGAAAAACCTGCAATTCCGTTTCAATAACGAAGACGGCTCGCCGGTAGAAGTGAACGAATTGTTTGGCGAATACCTGGACTGGCGCGAGAAAAATCCATCTGACGATCTGATGACGCAGTTGTTGACCATCGAATTCAAGGATGAAAAAGGTGAAACCCGCCGCCTGAGCCGTGAGGAAATACTGGGCTACGTTAGACTGCTGGCCGGTGCTGGTAACGAAACCACCACACGGCTGATTGGCTGGACCGGCAAGGTGCTGGCAGATCATCCGGATCAGCTCGCCGAGCTGGCAAAAGATCCGAGCCTGATCAACAACGCTATCGATGAGATATTGCGTTTCGAGCCCCCCTCACCGGTGCAGGCCCGCTACGTGACACAAGATGTCGAGCACTATGGTCAAATTGTTCCGAAAGGCAGCGTAATGCTGTTGCTCAACGCATCGGCCAACCGCGACGAACGGAAATATCAAAATCCGGATAAATTTGATATTCGCCGCAAGATCGATCAAACCCTGACATTTGGCCACGGTATCCACTTCTGCCTGGGAAGCCATCTGGCCAAACTGGAAGGACGGATCGCCCTGGAAGAAGTACTCAAGCGATTCCCGCGCTGGAAAATCGATTCGAGCAAGGCGAAGCAAGCCAATACATCCACTGTTCGCGGCTGGGAAACCTTGCCCGTTATCACGTACTGATTGAAATAGAAGCTACAGGTCAAAAGTGACTGCAGCCTGACTGCAGTCACTTTTTTTATGCCAGTTATTCCAATAGCGGTTGAATTTTTTCACTTTGATCCTGGCCGTCCGGCTTGGCAGGACTGATGCCAAGTGAATATCAGAAGCCTATGTGAATCAAAAAAGTGACGGGACACCTGGTACGGCGTCGAGAAATCGGGAGGGGTACTACAACATTTCAGTATGGATAAGCCAACGCGAAAAACGTTGGCTTATTGCAATTCTGCGATACTCAACGAATTAGTCTTTACTTGGCCACCGGGGTGCCAGTAAACAGAATCTTCGCCATTGCGGCTTTGATGTGCCCACTGATGTTGTTGTTTTCGTCCAGGGTAGCATGGTAGCTAACAGTCAACTTCATTGGTTTGGTGATTTTGCTTTTCCAAGTCAGGTTTTGGCCATCATATTTGCCATCTTCAATATCCTGAACACCAAAGGAGTCGTTGGAAATGGTCCCAGTAAGAACGTCGCCCTCTGATTTAAGTGATACCACGCTGGTCTGTGTGCCGTTGGGCGCCTTTACAGTCAAGCTCCAGGCGCCGTCAATCACCGCTGTAGTAGTAGACATAATTTCCTCCAGAAAATTTATTGTTTTGAATCTGCGTCGGCATACGACACATGCCCTATCAACTATACACGTGCGACAAACCAGACACCATGAAAAACAGGCTAAATATGCGCAAAACAGGGCAAAAAACAGGGCTCATGTTGTTCAAAATATTGAAGACTTCATATAGGTAAACTTGCGGCTGGATAGCAATAATATCCATGTCATTTCGGCATCACCCGTTCACAAATGAGCGCTTCCGGTGTTACGTATTTTGTCGTTGACCAGCCGCCATCCAGCGCAATGGTCTGGCCATTGATATAGCTGCCTTCCTGCGATGCCAGAAAGAAAACAGTATTGGCCACATCCTCAACGGTGCCGTCGCGATTGAACGGCGTCAGTTCCTGATTGGTGCGCTGGAAGCCGGGAAAATCCCAGGCCGCCGCCGTCATTTCGGTTTTGACAACGCCTGGCGCCACCACATTGGAACGAATCCCTTTGGCTCCATATTGCACGGCAAATGCCTGGCTCATTCCAATCATGCCGGCCTTTGCGGTGCAGTAAATGCCGCCATCCATTCCGCCCAACAGGCCGAAAACAGAACCGATATTGATAATGGACGAGCCCGATTTCATGGCCCTTAGCGATTCCCGGGCAAAGCGGAACGGTGCTTTCAAACTGATATTCAGCACTTCATCGATCGTCGCATCGTCGGTTTCACCCGGCGCCGCCCACTTGCCCGCCCCTGCGTTATTCACCAGGCAATCCAGCCGGCCAAAGGCACTCAGCGCAAGATCCACTGCGCGTTTGGGAGCATCTTTTTCGGTAACGTCAGCAACCAGAAATTCCACATCCGTGATGTCAGCCAATTCCTGCCTGAGCTGTTCAAGACGTTGCTGGCGTCGGGCGACCGCCACGATACGCCAGCCCTGTTTCGCAAACTTGCGGGCGATGGCGTCACCGATTCCGGAACTGGCACCTGTAATCAAAACAACCGGCTTTTCAGAACTGTTGACCATGTGATGTAGCGCCTATGTCTCGTGATAATTCTTATTAAATCAAGCATGTTATGCGGGATGCAGCGCGTCAAATGACCTTCCAGATCAAGCATCCCGACTGGTAAAAATACGAACGATCTTAAACATAATTATGCTTTTCTGACGACCCGATCTGTACCAAAAATCCGCTGAACTGCAGACGCAGGCATTTCATTACTCCTCATCAGACTATTTGGAGCCGACGCCGCCATCCGGCCGTCAAAGCGGGTGCTGCTTTTGGCTTGCCGGCCGGGAAGCACCAAAAAAAATCGTTTAATCAGGCCATAGGTAAGGCTCTGCACTGACGGTAGAGTCCGTGGCACGAACTGTCAGGACGCTCAGGTTCCCCCATGGTAAAACCTCACCGATGCATCCCGCACTTCGTTACCAGCGTACCCCTGACAGGCGGTAAACCATGGCTATCGCACCGAACATTGAAGAACTCAAAGAAGAAGCCAAGCGATACATTCGCTATGAGAAAGATACCGAAAACAAGATCGCGTGCCTGACATTCAATCGCCCGGAGGCACTGAACGCCACCACCACCGGCATGCGCCAGTACTACGCAGATCTGGTTTTCAAGGCCAATGTGGACGACGACGTCAAAGTGTTGGTAATTCGCGGCGAAGGCAAACATTTCGGCAGCGGCGGAGATTTGCAGGAACAGGCGGACATGTTTTCTGACTCCGAGGAAGACATGTCTCTGCTGCATGAATTTGGTATCAACGACCCCAGCGTCAAGTATCCGCCCAAAGGTTCCTATCGCTTTCTGCACAGCATGACGGATCACTATGCGAAAGCCCCCGCCGGCAACCGTCCCCTGCAGGACTTCAAGAAAATCAGCATTATCGAGACCAAAGGTTACTGCTATGGCTGGCACTTCTACCAGGCGGCCGACGCCGATTTGCTGATTTCCTCCGACGACACGCTGTTTGGCCATCCCGCATTTCGCTACGCAGGCTGGGGCCCACGTCTGTGGACCTGGATCGAGCAGATCGGACTGCGCAAGTTCTCGGAAATGCTGTTCACTGGCCGCCCGTTTACCGCAGCGGAAATGTACGAAACCAATTTCATCAACAGCGTGGTACCGTTGGATAAACTGGAAGCGGAAACCAAAAAATACGCCATGGCCTGTTCGCGCACCCGCCCGACCGATGTGGTGCAGGTGCAAAAAACCTTTCTCGAACTCTACAAGCAATATCGTGGTGAATACATGGGTAGCCTGCTGACCGGTTTCGTGGAAGGCATGCTGCCGATGATGCGCAATGACCGGAAAGATCAGGCGGGTGTGGACAGCGATACCTTCGATAAAGGCCTGAACAATGTGGTCAAGGACATCGACATGCTCTACCCGCCGGAGTGGCGCATGGGAATGTCAAACCGGAAAAAGCCGTGAAAGCAGCACGGTGATGTGGTTTAGACAATGAAGTGGTCTAGAGAGTGAAGTGGTCTGGTCTCGACAGGTTCAATGAAAGAGGAATTCCATAATGTCGTTTGAGTTAAACAGAAAACTGGCCGCCAAGCGGGCGCCGCTGCCCACGGCCGCCGATATTGATCCAGTGACTGCAAGCATCATCCGGGGCGCACTGGAAACAGTCTGTTTCGAAGCCTGTGCCCATTTGGGGCGGGCCGCTTCATCGCCCATCATCAATCAGTCCAATGAGCGCAATTCGTCGATCATTGACTCCCACGGCCGCCTGGTGGTGGGTTCGGTTGGAACACCCCATCTGACCTTCGTTACGCAACTGACAGTTCGGTACGGACTCATGCATTTCGAGGATTACGATTGGGGCCCCGGCGATGTGTTCCTCGGCAACGACCCTGATCATGGTGGCGGGCATCTGCCCGACTACAACGTTTATGCGCCGGTATTCGACGATAACGGTGAACTGGTACTGGTGCAGGCGCTGCAGGCGCACCAGGGCGATACCGGCGGCAAGGACCCGGGTGGCTTCACGCTGGAAGCGACCGACATCTTCACCGAGGGACTGGCGATTCCCTGCCTGAAGCTGGTCCATCGCGGGGAAAAACGGCGCGATGTGATCAAGCTGGTGGAGCGCAACAACCGCTTCGCAACTTTCGCTGGCGACCTGGCGGCAATGATCGGCGGCGTGGAAATGGCAGCACGGGAACATCAGGCGCTGATTCGCAAATACGGCACCGACAAGGTTCGGGCCGCTCTGAATTACACCGTTGATAATACGGAAAAACGCTTCCGCGAAGAAATTGCCAGCTGGCCCGATGGTACCTATGAAGCCGATGTGTGGATTGACGCGGACACGCAAGGTACTCCGGACGTCAAGGTGCATGTGGCCTGCAACGTGGCAGGTGATCAGCTTACGGTGGATCTCACCGGCACCGACGACCGCCAACATCTGGTGGGAGTATGGAACACCTTCGGCAATACGCGTGGCTACATCATGATTCAGCTGTGCGCCATGATTGATCCCGCCATTCCCAAGAATGAAGGTCTGTTCAATGCAGTGGAATTTATTATTCCGGAAGGCTGTATTGCGCATCCGCCACCGAACAAACCCGCAGCGCTGGGATCTTTCCATCCTGCCTGTGAAATAACGGAAGCCGTGTGCATTGCGCTGTCGAAAGTGGTGCCGGAACGGGCCCAGCCACAGGTCTACAAAATTGGGATGCCCAATGCGGTCATCGGATTTTATGACACCGGCATGATGTGGATGGACCAGGGCGTGGATTCGCGTTCCATGGATGTCTCAGCGGTGAAAGGTGTCGATGGCTGGGGTTCCTGCCCCTCTTCGCTGGGAGCGCTGTTGCTGTCGATGGCGGAAGAAAGCGAAGCCCGCTTTCCGGTTCTGAATATCAGCCGGGAAATGACGACCGATGGCGGTGGTGCCGGTCAATGGCGCGGCGCGCCCGGCAGTCTCAACGTCAAAAAGGTTCTGGAGCCGGTCTCGGCAATGGCCTGGATGGTCTCGGCGAAACACCCGCTGCGAGGCATGTGCGGTGGTAACGATGCGATTCCCTACAGCAATCATTTTCTGGTGGGCACCGAAAAAGAATACAAAATCGAACTGGTGGAGAGCACCCAACTACCGGCCGGCGCGGTAATGGCTTATCAGCATGGTGGCGGTGCCGGTTTTGGACCGGCTATCGACCGCGATCCCGAAGCAGTCAAGGAAGATGTGCTGGATGAATACGTCAGTCTTGCAGCGGCGCGAGCCAAATACGGCGTGGTTCTGAATGGTTCGCTGGAAGAATACGATCTTGCGGTCGATGTTCAGGCTACCCAGGCATTGCGAAAGGAAATGAGAGCGGCACAGATGGCAGTGGGAGCAAAGCAATGAGTTATCGGGTAGGTATTGATATTGGTGGAACATTTACCGATTTCGCGTTGCTGAAAGGCGAGGAAATCATTCTTCACAAAAACCTCAGCACACCGGAGGACCGCTCCATCGGCGTAATGACCGGTCTTGAAAGGCTGGCAGAAAAGGAAGGCCAAACGCTCAGCGATTTTCTCGGCCAGTGTGAGGCCATCGTGCACGGCACAACCATCGCCGACAACACGTTGATCGAAATGAACGGCGCAGTGACCGGCCTGATCACCACGCACGGTTTCCGGGATGAAATGGAATACCGGCGCGGCTACAAGGAAGACATCTGGGACGCGACGCTCAAACCGTTCAAGCAGATCACACCCCGCCGCCGCCGCTTGACGGTGCCAGAACGGGTGTTGTTCGACGGTTCTGTTTATGAAGCGCTGGATGAAAATGCAGTCCGCGAAGCCTGCCGCAAGCTTAAAAAGCAGAAAGTCGAGTCGGTGGCCATTTCACTGATTTTCTCGTTCGTGAATCCCGCCCATGAAGTGCGGGTGGCGAAAATCGTCGAAGAGGAAATGCCCGGCGTGCACCTGTCGGTGTCGCACAAGGTATTGCCGCGCGGACCCGAATACGATCGCACCAGTACAACCGTCGTCAACGCCTATGTGGGCCCACGGGTAACATCCTATCTTGAAAAACTGGTGAGCCGGTTGCGCGACGGTGGATTCAAAAACCAGCTGATGGTGATGCAGGCCAGCGGCGGCGTCATGACCAAGGAGTATATCGACGGGTCGCCAATTCGCGTGCTGGCGTCAGGCCCGGCGGGTGGCGTGATTGGATCTGCGCATACCGGACGGGCCAAACAATCGCCCAACCTGCTGTGTGTCGACATGGGCGGTACATCCTATGACATGTCGATTGTGCTCAACGGCGCCGCACCGGCAACGGCCGGATGGAACATGCACCACCGGTATCTGGTCGGTGTGCCCATGGTTCAGGTGGAAACGCTCGGCGCGGGCGGTGGTTCGATCTGCCAGATCAATGCCGGCGAAGTGCAGGTCGGCCCCCGTTCGGCAGGATCAGAACCGGGCCCAATCTGTTATGGCCGTGGCGGCACTGAACCCACAGTATCGGATGCGCTGTTGATGCTGGGTATTCTGTCCGCGGACTCCGAATTCGCCGGTGGCAGTTTTTCCCTGCAGCGGGCCGGTGTTGTTGAGGCATTTCAGAAACTGGGCGACCAGATGGGCTACAGTGCCGAAGAGGCTGCCTTCGATTGCTGGCGCGTGGTCAACGCCAACATGATTCAGGCCATCCGCCGGGCCACCGCTGGCAAAGGCATCGATCCGAAAGAGATGGTGATGCTGGCGTACGGTGGGAATGGACCGGCATTTGCCGCAGTTCATGCCGATGCGCTGGGCATCAAAAAAGTATTGGTGCCGAAAGCTTCACCCACGTTTTCTGCGTTGGGCACGCTGGTTGCCAAGCCGACGATCGACGAGGAACGCTCCTGTACCTGCTCGGTGGGAAGCCCTGACCTGGAAAAGCTGAAATCGCTGTGGCAACAGCTTGAAACCCGGGCGGAAAAATACTTTGCCGATGCGAATTTCACCCGGGACAAAGTGAACTTCCACTATCAGGTCAACATGCGTTACGCAGGCCAGAATTTTGCGGTCAGCTTCGAGATGTACCAGTGCCGGGGTTCCCAGGATTATCTGTTCCTGAACGGTGCTTTTGGCGAAAAGGCATTGCAGGCATTCAACAAGCGCCATATGGAAGAATTTGGTCACATCCGCGAAATGGAGCTGCCCGAAATCATTGGCGTACGTCTGGTCTCATCCGTGGATACTGTGGCACCGCCGGTGGGATCAGGTTTCAGCGCACCGACCGTGACGGCAACGCCGATGAAAATCCGTCGAGCCAATCTGGGCGATGGGTACCAGGAGACACCTGTTTTTGACGGTGACAAACTTCGACCGGGCCACGAAATCGCCGGCCCCGCTGTCATCGAGGAAACCTTTACCACCATTGTGGTCTATCCGGGATGGAAAGTGTGCGTGGACGATTCCGGCGACTATGAAATGAGAAAAATACAGCAATCTGCGTGATGACAAACCGCCCGTGGCACCCCGCCCTGTCACGGGCGGTTTGTTTTCAATGAACTGATTCAGGCGACAGAATCAGTTGGCGACCGCTTGTTGGCGAAACTGCTTCGGCGTCATTCCGGTCCAGCGTTTGAACGCGCGGCCAAAACTGGACTGCTCCGAATAACCCAGATTCGCCGCCACGTCGTCGAGAGAGACCTGATACTGCTTCAGATAACTCTGCGCCAGTGCAATACGCTGCTCCTCCAAAATGTCGGAGAAACTGAGTTGTGACTCGCTCAGTTTTGCCTGCAATGTCCGCACCGAAACGTCCATTTTCTCGGCGCAGCGCTCTATGGTGCAATTGCCTTCGGACAGGGAGGAACGGATATAGTCCTGCACCCGATCCACCAGCGTTGTACGCGCCGCATCTTTTACGCGAGTCAAATAGCCGCCCAGCAATTTGAAGAGGAGCCGGTTGGCACTGGGGATACGCTTGTCCAACAGGGGTGCCGGGAAAGCGATGACATTTTCAGTGGTCCGGCTGTGGAAGCGACAGCCTAGCTGGCGCTCCAGTTCGTCAATGTCCTTGTGCCGGGTATCGACGGCGAGATTCACGTAACTGGGTTTGAAGTCCTGGCCGCCCAGTTGGCGCAACAATTTCAGATTGAGCAACGCCGCCTGATAGTTGGCCTGTTTGTTGTTGCCCAGATCGGTGCGCACTCCCCACCGGAGCATGGCGATATTGTCTTCCACCACCAGTTCCTGCATCGCGGCAGGTGAATGGGCGACCGGAATAAATTTGATCAGGCAGTCGACCGCTTCCCGAATCGTTGCCGAGGCCCGGCACAGCGCTGTTACACAACCATAGACATCGGGTTCCTGCATCTGTGCCAGCCGCAAACCAAACAGGGGATCATTCAATAATGTGCTGCAGTCTTCCAGCAGGTTTACGTAAGACCGGCAGTCAATATAATGATCCGGATCGCGCAGACTGAAAGGATCTATATCATGGCGTTCCAGCAGCCTGCGGGGATCAGCCCCCAGATTCCGGGCCAGAAAAGGAAAGGCACCCAGATTGGCGATGCGCATCTGTCGCTCCGTCGGCATCACCTCGAGCGGGCCGTCCAGACTAAAAAAATTGTTATCGCTCATGAGCCATCACCTCTTTTTAGTTTTTCTTGTTTTTGTCCCGGTTTGACCTGTAGCACCGCGCCAACTGTTCATTGAATCACGCGAACTGTCAGGAAGCCGTTTGCGGCCTG
This sequence comes from Gammaproteobacteria bacterium, assembly GCA_013178375.1. Taxonomy (GTDB): domain Bacteria; phylum Pseudomonadota; class Gammaproteobacteria; order Pseudomonadales; family Ketobacteraceae; genus Ch67. Next base: position 90,032 of record JABLXQ010000024.1, read on the forward strand.
TGGAAACCTGTAAATCCTGATGTTGATCGATAGCGGGAACCGGCAACGCCTCATACCCTGACGTTTCACAAGAGCCCACGTCCGGCACCCCTTCATTGATATGCTACTGCACACCAGTGTTGTTTTACAACAGAGACAGAGCTGGTCCTGTTGGCGGCCTGTGGAGCCCCGGCAGACCGGACCGGAACCCAATCTATACAATTGATATTAAACACTTTTTTAAAGGACTTGGCATGACGTGCTTGCACGGGATCAAGGTACTGGAATTGGCAGAAAGCGTCGCCGGAGAGTATTGCGGCAAACTGCTTGCAGACTTCGGGGCCGAAATCGTCAAGATCGAGAAGCCGGGCAGAGGGAGCCCAACCCGCCGTCTGGGCCCCTTCAGTGGCGTTGAATCCGGAATAGAACACAGCGGACTGTTTGCTTATCTGAATACAGGCAAGCGTTCGGTGGAACTGGATCTGGACACCACGGCTGTACGCGATGCGCTGAAGACGCTGTTGGCGCATGTGGATGCAGTGATTGACGATCACAACGCCCAATGGCTGCAGAAGCTGGGGCTGGATGCTGAATCCGTGCAACAGGCATATCCCGGCCTGGTGGTTTGTTCAATTTCAAATTTCGGTCTTGAACCACCGGAAGACCGGCTCCATGCCGAAGACCTCAATGTTTTTCACAGCAGCGGCTGGGGCTTCCATACGCCCACCGGCGCCGATCCATCGCAACCGCCGCTGCAAGGTGCGGGGCGTTTT
>JABLXQ010000025.1 GCA_013178375.1 Gammaproteobacteria bacterium
TCGCGACGTCCGAAGCAACAACTCCTGGATGCACAACAGCCAGCGTCTGGTGAAAGGCAAAAATCGCTGCACGGCCCTGATCCACCCGGACGATGCCCAGCGCCTGGCTATCAATGACGGCGACCCGGTAGTGATCAGTTCCCGCGTGGGCGAAATCGAAATTCCTGCCGAAATTACCGATCGCATGATGCCGGGCGTGATTTCTGTGCCCCATGGCTGGGGCCATGACCGCAGCGGTTCCCAGCTGGGGGTGGCGGCGCTGCATGCCGGCGTCAGCCTGAATGATGTGACCGACGAACGTTGTGTGGACGCCATCACAGGCGTGGCCGCTTTCAGCGGTCAAAGCGTGACAGTCAGCCGCATCAAGGCGGAAAATAATGTGGTTCGCATTAATGACAAGCGGCTGGCGGTGACGTCAGCCTCGTGACCGGATCAATTGGCAACACTTGAAGAACTGCAATTTTTAGATGCAGCACATGAGTTAACTGGAGCAAATAGATGAACACAATGTGGAAGACAATGGTAGGTACCGGACTGGCAGCGGCACTGGTAGCCTGCGGCGGCGGTGGCGGTGGAAGCGGCGGTGGCTCGGACGGCTTCGGCACGACAGGCGAGCTGAATCTTGCCATCACCGACGCACCGGTGGACGGCGCCGAGCACGTCTGGATCACCATCACCGGCGTGAAACTGAAACGCACGGGCACCGACGAGGAAAAACTCGTGGACGTGATCGGCAACGAAATCACCGTGGATCTGCTGGCGCTGTCGAACGGCACCACCCGTCTTCTGTTCACCGAAAGCATCGCGGCCGGCGAGTACCAGTGGGCCCGCTTCCAGCTGTCCGATGCCCGCATCGTCTGGGAAGGCGGTGGCGAGGATGATCTTCAATTGCCGACCCAGGACGAGCTGAAAACCAGCGGCAACTTCAGCGTTCCCTCCAATGGCGTTGCACACTACACCGTGGACTGGGATCTGCGTAAATCCATCGTTGAAATGGGCGGCAGCGGTAACTACAAGCTGAAGCCGGTTCTGCACCTGCGCGACGACGACAATGTGGGTTATATCCAGGGTTACATCGACGAAACCTATACCGTCGATGCATGCACAGGCGAGACCGACATCCCCACCCTGTATGTCTACAACGGTCACGCAATTGTGCCGGATGACATGGGCGGCGCCGGCGTTGAACCCATTGCCTCCACAAAACTTCCCGTCACCGGCGATTTCTATCTCGGCATGCTGAACCCCGGCAATTACACGCTGGCGTTCACCTGCAACGGCGACATGGATGATCCGGAAACCGACGAAACCAATCTGGAAGTCGAGTTCCCGGACACGCTTGAAGTAACCGTCATCCAGGGCGAGAACGTCGAATTTGAAGACACCGACTATCCCTTCAGGAACTTGCTCCAGATAAACTGATCAACCGCTGGAGCGGACAGCCCATCTGTCCGCTCCGGCTTTTGTGGCATAATCCCGCTCAATTCCAAATTCCCCCGGCATCCCACAACAATGAAACTGCCACAAAAAACCCTCGCCTTCATCGCCCAGCACCTACCCGGCTTCAGCGCACCCGCCACCAAATCCAGCACGCCGCCGGACAAGGAATACACCATCGACGAGCTGGCGCGGGCTGCCAACACCACCGTGCGCAACATCCGTGCCTACCAGGACAAGGGCCTGCTGGCCCCACCGGAACTGCGCGGGCGCAAGGGCTTCTATTTCAATACCCACCTGGCGCGGCTGCGAGTGATTGCCGGCCTGCTGGACCGGGGCTATTCGCTGTCCAGCATCAAGGAACTGATCAGCGCGCTGGAAAACGGCGTCGACCTGCGCCACCTGATGGGCCTGGAATCCGCGCTCACCAGCCCCTGGACCGACGAAGAGCCCATGCTGGTGCCCATGACAGAACTGCTGATGATGTTCGGCGGCGGCCTGACGCCGGAAGCGCTGCTGCGGGCCAATGAACTGGATCTGATCAAACCGGAAGGCACCATGATGCGTGTGCGCAGCATGCGAACATTGCGTGCTGGGGCAGAACTGGTGTCCACCGGCATTCCGCTGGAGGATCTGCTGGACATCGTGCGCATGCTGCGCGGCAACGTCGAGCGCGTCGCCAACGAACTGGTGCGACTGGTGGGCGATCACGTGCTGTCAAACTATGAAACCCAGGAACTGCCGCCGACGGATGAGTTTCCCAAACTGGCGGATCTGGTGTGGCGGCTGCGGCCACTGGCCGAAATGGCGGTGCACGCCGAACTGGCCCGGGCGATGGAGACGGCTGCATCGCGGCTGTTATCCGACCGGCTGGAAAAAATCATCGAGCGCATGAATCGGGAAAAATCCGGCAAATAAATCCTGTCCGCAAAACGAAAAAAGGCTGTGCGGAGAGCACAGCCTCTGGCGCAAGGGAAACGCCTTTAATCGTCAACCAGATCAGGCCGCTGCCAGACCCATCTGTTCAGCAAACGTATCCACCTTCTTCATCAGCTCTTCAGCGCGCTTCAGGTGGAAACTGTTGTCCTTGTCCCAGGGGTGGAAACTCGGGCGGAAGAAATCCAGCCACTCCGGCAACATACGCGGCAGCAGGCCATCGCGACCGAACTGGAAATTGAGTGATTTCATCCAGCCCTTGATATTCAGATGCTGTTTTTCCGCCTTCAACACCTTGTAGTAGTAGCGGTAGAACAGGCTCCAGAAAATCACGTTGGCAACCAGGAAGGCAAATGTGCGGATGGCATAGGCTTTCGGACCCTTGCCAACGGCTTGTTCATACACGTCGTAGGCCACGCCCTTGTGCTCGGTTTCTTCCATCGCATGCCACTGCCACAGGGCGTGATAGCGTTCTTCGCTGCCTTCGAAGAAACGGTCATCGGTCAGTACCATTTCCGCCAGCATGGCCGTCAGGTGTTCCAGTGCCACTGTCGCGGCCAGCTGAAACGACTTCGGCAGATTTTTCTGCAGGAAGGCCAGCAATTCCTCGACCGTCTTTTCCATCTTGTCGGTCTGCAGACCGGCAGCCACCATGGCCTCGTTGTACTCTTCATGTTCACGGGTGTGGAACGCTTCCTGCCCGATGAAAGCTGCCACGGCCTTTTTCAGATCCCCATCGGTGATCTGGTCGCGATAGTTGCGAATGCTCTGGATAAAAAAGCGTTCGCCGGCGGGGAAGAAAATGGAAAGAGTGTTGAGAAAGTGAGTCCAGTGGGTACCACGGCCATTCCAGTTGCTGATACGGTTCTGGGGCAAATGGAACTGCAGGTTACGACGCACGGGCAGAATGGCAGCTGTCATAGTTTTCCCTCTGTATGTCTCATTGTTTTATGTTACACGATTTAATGTAATATAAAACCTACTGCGGGTACAGTGGTGGATACCACTAAATATGTAACATTATTTTATGTCACATAGCTGATGTATATAGGATGGGGTCTTCCTGGTCAATATTCGCGCACGGAATTGCCACAAAAATGTACGCATCTGGATCACGACGGCTACCAATGGTTAACCGGCGCACTGTTTGCGGGCATCGGGGAATGGAGGGGGAATAATGCCCCGGGACCTGGAAGGCCCCAGGCGCTTTCTCAATCGGATCGGGTGGCAAGCCAGTCCGTCATGGCGCGCCAGACAGTGTCCGGTGCCTGACTGCCGCTCACTATGCCGGTGTGGCCGCCGGGCGCGATGAACAACTGCTTGTCCTGGCTGCTCACCAGATCCAGCAGGGCTTTGCAGCTATCGATATTGGCCAGGGTGTCGCTCTGGCCCGCCACGCAGAACAGGTTGGCCTGGATGCGGTCCAGCCGCGCGATGTCCCGTCCCACTGAAATCTGTCCCCTGCCCGCTTCGTTTTCCAGCCAGACGCTGTAGGTCCAGTCGCGGATGATGCCACCGGGATAGGCTTCCAGACGGTCGATAAAGGCGCCCTGGGTAGCATGCTGGGAAACGTATTCGCGGTCATCAAGGTTGCGCAGCAGATCCAGATAGCCACGCACGCTGCCAACCGGGTCGGACAGCTTGAAGCCGATCGCATTGGCCCAGCCGGGGGTATAGGCCCAGCGCGCGGGCAGCTTGCGGAAATTCACCCCGGCCCGTTGCAGCACCCGGTTAAGAGCTGCGTATTGGCGGCCGATGGGGCCGTTGGCGTGGCCGTCCACCGCCGTACCCACGGTAATCAGATTGCGGATGTCGCGATCGCCACTGAGGGCGACATAGACCAGCGCGATGCCGCCGCCCATGCTCCAACCGTGCAGGGTCAGCTGCGTCTGGCCGCTGTGCACCCGCACCTGCTGCAGAAAGGCGGGCAACAGTTTCCTGGCGTAGGTGGACAGCGTGTAGTGGGCGTGATCGCGCGTGGGGCTGCCCCAGTCCACCATGTAAACAGAGAAGCCCTGCTCCAGCAGGAAGCGGATCAGGCTGCGCTCGGGAAACAGATCGTAAATCAGCATGTTGACCGCCAGCGGCGGCACGATCACGAACGGCACGGCGTGACGTTGTTGTTGCGGCCGGTAATGGCGCAATTTCACCAGGCTGTCGTCACAAATGACGTCGTATGGCGTCTGCCCATTGTTGATCAGGGATTCCGGCCGCAGCAGACGGTCGCCGGCATTGCGGGCAATCCGGCGCAAGCGACGGGTGGCGGGAAAATTCTTGAGCACTGCGGTTCCAAGCATCGGCCAACTCTCCAACAACTAGCGGACGCATGTTAATGATCACGGGCGGGTAGTCAGTGACTGCCCGGGCGAAATATCGGGCTGGGAAGCCAATTGAACTACACAGTATTCGTCACTTCGCATTTTTAACTAAACGGACAATGTCGGCCAGCTGACAGAGTTTCAATACTGGCCATATTAACCTGACCGAATTCTCCAGCGACTTATCACAACAACAACAAAGCACGGATGAAACAATGACAACCCTCTTGCACAAATGCCTGTTGACCGGCTTTCTGTCTGCTATCGCGTTCCCGACATTGGCGGAGGAATCAGACTACGCCAAGACCCGTTACCCTATCGTTATATCTCCCAGTGGCGGCGCATTTACCAAAATCGGCCCGCTGTATTCGTTTCATCGCATACCGCAAGATCTGCAAAAACACGGCGCGACAGTGTTTCTTCCCAATCTGACTTCGATTAACACGCCCGAAGTGCGCGGTGAGCAGCTGCTGGATTATGTGGACGAGGTATTGGCGATTACTGGCGCCGAAAAAGTCAATCTGATAGGACACAGCCTGGGCGCACTGACGGTACGCTATGTGGCGGCAGTAGCGCCGGAAAAAGTGGCATCCGTGTCGGCCATAGGCTCCCTGACATTGGGATCACCAGTGGGGGACTGGGCCCAAGACGTATTCAAGATGCCCGTTATTGGCGAGCCAATTCAAACAATTGCGGAAGCTGTCGGCAACTTGATGGGCTACGTGTTGAATACCCTGGAAGGTGAAAAGTTCGACCAGAATGCTCACAGTCTTTTCATTACGTTGTCGGGTGCCGGCGCAGCGGACTACAGCGCCCGTTTTCCGCAAGGCGTTCCCGAGACCCGTTGCGGTGAGGGAGACCACGAGGTAAACGGTGTGCGCTATTACTCCTGGGGCGGAACCAAGGTGTTTACGCACATGCTTGATCCGTTTGATTACCTGGCGGCCGTTACTTCACTGTTTTTCAAAGGTGTCGACGATGGCACAAGCGATGGCCTGGTTGGGCGTTGCAGCAGCCATCTGGGCATGGTGATACGCGACGACTATCGGATGAATCATCTGGATGAAGTCAATCAGGTGCTGGGACTGCGCGATCCTTATACTGATCCGGTGGCGATTTTCCGTCAGCAGGCCAACCGCCTTAAACTCCAGGGTCTGTAAGCCGCCATGAAAAAAACAGCAGCCTTGTTCGTCCTGTTGATCGTCATGGTCGCAGGCATCTGGTTGCTGTCCGCCTACAACGAAGCACCGAAAGCGGTGAAGTCAGCAACGCCCCCGCAGGAATCGTTTGCCCTCCCGATGCTTACCCGGCAGGAAACGGTGCCTTCGATCACCACGGGGCTTGAACAACTGCCCCCTTCACTGCGGGGCACGGAAGTGGATGGCGTGCTGCGTGTCGACAACAATGGAAATCTCGTCATCGACCATGACATTCGTCGCGTGTTTGATTATTTCCTCTCGACACTGGGCGAAGAGTCGTTAACTGTCATCGAGCTGCGGCTGCGGGATTATATTCGGCATCAATTGCCCGCAACCGCAGCGCAGCAGGCTGAGCAACTGCTGGAGGACTATCTGGCACTGAATAGGGCACTGTCAGACTTGCAGGCGCCCGCAGATGGCGATACCAGCAACGCACCGGATACGGCTACGCTACGTGAACGACTCTCGTCTATTCAGGATCTTCGTCAGCAATACCTGCAGGCTGATGTCGTTGATGTCTTCTACGCCGATGACGATGCTCTGGATCTGCTCGCCCTGGGCCGCATGGAAATAGTGGAAGACCGGACACTGTCGGCAACACAGAAAACGCAGGCCCTGAACGCACTCGAACAATCACTGCCTCAGCATCTGCAGGGCGCCATCAACGAACTCAACCAACATCAGCAAATGAGCACCCTGACAGCGCATCTTCGTCACCAGGGCGGTACTGACGCCGAGGTCTACCAGTTGCGCGAAAGTTTCTTCGGCTCCGAAGCCGCGGAACGGCTCGCGCAGCTTGATCAATCGCGACAGCAGTGGCAAGCACGCTCAACGCAGTGGCTAGGTGAACGCGACAGCCTGATCGCCAGGCAGGATATCGACGCAGCCGACCGTCAGCGCCAGCTTGACCTGCGGCGGCGCGAACTCTTCGAGCCTGCCGAGTTGCGGCGCATCGATGCCCTCGAACGCTTGCATGATCAAAGGCTGCAATAATTCCGACACAGGCAACACTGTGCGTCAGGCATGAACAAGTACCACTATCGCATCCTGTATTTTTTTGGAAAACTTCCTTTTATGCCCGGCTACAAGTTGGAGAATTCGACGAAACACCCTGGAAAAATTTTCAGATATATAAATTTCATTCTTGCGATATCAGTGGCAGGTTGCAGTGCAGCCGGCGACAAAATCCTTGAGTCTTCCAGCAAAAATTCCTCCTTGAAATGGATCACCGACATTAGCGCATCGACACACGCCGAGAATGGCGTGGCGAAGCTGCAGTTCATCGGTGCAGGCGGGGTTTATCTTTCATTTCCACAGGGTGGCGTGCTGGTGGACCCCTTTTACTCAAACCCGGGCATATTGTCCCTTGCCAGTTTGAGAACCTTAACTCCAGACACGCAAACCATTGACCGCTACTTGCCACCGCTCAACGATATAAATGCTGTGCTGATTGGCCATGTGCATTTTGACCACGCACTTGATTTGCCTTACATCGCCGGCAAACTGGTGGAAAACGCCAGAATCTATGGCAGTGCCACGTTAAAGAACAGTCTCGCCACTGCAATCGCACCGGACAGACTGATTGATGTTGAGCCCAGCATGTCTGTCGATGGCCGTGGTGGGCAGTGGCTCATGCTTTTCCCACACTTGCGGGTATTTCCTATCAAGTCCGAACACGCGCCTCATATCGGTTCCTGGGTGGTCGGTTCGGGTAATATCGAAAAGCCTTTGGATCATGTGCCACGGGACGTTCTCGATTGGCGGGCCGGCGTGAATATCAGTTATCTGATTGATCTGCTGGATGATGAGAAAGAGCCCCTTTACCGGATATTCATTCAGACCTCTGCCTCTTCATCGCCCAATGGCCTGGCGCCGAATAGCGTACTGGATGACGGGAAAGCGGTCGACATGGCTGTGCTGTGCGCGGCGAACTACAGCAAAATGGAACACTATCCGGAATATTTGCTCGAAAGAATGAACCCGCAAAAAGTGGTGCTCGTGCATTGGGAGAAATTCTGGACACCTTATGAACCCGGGCAAGCCTCTCCGCTACCCGGTCTGAGTCTCGATAATCTCTATCAGCGAATCAATGCAGTCCTGCCGCAAGCTGAGGTCAGCATATTACAGCGTAGCGCCATCATGAGATGGAGCCTCGATCCAGGCCGCTAATGCAAAGGGTGCAGAAAACATGTGCTTGAGCGGGTCATTCGCTGCCAAAATCTGGGGCTTATCCAGAGCTTCACTAGCTGCAAAGATTTCGAATCAAACTCGAGCGGCACCTAATAGTTTTCTTCGTCAATCTGGATTATTTTCTGCAAACGTTCACTATCCAGTATCTCAATCCTGCCCCGGTGCAATCGCACCACACCCTGACGCTCAAATTGTCTGAGAATCTGGTTCACTGTCTGTCGCGAAAGCGACACCATCATCCCCAACTGTTCCTGAGGAATACAAATGTCCAGCGGATTTGCGCTGTGTTCTCCATAGCCACGGGACATAATCAGAAGTCTGCGGGCCAGGCGCGATGACGGTGGAAACAGTGCGGACTCTTCAATATTGACCAGTACCACTCTCATCTTTTGCGAAAGCAGCCTGCCAAAGTCCTTCCAGAGCTTTGGCTTATCAATCAGAACTTTTTCAAGGTACCAGGAGGGGATGTGAACCAATATTGTGTCCAGCTCGGCCAATGCATCATGGGTCCGCTCCAGGCCATCAAACAGCGCGATCTCCCCAAACCAATGTGGGGATTCAATGATGGCCAATATGCCTTCTTTTCCGCTAGGAGAAACCGACGTAATTCTTACCGATCCCTTGATGACAGCGTACAGTCCATCATAGGCCTCTCCGCGCGCAAACAATCGCGTGCCACTTTCGATCGATTTAATCTTTGCTTCAATCAATAAGATATCCTGGGTTTCCGCATCCAGGCTGTTAAACCAGATTCCGCTTTTTATGACCTTGATCTGGTCCTCTGTGAGGTTAGACGGCATTGTCGACCTGCATGTCCGATGTCAATGAAGGATATTGCAGCATAATAACTCCCCCGAATCTTTATTCTTCGCCCTGCTACGCGGCACAGCGCTTCTGTTGCTCTCCAATTCGCGTTTGCACTTACTCCACATTGTCGATCGTCTGCCCTCCGCTTGTATGTCGGGGTGCCGACACAGCGAAACCGGCCACCCCGGGCTTCACCCAGTCGTTTTTTGACCATTTGTTTTTGCGCAGAGAACAGAAAAAATAGCGGGACGTTATTGGGGCCAAGTATTGAACGCGCGGCGAACTGAGTGCTCATTCGCCATTTGATTAGAAATTCAAGAAGTTACGAAGAAGGCTGTCATTTTATGGTTTACGTGAATCATAAAATGGCAGTCTGCGCCACTTTATGCTTTACCCCACAAGGGGGTTACAACGAAAAACAGATGGTGCGCCAGGAGGGACTTGAACCCCCACGCCTTACGGCACCAGAACCTAAATCTGGCGTGTCTACCAATTTCACCACTAGCGCGCAACTAACTACGAACTTCGAAAGTACGCGCAGTGTAACAGGACGGGATTCAGCCGCCAAGTTGCTGTCGCAGTTCGGTCTTTTGCGCGGCGCTGAGCAGATTCCACAGGGGTTTGAGCTGGGCCAGCAACTGCGGCAATGCTGCCGCCACCGGCTGGGTTTCGCCCTTCTGCAGCTGGGCCAGCAGCTGGTCGATGGAGACGGCCTCAGCCACCGCTGCAGCCTGAGCCTTCGCGGCATCCACCAGACTCTGCACCCGGTTACCGCCAGCAGACGTGGCGAGCCGCAGGCAGTCCTCGGCTTTTTCCAGCAGGGCATCTGCCTTCAGGCTGGTGGACATGGCCGGCACGTGCAGGCCAATGGAAACGGTAATGGCCAGGTTTTCGCCCCGCAGGGTGGCCTTGAATGCGGCCACCGACTGGCAGATGCGCTCCGCCAGCTTGGTGGCACCCTCGCCACCGGCAGTGGGCAGGGATATGGCAAAGCCCGCCAGCCCCATCCGCCCCACGCAGTCTTCCTTGCGCACGCTCTTCACCAAAACTTTAGCGATCTGCTGCACCAGGCTGTCGGCGCCCTTGCGACCGATCTTCAGGAACAGTTCGCGGAAACCGTCCACTTCCACCAGCATGACCGCGATGTCGTGGCCGTGACGGGTGACGAACGACAGATCCTTTTCGAACTGGTCCTTGAAGCTGCGCTGGTTGGCCAGGCCGGTGAGCGGATCAACTGTCGCCGTTTCCTGCAAGGCCTTGGTGGTGCGCTGGTAATTGGCGTGGGCGTGGGCCCGGGCTTTCAAATCGGTGGAGTTGAAGGGCTTGGTGATGAAATCCGTAGCGCCCTGGTTGAGGGCATTTTCCTTGGCTTCGTCGTCGTTCTCGGCACCGGTCACCACGATCACCGGCAGATTGCGGATGCCTTCATCCTGCGCGGTACGGACCATTTCCAGCAGCTGGTAGCCATTCATCTTCGGCATGTTCAGGTCGGTGAACACCACGTGGATGCGGCTGTCTTCCTGGATCATCTGCCAGCCCTGCTCGCCATCCTCCGCCACTACCACGTCGAAATCGCCGCCCAGCATTTTCAGGGCAGACTTGCGCATGACTTTGGAATCGTCGATGAGCAGGACGCGGGTCTCGGCACCGCTGGCGGGGGCGCTTTGGTCGTGGACGGCTTCGGACATGGGAAAACGCTCCGGACGGGGATGCGGGGGCTATTCCTATCACTATAGACAGGATTGTCCGGAGCGTCGGGCGTGAAACCGGTTAGGACAACCGGCAGGGCGCCAACTGGATCACGTTTTGATCAATCAGCGCCTTCATGGTTCAAGGCGTGGTCGGCTGGCGGTAGATCTGACCCAGTTGCTGGTCCAGTTGGTCCAGCCGGACGTTCACCTGCTTGCGATAGGCGTCGATGGATTTCATCGACACTTCGATATTGGTGACACGGTCTTCCAGATCAGTGGGATTTTCCGCCAGTTGGGACCTGACCTTGCTCAGGTCGGACTGCAGTTTATCCAGGGTTTCCCCCAGTTTCTTGTCATTTTCCTGCAGGGTGGCGAACTCCTGTTTGACCTTGGTGACCACATCGACGGTGGACGCCACCTGCTTGTCCACCGAGCCGGACTGGGTTTTCAGATCGTTCTGCAGTTTGGTGATGGCGGCGGTCTGTTCGTCGATGGCGGTCTTGGTGCGCTTGTTGGCGACATCCCACAGCTTGCGTACTTCGCTTTCCAGGGCCTTGATGTCGTTGGCCATCTGGTCGCCGCTGCGGTTCAGCGTCTTGTCGCGATTTTCCAGACTTGCCTGCAGGCCGGTGAGTGCCTGCTCGGACGTGGCCAGTGCCTGGGTGGATTGCTCCAGGGTGGCCTGCAGCCGGTCGATCTTCTGCCACAGAAACCAGCCGCCACCGCCCATGACGATCAGCATCAGGATGATGATGCTCCACAGGGTGCCGATGGCACCGCCACCGGGTGCGGCCGGCGGTTTCGGTGCAGATGGAGAAGGCTGGCGCACCGGTGCCTTGCCGCTTTTCTGCTGGCGCTGCGCCAGTTCGTCGCGGGTGGGCTTCATGCTCAGGTCGCCAAGAGGGTCTCGTGTCATAGGGGTGTCCGCAGGTGTGATGTAATCGGTTGAGCCGGATCAGAAAAGTGTGGCCATTATACAGGAAAAAGAATGCGGGGCTCAGTGACTGCGTTCACCGGCATGATGACGCAGCCAGTCCTGCGCGAATTCAGCGATGGCGACGTCCACTGTCGTCACCGGACGATAACCCAGCTTGCGGCGTGCCTTGTCGATATTGAGCGTGAAGGAACGGGCCAGCAGCGCCACTTTCAGTCGCATCAGCCGGGGTTCCTGTTCCCGTCGCAACAGGCGGCAGGCTGTTTCCACCGCGCCCGCCGCCAGCATCGCCGCCGGATAGGCCACCTGCCGGGTGACGGGCGGCAATGACACCGCCTGCAGCAACTGATCGATCATGCCCCACAGTGGATGCGGCTGGGCATCAGCAATGTTGTAGACATCGCCGGTGACGCTGTCGGGCCCGAACAGGGCGCAATCCAGTGCCTGCAACAGATTGTCGATATGGGTGGTGCTGACGATGTTGGCACCATCAGCGATGCGACGCAGCTGACCACTTTTCTGCATGTCGATCATGCGCGGAAACAGGTTGCGGTCCCCGGCTCCCAGCACCATGCGCGGCCGCAGCGACAACGTGCGCAGCTGGTCCGAGTGGGCATTGGCCACACGCACTTCCGCCTGGTATTTGGTGCGGGCGTAGTGATCGGCGAATTGTTCCGGCAGAAAATCCTCCATCACATTCAGGCGATCGCGAAAATCAAAATAGATGCTGGGCGTGGACAGGTTGACGAAGCGGCGGGCGCCGGAACCGGCACAGGCCCGCAGCAAGTTCTCGGTCACGATGACATTGTCGCGGTAATAGATTTCGTAGTCGCCCCAGACGCCGGAACGCGCGGCGCAATGCACCACGCCATCCATGTCCTTGCAGATGTGCTGCACGAACGGTACGTCCAGCAGATCGCCGCGAAAAAAATGCGCGCCAGTGGCCGCCGCCAGTGCGTTGCCCTGCTCCATCCGGCGACCGATGAAATGCAGTTTCAGATCCGGACGGGTCTGCGCCAGATGGCGCACATAACGCCCGCCCACAAATCCGTTGGCGCCAGTGACCAGGATTTTCACGCCCGATGCTCCGTCATGAACGCCAGCAACAGGGCCATGGTTTTCTGGTGATTGGGCATGAACGGCAGGAAATCAAACAGCGGCCGCACGTGGCCGTAACCTTTCTGCGCGTGCAAGCTGGCCTTCTGCCCCGCCGCCACTGCTGCTTCATACATGCGCTGGGCGGTTTTGTAGCCCACCATCGTATCCTTGCTGCCGTGCAGCATCAGCAACGGCACCTGATTGGGCCCCACATAATTGATCGGTTTCACCGTTTCGAAATCCGGCCCGGCACTGGCAAAGATGGCGGAATGCAGTTCTGAATTTTCCGGCCGGAAGCGATACACGCCGGACAATCCGATCACGCCCCGAATCGACGCTGCATCAAGATGCGCGAGCGTGCGATAACGTTCGTCCAGTGCCAGCAGGCAGGCGATGTGCGCCCCGGCCGAATGCCCCATCAGAAACAGCGGTCCGGCGGAGAATCCATAACGGGAGCCCTCACGCTGCAACCAGGCCACCGCGTGTGCCGCGTCTTCCACGAAAGCCGGATAACGCACCTGCGGAAACAGCCGGTAACCCACCACCGCGCAGCGAATGCCGAACGCCGCCAGGGCACTGCCGAGGAAGGCATATTCGTCCTTGTGGCCAGAACGCCAGCTGCCGCCGTGAAAAAACACCAGCTGTGCGCCACGGTCGTCGCCGGCGGGCAAGTAGATGTCGAGTTTCTGCTCCGGCTCGCGACCATAATGCAGGTCGTGAATGACGCGGCCAGGGCGGTGGCCGAGGGTTTTCATGCCGTTGAACATACCCTTGCGCAGGGCGCTCTGCAATTTTTCCAGGGATGTGTTGATCATGCTACTTCATGTCGAAAGTGAGGTTTTTGCCAGGGCGGTACTGGGGTGTCAGCAATCGCAGCTTTTTATCCGATGTTACGCTGTAGGGCACGAACACCGATAGTGCATCCGGATGGCGGTGATTGAGTTCAACCCGCACGCCGGCCTGGGAATAGCCCGTGTCAGCGCGCTGTGCCACATAATCCATGAAGTAGGCTGCCGCCCGCACCCGACGTTCCGTCGCCAGGGTTTTGATCTTCTTCACCAGTGCGGCCAGCGCGGCGTCCGGAGCAGCACTGCGCTCAGCGGCAGATATTCCCACCAGACGGATTTCGTTGTCGTTGCCCAGCACGGCCGCGAAAGGATAGAAAGTGCCAGTGGACACCAGCTCCTGCGCCAGCATCGCCAAGCCTTTGTCCATCAGCTGTTGCAACTCCGCGCGTGCCTTTTTGTCCGACACCGGCGGCCGGCTGGCGGGAACCGGCTGCACGCTGGATTCCACAGATTCCTGCGCGTCGTCGTTGCCGGCCGCCTGCAGGGGGAACGGCAGCAGCGCCATCAGCAGCACCAGCAATCGCATCTGCCATTTCCAACTGCGATCATTCATGTTCATGCTTACCCGCGCACCTGTGTGATCCGGTCCCGGACAGGGAATCGTCCTACCTGTTGATTTACTGGCCAAATTTTTTGACTTGCCAGGGGTTATATTCAATACTGGTTTTAACAGCTGGAATTTTAATAACTCTATTTCCAACAACAATGATAGCGGGAAAGCGGATCTCTGCATGCAGCGGAAACTGAATAGCCGCCTGTCAAACAAACTGTTCTTCGCCGTCATGGGAACCGCGATGTTGCTGGGCCTGTTGCTGAGCGTGGTGCAGATCATGCTCGACGCCCGCACCGCACGCAAGGCGCTGGAACAGAGCACCCAGGAAATCCTGGCGATGATGCGGGAACCGGCCACCCAGGCCGCGTTCAACCTGGATCGCATCATGGCCCAGCAGGTGGTGGAAGGGCTGTTCCAGAACCAGGCTGTGTTCTACGCCGCCATCTCCATTCCGGGCGAGCCGCCGCTGGCCTCCGCCTTCCGCGACAAGCAGCGCATCCGCTACCGCTCACTGATGAATTCCATCTTCGGCCAGGACCTGAGTTACAGCCTGGAGCTGAAGGGTTATTCGCCAACGGACAACACCAGCATCGTCCTGTATGGCAACCTGGAAGTCAGCATCGATCCATCCAACGCCGCGCTGGATTTCCTCGAACGCAGCCAGAACCTGTTCATCAGCGGCCTGTTGCAGGCGATTTTCTTCGGCTCGGTGCTGTACCTGATTTTCCAGGGCCTGATCGCCCGCCCCATGACCACCTTGCTGGGATCGCTGGAAGACATCGATCCCATGCGTCCGTCGCAGAGCAAGCTGGATGCGCCGCTGGGTCACGAGGACGACGAACTCGGCGCCTGGGTGCACAAGATCAACGATTTGTTCAAGGCGATTGAAAAATACAACAGCAAGCGCCGGGTGGCGGAAGCCCACGTGGAGCGGCTGAGCAACTACGACATGCTCACCGAACTGCCCAACCGCAACATGCTGCTGCGGCGGATCGAAAGTTCGATCCAGGATGCCAACAACCAGAACGACATGTTCGCCGTGCTGTACTGCGCGCTCGACGATTTCAAGTCGGTGAACCTGCTGCATTCGTATCATGCCGGTGACAAGCTGCTGCTGATGATGGCGGACCGTTTCCGTTCCGAACTGGACCCCGCGCAAACCGTGGCACGGGTGGGCGGCGACGTGTTTGCCATCGTGCTGCCGGGGCTGATCAGCCATTACCAGGCGGCTGACGTGGCGCAACGCATTCTCGACAATGTGCGGCGGCCGTTCCGGCTCGACAACAATACGATCAAGGTGTCTGCCACCATCGGCATCACCATGTATCCCCATGACGCCGCCACTGCCGAGCAGCTGCTGAAAAACGCCGAGAACGTGATGCAGCTGGCCAAATCCGAAGGCGGCAACCGCTACCAGTTTTATGTGGCGAATGTGGACCAGAAAATCCGCGCCGCCAAGGTACTGGAAAAGCAACTGGCCACGGCGGTGGACGACGGCCAGCTGGAACTGGTTTTCCAGCCGCAGGTGAATCTGCTCACCGGCGAAGTGCGCGGCGCCGAAGCGCTGGTGCGCTGGCACCATCCCGAGCGCGGGCTGGTACCGCCCAACGAATTTATCCCCCTGGCAGAGCGAACCGGCGCCATCGTGGCTATTGGTGAATGGGTGCTGCAGACATCCTGCCAGTACCTGCGCAAGTGGCATGGGCTCGGCATTACGCACCTGACGATTTCCGTCAACGTCAGCCCGGTGCAATTGCACCAGTCCGATATCGTCAACAGCGTGCGCGCGGCGCTGGAAGCCAGCGCAGTACCGCCCCATTATCTGGTGCTGGAACTGACGGAAACCGCCGTGATGGACAATGTGGATTCCGCCATCCGCCTGCTCAAACAGATCAAGGCGCTTGGCGTGCAACTGGCCATCGATGATTTCGGTACCGGCTACTCATCGCTGAGTTACCTGAAAAAAATGCCGATGGACGAAATCAAGATCGACCGTACCTTCGTGCAGGACATGCTGGAAGATCCCGACAATGGCACCATCGTCGACGCCATCATCCAGCTGGGCCACAGCTTGAATCTGTCGGTGATTGCGGAAGGCACCGAGACGCTGGACCAGATCCGCTACCTGCAGGAATGCGAATGCGACATGGCGCAGGGCTATTACTACAGCCAGCCGCTGTCGGAAGCGGCGTTCATCGCCCTGCTGCAGGAACAGCGCGGCCAGATCCGCAACGCCACCCAGCGCGCCGCGCAGTCGGCCCAGACGCTGTTGAACAAGTAATTGCTGCCGGAAACCGGCTGCAGCGTCACCGGATCGCCGCAACCGACATATTCTCAACGCCAACGTCTTACAGATCGAACTCTGCCCGGAAGATCCGCCCGTCAGTGGCGTATTCCTGATGTTTGCTGCCGTTGATATACGGCAGATACACCTCGTCATGTTTCAGCGTCAGGGTCAGCCAGGACACCACATAGCTCTTCATCAGGTTGTGGTAATTGCCGGGCTCGACGAAATCCGTGTGCCCCACTCCATTCAGAATGATCAGCATCGACTGCAGATCCGGCGGCATGGCGTTGTAGATCAGGTCCATCGCCGTGGGCGGACCCAGCACAGTATCGTTGACACCACCCAACACCAGGTTCGGCGCATTCACATGGGACAGCTCCACCGGCGCGGTAAATACCGGCGCCAGCCCCACCACCGACTGCACACGATCTCCCAGTTCGTTGGCTGCCAGCAGCGCGCCGGCTCCGCCGTAGGAATAACCCAGCAAGCCGATATTCGCTGTGTCCACCAGATTGAAGATGGGACTGTCGCCGTCTTCATTCTGCGCGAGGATCTGCTCATAACCGGACTTGTGGGCCCGCTCAAAAACCGGGTTGAAACCAAAGGGATTGTTTGGCGTCATGGTGATGACGATGAAGCCATGCTCGGTGAGGTGATTCGACATCCAGTACATCTGTTCTTTCACGTTGGTGAAGCCGCCGGTCACGGTTACTGCGGGGAACGGACCGTCGCCGGTCTCGCAAGGGTAGGAAATGCGCGCCGACCAGTGGCCATCGGACGGCAAATCCTTGGTGTAGCGGCACATGCTGTAGGGGCCCTTGGCGGAGGGGCCAGTTACCGTGACATCCTTGCAGCCGGGCAGCGCCAGACTCATCGCCATTGCGCCCAGTATCAGGGGATTTATTTTCATTGTTTGCTCCCGTTTCTTGTTCTAGTTGTGGTTGTGACTGCAGACAGCGCTTCGACCGAAACTGAATTACGCTGGGACCCAACGTAGTGGAAAAGGGCAGCGGGTACTTGGATGAACTGAGCTTACTGCCCCAGGCGCCAGGGGGAAAAGGGCCAGGCTGGCGGTTTCCGCCCCGGTCGCACCGATCGGCAATTCCCGCTAGAATCCCCCCTCCTGACGGGCTTGCAGACCCGCTTTTTGTTCAACTGAATCAATTTAGGGACACAGACATGAGTAACGACGCAGTAGTGATCGTAAACGGCGCCCGCACCCCCATGGGCGGTTTTCAGGGCGCGCTGGGCAGCGTGACCGCCACCCAACTGGGCGCCATCGCCATCCGCGAAGCCGTGGCCCGCGCCGGCCTCAAGCCCGAGGACGTGCAGGAAGTGATCATGGGCTGCGTGCTGCCCGCCGGCCTGAAGCAGGGCCCCGCCCGCCAGGCGGCACTGGACGCCGGCCTGCCCACCGCCACCGGCTGCACCACCATCAACAAGCTGTGCGGATCGGGCATGAAGGCCACCATGCTGGCCCACGACCTGATCAAGGCCGGCACCAACGACATCATGGTGGCCGGCGGCATGGAAAGCATGACCAACGCCCCCTACGTTCTGGAAAAAGCCCGCAGCGGTTACCGCATGGGCCATGGCGAGATCAAGGACCACATGTTCCTGGACGGTCTGGAAGACGCCAAGACCGGCCGTCTGATGGGATCGTTCGCGCAGGAAGTGGCAGATAAGGAAGGACTCACCCGCTCCGCCATGGACGAGTTCGCCATCGAATCCCTGCTGCGGGCCCAGCGCGCCGTGCAGGACGGTTCCTTCGCCGACGAAATCGTTCCCGTGCCGGTCAAAACCCGCAAGGGCGACGCCCTGGTGAGCTTCGACGAACAGCCGGGCAACGCCAGCGTCGACAAGATCCCCACCCTCAAACCTGCTTTCGCCAAAGACGGCACCGTGACCGCCGCCAACGCCAGCTCCATTTCCGACGGTGCCTCTGCCCTGGTGCTGATGCGTGAATCCGAAGCGCTGGCCCGTGGTCTGAAGCCGCTGGCCCGCATCGTTGGCCACTCCACCCAGTCGCAGCATCCGTCGGAATTCACCCTGGCACCGGTGGGCTCGCTGCAGAAACTGTTTGAGAAAACCGGCTGGACCGTAGCCGACGTGGACCTGTTCGAAATCAACGAAGCCTTCGCCATGGTGACCATGCTGGCGATGATCAAGCACAAGATTCCGCACGATAAAGTGAACGTGAACGGCGGTGCCTGCGCACTGGGTCATCCGGTGGGCTCCACCGGTTCCCGCATCATCCTGTCGCTGATTCACGCACTGAAAAAACGCGGCGGCAAGCGCGGTGTGGCATCACTGTGCATCGGCGGTGGCGAGGCAACATCGCTGGCGCTCGAACTGATCTGATCCGTTTTGCACACTGATCAGAACAGTGTGCAACTTCAACACCCGCTCTCACCGGCGGGCGTTTTTGTTTGTGTTTTCATGACCATTCAACGCCGCCGCGAAACACCTCCTTACACTTTTACAAATGGTTTCACTTTGCGGATACAATAGTGACTGTAAAGTCTGTTCAAAGTTGTTTACCTCCCTACAATGACGACGGATTGATCACTCAGTTCTTCCCGGAAAGGTAAACCATGACTCCCCTACCGCTGATTATTGGATTCGGCGGCATCAATGCCGCAGGCCGCAGTTCCTTTCACCACGGTTACCAGCGCATGGTGCTGGAACAGCTGGATGCAGCCCGGCGCGAGGAATGCCTGCGCGCACTGTCCGTGTTGATGAACACCCGCGACGAGCAACAGATTCTCAACGGCACTCTGATCCGCAGGATCGAAAAAAATCATTTCGACGTGGAACGGGTGTATTCGCAACGCAAGATGGTGGTGTCGCCGGAAGGCGAGTTTCAAACCTTCACCACACGCAAAAAAGATCTGCCACTGGAAATTCCCGCCAATTGGCGCGTGACGCCGCTCGACAGCGATCGCGTGTCGATCCAGCTGTATGAAAGCACTGCGATTTTTCTACCGGATCACCAGCCGTTTGCCGTGCGCGCAGCTGGCCAGCTGCCTTCCGGCTTCGAACCCGGCGCCAGTTATGCCGCACGCCAGCATCCGCGCGGCCTGGAGATGGCCGTATATGCAGCCACCGACGCGGTCCGTTCAGTCGGTATTCCCTGGCAGGACATCCTGAACCAGATCGCGCCGGACAAGGTCAGCGTTTACGCCAGCGCCGCCATGAGCCAGCTGGATGAAAACGGCCACGGCGGCATGATGCGCGCAGGCCTGATGGGCAAGCGCACATCGTCGAAGCAATGCCCGCTGGGCTTTGCAGAAATGCCGGCGGACTTCATCAATGCCTACGTACTGGGCAATGTGGGTTCCACCGGTGCCATGATGGGTGCCTGCGCCACGTTTTTGTACAACCTGGACAAGGCGATTCAGGATATCCAGAGCGGCAAGGCGCTGATCGCCATCGTCGGCACCAGCGACGCGCCGATTCTGCCGGAAATCATGGAAGGCTATCGCGTGATGGGCGCGCTGGCGGAAGATGAAGGGCTGAAGAAGCTCGACGGCATCAGTAGCGATCCGGATTACCGCCGTGCGTGTCGTCCTTTCTCGGACAACTGCGGTTTCACCATCGGCGAATCGTCGCAGTATGTGGTGCTGTGCAATGACACGCTGGCGCTGCAACTGGGTGCCAGTGTTTATGGCGCCACGCCGGCCGTATTCGTGCACGCGGACGGCATCAAGAAATCCATTTCGGCACCCGGCATGGGCAACTATCTGACCCTGGGCCGCGCCGTACATTTTGCGCAGCAGATCGGCTCCTCGCCGCGCGCATTGCAGCATTCGTTCGTGATGGCCCACGGCACCGGCACTCCGCAGAATCGCGTCACCGAATCCCACGTGCTGGACAGCGTGGCGGAAGCATTCGGCATTGCCGAGTGGCCCGTTGCGGCTATCAAGGCGTACCTGGGCCATTCCATTGGCTCCGCTGGCGGTGATCAGCTGGCGGCGGCTCTGGGCGTGTTTGCACAAGGCATTCTGCCCGGCATCCAGACCATCACGCATTTCGCGGCGGACATTCACCGCCAGCATCTGTCACTCGACATTCAGCACCGCGAATACGAGAACAGCCATTTCGAGCAGGCGATTCTCAACGCCAAGGGTTTTGGTGGCAACAATGCATCCGCCGTACTGTTGTCGCCCCAGCGCACCACCGCGATGTTGCAGCAACGTCACGGCAAGCACGACTGGCTGGACTACCTGCACCGCAACGAATCCGTGCGCGGGCAACAGCAGCAGTACCATGATCAACTGCTGCAGGAAATTCCGGCATCCGTCTACCGTTACGGCGAACCGGTGGTGGAAGGTCACGCGCTGCAGATTACCAGCGAACATATTCAGATCCCCGGTTATAACCATCCGGTCGATCTGGCCACGCCCAACCCCTACTGATTCACTTATTGCAAACAGCCGCCTGAACACTTGATAACGAAAATGATATCAAGCGGTTAGGCGGCTTTTTATTTTCCTGTGAAAAATCTGACACACATTGGCTACAGAAAAACCCTGGCCCCGATTCGTCAAACCCGAATTTTTCTTATATCTTTAGAACAGACCGTAAAAAATACGTCCTGTTGGTGAAGCTGTTCTGCGATCCAGAATTCTTCACGGCACCGGAAGAACGCACACGGGTGTTACCCCACCCTCGTTTGGAAGGAGTAGTACCATGTTCGACAAAATCGGGCAGGCGCACCTCAGCGAACTGCATTTCAAATCAGATGAAGCCGCGCAACTGCAGGCCATCATCGCCATCCACAACACCAAACTGGGCCCGGCACTGGGCGGCTGTCGCTGCATCGACTATGCATCGGACGACGCTGCCATCACCGACGCCATCCGCCTGGCACGCGGCATGAGCTACAAGGCAGCGCTGGCCAAGGTGCCACAAGGTGGCGGCAAGGCCGTCATCCTCAAACCCAAACAGGCATTCGACCGCGCCGCGCTGTATCGCGCCTTCGGCAAATTCGTCAACGAACTCGGCGGCCGCTATATCACCGCAGTGGACAGCGGCACCCATCTGGATGATATGGATGAGGTGGCGCGGGTTACACCCTATGTATCCGGCAGCAATATCGACGGGCTCGATCCCTCCCCCATGACCGCACTGGGCGTACTGGCCGGCATGAAAGCCGCCGCCTTTCACCGCTACGGCAACGCCGATCTGGCGGGCCGCATTGTCGCGATCCAGGGCGTAGGCAACGTGGGATTTGCACTGGCGGAATTACTGCACAAGGAAGGCGCGCGCCTGCTGGTCAGTGACATCGACCCGCAAAAAGTCGAGCAGGTGAAACGCGCCTTTGGTGCCGAAGCCGTTAACCCCGAACATTTTTTCCATGCCCATTGCCACATCCTGGCGCCCTGCGGCCTGGGCGCCGTGATCAACGACACCACCCTCACCCAACTGGATTGCGACATCATCGCCGGCTCCGCCAACAACCAGCTGGCGGAGGCCCGTCACGGCCAGATCCTGCATGAACGCGGCATCCTGTACGCACCGGATTATGTGATCAACGCTGGCGGCCTGATCAAGGTTTCCCTGGGCCATCTGCAGCGCAGTGAAAGCGCCATACGCACCAAGACCTGGGGCATCGGCGAAACGCTGCTGCACATGTTCGATCGGGCGGCAGCCGACAACCGGCCACCATCACAAGTCGCTGATCAAATGGCAGAAGACATTCTGTATCACTGAGCGGGGGGAACAATAAAATGCTGTACACCAAAACGCCTTATGCGCAACACCAGTTCATCGATACAGAAGGAAAAGCTGTCGGTAATCTGCCGTCCTGGATGGAAAACAGCGAACAGCTGCTGCGGTTTTATCGCACCATGACGCTGATCCGCCTGTTCGACAAGCGGGTGGTGTCATTGCAGCGTACCGGCCAGATGGGAACCTACGCCTCCTGCCTCGGCCAGGAAGCCATCGGCACCGCCATTGGCTGCGCGCTGCAACCGCAGGATGTGTTCGTGCCCTACTACCGCGACCAGGCCGCGCAATATCTGCGGGGTGTGACGCTGCCGCAGATGCTGCAGTACTGGGGCGGCGACGAATGGGGCAATCATTTCACCGGTACAGCTGCCGGCGATTTTCCCAACTGCGTGCCGATCGCTACGCAAGTGACGCACGCCGCCGGCATCGCCAGCGCCTTCAAGATCCGTGGCGAAAAACGCGCAGCACTGGTGACCTGTGGTGAAGGCGCAACATCACGCGGTGATTTCTACGAACCCATGAATCTGGCGGGTGTGTGGCAACTGCCGCTGGTGCTGGTGGTAAACAACAATCAATGGGCCATTTCCGTACCGCGCCATCTACAAACCGGCGCCGCCACCATCGCACAGAAAGCGGTGGCTGCCGGCATTGAAGGTTTCCAGGTGGACGGCAATGATGTCTGCGCTGTTTACGACGCCGTGCAATATGCGTTGGAAAAAGCCCGTGCCGGCAAAGGTGCAACACTGGTCGAGGCCGTCACCTATCGCCTGTGCGATCACACCACCGCAGACGACGCCACCCGTTATCGCGATCACGAGGAAGTCAGCGCGGCCTGGCTGAAGGAACCGGTGAAGCGCCTGCAGACATTTCTGCACGAACGCGGACTCTGGAACGAGCAGAAAGAACAGCAGCTGGTGGCGGAATGCCAGGCCGAAATCGAACAGGGCGTGAAGGATTTTCAGGCACTGCCACTGCAACCAGTGGACGATCTGTTCGACTACCTGTTCGACACCACTCCGCCCCACCTGATTGCGCAACGGGAACGGGCCAAACAGAAAGCAGCGCGTCTGGCGGGAGGCAATCGTCATGGGCACTAACGGTATTTTCAGCAACAACTCCCTGCAGCAGACGACAGGCGAACAGGAACCGGCCACTCACGTGGTGACCCTGGTGGAAGCGGTGAATCTGGCGCTCGCTCGCGCCATGCAGAACGATCCCGCTGTAGTGGTGCTGGGCGAAGACGTGGGCACCAACGGCGGCGTGTTTCGCGCCACCAGCGGCTTGAAAGAACGTTTCGGCTGCCGGCGCGTGATGGACACACCGCTGGCGGAAGCGCTGATCGCCGGCGTCAGTGTCGGCATGGCGTCGCAGGGCCTGAAACCGGTGGCGGAAATCCAGTTCATGGGATTTATTTATGCTGCGGTCGAGCACATAGTGTCCCACGCCGCGCGCCTGCGTCATCGCACCCGGGGCCGTCTGCACTGCCCCATGGTGCTGCGCACACCCTTTGGCGGCGGTATTCATGCGCCGGAGCATCATTGCGAAAGTACCGAAGCCATCTTCGCGCACATTCCTGGCATTCGCGTGGTGGTGCCCTCCTCTCCCACCCGTGCCTACGGCCTGCTGCTGAGCGCGATTGAAGATCCCGATCCGGTGATTTTTCTGGAGCCGTCCCGCCTCTATCGCATGGTGAAGCAGGAAATCCGCGACGACGGCGTGGGCCTGCCGCTGGACACCTGTTTCACCCTGCGCCCAGGCAAGGATGTGACCCTGATCGCCTGGGGCGCCTGTGTGCACGAAACCCTGCAGGCGGCACGGGAGCTGGAAAAGCGCAATATCTCCGCTGAAGTGATCGACGTGGCCTCACTCAATCCCATCGATTACGACACGCTGCTGGCCTCGGTGGAAAAAACCGGCCGCTGCGTGATTGTGCAGGAAGCGCCACGCCCCTGCAGCGTCGGCTCGGAAATTGCCTCCGTGATGGCGGAAAAAGGTCTATTGTTTTTAAAGGCGCCGGTGGAGCGGGTCAATGGCTTCGACACCCCGATTCCCTACTTCCGCCGTGAAAACATTTACCTGCCTGACGTGCATGAAATCGTGAGTGCCGCGGTGCGCGCGCTGGAATTCACATGAGGCACACTGCGTGAGATCAGCTTTCATAAATTCATTTTGCAAAAGAGACCCGGCATGAAATATTTCAAACTGCCCGATCTGGGGGAAGGACTGCAGGAAGCGGAGATCGTGCAATGGCACGTCAAGCCCGGCGACAACGTGCAGCAGGACCAGACGCTGATTTCAGTGGAAACCGCCAAGGCCATCGTCGACATCCCTTCGCCACAGGCGGGCATCATCGCCGCCTGTTTCGGCGCGGAGGGCGACCTGATCCATATCGGTGAACCGCTGCTGGAATTTGCCGGCGAGGAACAGGAAGACACCGGCACCGTGGTCGGCAAGATGGAAACCGCACACCAGTCCACGGAAGTGGATCATTTCATTATCGGTAGCGCGCACCGAAGCGGTAGCGGCATGAACCGGGCTACCCCCGCGATTCGAGCACTGGCCAAACGATTGAACGTTGATTTAGGCCAGGTGAGTGGCAGCGGCAACGGCGGTCTCATTACCGGCACCGATGTGGAAAAGGCAGCACAACTGACGCAACAACTGGGAGAAGCCAAGCCGCTGCGCGGCGTACGCCGTTCGATGGCGCGCAACATGGCGCGGGCCCATGCCGAAGTTGTGAAAGTCACCATCAACGATGACGTGGATATTCATCACTGGCAAAAAGGCGAAGACATCACCATGCGGCTGGTACGTGCACTGGCGCGAGCCTGTGTGGTGGAGCCGCAACTGAATGCCTGGTACGACAACAACGGCGACAGCCTGCGGGTGATCGACAAAGTGGATCTGGGCATTGCGGTGGATACGCCGGACGGCCTGTTCGTGCCCGTGCTGCGCAACATCACCGCGCGCACGGCAGAGGATCTGCGTGATGGCCTGGAACACCTGCGGGCCGATGTTCGCGCCCGCACCATTCCCCCGCAGGAAATGATCGGGGCGACCATCACATTATCGAATTACGGCACTATCGCGGGCCGCTACGGCAATCCGGTGGTGGTGCCACCGACTGTGGCGATTCTCGGCGCCGGCCGGGTCTATCAGAGCGTGGTGGCTGTCGGTGACGGCTTCGCGGCGCACCGCATGCTGCCGCTGAGCCTGAGCTTCGATCATCGCGTGGTAACCGGTGGCGAGGCTGCGCGCTTCCTCCGGGCACTGATGGATGACCTGATTCAATGAAGACAAAAATATCAGCGTAATTTTTTCGGAATATCGAACCGTTCCAGCGTGGCACATCCCGGCGCCAGCTCGTTCCACTGTTTGATATCCAGCTTCAGCTGCAGGATGGCGCAGGTGGGAAAACCCTTCACCTGCCCCGGACACAGGGATTCCGCCAGATCCTCCAGCCCCGGATTGTGGCCAAACAACGCGATATGCTTGCTGGCGGAAAAACTCACCCGCAGAAAATCCAGCAGCGAACCAGAATCCACTTCGTACACCTGCTCACTGATCACGATTTTCTCCACCGGATAATGCAGGTGATGCGCAAAAATGCGCGCAGTGGTCAGCGCCCGGGTGGCGAAACTGCTGACCCACTGATCGGGCTGGTGCTCGTAAGTGGCAAACAGATCAGCCATGCGCGGGCTGTCACGCCAGCCCCGCGCGCTCAGGGGCCGCTCAAAATCCTGCAATGCTTCGCTGTCCCAGCTGGATTTGCCGTGGCGGATCAGGGTCAGGCGTTTCATGATGTTTCCAGTTTCCTGCGATACGATTTTGACGATTGGGAAAAGGCGTGCACATACAGCGCCCTCGCTTTCTTGACCAGACGTACCCGGCGCTGGTGAATCCGACGCAACAGTTGCGGCTGGTTACCCCAGGCACTGGCACACAGATACTGCTCCAGCACATCCAGGTCATGCACCTTGCCCAGCATCGACCCCAGTCTGCGCAGCTGTTCCTTCTGACCCGTCAACCAGGGATCCGCCATTTCCACCACCGCCAGCTGGTAATAAAAATATTTCACCCGCTTGCGCCATTCATGCAGTTCGTGCGGCTCACGCCGGCGCAACGCCATACGCCCGGTCTTGCGGCAGCGCCGGTAAGATCGCGTCAGCGCATCGGTGAGAAACGCCGCATCGTCTCGCTGCAGCAGTCGCCACCGTGAACGCACCCACTGCAAGTCTGCGATCAGGTTGGCAGGGGACATGTCCTGCGTCACCGCGCCGGTCTGCTCCGTCATCTCGCGGCTGATTTCCCGCAACCGGGCCGCCACGGTGCGATCACTGGCGCTGGCCACCTGCTCCAGTGTCTCCACCAGCACATGGGCATCACGCTGGGCGGAAAAAACCCGCGCCACATCCCGCAGCACACTGTTGATGCCGGTCATCACCGTCCGCGCGCCATGGGATGAATACAGGCGCGTCAGCGCGCGCAACTGCTTCATCAGCACCCGCAGATCATGCACGGCTTCCTCGTCCATGTACGGCAGCGCCAGCAATGCGATGGATTCATCCAAATAACGATCCGCCAGGATCATGACACTATCGTGAACCGGATTGGTCATCGATAACTCCCCCGTTGCAAAGGCCCTATTGTGGCCGCACCGCGCGCATGCTGCAATGCGACGCGCTCAGGGCGCATCCTCAATGGGAATCGGCTGCGAAATGCCGTAGCCCTGCGCATAATCCACCCCGATCCGGCGCAGCAGTTCCAGGATGGCATCGTTCTCGACAAATTCCGCTATCGTCTTTTTGCCCATCACGTGGCCGATACGGTTGATGGATTCCACCATGGCATAGTCAATTACGTCGGTCTCGATATCCTTGACGAAGGTGCCATCGATTTTCAGGTAATCCACCGGCAGGTTTTTCAGATAACCGTAAGAGGAAAAACCGCTACCGAAATCATCCAGCGAAAAACGGCAGCCAATCTCGCGAAACTCATCCATGAAGGCCAGGGTGCTGGCAAGGTTGGTGACCGCAATGGTTTCGGTGATTTCGAAGCAGATCTTGTCGTGGCAAATGGCGTGCTGCTCAAACTGCTCCCGCAGGAAGGCGGGGAAATCCTCGTCGCCCAGCGTGAGGCCGGAAAGGTTGACTGAAATCAGGCCCCACTGTTCTACCCGGTCGCGGTGCTGCGCCATCCACTGGAACAGGTTTCGCACCACCCAGCGATCGATAAACGGCATCAAGTTATAGCGCTCCGCCGCCGGCATGAAGGCACCGGGGGCCACGACAACGCCGTTGTTCCGCATGCGCAGCAACACTTCGTAGTGGCGGCCTTCTGTCGATGCTTCCGTGGCCACGATGGGCTGCACATACAGCAGGAAATCGCGTTTTTCCAGCGCTTCATTGATGCGCGACGCCCACTGCATCTGGCTCTGCTTGGCCGCCAGTTCGGTGTCGCCCGGATCGAATTCATGCACCCGGTTGCGGCCGGCATCCTTGGCGGCGTAACAGGCGGCGTCTGCCAGACTGAGCAGGGATTTCACTGAATCCATTTTTTCGCTCACGGTCACCAGGCCGATGCTCACACCCAGACTGAACATGCGATTGTCCCACGCGAAACGAAAATCCTGGATGGTGGTGCGGATCTTATTGGCCACGTGTACTGCGTTGTCGCCGCTGCACCCCTGCAGCAACACACAGAATTCATCACCGCCCATGCGCGCCAGAGTATCGCCCGCGCGCATCTGCTGCTGCACATGCAGCGTGATCTGGCGCAGCAGTTCGTCGCCGGCTATGTGGCCGCAGGTATCGTTCACCAGTTTGAACTGGTCCAGATCCATGAACAAAAGCGTGTGGCGCACACCGTCTCGCAATGTCTGCTGCAACGCCAGCTCCAGCCGGTGCTCGAATTCACGCCGGTTCACCAGCCCGGTGAGCGGATCGTGCCGCGCCAGGAAATGCAGCTGTTCCTCACTGCGCTTGCGCTCGGTGATGTCCACCACGAATCCTTCGATCAACCGCTGCCGGTCTGCCCCCGGCTGTACCATCTTGGCGGACAGCGCAAACCAGAACGGCTTGCCGTCCCGGCGCCGGCCCTGGGCTTCAAAGTTGAGGATCTGCCCCTTGCTCAGCACCGCGCGGCGGAATTCGTGATACTGCACCGGGTCCATGAACGACTGCGGCCCTTTCTCGGTCACATGATCGATGAAGTCCTGCGGCGAGCGGTAGCCCATGAAATTCGCCATGGACGGATTGGCACTGACGAAACGGCCTTCCATCGTGCACTGGAAAATACCTTCGATGGCGTTGTCGTACAGCGTCTTGAACCGCTCCAGATGCCTGATCGCTTCCTGCTTCGCCGCCAGCTTTTCCCGTTTGTCGATATTGATGCGGTCCGCCAGCGCCAGCGAGAACAGCACCACTTCCAGCGCGGACCCGATCTGCAACGAGTGATGGGTAAGAAAGTTGGTCGGCAGCAGACCAAACTTGGCCGCCGCCATCGCCATCAAACCAACGAAATAGAGCGTCCAGCCCAGCACGAAATAACGGGCCACCGCCACACCGCGGTAGAACAGGTAGATGCCCGTCATCCAGCACAGCAACGACACCGGCACCGCCAGCCCCACCACAATCCGGATCATGGTGGCGTACATCGTCGTCAGCGAGATCGCGGCGCAGGCAATCAGCGCCACCACGAAGAACATCAATGTTTTCGACACCCCGGGCAGCCGGTGTTCCAGATCCAGGAATGAATTGGTGAACATACTCTGAAATGCCGTGGTGAAGGCGATGCACATCAGGAAGCTGATCTCGTGCCAGCCCACGGCTTTCGGCCACAACATCTGGAAGGCGAAACCGTCCAGCGACAACTGGAACATCAGCATGAAAAATGCGTAGCAGACGTAGTACAGATAGCTGGTTTCTTTCACCGCCAGATAGATGAACAGGTTGTACAGCACCATCACCAGCACCAGCCCGGCATACATGCCCTTCACCGCCAGGATGGGCTGCTCCTTGGTCCAGAAGGCATCTTCGCGCCAGATCGTCAGCGGAATTTCCAGGGTACCGCCACTCACCACCCGCACATAGATCTCCATGTCCGACGGGGCGTCGGCCGGCAGTGGAATCACGAAATTGCGGTGCTGGAACGGACGCGCTGAAAATTCCTGACGATCGCCGGTGTGGATCTGGCTGATCACCCGATCCTGCGACAGAAAGAACACCTGCACGTCATCCAGCAGGGGATAGCTGATTTCCAGCAGCCAGCGCGATGGGTCCTGCAGATTGGCCACCCCGAAGCGCAGCCAGAACGCAGCGCTGGAGTATCCGAAATTGGGCGTGGTGGACAGGTTCTGGCGCCAGACAAAATCCACCGGACGGGAAATGAAATCGTTGATGCCCAGCAGCTGGTTGGTGTCTTCCAGATACTGCGCGTTCAGACCGGCGTCATAACGGATCTGCTCGGGGGTCAGCGTCAGCACCTGGCCATCGCCGGCAAACAGGGTGCCGCACCACAACAGCAGGACACCGGCAAGCAGCCAGCGCAAGGCGGAAAAAGCAGCGGCAAAGTCTGCTTGATAAGGGAATTCACGGTCTGGCATGGTACGGCCGTCGCTGGCTCAGTCGATCACCAACCCCTTGTTTCGGTTAGTGAACAGATAATTTTTTAAGCATAGCCTGTCCTATCTACTCCGCCATCTGGCGCTGGAAGGCGCGGATGCGCGCGGCGTTCTTGCCGACGTCGCCCTTGCCGACCCGGCTCACCGAACGCACGTCAATGCGGGTACGCTCGCCTTCCCCCCGTATCCGCACAACCACGTCATCCACGAAACCGAACCAGAAACTGGTGGCAGTGGCTTCCAGTGTGCCCCGTGCCGCATCGGTTGCCACAACCTGCCAGCCCAGTGCCTGCGCCACCTGCTCCGCCCGGGCCAGCGCCTCCGCCGGTGTCAGATCCAGGTGGAGGGGCCGGATATCCGGATAGGCACTGGCCTGGGCCGCTGCCACTTCGGCCGAATAATCCAGCGGATTGGCGCCAGGCCCCCGCTGGGCCAGCAGGGCCATCAGTTCGGGCGGTTGCGCCGGGTCGGTGGAAATATCGTGGATCATGGGCACCTGACTGGCCTGCACGGCGTAAAAAGCCAGATAGCCCAGGGGCAGCAGCAGAGTCATCACCACCAGCATGGCGCGGTGTTTGGGCTTGTCCTCGTGATGGTGAATGGCCACCAGCAGAATCAGGCCGCAGATGGCCAGCAACACCAGCCCGGTGATGGCGCCGCCGCCCAGCAGCGCAAAGGCCGTCATGAAATGCCACAGGCCGAAGCGGGTACCCAGCGCCGCCAGCGGGAACAGCAGCAACACAGCAATGGCCAGCAGGAAAAACACAGGCAACAGACGATACAATCGATCCATGATCAAACCTCCGGTTTGCGCGCGATCACATGGTAATAACGCGCCAGTGAACGATAAGGCTCCAGTCGGGAATAACGCATTTCCAGTGCCAGCAGTGCGGTCTCGTCCTGCTGTTTGCGCATGTCGTGGTGCAGATAGTCGTGAAAGACACGCACACCGCTGCGCACCTGCAGGTCCAGCCCGGCGGCTTCCAGCCAGGCCAGCACCTCGTCCGGCTGCAAGGGGCTGATGGGGGTCAGGCCCCGCCCCTTGCCACGCAAATCTCCTGCCAACACCTTGTCCAGAAACCCCCGCAACACGCTGCGAAACACGGTGGAATGCAGGTTATAGAACATCAGTGACAACTGGCCGCCCGGCCGCACCTGCTTCAGCACTGACTGCAGGGTGGCCCTGGGGTCCGCCACCCATTCCAGGACAGCATGGAACAGCACCAGATCATAACCACCGGCTT
Organism: Gammaproteobacteria bacterium; assembly: GCA_013178375.1. Lineage (GTDB taxonomy): Bacteria > Pseudomonadota > Gammaproteobacteria > Pseudomonadales > Ketobacteraceae > Ch67. The sequence continues at coordinate 30,897 of JABLXQ010000025.1, forward strand.
CGGGCAGATCCTGCACCGCCGCCTGGAAGCAGTGCATGCGCTCCCCCAGCCCTGCCGCAGCCACCCGGGCACTTGCCCGTTCCACCATGGTGGCCGAGAGATCGCACAGATCCACCTGGTGCCCCTGTTCCGCCAGGGCCTGACTGAATTGCCCCTCACCGCCGCCGGCATCCAGAATGCGCAGACGGGGGCCATCGCCGTAAAGGCCAGGCACCGCCTCCCGCAGATCCCGTTCCAGCAGCGCCAACCGGATGCGCCCCTTGCTGCCGCCATAGACACGACGGGCAAACTGGTCTGCAAGATCATCGAAATTGCGGTCTTGCAGGGGTATTTCCGGTGGCTGCATCCATCCCTTCCTTAAATCAAATGAATTACAAAAATTGTCAGCCGCTGCAGTATCCGCAAGAGGTGGAATGACAATTCAGGTCAGTTTCTAACCAAACTGGGATATTGATCACAAGTTGCTCAACCTTCGCCGACAAATTTTGACAGTCTTAACACTTTGCGAAGTCCATACTGTGCACTGCTGTCGAGGCGATTTACACTGACCTCAGACACAACAAAAAACCAATATTTGAATACCTGTTTATTTTTGCGATAACCGCCCGACTCTACCAGATGGGCGGACGCACATTGAAGATCGAACGTCAGGCCATTGGAGCTGGAGGCCTGCGTTGGGGGCATAAGGAAAAACGACTATAAGCCTTTGCTTTGAGGTTCCCAGCCATGATCAAACTGATCCAGAATCACATGATGAAGAAGCGTATTCTTGCCCGTGCAGCCCAACCCAGGGAAGCGGTTAGCGTATGCAAGGACGATATCCGCCGCAAGCTGGCGGATTACCAGCCCAGCACCCAGCGTGCCAATTTCCAGGGCCCGAAGATCGACAAAAAGGAATTCGAAACCGCCTGATACCGGTTTTCTCGCGAATGGCCTGTTTCAACCTGCTGCCAGCCCGGGCAACAGATTGAAACGGGCCTTCTTTTTACCCACCCGCCATTGGCCAATCCGCCACTTTTCGACCAGACTTAAACCCTGCTTTTTGTACAGGGACGTGGTCGATTCATGCCGCACAGCAACCAGTTCATTGAAGCCATCCTGCAGAACCGGGACGCGTTTTTTCGCCAGATGGGGGAAGACATCGGCATGCTGTTCTGGCTCCGTGCCGCCAACAACGGTGAGCTGCTCTATGTCAGCCCGGCCTTCAGCCAGCTGTTCGGCCTCACGCTGGAGCAGATAAAACCCAATCCCCGCGCCTGGTTCGACCGTACGCATCCGGATGACCGCCCCCTTGTCACGGCCCTCACCGGTATCCGCGACAAGGAAAAATGCGATGCTGAATACCGGGTCGTGCTGCCGGATGGCCAGCTGATCTGGGTCCATGACCAGTCCGCACCCATCCAGGACAGCAACGGGAAAATCTCCTGTATCGCCGGCGTGATCCGCGACATCACCGCCGCCCGCCAGAGCAGCGACCAGGTCCGCTTTCTCAACCAGCTGTATGCCGCCCTGTCCCGCACCCAGCGCGCACTGATGGACTGTCACGACGAAACCAGCCTGTTCAGCCGGGTCTGCCAGATCGCGGTGGACCACGGTGGCATGGCCATGGCCTGGATCGGCACCTGCGATCCTGCCAGCGGGAAAATCCAGCCCGTGACCAGCGCCGGACGCAACACTGAGTACCTCGACGGCATCAACATCTCGTCGCGGGCGGACGTGCCGGAAGGCCGCGGCCCCACCGGCACCGCCTTCCGCGAAACCAGCGCCATCTTCATCCAGGATTTCATGTCCGCCAGCATTACCACACCCTGGCACGACCGGGCCCGCCGCTATGGCTGGCGCGCCTCTGCCGCCGTGGGCATCCGCCGCGCCGGCAAACCATACGCGGTGCTGACCCTGTACCACACGCAGCCCAATGCCTTCGACGCCAAGACAGCGGACCTGCTGCAGGAAATGGCCGCCAATCTGGGACACGGGCTCGATCAGCTGGATATCGAGGCCGAGCGCAGCCGGTACGAACAGCAGGTGCAGTCCACCTCGCGCCGCTATCACGAGATTCTGGAAACCTCCATCGACGGCTTCTGGCTCCTCGATCTCGAAGGCCGCATTCTCAACGTCAACAGTGCCTATGTGCGCCGCTCCGGCTATTCCCGCGACCAGCTGCTGACCATGCGCGTCAGCGATCTGGAGGCATTGCACGCCCCCGCCGTCATCGCCGCCAACATCCGCCGCCTGGCCACCGAGGGTGCCATCCAGTTCGAATCCATGCACCGCGCCAGTGACGGCTCGCTCTGGCCGGTGGAAATCAAGGCCGTGATGCTGGCAGGGGAAGACGGCCGGTTTTTCGCGTTCATGCGCGACCTGAGCGAACGCAAACGCGCCGAGGAAGAGATCATCAACCTCGGCTTTTACGATCCCCTCACCAGCCTGCCCAACCGCCGGCTGCTGCTGGAGCGCCTGCGCCATGCCATGGTCAGCAGCAGCCGCAACCAGCAATACTGCGCCGTACTGTTCATCGATCTGGACCATTTCAAAGTAATCAACGACACCGTGGGCCATGAAACCGGCGACCTGTTGCTGAAAGAAGTGGCGCGACGCCTGCGTGAACTGGTGCGGGAGGAAGACACCATCGCCCGTCTGGGCGGCGACGAATTCGTGGCCGTGCTAGAAGAACTGGACGCCGATATTCGCAGCGCCATGGCCCGCGCCGGGCTGGTGGCGGACAAATTGCTGCACGCCTTCGCCCTCCCCTATCTGCTCAATGGCGAGGAATTCATCTGCACCGCCAGTATCGGCATCGTGATCTTTCGCGATCAGGAATCCAGCATCGAGGACATCCTCAAGCATTCAGATCTGGCCATGTACGGCGCCAAGAAAAGCGGGCGCAACGTGGTGCGCTTTTTCGATCCGGCCATGCAGCACGAACTTGAACGGCGTACCCGGCTGGAAGCGGATCTGCGCCGCAGCCTGACTGATCAGCAGCTGCGCCTGTACTGCCAGTCGCAGGTAGACCAGACCGGCAAGGTGATTGGTGCCGAAGTCCTGCTGCGCTGGCAGCATCCTGAGCGCGGCCTGGTGCCCCCCATGGATTTCATCCCCTTTGCCGAGGAAATCGGGCTCATCATTCCCATCGGCCAGTGGCTGCTGCGGGAAGCCTGTCTTCACCTCAAACGGTGGGAAGCCTGCGCGGAAACGCGGCCGATACTGCTGTCGGTGAATGTCAGCGCGCGGGAATTCCGGCAACCGGATTTCATTCCCAATATGCAGGCGATTCTGGCGGAGACCGGTGCCAATCCGGCACGGCTGGAACTGGAAATCACCGAAAGCCTGCTGCTGGAAGGCATCGACGAATTCATTGTGAAGATGCGCGAGATGAAGGCGATGGGGATCTCGTTCGCGCTGGATGATTTCGGCACCGGCTACTCGTCGCTGGCGTATCTGAAAAAACTGCCGCTGAACCAGCTCAAGATCGACCGCAGTTTCGTGCAGGATCTGGGGCGGGACCGCTCCGACGAGGCCATCGTGCAAACCATCATCCGCATGAGCGAAACCCTGGGACTGGCGGTGATTGCCGAAGGCGTGGAAACCGACCTGCAGCGCCAGATGTTGCAGCACTATGGCTGCAAGCGGTTCCAGGGCTATCTGTTTGACCGGCCGCAACCAATCGACAACTTTGCGGGCAGTCTGAAGGTCGCCCGCGCCGCCAGCGTTGACTGACAGCGCGCGCCACGCTTACCAGGCGCGGTTCAACACCGCCAGCGCGTCATCCAGATCCACTTCCACCGGATTGAAAATAATGGAGCCGTCATCCAGCGCCATCTGCGCCAGTTTCGGCAGCTGGTCGCGGGTGATCTTGCCGGTTTCCGACAGCGTGCGCGGCAACTTGCAGCGATGGTTGAGTTCATCCCGCATGTCGCGGATCACCTGTACTGCTTTCTTGCCGCGTTCGTGCGCTGGAGTGTGCGCATAGACATCGGCACCCGCCAGATACAGCAGCAGCTCACCGATCACGTCTCCCCGCTCCGGCAGGTTGTATTCCAGCACATACGGCAGGAACAGGTTCATGCACAGGCCGTGCGGCAGGTGGCAGAGCGCGCCCAGCGAATGCCCCAGGGAATGCACCAGTCCCACCATGGAATTCGAGAACGCAATACCGGCCATGGTGGAGGCCTGGGCCAATTCCAGCCGGGCATCGGCGTCGTCGGGTTTATTCAGCACGCGGGGCAGGTTTTCCGCAATTTTGCGAATGGCCGAGGTAGCATAGGCGTCGCTGATGGGGTTTTTCGCCATGCCGGTGTAGGCCTCGATGGCGTGGGTCATGGCGTCCATCGCCGTCATCGCGGTGATGTGCGGCGGCAGGGTGAGCGTCATGCGCGCATCCAGAATCGCCACGTTCGGCAGCAGGAAATAGGAGGTGAACGGCATCTTCACGCCCTTGTCCGGATCGGAAATCACCGCCACCATCGTCACCTCGGAACCAGTGCCTGCGGTGGTGGGAATCACGAAGAACGGCTTCAGCGGCTTTTTCAGCACACCCACGCCGGAAAATTCCGACAGATCGTTGCCGTTTTCCGATACCAGGATGTTCACGCCCTTGCTGGTGTCGATGACCGAGCCACCGCCCACGGCGATGATGGAATCACATTGTTTTTCGCGGTAAACGCGGGCGATGTCTTTCACCACTTTCAGGGAAGAATCCGGTGGCACGTCGTCATAGATGTCGATCACGTCCATGCCGCTTTCGGCGAAGGCTGCCAGCACATGATCGATCAGGCCGGCGCCGCGCACGCCCTTGTCGGTGACAATCAGGGGGCGGGAGGCAGACAGCGTGTTCAGTTCATAGGGAATGTGTTCCAGCGCGGCACTGCCCGCCACCACTTTCACCGGACAAAAGAATTCGTAATAGGATTTCGACATGGCTCAGCCCCGAATCAGGTTCTTGGCAACTTGTGTATAGATGCGTGCGCCACCCAGCATTTTTTCCGGCAGCGACAGGTTGGGATAGCGCTTGAGTGCACGCTCGGCGATGATTTTCGGCAGGATCAGGCTCTCCATCCGGTTCAGACAGCGCACCAGCTTCATGGCGTAGGCGATTTCACCATCCAGCAGGATGCGGTCGTTGGCGAAGGCCCGAGCCGTGGCCTCCTGAAAGGAAAACACCAGAAACGCATGGGTGACATGCTTGAACTTCATCACCACATCCGGTTTGCGCGGGGGGCGTCTGCCCAGGTATTTCAGACCGGTCGCCCCGGTCTTCTGCAGCACCAGCGCCGGTCCGTCCGGCATCACCTTCATTTCGAACATCAATCCGTCCGGCAGAGGGCGGACTTCGTTCTGGATCCGCTCATCCACCTGACTGGCCGCTTCCAGCGAACGGCCGATCACTTCCATCATCAGCACCACATAGGGCCGCTTGAATGGATTCACCCTCACGCGTTTGGCTTGCATCATATTGGTCTTCTAGTGGCGATTAAACTGCTTGGTTTAAAATGCGAGACGCCAATCCTAGAGATCAATGCTAGCCCCGTCCACCCCATCTGGCGACAAAATGGCCGTGACCATTGGTTCACATCAATATATCGAAGCCGCTGCACCGGGCCCGGTTCAATACCGCAGACGGGCGTCCAGCTGATCCACCGCTTCTGCCCAGTCCGAATCCTCCTGCAGGGCCTCGCGGATGAATTCCGCCTGGCTGTCATTCCAGAACGGGGCCTGGTCGATGCTCATGCCGTCCGACAGGCAGTGGTGCCGGGCAATGAAATCATCGATCTTCTCCGGCGCGCTGGGCAGACCCAGTTGCTGGAACAGGCTCACCATCGAGTTATAAGCGGAATCCATAGTGCACTCCTCCCTTGAGTGGGGTAATTGGACCTTTTCAGCTTGCGTGAAAACCGGTATTGGCTCCAGTTGCCGATTAGATTGTTTGGTTATCTGCCGAAACGGCAAAAGACGATTTTCGTTAGGCGAAAATCCTTGGCCGAGTTGCCGAAAAACCCAGCCGCAGGGTTTATGCGGTCACTGCCGCTGGCAGGCTTGACGCTTACACTGGCGCCAGTCAAATGCCACTGAAGCGAGAATCACATGCAGGATCTGAAACAACAATTCGATGGAGCCGTGCAGTACGTACAGAACGCGCAAGGCTCGTTCAAGCCTTCCAACGAAGTGAAACTGGAAATGTACGCCCTGTTCAAGCAGGCCACCGACGGCGACGTGAGTGGCAAGAAGCCGGGCCTGACGGATTTTATCGGCCGCGCCAAGTACAACGCCTGGGAAAGCCTGAAAGGCATGTCAAAGGACAAGGCCATGCAGACTTACATCAGCAAGATCGAAACGCTGAAAAACAAGCACGGGTAAGACTGCAGAGGGAACCTTCGGTGTCTGGATGACAGCCCGGGTTCCCCCTCAACATTGCCTCAGTTCAGCAAGGCATCGAAAGGCAGGTACTGCACCGGATCGCCCTTGCTGACCGTCACCCCCGGCGGCACTACCGCGAACCCGCTGCTCCAGCTGGCGGAAAACAGGACGCCGGAACTCTGATTGGGATGCGGCACCAGACGCAACTGCCCGTCCACCATATCCAGTCGCACACGGAAATACTCCTGCCGCTTGCCGGGTTTGCTCAATGTGAAAGCCGCCGGCAGTGAAAATCCCTGTGGCAGGAAGTGTGTCGCGCCTTGCGCTTTCAGCAGCCAGGGCCGGCACAAAATGGTGAAGGTGACAAACACCGCCGCCGGATTTCCCGGCAGGCCCAAAAACGGTTTTCCGAGCACGCGGCCGAAGGTGAACGGCTTGCCGGGCTTGATCGCGAGCTTCCACATCTGGATGTCGCCCAGCGCGGACAACGCTGCTTTCACGTGATCCTCTTCACCCACCGACACCCCGCCGCTGCTGATGACCACATCCGCCTGCGCTGCAGCGGTTTTCAATGCAGCTTCGGTGGCAGTGCGAGTATCGGCCACCACACCCAGATCAACGATGTGCAACCCCAGCCCCTGCAACAGTCCGATCAGGGTATAGCGATTGGAATTGTAAATCTGCCCGGGCGCGACCGGTGTGCCAGGTTCCACCAATTCATCGCCGGTGGAGAGCACGGCGACACGCAGAGGCTGGTAAACATTCACCTGCGCCACACCAATCGACGCCAGCAGCCCGAGATCCTGCGCACGCAGACGCTGGCCCCGTTGCAGGATGCGCTGACCACGCTGGATGTCCTGCGCCTGGGGGCGGATGTTCTGGTCCAGCTGCGGTGCTGCGTTGATTTGCACGGCATTTGCTGTTTCGACGCAATCTTCCTGCATCACCACACAGTTCGCATTCGGTGGAATTTCAGCGCCGGTAAAAATCCGCGCAGCGGTGCCCGGTTGCAGCGGCTGCGGCACGACGCCGGCGGGAATGCGCTGGGATATGGGCACCGCTTTTCCGGCGACATAATCTTCGACACGCAGGCAGTAACCATCCACTGCGCTATTCGCGGCAGGCGGTACATCAAGAGTGGATACCACATCCTCCGCCAGCACGCGGCCCAATGCTTCCTGCAGGGAAACCTGGACGGTGTGGACGGTGGGAACCGCAGACTCCAGCAATTGCGCCAGGGCCTGCTCCACCGGCATCAGGCCGGGCTTTTCGCAACAACTCATCCGCGGGTACCGCAGTTTTCCAGTGTCAGCCGGGCGGCCGTTATCTGCTTCACGAAATTGCACGGCTTGTGACGGGAATCCAGCTGCTCGCGAATGATTTCGCCCCAGGCGGTGCGACAGGCGTTGGTGGAACCGGGCATGCAGAAAATCACGGTGTTGTTGGCCAGGCCACCCACGGCGCGGGACTGCACGGTGGAGGTGCCAATATCGCGGAACGAAATCTGGCGGAACAGTTCGCCGTAGCCTTCGATCTGTTTGTCGAGCAGGGGGAGGACGGCTTCAGGCGTGGTGTCGCGACTGGAAAAGCCGGTGCCGCCGGTGATGAGGATGGCTTCCACATCGGCGCTGGCGATCCACTGCGAAATGATGGCGCGCACCTGGTAGATGTCGTCCTTGATGAGCTTGCGGTCTGCGAGTTTGTGGCCGGCGGACTGGAGCCCGTCAACGAGAGTCTGGCCGGAGGTGTCGGAGTCCAGCGTGCGGGTGTCGGAGACGGTGAGTACGGCGATGTTGACGGGAATGAAGTCGGATGATGCGCTCATTGAAAAGCCTCGAATTGGATTCCGGTATTGGGTCGGAACAAGAAATGAAAAATGCGCGCCAGGGCTGCCATCCTCCGGCTTGCGCAGACCAACAAAGTCACCCGCCCGTCATATTCATGAACCGCACAATCTGCGGTTCGTCTTCCAGATTGAAATGATGACGCTCAGGCTTCAGATCCATCGCTGCAATGATCGCCTGCCGCAGCACCGCATCATCTTCACTGCTGCGCAACACATCACGCAGATCGGCGGAATGTTCGTTGCCCAGACACAGCAGCAACCGCCCTTCCACCGTCACCCGCACCCGATTGCAGTCGCCGCAGAAATTGTGGCTGTGGGGTGAGATGAAACCGATGCGGGAATCGCTGTCGCGGAAATGATAATAACGCGCCGGGCCGCCGCTGTTCTCCAGCGACGGGATCAATTCATGACGGCCAGCAATGATGTCGCGAATTTCGTGGGAGGGAATGAAGCATTCCTGCCGGCCATGCTCGGAGATCTGGCCCAGCGGCATTTCCTCGATAAAGGTCAGATCCACTTCCTGCGCACGGGCGAAATCCACCAGCGGCAGGATCTCATCATCGTTGCGGCCTTTCAGGATCACGGCGTTGAGTTTAGTGTGTTTGAAACCGGCCTGCTGCGCGGCGGCAACGCCGTTCAATACCTGCTGCAGATCGCCGGTGCGGGTGAGTTCGCGGAATTTGTCAGGATCAAGGCTGTCCAGGCTGATGTTGAGCCGTTTGACACCGGCAGCCTTCAGCGGTTGCGCCATCTGCGCCAGCCGGGAACCGTTGGTGGTGAGCACCAGCTGTTCCAGACCCGGCAGCTGACCCAACTTTTCCACCAGTTTCAGTATGTCGCGCCGCACCAGGGGTTCGCCACCGGTCAGGCGGATTTTTTTCACGCCGAGCTGCACGAAAACACGGGCCACCCGGTACAGTTCTTCCAGCGACAGGATCTGGTTGCGCGGCAGGAAGGTCATTTCCTCCGCCATGCAGTACACGCAACGAAAATCGCAGCGATCAGTGACCGACAGACGCACGTATTCCACCTTGCGTCCAAATTTGTCAACCAATGCTGGCGTGTTGCTCATGGTTTCAACCTGTCTGTTCAAATTGCCCCGTTACTTCTCATCCACTTTGGCGGCCTGCCAGCCGGCTTCCATTTGCGCCAGGGTCGCCTCGTCCAGCGTGATGCCCTGTTGCAGCAGCGCCTTTTCCAGCGAGCGGAAACGGCGTTCGAATTTCTGGTTCACTTTCGTCATCACCATTTCCGCGTCCAGCTTGTAATGCCGCGCCAGATTCACGCAGCAGAACATCAGGTCGCCCAGCTCGTCGGCAATTTTTTCCACCGGCGCCGCGTCCTGCATTTCCTGCTGCAGCTCGCCCAGCTCTTCCTGGATTTTCTCCATTACCTTGAACGGATCTTCCCAGTCGAAGCCTTTCTTGGCAACCACAGTCTGGATCTTCTGGGCCCGCCGCAGCGGCGACATGCTGGCAGGCACCTGATCCAGAATCGATTCACCCAGCTGCTTTTTCTCAGCCTTTTCCTGCAGTTTGATCGCGTCCCAGTTGGACTTGATAGCCGGTTCCTGCGCCTGCTGGCCCGGCGCGATCCGGCTCGCCAGGGTTCCCTCGGGAAACACATGGGGATGCCGCCGCACCAGTTTTTCCTCCAGCACCCGCGCCACTGCATTGAAATCGAAGCGGTTTTCTTCCTGCGCCATCTGGCAGTAGAAAATCACCTGGAACAGTAAATCACCCAGTTCTTCCTTGAGATGATCCAGATCGCCCTTTTCGATCGCATCCGCCACTTCATAGGCTTCCTCGATGGTGAAGGGCGCAATGGTGCCGTATGTCTGTTTTGCGTCCCAAGGGCAGCCAATTTCCGGTTGCCGCAGACGTGCCATCAAATAGCGGATGCGCTCGATGGGCGTGGCGCTGGCAAGATCCATTTGCAGAATGTCCGACACCGGGGCGCTCAATTCAGTGTCACTCATTTCAATGCCCCTGGTGCGAACGTTTCACTTCCACCACGTTCGGCAACTGGTTGATGCGCGCCAACACGTCGCCCAACGCGGCCAGACTGTTGATTTCAATAGTTAACGCCATGCTGGCGGTATTGTCACTTCTGTCGGAGAGGGTATTGACAGCGGTGACGTTGACCCGCTCGCTCGCCAGCAACTGCGTGATATCGCGCAAAAGTCCTTGCCGGTCATAGGCTTTGATGAAGATGTCCACGGGATAGAAATGCCCCGCCTCCGCCGACCAGCTGACATCGACGATGCGATCGGCGTGCGATTCCATGAGCCGCGTCACTTCCTTGCAGTTTTTGCGGTGCACGGTAACGCCGCGTCCCACCGAAATGTAACCCACCACTTCGTCGCCGGGCACCGGTTTGCAGCAGCCGGCGATGGTGGTCATCAGATTGTCCACACCGTTGATGCTGAATTCCGACGTGACCGGATTGATGCGGGGCCGGCGGGTATCCAGCGGCAGCAGTTCCTGCTGGGGCTGATCGCCTTCCAGCGCCTGAATGCCGCTGAGCACCTGGCTCACGCGCACATCGCCGGCACCGACCGCCGCATACAGATCCTCGGTGGTTCGCAATCCAAAGGTCTGCGCCAGCGGCTCCAGATTGATCTTGCCCACGTCCAGCCGCTTGAATTCCTTCTCCAGCACTTCGCGACCGTCTTCGATATTGCGGCCACGATCCTGCTGCTTGAACCAGTGCACGACCTTCGCGCGGGCACGGCTGGTGCCGATAAAACCCAGCGACGGTTGCAGCCAGTCACGGCTCGGACGCGCTTCGTTGCCCTTGAGGATTTCCACCTGCTCACCGGTCTGCAGCTTGTAGTTCAGCGGCACAATGCGGCCATTCACTTTCGCACCCCGGCAGCGATGACCCACTTCGGTATGCACGTGGTAAGCAAAATCCAGCGGTGTGGCGCCAGCCGCAAGGTCCACCACATGGCCGTCCGGCGTGAACACATACACGCGTTCGTCAATGATGTCTTCGCTGAATTGCGACAGCACGCTGCTGACCGCGGAATCGCCCAGTTCTTCCTGCCATTCCAGCACCTGCCGCAGCCAGGCGATCTTGTCATCGTAGCTGTCGGTGCGACCGGTGCTGCCTTCCTTGTAGCGCCAGTGCGCACACACGCCCAGCTCCGCCTCGTCGTGCATGTCCTGGGTACGGATCTGCACTTCCAGTACCTTGCCTTCCGGACCGAGCACCGCCGTGTGCAGCGAGCGGTAACCGTTTTCCTTCGGCGTGGCAATGTAGTCGTCAAATTCCTTGGGAATGTGCTGCCACAGATTGTGCGCGACACCCAGCGCGGCATAGCAATCGCGGATTTCCGGCACCAGCACCCGCACGGCGCGAATATCGTAGACCTGATAGAAATCGATATTCTTGCGCTTCATTTTGCGCCAGATGCTGTAGATGTGTTTGGCGCGGCCGCTGATCTCGGCTTCAATGCCCACCCGCGCCAGCGCGTCATGAATCTGCTTCACCACATTGCGGATGTAGTTGTCGCGGTCCATGCGCTTTTCATCCAGCAACTTGGCGATGCGCATGTAGGCTTCGGGTTGCAGGTAACGGAAGGACAGATCCTCCAGTTCCCACTTCAAGTGACCGATGCCCAGCCGGTGTGCCAGCGGCGCGTAGATATCGAAAACTTCGCGGGCAACTTTCTGCTTTTTGTCTTCCGGCGCGGTTTTCACGGCGCGGATCGCGCAGGTCCGTTCCGCCAGCTTGATCAGGGCGACGCGCACGTCGTCCACCATCGCCACCAGCATCTTGCGCAGGTTGTCGAGCTGATCAGTGGCCTGACCCAGCACCACTTTTTTCTCGGGGTTCATCACGGCAGCAATCGCCGCCATCCGCAGCACGCCTTCGATCAGCTTGGCGATACCGGTGCCCGCCATGCGGCTGACATTTTCCAGCGTGGTCTGACGTTCACGCACGGCGCGGTAAATCACCGCCGCCTTGAGCGAATCCGTGTCCATGCGCAGGTCGGCCAGGATTTCCACCATTTCCAGACCGGTCATGAAACTGCTGGCGGAATCCGCCCAGACATTCTGGGAATTGGGGGTCTTGTCTTTCAGATCACGGCTGTATTCCGCGAGCTGCAGCAGACCTTCCTCGTCGGTGATTTCGACTTTTTCCTTGAGGTGCTCGATCCACGCCCGCAGATCAATGCTGCCGTCTTCCCGAACCACCGGATTGTTGCGTACTGTCACCATTGATGTTTATTCCGGTTCAAATACTGCAATGGATTCCACATGGGTAGTGTGCGGGAACATGTCCATCACACCGGCCTTCAGCAGTAGGTAGCCCTGCTTTTTCAATTCGCCTGCATCGCGCGCCAGCGTGGCGGGATTGCAGGATACGTAAACTATGCGTTTCGGCTTGAACACCGTCATCTTGCTGACAATCTCCAGCGCGCCGGAGCGCGGCGGATCGATCAGGATCTTATCGAAACCACCGTGGGCCCAGGGCTGGCCCTCGAACGGTTTGGTCAGATCGGCGCCAAAAAATTCCACGTTGGTCAGATGATTGGCCGCTGCATTTTCACGACCGCGTACAACCATTGCCTCATCACCTTCCACGCCCACCACCTGTGCAGATTGGGTCGCCAGCGGCAGGGTAAAGTTCCCCAGGCCGCAGAACAGATCCAGAATGCGCTCGCCGGGCTGCGGATCGAGAAATTCGATCGCCTGCTTCACCATCTGCCGGTTGATCACCGGATTCACCTGGGTGAAATCCGTGGGATGGAATTGCAGGGTCAGGCCGAAATCCTCCAGTTTATAGTGCAGGCGCAGATCGTTATCGGCCGGCCATACCTTGTGAATACTGTCAGGGCCGGCGGGCTGCAGATAGAGGTGAAACTGCCGCTGCTGGCAAAACTGCACCAGCGTATCCAGATCGGCCGGCGGCAATGGCTGCATGTGGCGCACTACCAGCGCGGTGGCATCATCACCCTGTGCCACTTCAATCTGCGGAATCTGCAAACGCTGCTGCAGGGATTCGATCAGTTGCCGGAACTCGGGAAACGCCAGCCCCACTTCAGGCACCAGCACGTGGCACTGTTCGATCTCGGCGAGGAAGGCACTGTTTTTCTCGCGAAAACCCACCAGCGCGCGGCCCTTCTTTTCCACATATTTCGCACCCAGACGCGCCTTGCGCCGATAACCGAACTCCGGCCCGGTCATCGGTGGCAGCAGCTCCTGCGGCTGCAGATCGCCGAAATGCCTGAGCTGGTCCAGCAGGATATTCTGCTTCATCGCAATCTGCGCCGGGGAACTCATGTGCTGCAGGCTGCACCCGCCGCAGACAGCCGCTGCCGAGCAGCGCGGTTCAACCCGGTCCGGCGATGACTGCAGCACCTCGATCGCACGGGCTTCATCAAATTTGCCATGGCATTGGGTGTAGCGCATGACGACTTTTTCCCCCAGCAGCGCGCCGTCCACGAACACAGCTTTGCCGTTGATGCGGCCGACGCCACGGCCATCATGGGCCAGGGAGTCGATGTTGATTTCCACCGCCTGTTGCGGGACTGGGGGCTTGCGATGTCTTCTTGGCATTTGATGTGACTGCTATTTAGGAAAGTGGCACAGAAGCTTGATGAGACCGGAGCGTTGGCTCGTGCTTTTCAGGAACGTCAGCGGCCATGGATGGCCGCTGACGAGCCTACAGGGACGTACTCGTGGCGTGTCCTGAAAAGCACGAGCCAACGCTCCGGCCTCCGGCAGAGAACCAAAACCTGAAACACGAAAACTCATCCCGCCTTCCCCCCACTCTCCCATTCCGTCAGGAACGCCAGAAAGTGCGGATGCGCTTCACGCTTCAAATACTCCTTCACGATCCGCAGTTCATCTTCATATCCCTGCTGCGTGAGAAAACCACGAATCAGCTGAAACCGCAGATACACCAGCCAGGTATTCAACACATCCGTCTCACAATAATCGCGAATCCCTTTCAGATCGCCACGATGAAACGCATCCCACACCTTGTCGCCGCTCATCCCCATCTTGCCGGGAAAACCCAGCAGACTCGCCATCTGGTCCAGCGGCACATAAGCGCGGTTGTTATACAGCGCCAGCAGATCCATCAGATCCGTGTGACGCTCATGGTACCGGCTCAGATAATTATTCCACTTGAAATTCTTGTCATCGTTGCCGGTGTCCCAGTAACGCGGGCAGGCCACACCGTGCAGCATCGACCGGTAATGCAGCACCGGCAAATCAAACCCGCTGCCATTCCAGCTCACCAGCGTCGGCGAAAACCGGTCGATCAGGTGGAAGAACTTTTCCAGCAGCGTTTTCTCATCGGATTTCTCATCCCCCAGCGACCACACCGCCACCTTGTCCTGCGACCGATACACTGCGGAAATCGTCACCACCCGCTGCAGATGCAAACGCAGAAAATCATTGCCGGATTCCTGTCGCCGCAAATGAAACATCGCAGCGGCCGTGTCGCCATCCTTCAGACCTTCCAGCCCGAACAGACGACGACCGCCCTCCAGATCGGGCACGGTTTCAATATCAAACACCAGTACGTTCATGGTTACCCAATCATTGCGGCGAAAACACGCCGGTGGAAAGATAACGATCGCCGCGATCACAAATGATAGCCACGATCACAGCGTTTTCGACCTCACGGGAAATCTGCAGCGCGCCAGCCACCGCACCGCCAGATGAAACGCCACAAAAAATGCCTTCCTTCGCCGCCAGCGCGCGCATGGTTTCCTCGGCATCCTTCTGCGTAATGTCCACTACCCGGTCCACCCGCGACGCATCGTAAATTTTCGGCAGATAGGCCTGCGGCCAGCGCCGGATACCAGGAATCGCCGACCCTTCCTGCGGCTGCAAGCCAATGATCTGGATCTCGGGATTTTTTTCCTTCAGAAAACGCGACGTGCCCATGATGGTGCCGGTCGTCCCCATCGAGCTGACGAAATGCGTGATCGTGCCTTCAGTGTCACGCCAGATCTCCGGGCCCGTGGTTTCGTAGTGGGCCAGCGGATTGTCCTGATTGGCGAACTGGTCCAGCACAATGCCCTGACCGTCGCGCTGCATCTGCTCCGCCAGATCCCGGGCGCCTTCCATGCCTTCCTTCTGGGTCACCCGTACCAGCTCGGCACCGTACGCCGACATCGCCGCGCGCCGCTCCTCGCTCATGTTGTCGGGCATGATCAGCACCATGCGGTAACCCTTGATCGCCGCCGCCATGGCCAGCGCAATGCCGGTGTTGCCGCTCGTCGCTTCAATCAGGGTGTCACCGGGCTTGATCAGGCCACGGGCCTCGGCGTGCTGGATCATGCTCAGGGCGGGACGATCCTTGACCGAACCGGCGGGATTATTGCCCTCCAGTTTCACCAGAATCGTATTGGTCGTGCCCCCCGGCAGCCGCTGCAGCCGTACCAGCGGCGTGTTTCCTACAAAGTCTTCAATCGTGGGATAATGCATGGCTACGTCCCGAACCCGTGAAATGCGGCTATTGTACCCTGCACCCGGGAGCGAGCCTATCACCGGCAGGCGAAATAGCTTTGGCAAGTTGGCATATACTTAGAACGAAAAACCGGTGCCCTGTCCTGGCTGGAAATCCCGCGTGAAAACAGACACAAAGAAGATTGCATCCCTGCTGCCCCTGAAGAACGTGGGCCTGCGCACCCGCGCCCTGCTGATCAGTTCGCTGCCGGTCATCCTGATCGGCTTCGCGCTGGCGGGCACCCTGATGCTGCAGCGCTTCGACGAACTGGACAAGGCGCTGGAAAATCAGGGCAAGATGATCGCGGCGGCCTTCTCCCACGGCATCTTTGAAAGCATGACCCAGCGCCAGGGCCACACGCTGCCGTTTTACGCCCAGCGCATCCTGGAAGAGGACAACGTCCGCTCCGTGGCAATCTACGACACCACGGGAAAACTGATCACCCAGGCCGGCCCCCGCATGCATCCGTTACCGGAGCACGAACCGCTGCTGCCGTCAGACGCCACCAAGAACGGTGTCAGCCGCCTGACGGACACCACCCTGCGAGTGATTCATCCGATCTACCCGGCCTCGTCCTATCATCCGCTGGCCAGCGACCGGCCCGAGGCAGGCTGGCTGGAAGTGGAAGTCGACCGCTCCAATCTGGTGCTGGCCAAATACCGCAACCTGCTGTCGATGTTGCTGGTGATCGCGCTGGCAGTGGTGCTGAACACCGCCATCGCCGTGCATTTTTCTGCCAGCATTGGCCGCGTGGTGTCGCGCATCAAACAGGCCCTGGCCGCCATGACCAGCGGCAACCTGGATGTGCGGGTGGAAGAAGATGCCTACGGTGAACTGAAGGAATTGCAGGCGGCGCTGAACCATCTGGGCCAGTCGATCCTGGAAGGCCAGCAGGAACTGCAACAGAACGTGGACCAGGCCACCGAAGACCTGCGCGAAACGCTGGAAACTATCGAGATCCAGAACATCGAACTGGATCTGGCGCGGAAAGAGGCGCTGGAAGCCAGCCGCATCAAATCCGAATTCCTGGCCAATATGTCCCACGAAATCCGCACCCCGCTCAACGGCATCATCGGCTTCACCAACCTGCTGCTGAAAAGCGAAGTCAGCCTGACCCAGCGCGACTACCTCGACACCATCCAGAAATCCTCCGAAAGCCTGCTGGCCATCATCAACGACATCCTCGACTTCTCGAAAATCGAAGCCGGCAAGCTGGTGCTGGACCAAGTGCCGCTGAATTTCCAGGAAGTGGTGGAAGACGTACTCACCATGCTGGCGCCGATGGCGCACGAAAAACATCTGGAACAGGTGAGCCTGTTCTACTCCGACGTACCCACCGGCATCGTCGGCGATCCCTTGCGGCTGAAACAGATCCTCACCAACCTGGTGAACAACGCCATCAAATTCACCGACCACGGCGAAATCGTGGTGCGGGTGATGCTGGACGACATGAAGGACAGCAGCGCCATCATCAAGGTCAGCGTGTCCGACACCGGTATCGGTCTTACCAAGGAACAGCAGCGCGCCCTGTTCAGCGCCTTCCGCCAGGCCGACACCACTACCGCACGGCGCTTCGGCGGTACCGGCCTGGGGCTGGTGATTTCCAAACATCTGGTTGAACAGATGCGCGGCGAAATCGGTCTGGAGAGCGAACCGGGCCAGGGCTCCACATTCTGGTTCACCTTCCGCGCCGAGATCCACAACGCCGACGCCATCGAAATACCGCTGCTGATCAACCAGCGCTGCCAGATTGCCATCTACGACAGTAATGCCACCGTGCGCGCAAACCTGAAAAACACGCTGCAGAAACGCAAGGTGGAAGTGATCGAGTTTTCCGATTTCACCGCACTGACAGGCCTGCTGTCCCGCCCCGAAGACCAGCTGCCGCACGCCATCATCGTCGGCATCAATGCGCAGCATCCGCTGTATCAGGAAACCGTGAATCTGGTGCGCGCGAACCAGAACCGCATTCCCCTGATCATCCACGCCAATCCCGCCGACCAGAGCCTGCTGGCGGACCTGCTGGATGGCCGCGTATTGCCGCTGATCACCAAACCCCTGTGCCAGCAGAAAGCCTACGACCTGCTGGGCAGCCTGATCAGCACCGACGCCTTCCAGCATCACCGCAGTTTTACCGAAGCCGATCAAAAGCGGGTCAGCCGCATTGGCCACCAACCCCTGCGCGTCATCGCGGTGGACGACAACGCCGCCAACCTGAAGCTGCTCACCGCATTGCTGGAAGATCTGGATGTGCTGGTCACCGCCTGCGACAGCGGCATCAAAGCGCTGCAGCATATTGAACAGCGCGAATTCGATCTGGTGCTGATGGACATCCAGATGCCGGTGATGGATGGCGTGGAAACCGCGCGTCGCATCCGCATGATGGAAAAAGGCGAGCGTCGCACACCGATCATCGCGGTAACCGCCCACGCGCTGGCCAGCGAAAAACACCAGCTGCTCAATTCCGGCATGGACGACTATGTCACCAAGCCTATCAACGAATCCCAGCTGATCCACATCATCCACAAGTGGACCGGCGTGAACCTGCACCAGAAAAACAGCGAGCGCGGCAACACCTCCGCCGAACCGGGCCGCAATGGCGCCGCCGTGGACATGCAGCTGGGTATCAAACTGGCCAACGGCAAGGCAGATCTGGCGGAGGAAATGCTGGACATGCTGTTCACGTCGCTGCAGAAAGACAAATCGCTCATCACAGAGCGGCTGGCGGACGAGGATTATGGTGCGCTGCTGGAAGTGGTGCACAAGCTGCACGGCGCCACCCGCTACACCGGTGTACCGAAACTGCAGAAGTGCTCGTTCGTGCTGGAGGAAGCGCTGAAACTGCAGCGTTATGAGACTGTGCCCGAGCTCACTGATGATCTGATGCAGGCGATCGATCAGGTGGTGGGCTGGTATGTGGAAAACCGGGTGCCGGTGCGCTGAAAGCACCGGCGGCCGTTCATGGTTGCATGCTCACATTCGCAACCAGATCAGGCTGAATAAGGATCTTCGTCCGTCAGATAGGCGATCAGTTTCAGCTTGTGTGGATGCTGCCACAACCACTGCCGGATCGACTGGATCTTCGCATAATCCTCCGCGCCGAATTCATGCTCATACAAATGCTGGAAGGTTTCCCGCGCCGAGGCTTCGCGGATCTTGCGCTGCCAGGGATCGGTAAAAATCCGGTTCAGGCTGCCTGCCAGACCTTTCTGTTTCAGCAACGCCCATTCACCCTTGTCCAGCCACATACCGTGCACCGACGGGCTTAGATCCAGCCGGTGATCCGAATCGGCAGACACCCGGTATTTCAGCATCAGGTTGCCGGATACAGGACACAGCAATGCCTGTTTGTGATCCTCCGCCACCGGCTCACCCGCTTCCGGCGCGAATACGTGATCCTTGTTGGCTTCCTTCCAGGTCAGGTAATCCCCCAGCAGAATCCAGTTGCCACCGCAATGATCGCAGGTGTGGCAGGGAAACAGCTGGTCCAGATAGGCAGGCTGCAGACTGCCCTGTTTGCAACTGGTGCATTTCATGATGCGGCTCCTTGTGCGTCCGATTCCAGGATGACGAACGCCACCGCGTGCTCTTTCTCGTCGGAAATCGACAGATGCACACGGGTGACGCCCATGGTGTTGGCATGTTCCAGCGCTCTGCCCGTCAGGGTCATCACCGGCGCGCCTTTTTCGTTGTTGTGAATGTTGACGTGTTTCCAGGTGATGCCGTCGGCAAAACCGGTGCCGAGGGCCTTTACCGCCGCCTCTTTCGCCGCAAACCGCTTGGCCAGATACGCCGCCTTGTTGATATCACTGCGCTTCTGGAATTCGGCAAATTCGGATTCGGTGAGCAGGCGGCGCGGATAGGCGTCGCCCATGCGCGCGAAGGATTCCGCCATCCGTTCCACTGCAATAATGTCGGTACCGATGCCGACGATCATGCCCGCGCCTGCAGCATCAGTCGTTTCATTTCACGCACCGCCTCTTTCAGTCCGGTGAAAACTGCTCGCGCAATGATGCTGTGGCCAATATTCAACTCGGTGATACCGGGAAGCGCCGCAATCGGCTCCACATTCTGATAATTCAGCCCGTGGCCTGCGTTCACGATCAGGCCGTTCTGCAAACCGATGTCCACGCCGGTGCGAATGCGCTGGAACTCTGCCTGCATGGCCGCATCGGTTTCGGCATCGGCATAGGCGCCGGTGTGGATTTCTATGACCGGTGCACCGGCCCTGGCAGCCGCTTCGATCTGCGCCTGGTCCGCATCGATAAACAGCGACACTTCGATTCCCGCCGCCCCCAACCGGTCGCAGGCTGCCTTGATCCGGTCGAAATTGCCCACCACATCCAGTCCGCCTTCGGTGGTGAGTTCCTGTCTCTTTTCCGGCACCAGACAGCAATGGGGCGGCATAATGAATTCGGCGTAGGCCAGCATTTCGCTGGTGACGGCCATTTCCAGATTGACCCGGGTTTGCAGCGTATCCATCAAAATACGCACGTCACGCTCCTGAATATGACGGCGGTCTTCGCGCAGGTGCACGGTGATGCCATCCGCACCCGCCTCTTCGGCATCCAGCGCTGCCTGCACCGGATCGGGATAACGGGTGCCGCGCGCCTGGCGCAAGGTGGCGACATGGTCCACGTTCACACCCAGCAGAATTCGTTTGTGCAGATTCATGATGGCCTCTTCATCCCATGATGGCGTTGACATTGACAGCGTTGACACTGTGAGCACTGACCAGTGCGCGAACTGGTGAATTGTCCGGCGAATTGCCACGTAAATCGCCTGCTGATTTTTCGGCAATTTCAGCGTTTGGCGAGCTGCAGAAAAAGATCGCGGCTGTGCAGCGGCTTGTCACCCAGATGCGGCGCCAGCGCCAGCCGGCTCAACTGCTTGGCCGCTGCCCGCACCGCGCTATCTTCATACGCCTGCTGGTGGATTTCAAGCAAGTGGGCACCGCTGAAACACCGGCGCAGGCGGGACGGTTCTTTCGGCAGTTGCAGCAGGCGGACAAAACCGCTGTCGGCCTCGTACAGATAGTGGTCATCGCGCTGCACCGGATTGCCTTCCGTGTCGCGGTCCAGCACCAGCTCGTAGCCCAGTTCCAGCAACAGGTTTTGTTCAAACAGACGCAGCGGAATTTCCGGCGGCAGATCCTGCAACTGGCGCAACGTATGCTCATAGTGCTGAAACAGACCCGGCAGCGCTTCTTCCTTGTGCAACAGCCGCACCAGCAATTCGTTCAGGTACATGCCGCTGAACAACGCCGTACCCGTCAACATGACCGAGGCCGCCGCCGCTTCCAGCAGACGCCCGCTTTTCAGATCCTGCTTGCCGTCAAAGGTAATGGCGAGGGGGGTAAAGGGTTGCAGCAGACGGGCTTTTGCGCCCTGCCTGCCTTCCTTTTTGAGATGTTTATAGACGATGGAAATGCGCCCGTGGCGACGCAGGAAAAACTCACCGATCAGACTGGTGTCGCGCAGGGGGCGCGCATGCAGAAGGTAGCCGTAATCCGGATCATTTATTGTCATCACCGTAGCCCAGACTGCGCAGGGCACGCTCGTCGTCGGCCCAGCCGCTCTTCACCTTGACCCAGGTTTTCAGCATCACCTTGCATTCCAGCATCTTTTCCATGTCGATGCGGGCCTCGGTGCCGATCTTGCGCAGGCGCTCGCCGTTGTCGCCGATCACAATACGTTTCTGGCTGTCTTTTTCCACCAGAATCAACGCGCCAATGTGCCAGACGCCATTTTCAAACACGAACTCTTCGATCTCCACCGCGCAGGCATAGGGCAGTTCCTTGCCCAGCTGGCGCATGATTTTCTCACGCACGATTTCCGCCGCCAGGAAACGCTGGGAGCGGTCGGTGATCTGATCTTCCGGATAAAAAAGCTCACTCAGTGGCAGGCGGGAATTCACTTCCTGCTCCAGCTGGTCCAGCTGTTTGTTGCGCAACGCAGAGATGGGCACGATGGCAGCAAACTCGCGTTTCTGCGCCAGCATCTCGATGTGGGGCAGTAATGCCGCCTTGTCCTCGATTTCATCCACCTTGTTGATGGCCAGAATCACCGGCGACGGCGTGGAGCGGATCTTGCGCAGCACATGCTCGTCGCCATCGTTCCACTTCAGGCCGTCCACCACCAACACCACCACATCCACGTCGCGCACCGAACTGGTGGCGGCGCGGTTCATCATGCGGTTGATCGCCTTGGGTTCCTCGGCGTGAATGCCCGGTGTATCCACATAAATGGCCTGCACACCGTTTTCGGTCTTGATGCCCAGCACCCGGTGACGGGTAGTCTGCGGCTTGCGCGAGGTGATACTGATCTTCTGCCCCAGCAAGTGGTTCATCAGGGTGGACTTGCCCACATTGGGGCGGCCCACGATGGCCACGTAGCCGCAGCGGGTCTGTACGTTCTGTTCGTCTGTCATGATCCGGTTCCGCTGTTTTCCAGCGCATCGAGTGCCAGGCCCGCCGCCATCTGCTCGGCCAGCCGCCGGCTGTGGCCTTCACCACGGCAGGCAAGATTTGCCTCTTCCACCACGCACTCCACCACGAAATACTGGGAATGGGAAGCGCCCTCGACACTCAGGATGTTATAGGCGGGAAGCGGCAATTTGTTTGCCTGCAACAGTTCCTGCAGGCGGGTTTTGTTGTCCTTGACGGTGTCTTCCAGCGTGAGTCCCTGCAGGCGAGGTGCAAACCAGCGCAGGATCAGCGCCTTGCACTGCTCCATGCCGCCATCCAGAAATACGGCGCCGATGATAGCTTCCACGGCATCCGCCAGAATCGAATCACGGCGTGAGCCACCGCTTTTCAGCTCACCAGGGCCCAGTTTCAGAAAAGGGCCGAGGTCCAGCTGCTGCGCGATCTTGGTCAGGGTGACACCCTTCACCAGACTGGCCCGCAGCCGGCTCAACTGGCCTTCCTTCGCCTGGGGAAACTGCTGAAACAGGATCTCGCCGATGGTGAAATTCAGAATCGAATCGCCCAGAAATTCCAGACGTTCATTATTGTCCTTGCCGCTGAAGCTGCGGTGGGTGAGAGCGAGTTCCAGCAGGTCTGCCCGCTGAAACCCGTAACCGATCTTGCTGATCAGACTGTCCGGGCTCATGCGCCCCGCGCGTTGACGGTAGCGGAGTGGTTGAACTTCACCATGGCGTCAATGTTGCCGTACATGGGAATGCGACGCTCATAGATAATGTCGATCTTGATGACGCCATCCTCTTTCTTGATCTGGATGTCGTCCTTGCCCAGGGTTACCTGGTTTACCTGCAGCCGCTTGTTGATGGTCTGCCGGATTTCGCCAGGCCCCATGGTTACGGTCGTTCCTTCCTTGGCAACGTTTTCCAGCGCCGTTCTTACCGCCAGATCATCGTAATAAGGGTTCCAGAGCTTCATTGCCGTCACCGCAACAAACACAACTGCCAGAGCCACCATCATCATGCCCAGAGTCGACATACCGTTCTGTCTTTTTATTGTATTCATGACCGTCACCTCAAATGTTCACTCAACCAGCTGGTTGCGCTCGAAGCTCGGAATCCAGCCTGGCATGTGCATCCAGATCGCGAAGGCCTTGCCCACGATCAGCTCGTCAGGCACGAATTTCCAGTAACGGCTATCACGACTGTTATCCCGGTTGTCACCCATCATGAAATAGCCATCTTCCGGTACGATCCATGATTCTTCCGCCTCGGGCGAACGCTGCAGGGTGACCATAATGGAATGCTTCACCCCATCCAGTTGTTCAGTATAGATTTTAAATTCAGGTCTGCCCGCCGGCAGTTGCGCTTCCAGAGTCTGCGGCACCGGCTCACCGTTGATGAGCAGCTGCTTGTTGCGATAGGTGATCTTGTCACCCGGCACGCCGATCACCCGCTTGATGTAGTTGATGCTGGGGTTTTCCGGGTATTTGAACACCATGATGTCGCCGCGCTGGGGCTTGCCTATCGGGACAATCTGCGTGCCCAGTACAGGCAGGCGCAGGCCGTAGGCAAACTTGTTCACCAGAATGTAGTCACCCACCAGCAGGGTGGGAATCATCGAGCCGGTGGGAATCTTGAACGGCTCCACCAGGAAAGAGCGCAGCACCAGCACCACCAGCAACACAGGGAAAAACGACACCGGGTATTCAATCCACACCGGCATCGGCGCACCCTCGGGCCGGCTGCGGCGGAACATCAGGATGTCCAGCAGATAAACAAAGCCGGTGACCCCCACCAGAACCACCAGAATCAACGCAAAATCAAAATCCATTGGTTACTTGTCCACCTTGAGTACTGCGAGGAATGCTTCCTGGGGAATTTCCACACTTCCCACCTGCTTCATGCGCTTTTTGCCTTCTTTCTGCTTTTCCAGCAGCTTGCGCTTGCGGCTGACGTCACCGCCGTAGCACTTGGCCAGCACGTTCTTGCGCAGGGCCTTCACTGTCTGCCGGGCAATGATCTTGCTGCCGATGGACGCCTGGATTGCTACATCGAACATCTGGCGCGGAATCAGTTCCTTCATTTTCTCAGTCAGCACGCGGCCCCGGTACTCGGCCTGATCCCGGTGACAGATCACCGCCAGCGCATCCACTTTTTCGCCGTTGATCATCACGTCCACCCGCACCAGATTGCTGGACTCGAAGCGCTTGAACGAATAGTCCAGCGAGGCATAGCCGCGGCTGGTGGACTTCAGCTTGTCAAAGAAATCCAGCACCACTTCGCTCATGGGAATCTCGTAGTGCACCGCCACCTGCTTGCCCATGAACTGCAGGTTCTTCTGGGAACCGCGCTTTTCCGAGCACAGGGTGATCACGTTGCCCAGGTATTCCTGCGGCACCAGGATGTTCACGTCCGCCATTGGCTCGCGGAAATCTTCCACCTTGGAGGGGTCCGGCAGCTTCGACGGGTTGTCGACATAATACAGCTCGCCGGTTTTCAGCAACATTTCGTAAATTACCGTGGGCGCGGTGGTGATCAGGTCGAGATCGTATTCCCGCTCCAGCCGCTCCTGGATGATCTCCATGTGCAGCATGCCGAGGAAGCCAATGCGAAACCCGAAGCCCAATGCATCCGAGGTTTCCGGCTCGTAATGCAGCGAGGCATCGTTCAGGCTGAGTTTTTCCAGCGCATCGCGGAAACGATCGTAATCGTCGGAGGTAACCGGAAACAGGCCTGCATACACCTGCGGCTTGCTCTTCTTGAAACCTTCCAGCATGGCGACTTCGGGGGTTTTGGCGTGGGTAATGGTGTCACCTACCGGCGCGCCATGGATATCCTTGATGCCCGCCACCACGAAGCCCACTTCGCCCGCCTGCAACAGGCCGGTTTCAGTGCGCTTCGGAGTGAACACACCGATGTTGTCGACGATATGGTCGCGACCGGTGGACTTGATGATGATCTTGTCGCCCTTTTTCAGGGTGCCGTGCATGACCCGCACCAGCGACACTATACCCAGATAATTGTCGAACCAGGAATCGATGATCAGCGCCTGTAATTTGCCGGCGCGCTCGCCCTTGGGCGGCGGAATCACCTTGATCAGGCGCTCCAGCAGTTCCGGCACGCCGAGGCCAGTCTTGGCACTCACCTGGGCCGCATCAGTGGCCTCGATACCGATGATTTCCTCGATTTCCTCTGCCACCCGCTCCGGCTCCGCTTGCGGCAGGTCGATCTTGTTCAGCACGGGCATCACTTCCAGCCCCTGTTCGATGGCGGTGTAACAGTTGGCCACCGACTGGGCCTCAACGCCCTGCCCCGCGTCCACCACCAGCAGCGCACCTTCGCAGGCACACAGGGACCGCGACACCTCATAGGAGAAGTCCACATGCCCTGGCGTGTCGATGAAGTTCAGCTGGTAGGTATCGCCGTCTTTCGATTTGTAATAGAGGGTGACGCTGTGAGCCTTGATGGTAATGCCGCGTTCGCGCTCCAGATCCATGGAATCCAGCACCTGGGCTTCCATCTCGCGCTCGCTCAGGCCACCGCAGATCTGGATGAAGCGGTCCGCGAGAGTGGATTTTCCGTGGTCGATGTGAGCAATGATGGAAAAGTTGCGTATGTGGCTTAGTTCGGTCACAGGTGCGATTTACTTCAAGGTAAAAGGAATGGAGGCGGAAAAAACTGCGGCAATTCTACCGGTTTTCCACCCGCCTTGCATTAGCTGAATCGGAAGCCTCTGGCGCAATGCCAGAACGTTGAAAAGACTAGGAATACTCGCTGTGACACTGGGTTTGGACGAAGGCTCTTCTGAGCACCACCGGCTGGTAGCGGTCATCCAGCTGGTGGTGAGAGAAATACCAGCGCAGGGCAGCGAATCCCACCGCCAACCCCAGCAGACCCGCCAGCGCGGCCCAGCCATCGGAGCCGGTGTAATGATCCGCCAGCAGGGCCAGTCCCAGCGCAATCACCAGGGGCATCAGGTACGCCAGCAAGGAGCTGGTCACCACCAGGGATTCCGGGACGCCGATCACCACGTCGTCGCCCACCGCAAAGTGTCCGGAAGCCGTTGCGCGGAAATGCACGGTCTGTCTACCCAGTTTGGACAGGGCGCTGTGACCACAACCGGCTTTGGCAGAACAGGACTGGCAGGCAGACTGGCGGATGGTTTCAACCCAGACGGCACCCTCTTCAACTGCGACCACACGCCCGGTTTCTTCGATCATGACAGATTCCCCGCAGGGGTATTTGAAAGGGATATGTGACAGGGCTATTTGAACTCACTCTACTGAAATCAGGGACGGGGTTCCAGCGCTTTCACGTTATCGGCAACCTTGCTGGCGGTGGCCAGCGGGATCTCGCCCACCACGGTCACCAGGGCAGATGAGTCCGGTAAAATGCGATTGACCGCCACGGTGGCGCCACGGGCACGGTTGGCCTGGACGGCTGCACCCGCCTGTGGCTCAAAAAAGACAGTGAAAGCCGCAAGCCCGTCGGTAAACACCCGACTGCTCACGCCCGGCTTGCCGGGACGGGGCGCTGCCGGGCTCACTGGTCGGAAGCCTTCCGGCAGCCATTCTGCTGCCCAGCCACCTGCCATGACGCTCGCTTCCGGCGCGCTGGCAGGCGCCAAGGCATCAGTCTGCAAACCGGCCGCCGGCTGGAAAACATCACGGGACAGCGGAATGCCGATCTCCAGGGAAACGAACTCGAACACTTCCAGCGGATCGCCACTGGCCGGGTTGGTCTGGGATTTCAGCAGCACACCCGTGGCCTCGTCCAGCCACAGGCTGTAGCCGTAACGATGCGTATCCAGGGGCTCGACATTGATGCGCACGCCGGCACGGCCCGCCACCCGCTCATTGGGGGCGCGGTCGAAGCGGTAGTAACGGGAAATGGTTTGGGCACTTTCCTCCAGCGCGGTGAGCTTGCCCAGGGGAGTACTTTGCAGGTCGATACGGGAGGTGGAATCCGGGTGCAGGCAGGTGATGGTGGAACCCTTGCGCAGGATCTCGGCCGGTTCACCGCTCAGATGCACCACCCGTTCCCAGACTTCGTTTTCAAACGGGGCGTGGTAGATCGCCAGCGAGGTGATCTGCCCACCACTGAGCATGACGGAATGGCCCTGGTAGCTGGTCTGCCGCGCGGCGGACAGCATTTTCTGCACCCACTGCTCGGCAGACTCTCCGGCCACCGCCAGTGACGAACCCAGCATCATCGCGCCTGCCACCAGCGTGCGCCACTGCACCATGTCGAATCTCCCTGTTACTTATTTGGTCGAGGGTGGAACCTGGGGTGCCGGCTTCAGTGCCACGACACGAGCATAGGGCGCCACGCCGCTGGCAGTATTGAAAGCGGCATTGCCGGAGTGGGAGATAAGGTAGTCATTGAGGCGGTCGTCGAGATCGGGATTGTAGCGGATGATGTCAGGCTGGTTGGCGACAGCGGCGGGACGGTAGGAGCCACTGGTCTGGGCCACCGGCATCAACCCGGTTGCCACTGGCGCGGACGCCACCACGCCACCAGATGCGCCAGGCGTCATTGCCACCGGCCCCACTGCGGTCACCGGTTGCTGGTTGACGCTTTGCCAACCCAGAATCACCGCCGCCGACACGGAGGCCGCCACGGCCACATTGGCGAACGGTTTCAGTAACGCATTGGTCAGACGCTTGCCCGTAGCAGCGGCAGGTTCGGCCCCGGCATGGGCCGGCTCGTCCTGCAACGCCAGCGAAATGCGCGCCGACAGGTCCACCTGCTGCCATTGGGCGCTTTGGCCCCGCGTCTCGCCCTTCAGGACGGCACTCACCATCTGGTAACGCGCCCACTTCTGGCACATAGCCTGATCCTGCTCGATGTTTTTCAACACCCGCCGGACTTCCAACTCGGAGGTTTCGCCGTCCACCAGGGCGGACAGTTCTTCCAGATTTCGCTCGTTCATCTTTCTCACCTGCCTGGAGATATTGCGCCAACAATCAGTGAAGCCTGCGCCACCACCGACTGCAAACCGTCAAACGTTCATCATTTCAATTTTCTTGTCGATGGCCTCACGACCACGGAAGATCCGCGACCGCACTGTGCCTACCGGGCAATCCATAACTTCGGCTATTTCCTCATAACTGAGACCGTCGAATTCGCGCAGTGTTACCGCGGTGCGCAAATCGTCAGGCAAATCCCTCAGTGCATCGAATACGACCTTTTCCAGCTGGTCTTTCATCATTTCCTGTTCAGGGCTGGCGAATTCGTGCAGCGCTTCGCTACTCGCAAACTGCTCGGCCTCACCCACGTCGATGTCGGAGTCAGGCGGACGCCGCCCCCGCGACACCAGATAATTCTTCGCTGTATTGACGGCAATGCGATAGATCCAGGTATAGAACGCACTTTCGCCGCGAAAATTGGCGAGAGCGCGGTAGGCCTTGAGAAAGGCATCCTGCGTCACATCCATTGCTTCGTCCGGGTCACGCACAAAGCGGCTTACGACTGCGATAACCCTGTGCTGGTATTTCTTTACCAGCAGGTCAAACGCCCTTTTGTCACCATTCTGAACACGTTCCACCAACAGCTGATCGGGATGTCGCTCAGCCATTCAACAAAACTCCCCATTCAGGCCCTCGCAAACAACGCGAGCGGCAGTGTTCATAAAGACCGGAACTGGCTGCAAAAGTTCCGGCCATTTGTGCCCGGCACACCTCGATTCGAGCGATTATGACAATCCGGCTGTATAATACCGCCAAGTCAAAACAATACGATAACCGTTTCCTGCGTAGCCCTGGCCCAGCCTTGAGCAGGGCACCTCTTTGTTGTGGACAACCCAATGACCCGATTCCAGCACGATATCCTGATCATCGGCAGCGGTGCTGCCGGCCTGACTGCCGCCCTGCACCTGGCGCCCTTCGCACGCGTCGGGGTGTTGAGCAAGGGTCCGCTGACGGCCGCCAACACCTACTATGCCCAGGGTGGCGTGGCGGCGGTGCTGGACGAGGGAGATTCGGTGGCGGCCCATATCGAGGACACCCTGATTGCCGGTGCCGGCCTGTGCCACGAGGATGCGGTGCGGATGACGGTGGAAAACGGCCCGGACGCGATCCGCTGGCTGATCCAGCAGGGCGTCGGGTTCACCACCGAGGAGCAGGACAACGGCCAGATGGAATACCACCTGACCCGGGAAGGCGGCCACAGTCACCGGCGGGTGATCCACGCGGCGGACGCTACCGGTTTCGCCATCTCCAGCACCCTGATCGAGCAGGTGCGCAAGCAGCCCAGCGTGGCGCTGTTCGAGTCGCGGGTGGCAGTGGATGTGATCACCACCCAGAAGCTGGGTCTGCCGGGCAACCGGGCACTAGGCGCCTACGTGCTGAATAATGAGACCGGCCACGTGGAAGTACACGAGGCGCGCTTCGTGCTGCTGGCCACCGGCGGAGCAAGCAAGGCTTACCTTTATACCTCCAACCCGGATGTGGCCACCGGCGACGGCATTGCCATGGCCTGGCGCGCCGGTTGCCGGGTGGGCAACATGGAGTTCAACCAGTTCCACCCCACCTGTCTGTATCACCCGCAGGCGGGCAACTTCCTGATCACCGAGGCCATGCGCGGCGAAGGCGGCCATCTGAAGCTGCCGGATGGCACCCGCTTCATGCAGCGCTTTGATGAAAGGCTGGAACTGGCACCCCGCGACATCGTGGCTCGCGCCATTGACCATGAGATCAAGCGTCTGGGTATCGACTGCGTGTACCTGGATATCAGCCACAAGCCGGCCGACTTCATCAAGGCCCACTTCCCCACCATTTACGAGCGCTGCCTGGAATTCGGCATCGACATCACCAAAGAAGCGATTCCGGTGGTACCCGCCGCCCACTTCACCTGTGGTGGCGTGCTGACGGACCTGAACGGCTGCACCGATGTGGAAGGGCTGTACGCCATCGGCGAGACCGCGTTCACCGGCCTGCATGGCGCCAACCGTCTGGCTAGCAACTCGCTGCTGGAGTGCATGGTGTTTGCGATCGCAGCCAGCAAGGATATCCGCGCGCGCTTCAATGATCCGCTGCAGCCGGTCACGATCCCGGACTGGGATGAAAGCCAGGTGACCGATTCCGACGAGGACGTGGTGATTTCCCACAACTGGGACGAGCTGCGCCGCTTCATGTGGGACTATGTGGGCATCGTGCGCACCGACAAGCGGTTACAGCGTGCCAGCCACCGGGTGCTGCTGCTGCAGGGTGAGATTCGCGAGTACTATAGCAACTACAAGATCAGCAACGACCTGATCGAGCTGCGCAATCTGGTGCAGGTGGCCGAGCTGATCATCAACTGCGCCCTGGCGCGCAAGGAAAGTCGCGGCCTGCATTACACGCTGGATTACCCCGACCTGCTGCCGGACGCGAAGGATACGATGCTGGTGCCGAAGCACTATGTGGCGCGGGTGGTGCCCCCGGTGTCAGGATAGTGGCGCCTGATTCTTTTCCGGCGACCAGCGCAGGAAAACCTGCAGGCGGCGGAAATCGTCGGTGCCGATCATGGCTGGAGTGAGAATCAGGTGGTGGGCAGGCCACAAGCGGGCCAGCATGCCACCTTGGTGATGCAGGCTGAGGCGGATGAACCGGGTGTCGATGCGGCTGGCAGATCCGAGCAGGAATGGCCCCCGCTGCTGTCCATTACGGCGTTGCAGATGCCAACCCTGCGGCCCCAGCCAGACCCGCTGCACCGATCCCGGCAAGCGCTTCAGACCCGTCTGAAACAGGTGGAATATTCCGCTGATCAGCATCAGAGGGATCCACCACAGCCAGCCGCCGCCCATCTGCACCAAAGCCAATAAAGCCAGCCCGTGCAGGGCAATGATCAACGCTGACAGGCCCGGGCTCGCCTGCAGGCGCAGTTCAGGCGTCCACACCGTGCAGTACCATCTTTACGATCCGCGCCAGATCCGGCGCTTCCGGCAGCGAGCGGTGGGTGAACCACTCGAACATCTCCACGTCATGCTGGTCCAGCAGCTTTTCAAACAGCACTTGATCGGCGGGTGACAGGGACAGGTAATGCCGCTCGAAAAACGGCACCAGCAGCACCTCCACTTCCTTGATGCCGCGGCGGCATTGCCATTGCAGGCGGCGGTAGTGTTCGGATTGGGACGGGTTGGATTCGGACATTGTCGGACTGACTCCCCTGGACAGGCCTCGCATTATAGGAAATGCGCCGCGCTGCGCCTATGGACCCGCGTCAGTAACAGGCTGGTATTTCGATTGCAGAACCGTATGATGGTTTTCATTTGCATTCATCTGTCCGGGATTTTCGCATCATGTGGCACACGGCTTATTCCTTCCAACAACATCCCCGCTGGGGCCTGCATGCAAAGCCGCTTGAGCAGGAGGCGGCCGACTTGCTGGCCAATGTCTCGCTGGCGGCCTGTCTCAGCACATTGGAGATCATCCGCGTCACCGGCGCCGACGCCCTGACCTTCCTGCAGGGCCAGACCACCTGCGATTTTCGCGAGGTAAGCGAGGGGCATCCCCGTCTGGGTGCCCACTGCAATGCCAAGGGTCGGGTGCAGGCGAGTTTCCGCGCTTTCCATTGGAATGGCGATTTCCTGCTGCTGGTGCCGAAGGGTCAGGGGGAACCGACCCGGGCGGCGCTGGCAAAATTCGCGCTGTTTTCCAAGGCTACCCTGAGCCTGGATACTACGCTGGCGCCACTGGCGCTGCTGGGACCGCAGGCGGCGGACTGGGCTAAAGCACTGTTTGGTGCAGCGCCCGCGCCTGGCGACTGCGTTGCGAACGAGAATGGCCTGATCACAGCGCTGGACGCCGACCGTTTCCTGATACTGGTGCCATCGGACCGCTGTGCGACTGCAATAAAAAACCTGCAGACACTGAACGCCACCCTGGCGGGTGACAATATCTGGTGGCTGTCGGAAATGCGGGCGGGCATCGCACAGATTCCCGTCGAACAGAGCGAGCAGTGGATTCCGCAGGAGATAAATTACGATCTGGTGGATGGCGTGAATTTCAAGAAAGGCTGTTACAAGGGCCAGGAAATCGTGGCGCGGATTCATTATCGCGGCCAGACCAAAGTGCGCGCCTTTCCAGTTCAAATAGGGCCAGTGCAAATCGGGCCAGTTGAAATAGGGTCCACACAGAACGATACAGCAATAGCCCCCGGCACCCGCATTCTCGATGCAGCCGGCCACAACGTTGGAACACTGCTGAATACCGCATTTGTGAACGGGACCACAGTGCGGGGCATGGCGGTGCTGAAAACCGACGCTTCGGAATCAGAAACCCTGCGATTAGAACCAAATGATGCCTGCCACGTCCGGCCCCTTCCCCTGCCCTATGCTATAAATAATTGACAAGGGAGTCCGTTTATAGCGTTTGGCTCCCATTCCTTCAAATCAGATGACGCTGCCTGCGATGCAACAGTGCAGGCAGCGTGGGAAGTGGAGTCCGGTTTTCATGGCGAATGTCGCAGATGTCGTCCTGCAGGAAATCAACGAGCTGATCGATAAGGATCAGCTGGTGTTGCCCACGCTGCCCGAAGTGGCGTTGAAAGCGCGCGAAGTCGCGGAAGACAACAATGCCTCGGCGGCAGACCTGGCCAAGGTGATCAGTGTTGATGTGGCCATGACGGCGCGCATCATCAAGGTAGCCAATAGCCCACTGATGCGCGGCGCGCGTGAAATCAACGATGTGCAGATGGCCATTGCGCGGCTGGGCATCGCCTGCATTTCCAATCTGGTGACCGGTCTGGCGATGGAGCAGATGTTCCAGGCAACATCGGATTTGATCGACAAGACCATGCGCAAATCCTGGCATCACAGCACCGAAGTGGCCGGTATCGCCAACGTGATTTGCCGCCACTACACCAAGCTGAAACCGGACCAGGCCACGCTGGCAGGACTTGTGCACGAAATCGGTATCCTACCCATCCTCACCTATGCAGAGGAATACGGCAAACTGAACGACCCTATTACGCTGCAGAAAGTGATCGATGCGATCCATCCGATCGTAGGAGCCCGCATCCTGCAGTCCTGGGAATTTCCGAAAGAACTGGTGGACGTGCCGTTGAATTACCTGAAATTCGACCGCGTCACCGGCAGCGACAAACCGGACTATGCCGACATAGTGATGGTCGCCAATCTGCAGACTTACATGGGCAAGAAAGATCACCCGTTCATGCAGATTGACTGGAATACGATTTCGGCGTTTCAACGGGTAGGGCTGGAGCCGAACATGGAAGACGGCGCCGACGAGGATCTGTCGGCAGAAATGGACGCGGCGATGGCGATGTTACAGGCCAACTGAAAACCGCGCTCAATCCTTCTCAAACATTTTCTGGATGCTGGAAAAATCCTTTTTGCCAAAACCTTTGCGGCCGTGCAACCCGTACAGGCTTTTCGCCAGATAACCCATCGGGGTTGAACTCTGGCTTTTCAGTGCCGCTTCCAATGCCAGCCCCAGATCCTTGTTCATCAGGTTGGTCTGGAACCCGCCATCATAATTGTTCGACGCCGGCACATTGGGCATCACCCCGGGATAGGGATTGTAGAGTTCCAGCGACCAGTTGCGACCGGAACTCTGCAGCATGATCTGCGACAGCACCTGCGGATCAAGCCCGTTGTCCACACCCAGCTGCAGCGCCTCCGCCGTGCCGATCATGTGCACCGCCAATAGCATGTTATTGCAGATTTTAGCCATCTGGCCGGCGCCGTGATTGCCGGCGTGAAACACGCTTTTGCCCATGTTGCGCAGGATCGGCTCGGCTTTTTCGAATGCGGATTTGTCGCCGCCGACGATAAAGGTGAGCGTGCCCGCCTTCGCGCCACCGACTCCGCCGGATACCGGTGCGTCCAGCGTTACAATATCTTTGACTTTGGCGGCCTGCGCGAGATTGATGGCATTTTCCGGCGCGATGGTGGAGCAGTCGATCACCAGCGTGCGCGGATTGATATGATCCAGCAATCCGGTCTGGTGAATATACAGATCTTCCACGATCTGGCCGGACGGCAGCATGGAGATCAGCACGTCAACATCACAAGCCGCATCCTGTACCGTGGCGGCCCGTTGCGCGCCTTGCGCCACCACCTGCTGTACCAGCTCCGCAGACAGATCGAACACTTTCACCTGATGCCCGGCTTTCACCAGATTGATGGCCATGGGGCCACCCATATTGCCGACGCCGATAAAGCCGATGCTTGCCATGATTCATTTCCCCAGATCGTTGAGAGGGTTGTTGTTCTTCCAACTGGCAGGTGCAGTGAAATGCTGTTCCACCCAGTTGGCCGGCACCGCTGCCACGCTGTCATGCCGCCACTTCGGATTGCCGTCCTTGTCCACCAGCAGCGCACGCACACCTTCGGGGAAGTCCGGATGCAGGCAACATTGTACCGACGTGATCAGCTCCATCTGGAAGACGCCTTCCAGTGACAGCTTTTTGCCGCGTTGCAATTGTTCGTACACCAGATGCGCCGTGGTGGGGCAACCTTTTTTCAGGGTGGCCACCGCTTTTCCAAGCCAGGGATCGTCCGTCTGCAACGCGCAGATTTTTGCGACCAGATCAGCGCAGGCATCACCATCCGTGAGCTGCTGGATCAGATCGAAATGCTGGCGCACGGGGGACGCCGGCAGTTGTTCCAGCGCTTCGTGTTCACGCAGAACGTGACTGACCACCCCGTGATTCAGTTTTGCTTCGAGTCTGTTCGCCACGTCATGCCATTGCGCAGATTGCAACGCCTGCAATACAGCACCCTTTTTTCCCGACGGAACAAAGCGATCCGCCATGCCGACAAACAGGGCATCAGCCGCGTTGATATTGGCGCCGGTCAGACCGAGGAACAGACCGCTGCGCCCCGGCGCATGATTCAGAAACCAGGTTCCGCCTACATCCGGATACAAACCAATACCGATTTCGGGCATGGCCAGACGGGAGGTTTCTGTCACCACCCGGTGCGACGCGCCGGACATCAAACCGATGCCACCGCCCATCACAATACCGTGACCCCACACAATCAGCGGCTTGCTGAAACGGTGAATCTGGTAATCAAGGCGGTATTCATTTTCGAAAAAGGCCTGACAGTAGTCAGCCGCCTGCTCGGGCCCGACTTCCTTGATGCGATCATACAGATTGCGAATGTCGCCGCCGGCACAACACGCCTTTTCCCCGGCACCCTGCAGCCAGACACAGACGATGCTGTCGTCCTGCTCCCATTGCTGCAACTGCGGCCGCAGCAGCCCCACCATTTCCACACTCAGGGAATTCAGTTTTTTCTCTGCATTCAGTGTGGCCACGCCGATTTTTCTGCCGCCAGTGGTCGCCAGCGTTTCAAACAGTACTGCCTGCGTCATTGCAAAATCTCCGTCGCACCTTCCAGCAACAAACGCCGCGCGATGATGTGGCGCATGATTTCGTTGGTGCCTTCCAGAATCTGATGAACCCGGGTGTCGCGCACGAAACGCTCCAGCGGGTATTCGCGAATATAACCGTAACCGCCGTGGATTTGCAGGGCGTCGTTGCAGATGGCAAAGCCGGCGTCGGTGGCGAACCGCTTGGCCATGGCGCAATACAGCGAGGCCTCAGGATCGTTTTCATCCAGCTTGCACGCCGCCAGTCGCACCATTTGCCGCGCAGCAACCAGATCGGTGGCCATGTCCGCCAGCTTGAATTGCAGGGCCTGGAAATCCGCCAGCGCGCGGCCGAACTGCTTGCGTTCATTTAAATAGCGCTGCGCCGTGTCCAGTGCCGCCTGCGCCGTACCCAGCGAGCAGGTGGCGATATTGATGCGGCCACCGTCCAGCCCTTTCATGGCGAATTTGAAACCGTCACCTTCGTTGCCGACACGATTGCTCACTGGCACGCGCACATTGTCGAAAGAAATCGTGCGGGTGGGCTGGCAGTTCCAGCCCATTTTTTCTTCCTTGCGTCCGTATTCAATGCCCGGCAGATCCGCTGGTACCAGCAGACAGGAAATGCCTTTTGCTCCCTCACCGCCGGTGCGCGCCATCAGAATCAAAACATCGGTGGAACCGGCGCCGGAAATGAAACACTTGCTGCCGTTCAGGATGTAATGATGGCCGTCGCGTCGCGCACTGGTTTTCAGCGACGCCGCATCCGATCCGGCATTGGGTTCCGTCAAACAATAGGAAGCCAGCTTTTCACCGCTGGTCAGATCCGGGCCCCATTGCGCAACCAGTTCTTCTGAACCGAACGTGGTCAGCATCCACGTGCTCATGTTGTGAATGGTGATGTACGCGGTGGTGGCGGTGCAGCCGTAGGCCAGCTGTTCGAAAATCAGATGCGCATCGAGCCGCGACAGCCCCATGCCACCGGCGCTTTCCGGGGAGTAAATGCCGCAAAACCCCATCGCGCCGGCCTTGCGAATCACCTCCACAGGAAAATACGCTTCCGCATCCCACTGCGCCGCGTTCGGCATCAGTTCGGCACGGGCAAAGGCCCGGGCCGTATCCTGAAACGCCTTCTGTTCGTCACTCAGATTGAAATTCATGGGACGCCACTATTTCAGGCTGTTTTCATTTCAGGTGAATGGTCATGTTGAGACCGCTGGGAATATCGCTGTCGAACCAGCGCGCGGTGACGGTTTTGGTTTCAGTGTAGAAACGTACCGCCTGCTTGCCGTAAGCGTGCTGGTCGCCGTAAAACGACGCCTTCCAGCCGGTGAAGGAGAAGAACGGCAGCGGCACCGGAATCGGCACGTTAATGCCCACCTGCCCTACTTCGATCTCGTGCTGATATTTACGGGCAGCGGCACCGCTGGCAGTGAAGATCGATGTACCGTTGCCGCACGGATGATTGTTGATGAATTCAATCGCGTCTTCCAGTGTGTCCATGGTGACAATGCACAACACCGGGCCGAAAATTTCCTCGCGGTAGATGCTCATTTCCGGCGTCACGTTGCTGAACAGGGTGGGTCCCACCCAGTTGCCGTCCGGGAAGCCTTCCACCACACAGGCGGCGCCATCGATCAGACAGGTAGCACCTTCGGCCTTGCCCTGCTCGATCAGCTTCAACACACGATTGCGGGCCTGAGGACTGATCAGCGGACCAAACGCCGCTTTCGGATCATTCCACACACCCGGACGCACGCTTTCCAGCGTCTGTTTAATGTCGTTGATCCAGTCTTTAGCATCGCCCACCAGCACCGCCACACTGATCGCCATGCAACGCTGGCCGGCCGCTCCCACCGACGCACCGACGATATTGTTGATCACCTGCTGCTTGTTGGCGTCCGGCATGACCACCATGTGGTTCTTCGCGCCGGCAAACGCCTGCACCCGCTTCATGTGCGCGGTGCCGGTGGTGTAGATGTACTGTCCGACCGGCACAGAACCGACGAACGAAATCGCCTTGATATCCGGATGGGTCAGCAGCGTATCCACCTGCTGCTTGCGACCGTGCACCACCTGCAGCACATTTTTCGGCGCGCCGGCTTCCAGAAACAGTTCCGCCAGACGGGTCGGCGTCAGCGGGTCCTGCTCCGACGGTTTCAGGATAAAGGTGTTGCCACAGGCAATCGCCAGCGGAAACATCCACAACGGAATCATCGCGGGGAAGTTGAACGGCGTGATACCCGCGCACACACCCAGCGGCTGGGTGATGGAATAGGAATCGATGTTGGTGGCCACGTTCTCCACCGTCTCGCCCATCAGCAGGCTGGGAATATTGGCGGCGTGCTCCACCACCTCGATACCGCGCCACACATCACCTTTCGCATCTTCAAAGGTCTTGCCGGTTTCTTTGGCCAGGATCGTCGCCAGTTCATCGTGATGGGCCTTCAGCAATTCCTGGTATTTCAGCATCAGCCGCGCCCGGGTGGGCACCGGCGTATTGCGCCAGGTCTTGAACGCTTCTTTCGCCGACTCGATGGCCAGCGCCATTTCGGCTTCGGTGGCGCAGGGCACGCGGGCAATCACGGCCTGGGTGGCGGGGTCGGTTACATCGATCCAGTCGCTGGACTGGCTCTGGCGGAACTCGCCGTCGATCAACTGGGGAACCTGGACGGGTGTGGCGGGCTTGGCGGTCATGGCGATATCTCTTGCAGCGGGTGCGGAATCCGGTTGGATGAGCATTTGTAGCATAGTCCAGAACCCGCTGACATTGACGAAGTTGCGCCAGAGGTGGACTATATTGCGAACAGCCAACTCCACCTGGACGCCCCATGCCCATCTCCTCCGGCTGGCCGCTGCAGAAAGGCGCCATCCGTTTTTTCGTGCCGCACTTCGTGGCCCACCACCTGGCGCAACATCCGCTGTCGCGGGAGCTGTACATCAATGGCGTGGGCTTTTACCCCCAGGCCAGACACCACAGCATGACGCGGGCAGAACACGAGGATAATCTGCTGCTGTACTGCAGTGGCGGTCATGGCGAGGTGCAGGCCCTGGGACAACGCTTTGCCGTGACGAGGGGCGATCTGGTACTGCTGCCACAAGGTCTGCCGCACCAGTACGCCGCCGCCGATCAGGACCCCTGGAGCATCCACTGGGTGCACTTTACTGGCAGCCAGGCATCTGCTTTCGTGGATCATCTTGCGTTTCCGATGGGCACCTGCGTAGTCCCAGTGGGGCCGCATCCGAAACTGATCGCCGATTTCGATGCCCTGCTCAGCGTACGCAAGACCGGTTACCGCCTGAATGCCTTCATCCACGCCAGCCAGGTGCTGAAACAAAGCCTCACCTACCTGGCCATGCTCAGCACCAGCCGCGTG
Source organism: Gammaproteobacteria bacterium (assembly GCA_013178375.1). Taxonomy (GTDB): domain Bacteria; phylum Pseudomonadota; class Gammaproteobacteria; order Pseudomonadales; family Ketobacteraceae; genus Ch67. The sequence continues at coordinate 69,689 of JABLXQ010000025.1, forward strand.
CGCCAGACCGGGCATTTCCTCGATCTGGACGCGATCCAGGCCGTGATGGAGGAAAACCTGCACGGCGAACTGGAGCTGGATTCCCTGGCCGCCATCGCGCACCTGTCGAAATATCATTTCTGCAAACGCTATAAGGCCCTCACCGGCTACTCACCGATACAGCATTTCATCCACCTGAAAATCGAGCGCGCCTGCTACCTGCTGGACTTGTCGCCCGAACCCGTCAGCGCCGTGGCCAATGCGCTGGGCTACGACGACGCCCATTATTTTTCCCGTTTGTTCCGCAAGGTCACCGGCGTTTCACCGCAGCAGTACCGCCGGCTGGAACGGGGCTGACATTTCCCGCCACGGGTCCGCCATTGGCTCAAAAAAATTACAGGAACCGGGGCGCAGCCATTGCACTTATAATGCGCGTAAATCATGCTAGCGACCTTTCAAACGCTGGTTGCCCGTGCCGCTGCACACGGAGTGGTACCCAACCGTCCGGCGCACACAACCCGACTTAAACAAACCCAAAAAAATACAGAAACGACATGGACATAATGGAGTTTTGGCAAGGTCTTGTCGCCCGACCTGACTTTTGGGGTTTCATGTTGATTCCCGTCACCGCCGCCGTCGTCACCTGGGTTCACGTCTGGATGGCCATGCAAATGGTTTTCCTGCCGCTGGAATTCGTCGGTTACAAACCACTGTACCTGGGCTGGCAGGGCATCATCCCGCGCAAGACCCGCAAGATGGCCGGCATCGTGGTGGACAAAACCCTGACCAAACTGGGTTCACTGGATGAAGTATTTCGCGAGATGGAACCCGAGCGCATCGCCGAGCATGTATCGCGGGCCGTGCTGTCGCGCATCGAGGATCTGACCGACGAGATCATGTCGGAAAAAAATGCCGTGCTCTGGGAAAACCTGCCCAACGTGGTGAAGAACCAGGTCTATTCCCGCATGCGCCGCCAGATCCCCGCCATCATGGACAACCTGGTGCAGGCCATGAGCGCCAACATCAATGATCTGGTCGACATCAAGGACATGGTCATCCGGCAACTGGAATCCGACAAAGGCATGATGGTGCGGGTGTTCCGGGAAGTGGGCGGCAAGGAAATCCGTTTTGTCGTCAATGCGTCGTTCTGGATCGGCCTGGGTTTCGGCGTAGTCCAGATGATCCTCTGGTATTTTGTGCCGTGGCACATGGGCCTGCCCCTTTATGCCGCCGTGCTGGGTGCACTGACCAACTGGCTGGCGCTGACCATGGTGTTCCGCCCGCTGCATCCCATCAAGATCGGGCCCTGGTCATTGCAGGGCGTGTTCCTGAAACGTCAGGACGAAGTTGCAGATCATTTCGCCCGCCTGACCACGATGGAAATGCTGTCCATCCGCCACATCATGGTGGAAATCCTCACCGGCCCCCGCTCCGATCGCACCAAACTGCTGATTAAAAAACACATGCGGCCATTGCTGGATTCAGGAATGGTGCGCACCACCGCGCAAATGGCGCTGGGTGTGCAGGGCTACATGGATCTGAAAGACACCATCGCCGACAAGGCGGTGCAGATGACCATGGGGCCCATCTCGGAACCGGCCTTCAACCGCGATCGCGCCAAGATCATTGAAAAGATTTTCTCGGAACGCATGCGCGCGCTGACCTCAGGGGAGTTCCAGGATTTGCTGCGGCCGGCATTTCAGGAAGATGAATGGATTTTCGTGGTGCTGGGGGCGGTGACGGGGCTTATCGCCGGATCTATTCAGTTGATTCTGGGCTTCCATTGAGGGGCGAGCGAACATCAGGGCCTGCAGAGCGAGACAAGCTGCAAGTACATCCATGTAAGCTCGGCTGCGGCCATCCATGGCCGCAGACGGTCTCGCTCTGCAGGCCCTGATGTCCGCTCGCTCAAGCCCCGATGCTGCTTCAAATCTCCGGCAACACCCAATCGATGGCTTTCTCTCCGCGCTTTTTCAGATACTCGTTGGCCTTGGAAAAATGCCCACAGCCAATGAAACCGCGGTGGGCCGACAGCGGCGACGGATGCGGCGCCTGCAGCACACAATGCTTCTTGCGGTCGATGAACTGGCCTTTCTTCTGCGCGTAACTGCCCCACAGCATGAACACAATGCCTTCGCGATGATCGTTCAGCTCGCGAATCACCGCATCGGTAAACTGCTCCCAACCCTTGCCCTGATGCGCCGCCGCTTTCGCCTGCTCCACCGTCAGCACCGCATTCAGCAACAACACGCCCTGCTCCGCCCAGTGGATCAGGCAACCGTGATTGGGCATGGTAATTTTCAGATCGCGCTCGATTTCCTTGAAGATGTTCAACAGCGACGGCGGAAACGCCACGCCATGCCGCACGGAAAAACACAAACCGTGCGCCTGATTCGGGCCGTGATACGGGTCCTGCCCCAGGATCACCACTTTTACCTGGTCGAACGGCGTCAGGTTGAAAGCGTTGAAATATTGCGTGCCTTTCGGGTAAATCACCTTGCCGGCATTTTTCTGCTGCTGCAGAAACTCTCGCAACTGGACCATGTACGGCTTGCTGAATTCCGGCAGCAGGCGCTGCTTCCAGCTGTCTTCCATCTTGATGCTGCTGGCACTGGCAGACATGGCAACCTCAATTATCGGGGATCAACGACTTCAACTGGCGCTTCAGCATCTTGTGCGCCTTCTGTATATTGAACTGATCCACCGGCACCATCAGCGCCTCCTGCTCGATGCGGAACACCGTGCCCATCAGCACCTCGCCGGCAATTTCCGGTTCATCCACACCAATCAGCCGACACAGTTGCACCAGTTTTTCCAGCAGATGATCAAAGTAAGTCCGCGCCACTTCCCGCAGACGGGGATCACGCAGACACTCATGCATGAACGCCTGCTCCGCCAGCATGTGATCGCGCTTGTCGCGCAGTTCCATTTGCAGCAGGGAAATGATCAGGGCCGTGAGACGATCCAGCAGCTGGTCCAGCAATTCCGGATCTGTGTGCATTGCGTCCTTGTGTTGATTGACGAAATCGCCGACGTGCTGATAAATCGGGTCCACCACATCGCTCATGGCGCTTTCGGCAAACAGCGTGAAGGTATCGGCAATCAGATCGGAGATGTCATCGAAATAATAAGTGGTGGCTGACAGCGGCACGCCCGCCTCTTTTGCCACTGCCCGATGACGCACGCCGCGCACGCCCTCGCTCACCACGATGCGCAACGCCGCTTCCAGAATGGCGCGCCGCCGCTGTTCGCTGCGGGCCCTGGCTGCTTTCCTTCCCCGATAGTTGATGGCGCTTTCGTCCGACATAAATCCTCTGGCCTTGATTCTGAGCAAGGCGGAATCATAACCTAATCGGACAAGCAATTCATGGACTTGGAAAGGGGGTATTAACGGAGGGCAGGCAAAAAAAGGCCCCGCGGGCTTTTGACGGCGCCGAGGGGCTCCCAGCAAGAAATCGAGACAGATTATTTTTGTTCGCTGTGTCTTCACTGATTGAAAAAGCAACAGACAGGCCAAGAGTACGCAACTTCGGCAATGCGCTGAAATACTTGAATTTTTTAACTGCACAGGATGAGAACGGAGTTGAAGTCAGGGTGTGAAGCAGGTCGTTTTATGACCAAAATTGTCAGCTGCAAAGGGATTTTCCTCCCCCTGCAGCTGATACCTGGCGCGAATCAGGCCAGGCTGCGGAAGGCGAACTGGGCCGGGTCGCCACCCAAACCATCGGCGATATTCTTGCGTCGCAGCTTGTGATTGCCTTCCTCCACGAAACGCTGGATGAAGTCCGGCGCCAGGGCGCGGCCGAACGACGCGGTGCGGATGAACTGGCGGATAGCCTGCACCTTGAGCCGACTGGCCAGGGTGGTCTCGATATGCAGGTCCTTCGTCACGACAGGGCCCAGCAAAAATTCGGCGAACGCCAGCAGCATGTCTTCCGACAGCAGAAACGGTGGCTTGTTGGCCATGTCCCGCAGCAGCGCCTTGGCCAGCTTTTCGCTGTCGGGCGTGGGGCTGTACAGATGACTCATCAACTGCATGGCCAGAATGTATTGCTCTTCGATAGTGGCAGAGAGCAGCGCCTCGTCCACACCCAGAACGTAGCCGCCGTAGCGCCAGTAATAATGCATATAGCGCTTTTCCTCGTCAGTCAGGCTCACGCCCAGCCGCTCGATGCCGCGCGCCACCATGAAATCGAATTCCAGCACCGTGCCCGCCATGTCTTCCTGATTGATGGGCTGATCGTATTTCGCGGCGTCCCACTTGCCGGAGTGCCACAGAAACTGCCGCACCGCCGAGTGCACCATCCGCACTTCCATCAAGGTGCGGTGACCGATGGAACCGGGCTCGATACCGCCCTCGCCCACCATGTTGTGCAGGAGCTGGCCAGTTTCGTAGATGCGTTTGGTAACGTCCTTCTGCAGGCGCCCGGTGGCCACCAGCACCTGGGCCGGTTTGTTGTAGCTGTAGCCTTCCACCAGACTGCTGCAAAGAAGCACCAGCCCCTGCAGGGGCCCGTAACGCAGGAAGATACGGCGGCCTTTTTCCAGATCGCCGAAATCGACCCAGCCCGGGACGGTGTTGCAATGGTCGAGGAAAGCCTGGAAGGGGCCGCCTTCGGATCTGGCCCGGCGCTCCACTTCCTCCAGCATGTCGGAGGGGCGGCCGCGTTTGATCAGGGCGGTGCAAGCATCCGCCAGTGGGTCGCAGACCTGGCGCCACTTTTCCAGGTTTTGGTGGGAATAGCGGTCCCACCAGATGCGTTCCTGGGGGGATTGGGGGCCGAGGGCGTAGCGGGCGAATTCTTCTGAGGTGGGCATGGGGGTTCCTCTGTACGGATTGGTGTTTTGAGGGTACAGGACAACGTAGAACCCACGGGTTCTGAACAGACAATGGCAGGCAGGAAGAACCGGGGCAAGAACCAGCGGGTTCTGTTCGGACTATCCAGAATCACACGCAGCTCCGCTTCAGTTTTGACTCCTTTCCAAAACTCTTGCTTACCTCAATCTCCAAGATTCGCAACGAATCGGAAAAAACAACATGCACCGGTTCTGGTGACAGCCAGAACCGCTTCGCAAACACAGCTTTATTCAGCCATTACAAAGACTTACAGTATCCATCAGGAAGCGTTATTTCATACAACTTACCCCCGATATTATAAATTTGCTTGCACGAACCAGTATATGTGACCACCGATACAGTCTGGACGCCTACCAAAGCAGTGGCTTTGAATGGCGGTTTGGCTTCCACCAATTCAACGACTTTCCCCTGCTCATCAACAATCACTGGCGTTCCATCCAAATTGAATCGAATGCTATAGGGCAAATAGCGCCGTGCCTGCACATCATCTGTCGGTGGATTACTCACATCATCTGATCCATTAGGTTTATCAGAACCATCTCCACACCCTCCAACCAGCGGAATAGAAGCCAGTAGCACTACTGCCAAAGATTTTATTGCAATGCTGGGAACACTTGAAAACATGGTCTTACCTCAATTAGCTATTGGTCAAAAATTTAATGAAAACCTGAGAAAGTAAAATCGTGAAGGATAAAAACCCAGATATGAAACGCCCCCCTCTTTGTATTGCACTATTCCAGTATCGTTGTCTCCAATATTGTTTACACCAGTTCCAATCACCCCCAATCGGCGAGGCAACCTATATTCTGCCAGAAAATCTGTAACGTAAGCGCTGTCACGAACCGACAAATCATCACCTGGTCCCGCCACCGTAAAGTCATGACGATAATAGGTCCCCCGCACTGCCAACGAAAGATGATTACTTGCAAACCAAGAGAACTCTAAAGGAACCGACTCATTCTTGGCTTCAACTACTCCATCAATTGCCGTCTCACTTGATGGATCTTGCAACTCTGCCAGCTTATAAGCCGTTCGGACATAGAAATCCGTCGAGAAAATATATGTCAGATAAAGGTCACCCAAATTCTCAGTAATACTCCCACTGGTATTAATGCTACCGTCAGAAATTCTGACATCATCAATTAATCGGCGGACAAACGATGCACCTACCCTCCAGCTTGATCCTGCGGAGTAATCAAGACCTATCCCACCGTTCCTGCTCTGCAGACCATCCCGATCACCATAAAACTGATTGAACCCTACAACAGTCACAGGCTCAACTGACTGGTTAGCCGCAGCTACTTTTGACACCGCCTTGAACGCAGCCACGCGTAGCGTTAGATCGTCCGTCAGGCGTGTCAGCATCCCCAGCTTCGGGGACCATCGATCTTGATCGGACTCAAGCGGTTCACTAATCTGCTCTTGAATTACGTCAACATAAGAAATAAGCGGGATCTGCGTCGTGGTTATCGTCTGGGTACTAACGTCACCCGACCGCGACATATCAACGTATTCAACACCAAACTGAAAATCGGTAGAATTTTGCGGACTCCAGTATACATAGCCATACGCATTGTCCTGCCGCTGCACAGACTCCTCTCCGAGTGTTATATCTACGTCTATAAACGTTGGCAAGCCAGCGCCATCAAAAAACGAAACGCTGCTTGCCAACGATGATTCAATATCGACACGCGTGCTTCCAACTCCGTAAACGAAGCGGGAATTTTCCGTTTTGGTAATGCCTTGCACTTCCAGGGTCTCAGGGGACTGCTCCAGTCGAAGCTCACTGAAGTTATCGGTAACAACCTGCTCCTGACTATTATCGAGCTGCTGGCGCGAATAGGACAAGAGCACGGCATTTCGCGGGCTCCAATAGTGAACAATTCCAAACCTATTTGTTTCCCTCTCTTCGGTTTCGCTGACTATCTGAATACCCTTGCCTTCCCACTGAGGAGTTAGGTCGCCGTGGTCCCACTGAAAGTTGCGCGATTCCAGCTGAATACTGGTGTCTGGACTCAATTGAACTTGCATAAACCCATTATATATATCCTGTTCCTGATCCGCGTTTTTTCTCCATCCATCCGATTCAAAGTGAAACTGCCCCAAACTCAATGCCACTGGCCCAGCTAGGAACGATCCCACCAAATCATCCCCCCAAGTACCATCACTTCCGCCATAGCCGTTCGCCATGCCGTACACACCGTCCTGGGTAAACAGGGAATGGTATTCATTGAAACTCGGCCTCTGCGGGCCAGCCCCGGCAACCACCGACAAATCCGATTCAGATAGTTGTGGCTGCAGTGGATACGCACTTAGCGGCTGCCACAACTGCGATTGCAACAGCTCTGAAACCCGTGCTGTTTCATACCGCGGATCGCCCGCATACTTATCCGCCAACAACCGATGCCCTTCCGAATTCGTCGGGTCTCTCCGAATCGCATCCCACCCATTCAGCAGCACACCCTGATCATACCCCACCTCGTCATACGCCCTTGCCAGCGTCGCGCTGCGTGACGCAGCATCACTCTGCAACAACGTCTCCGAGCGGTAAATATCGCGCTTGTCATTCAACTCTTTCGACTTTTCCAGCTCATCCACCGCGCCAATCGGGTCATTGGCAAACAGCTTGTGCACCCCGGTATAAAAATACGGTGTTGGATCATTGGGATCAAACTGCTTCGCCAGGTCCCACTGCTTGATCGCCTCGCCATCCCGCTTTTCCTCGAAATAAGCACGGCCCAGGTAGGAGCGCAGGGTGCTGCGCAGCGGGTCCAGGCTCACGGCGTATTCCAGTTGCCGGCGTCCGTCTTCCAGCTTGCCGTCCCGCAGCAAGGCCAAACCAAGACCCAGGTGATTTTGCGGATCGGCGGAATCCTGTTTCAATGCATCCTGGAAATTATCCCGGGCGGTTTTGAGGTTCAGGCTGAACAGGTTGACGAATCCTTTGGCACTTAAAATGGCGACTTGTGGTTGCTGCTGTTCCGGCGGCAATTTGTCGATCTGCGCCAGTGCTTTTTTCGCTGCACCAATATCGCCTTGGGTCAGGCGCAGCTCTACCAACCGCAGCCAGGCCAATGCATTGGCTGGCTCAACATCTGTCGCTTTCTTGGCGCTGGCCAAAGCATCGTCCAGTTGCAGTGACGCCTGCTGTGCATAGGAAAGTGCGATATGGCTTGCAGCCTGTTGCGGTGCCAGTTCGACCGCCTTGTGCGCTGACGCCAGTGCAGGCTCCGCACGATTGCGGGCTGCGTCCGCCACGGCTTTTAACGCATGTGCTGTACCGGCTTGCGGGCCTTGCAACAGAGCAGGAATCAGGGCGTCGAATTCATCCGACCGGCCCACTGCCAGCAACAAGGAAGCACGGGCAAGGTCCAGGGCAGGCGATGCGGCGGGATTCTGTTCCAGGGATTGCAGCGCAAGATCAGGCCGGTTTTGTTGCAGGAAGGGAGTAAGCGCATCCAGACGCGCTTTCTCCTCCGCACTCACGGGCTGGATATTTTGCAGCGTCAGCACGGGCGGGTAGTGAATCGCCCATTCCACTCGGCTGGCAGAGGGAACATTAATGCGGGTCAGCGATGCGGTGCGCGATGTGGCCTGCACCTGCTGCCCCGATGTGATCGATTCGGTGCCCGCATCGTTGTAGGTCTTCACCTTGCCTTCCATCACCGCCACGCCGGCCGCCGCAGGCGACGCACTGACGATGAATTCAGTGCCTTCCACCACGGCGTTCACGTAGGGCGTGCTGACTTCAAAGCGGTTGACGATGCGGCTGATGAAATGGGCAAAGCCCTGCGACAAACCCAGCAGAAATCCGTCTTCCTGCTGCTGCGCAGGAAAATCCAGCAGGCTGTTTTCATCCAGGCGGACGAAGGAATTGTTGCGCAGGTAAAGCGCGGCACGGCTGTTCGGCCCTACCCGTACGCTGTCGCCGGGGCAGACGGTTTGCTCAACCTGCAGTTGCTGCCAGTCGATGGCTGCGGATTTGCGTTCCACCGCGCCAGTGATGGCGACGGCTTTCGCCAACCAGTCGTCGCAGGCCCAGGTGGCGGGCGCTGCAAACACAAGCAGCAGCAAAAGGCTGCGACTGCATGCGGTCAGAATGGAACGGATTGGACGGACACTGCAGTCCGGATGCTGTGGCCTGGCGTGTAACACTGGTATTCCCCGCGCGTCGTCTTCGTGATCTGCCTGATTGCAAATCCCCGCATGGACTACCGAATGAAAGGCCTGAAGGTCCTCGGTGCCAGACTGCGCACGGCTGCATTGCAATGGCAAAACAGCACGTCATTTCAACCATGAAAGGGGTTCAACTATTGTGTCGCCATTTTCCGCGCAAATCTATCGACGTCATGTGAATATTGTCATTTCTGGCTGAGAGGAATTACACCGGCATCGAGCCATTGCTGATTTTCATCCTGCCGCCGCGCAGGATTTTCCAGCAGCATCGCCAGAAATTGACTGGGCGCATCAGCAGGATAGCGCGCGCTCAGGTCACGGAACAGTTGCGCGGCCGTCGCGCGATTGCCGCGTTCAAATTCCGTCAGTGCATGATCAAATTGCTGCAGCAGTTGCGGTGGCTCGGTACTGACTGTTGTATAAAGCCGCAGGGGCTTGTCTTTACCGACGAAGCGGAAACGGCCCAGATTGCGTGTTTTTTCGTCAGGATTGGGCACGCAGTCCTCGCTCAGCAACACCTGGGTGCCGATCTGCTTGTTGACGCCCTCCAGGCGTGCAGTGGTATTGACGATGTCGCCCATGGCGCGGAATTCGTAGTGATCCACCGCGCCAAAATGGCCCAGCACGATTTCGCCCGCGTGCAAGCCCATGCGGGTGGGCAGGCAATGCTCTGGATGGCGCTCATTGAATTGGTGCACCGCATGCTGGATCTCGCTGATGACAGGCGCCAGGGTGGACCACGCAGCAGTGGGTTCAAGGTGCGGCCAGAGCGCAATGATGCCGTCACCCGCCACATCAGAGATAAGGCCCTTGCCGTTGCGTATGGCGCCAATCACGGCGGAGTAGTAATCCTGCATCAGACGGGCCAGTTCGGCCGGTGCCAGTTGCTCGGACAGGCGCGAGTAGCCCTGCGCATCCGTCACCAGACAGACGCTGTGGTGGTGTTCCTGGCTGGCGGGCAGATCGTGCTGCTCGATCAGACGACGGATTTCCTCAACCGGAAGATATTTGCCGAAGGCCTGCTGCAGGCGCATTTTCTGCAGATGCAGTTCCCGTGTGCGCAACCACATGCCAAGGCCGCCGGCCAGCGGCGTCAGCAGCAACACGCCGTTGAACCAGGGCAGCCACAGATTCTGCGTCGTGAACAACACATAGCAAAGCAGGCTGAATCCTGCAGCCACCGTCATTATCAGAAGTGCAGACGCCACCGGTGCCAGTTTGCGTGCCAGTGTGAACACCAGCATTCCCAGTAGCCAGACCAACACCACACTCACCAGCGGGGGCAATTCCCGCAGCCAGGAATCATCCTGCAGGTTGGCGAAGGCGGTGGCCGCCAGTTCAACGCCACTGATGTCGAGGCCAGTCTGCGCAGTGAATGCCGTGTAGAAGCCGTCACGCTGATCATGCTGATAACTGGCGGAATAGCCGATGAACACCACCGCGTCGCGCACATGCGTCGCCACCCACTGTGGTTGCTGGATCAGATCTGCGTACTCGATGGTGGTAACGGATCGGGGTGGTCCATAAAAGTTGTAAAGCAGTTCATCGGTGGCAGGCAGCGCGGCATCGGGATGCAACTGCATGAACACCCGCGCGGGCAAGGTGACATGACCTGGCAGAGCGGGATGGCGCAGAAAAAAACGGTCTACGCGGGCGGGAATTTTCGGCAGGATCAGCGGCGCGGTGTACAGCGCAGCAGCGGCCAGCGGTGGCAGTGGTTGCAGCAGCACCTGACGGTCAGCGACAGTGCCGTTACCCAGATCGATCAGCTGGCGATCCGAACGCGCAAACAGCAGCACGTTGCCCGCCGTGCGCAACGCGTTGGCAAATGCCTGGTCGCCAGCGTCATCCCGGGGCTGCTCAAAAAAGATGTCGAACACCAGCAGACGCGCGCCCAATGCATGCAACCGTTCCACCGCCTGGGCATGCACCGCACGGGACCACTGGTGCGGCTTGTCCGGCAATCCCAGAGCTTGCGCACTTTCCCGCGTGACCGCAGCCACAACCACCGCCGGCGGTGCCGGCCGCTCCCCGCGCAACTGGAACAGCATTTCCAGCCCCAGCCGCTGCTCCAGCGCTACACCCCAGGGCGAGCTGGTCCACACCGCATACAGCGCCAACAGCAGCGCCGGCAGCATCATGACAAGCCAGCGCCGGAAACGGATAAGCACGGGGATTCATCCTGCTCTCGTGAAGAGCAGACACTATAGCGTCAATCGCGACGAGGAAAAATGCCGGCGCGCCGCAATGCACTCAGCGACTGGCAGGAACGCGCTGGAATTGCCCCCAGGCAGCATCACACTGGTTGTAGCGCTGGGGATTCACATAAACCAGATGATCGTCATGCAGACTGCACTGGGTTACCGCGACACCGCCTTCACAATTGTCGTAAGTGGCACAGAATCCCTGCCCCCGCACGCAACCGACGCCCGCACTGGGTTGATCGCAGGCATCCGACACCAGCGGCTCACCCACACACTGATTGGTCTCGGCCCAGCGTTTCAGACTGGTTTTCGCCGTGAGGGACCACCCCAACGAAATGTAATAGGGCACCACGAAATCCCACTTGCCGCGCACTTCCACCACAGGGAAGGCCGCTTTCTTCCAGCCCAGTTCATCCTGGGCGCGACAGGAATCCGTATTTGAATAAGGAAAACTTTGCGACGCCAACGCAACGCCGGCAAAGACATCGGAATGGCCGCACGCAAGTTTGCCGGCCATTGCGCCACCGTTGGAAAGCCCAACCGCATACACCCGTTGCGGATCGAGCTGCAGTCTGGATTTTTTCGGATTGGTCAGGCACTGCACCAGATGCAGTGCAAAGCCTTCGTCATCATGCCCGCGCGGCTCACAGCAGAAATCGCCGGCGTCCCAGGTAGTGGGAAATCCCAGCGCCTGTGGATACGCCACCACAACACCTTCGCGATCTGCAAATTCTTTCCAGCAGGATGTCGTGATCTGGGCGGATGACGATGAACTCTGACCGTGAAAGTCCACTACCAGTGGTGCATTCGGCTGATAGGTTTGCGGCACATAGAGACGGTACGTGCGCCAGCGGCCATCATGCCGCATGTAGATGATGCGTGCCTTGCCAGGTGCGGAACGAATCCAGCCGCACATGTTGTTGAAACCATCAAAGGCAAACGCAGTGGGAAGTGAAAAACTCCAGACTGCCAGCAATAGAGCGCTGAAAAAAAACTTCTTCATGATAAAGCCCTTCTCATCGCATCCTTGCGTTTCAGTATAGCTGCGGATGAAAAAAGCAAATTTTCCGGGCGCCAACGATATGCCAGTCACTCGCTGGAAAAAGAAGATTATTCTGACGCGGAGGAATTGGCTACAGCGGAGAGAGGAAGAATCAGCGTGAATGTGGCTCCTTTGCCAAACTCACTTTGTAAAGTTACAGAACCATGCATGAGATCCACCAGATTTTTTACGATGGCGAGGCCCAATCCAGTGCCTTTCTCGGACAATTCGGTTGTCGCGTGAAATTGTTCGAACGGCAGAAAGACTTTCTCCTTGTTCTGCTCCGCGATGCCAATGCCTTCGTCCTGCACCACCAGCCGCAGGCCATTCGCCACAGGCTCGCATCGCACCAGCACATTTTTTTGCGACGGCGTGAACTTGACTGCATTGGATACCAGATTCAGCGCAATTTGTCCCAGTTTCTTGACGTCACCCAGGTATTGCGCCGGCAGGGCAGGATCGATCTGAAGTTGCAGCAGCACACCTTTTTCTTCGACTACTACCTGCAGCGTGTCGCACACTTCCCTGAGCAGGGCGGCGGGTGAAAATGGCTGCTCCTGCAGCGTCATCTTGCCTACTTCGATCTTGGACAGGTCGAGCACGTCGCTCACCAGATCAACCAGACGGCGTGCAGCGGAGCCGATCAGGCCCACGCCTTCGCGCACATAATCCGGTACCGTGTCGACCGCGATCCGTTTCTGCAGCCGCTGGGCAAAACCGGCAATCGCATTCAATGGCGTGCGCATTTCATGATTGACCGTGGCAAAAAATCGCGAGCGATAGGCAATGTTTTCTTCCAGCTCGCGCTGGGCCCGCGCCAGCTCACGATTCAGATCTTCGGTCTCACGCAGTTTCAGACGCAGTTCCAGCAGCGCCACCACATGGTGTGCCAGCGTGGTCAGCGCATGCACCTGGGTCGGCGAGCAGGTGCGCGGCTTGATATCGATGGCGCAGAGTGTTCCCAGTGCGAAGCCGTCGTGGGTGATCAGCGGCGCTCCGGCGTAGAAACGGATGTTGGGAGCAGACAGCACCAGCGGATTGTCAGCGAAACGCGGATCGCAGGTGACATCCTCCACGATCAGGGGGTCCGATTGCAGGATGGCATGGGCGCAAAAGGCAAGGTCGCGACTGGTTTCGGCAGCATCCAGACCTTGCCGGGATTTGAACCACTGACGATCCCGGTCCACCAGGCTCACCAGCGAAATCGGCGTGTCGCAAATAAAAGACAACAACTGAGTAACGGCGTCGAAATCCGCTTCCGGTGAGGTATCGAGGACCGCATAACGCGCCAATGCCCGCAGGCGGTCCTCTTCGTCATGGGCGCATGGCGCGACCAGCATGTGCAATCCCTCGTGATATTCAGCGGCGTTGTTTCAGTATAGCAACGAGGCCAGGGGCGTCACTTTCAGCTCATCAAGGCATAGGGACCGCCGCGCTCCAGCGCGCGCCGATACGCAGGACGCTCATGCACACGCTGCAGAAATGCGTGCAACGACGGATACTTGGCGGCCAGATTGTCGCGCGCGGCAGCTGCTTCCAGCGGAAACGTCATCTGCACATCGGCTGCGGAAAAGCGGTCGCCCACGAACCACTGCCGTCCCTTCATCCGGCTTTCCACAAAACCGAGGTGGGTATCCAGGTTGGGCTGGATAAAGGACTGCAGTGTCTTGCCACTGATTCCCCTGGCAATTGGTTTGACAAAAAACGGCATCGGCGCGCGCTGGATGTGGTTGAAGATCAGTTTCATCACCAGCAGCGGCATCAGCGAACCTTCCGCATAATGCAGCCAGTAGCTGAAATCCAGTTCGTTGTCAGTGCCGGCGACCGGATGGAACTGGTGCGCGGAATCGTATTTCCGCACTAGGTATTCAATGATGGCGCCGGACTCCGCAATCACGCGATCACCATCGCTAATGACCGGCGATTTGCCCAGCGGATGCACCGCGCGCAATTCCGGCGGCGCCAGCATGGTCTTGCTGTCGCGATTGTAGCGTTTCACTTCATATTGCAGGCCCAGTTCCTCCAACAGCCAGAGCACGCGCTGGGAACGGGAATTTTCCAGATGGTGAACGATGATCACATCAACCTCTCCAGTATGTCGTCAGGAAATATGCAGCGTGGAGCGGACAGTCTTGCCGTTTTTCTTCTCCAGCCGGTGCCAGTTGGAGTTGTCGTTGAGGGTCACCCAGCGCCGCTCTTCAGTGCGGTAAAACCATTCCTTATCGTTCTGATAAAAAATCTGCTTGCCCGACGTTTCCAGAATGTTGAGGATTTCATTGGAGTGGGAACGGATCTCGTCGAAATCCGTGGTGGCGCGCTGACCCATTTCGGAATACAGCTCGTTCAATTCCAGCAGAAGATTGTTCACTTCCTTGTCCAGCATTTTCACATGCAGGCCGATGCGGCGCGACTCACCAAACAGGATCGGATAGGCGTGCGACGGATACTTGGCATTCAACGTCACCGCGATTTCCTTGATTTTGGCGGGATCTTTCATGTGGTAGGACAGGATCTCCTCGCACAGCATGATGGACAGGCTTTCCGCCCGGTCCACCGCACCGATCACCAGTGGGTGCACATGATTGAACAGGTGCTTGTACGCATTTTCCCGCTCGCTGGCGGACTTCTGGCTGTCCCACAGACGCACGATGCGATTCAGTTCATCCAGGCTGACGCTGACGCGGTTGTTGTCGCGATCGATCGGTGACAGATCGTGGGTCAGCGAGGTATCCACGGCGCTCAGAAACGCCATCGGGCCCATCAGGATTTCATTGGCACCAATCGCCAGCATGGTGGCGGCGGACGCACACTCCAGCGGCACCAGCGCCACCAGTTGATCGGTGTACTGGCGAATCAGGTTGATGATGCGGATCGACGCCTTGCCGTTGCCGCCGCCGCTCTTGATGAACAGGTGAATCCGTTCGTTGCGGCCCACGGTTTCCAGCATTTCATAAAATGCCACCACATCGTTGTGACAGATGCTGCCGCGGGAACCGTTCCAATAGTTGATAACGGGACCGCCCAGCAGCTTTTCCAGCCGGCCAACAATCGCCTGGGTTTTGCTGAACAGCACAGGGGGCTGCTTGATTTTCACTTCTTCCGACATCCGGTGCTCCATGTGAAGCTGTTGAGGGCAAGCCAATCTAGCAGAGAGCGGCGCCATTGTTGAACCGCCCTGAACCCGAGCCACCACTGGTCATTTTTTATACATTTATGCAGGCGCATTGCGAATTGACCGGCCAGCCCCACATCTGGTACTAATGTTCCAGCCACAACAAAAAGAACACCGGCCAGAGGGGACCGCCGTCATGCATCGCCGTGCTTCCGTTTATCGTTCGTTTTACCGTTTGCTATTCCTTGCCATCACCGCCCTGAGTTTCTGTTTCACCCTGCCCGCCAGCGCCGCCAGCTGGGATTACGACAACGTGATCACGCTGGAAGCCGGGCCCAACCTGCCGTTCGATCTGAAAGCAGCTTTTTTGTCGGTAAAACCCGGCACCGTGATCGAGCTGCCGGAAGGCACCTATCACTTCGATGACGAGCTGATCCTCAATACCTCCCACGTCACCATCAAGGGCCAGGGCATGGACAAAACCGTCCTGTCCTTTGCGCAGCAGCCGCAGGGTGCGCAGGGCGTACTGGTGCAGGCGGACGCCTTCGCCATCATGGATCTGGCGATTGAAGACACCGCCGGCGATGGCCTGAAGGTGGAAAATTCCAACGGCGTGGTGATCCAACGGGTGCGCGTGGAATGGACCAACGGCCCGGCAGAAGCAAACGGCGCCTACGGCTTCTATCCCATCAACTGCGACAACGTGCTGATTGAAGACAGCATCTCGATCGGCGCGTCGGACGCCGGCATTTACGTCGGCCAGTCCCGCGATATCGTGGTGCGCCGCAACCGCGCCGAATTCAATGTCGCCGGTATTGAAATCGAAAACTCCATCAACGCCGACGTATATGAAAACGTCGCCACCCACAACACCGGCGGCATCCTGGTATTCGACATGCCGAACCTGACCCAGGCCGGCCACCACACCCGCGTCTACAACAACCAGGTGATCGACAACAACACCAAGAATTTCGCGCCGAAAGGCAACATCGTCGGCAAGGTGCCCACCGGCACCGGCGTAATGGTGCTGTCCACCGACTGGGTGCATGTGTTCGACAACGTTATCACCGGCAACAAGACCACCAACTTCGCCATTTTCAGCTTTGCCTCGGTGGCAATTCTGGACGGCACCCCTCTGCCGGAAGGCTACGATCCCTACCCCGAACATATCTACGCCTACAACAACACCATGCAGAAGCAGCGCAGCTGGTATTTCGACGGCGGCGAATTCAATCTGCTGGCGAATCTGTTGTTCATCCTGAAACTGGCGCCGGTGTCCGACATCGTCGTCGACGGCCAGGTGGCCAGCGATCTGGTCAGCGCCGACTGGTGCTTCCAGGACAACTATCGCCCCACCGGTTCCCGCGCCAGCTTCGGCAACCTGCAACTGCAAAAGACCAACTGGTTCCTGCAACTGCTCGGCATCCCCGGCACGCCGGCCAAACTCGGCTACCCGGTGGAAACCAACTGCACGCAGGCGGACTTCGGTCCGGTGGATCTGGACCTGACCGTGTTCGACACCGTGCCGGAACCGCAGGACGAATACTCTGATGAAGAGATCGCAGCGCTCTGTTCTGGAGGCGATGGTGCGGGCGGCGACAGCAACGGCGTCAACTGGAACGCCTTCGTGGTGAACTGCCCCAGCCTGTCCAGCTACCGCCTGTTCGTCGACAACAATCCGCTCGGCACGCCCAACACATCGCGCGCCGCGCCCTATGATCTGACCACGCCGCTGTTCAGCGACTACGCCCACAAATACCGCGTGGTGTACGTACCCAACGGAAGCACCGCCACCTACAGCGACACCGGTCCGTTCGATTTCCCGGTGGGCACCATCATCGCCAAAACCTTCACCCTGCCGCTCAACACCGGCGTGGAAAAAGTGGTGGAAACCCGCCTGCTGATCCATCGTGCCAGCGGCTGGACCGGCGTGAGCTACATCTGGAATGAAGACCTCAGCGAAGCGCACCTGGCCCTGGGCGGCGGCGCGGTGGATGCCACCGTGCTTGATCCCGACGGCAATGAAGTCAGCGTCAACTACCGCATTCCCAACGCCAACCAGTGCACCAACTGCCACGGCGTGAAAGCCCCCGACGACGACGCGTTCAAGAACCTGCCCATCGGTCCGAAAGCGCAGTACCTGAACCAGGCCTATCCCTACAGCGGCGGCGTGGAAAACCAGCTGGCCCATTGGAGCGCCATCGGCATCCTCTCCGGCGCTCCGGCACCGGCGGCGGCACCGCGCCTGCCAGTATGGAACGACCCCACTGACGGCACCGAGGAACAGCGCGCCCGCGCCTACCTGGACATCAACTGCGCCCACTGCCACAGCGAAACCGGCCGTGCTCGTTCCACCGGCTTGTGGCTCACCGCCGACCGCCCGCTGGACGCCAACTATGGCCTGTGCAAACCGCCAGTCGCCGCCGGTGCCGGATCGGGCGGCCTGAAATGGGACATCGTGCCCGGCAACGCGGCGCAATCGATCCTGGTCTATCGCCAGCAGTCGAACGACCCCGCCGTGCGCATGCCGGAACTGGGCCGCAGCAGCGTGCACACGCAAGGTGTCGATCTGGTGACCAGCTGGATCAACTCGCTACCGGCCACCACGTGCGCCACACCCCCGTGACGCACATCGCTTAACCTTCATCTCCTCTCACTGAACCACTGCACACTGCCCCCGCCTTGAAACGGGGGCTTTTTTTATGCCGTTGAAAATCAGCGCCCCGCCCTTACAATGCAGGCAGCCGGCTATTTCCAACTTACCGCTGCACCCACCGTCTCGGAGCATCTCATGAAAATCCTGCGTATCCTGGCCCTGTGGCTGTCACTGCTCGCCCCGCTGCCGCTGCTGTCCGGCTGCGGCTACAACGATCTGCAGGCACAGGACGAAGCCATCAAAGCTGCCTGGTCGGAAGTGCTGAACCAGTACCAGCGCCGCGCCGACCTGGTGCCCAATCTGGTGAGCACCGTGAAAGGCTACGCCGCCCACGAGGAAAAAGTGCTGACCGAAGTAGCCGAAGCGCGCTCCAGCCTGGGCAAACTGCAACTCACCAGCGACACCCTCACCAATCCGGAGCAGTTCGAGGCGTTCAGCCGCGCCCAGGCGCAAATGTCGTCGGCGTTGTCGCGGCTGATGGTGGTTTCCGAAAACTATCCGCAACTGAAAGCCGACCGCGCCTTTCAGGATCTGGCCGCCCAATTGGAAGGCACCGAAAACCGCATCACCGTGGCACGCAATCGTTACATTGAATCCGTGCAGACCTACAACCTCACCGTGCGCCAGTTCCCCACCAACCTGACCGCCATGCTGTTCTCGATGGAGGTGAAACCGAATTTCACCGTCACCAATGAGGCGGAAATTTCCACCGCGCCCAAAGTCGATTTCAGCGCGCCGTGAACATGAATCGCCGCATGCGACATCCCGCAGAAAAACGCGCGCCTGTTTCTGCCTGGCTGCTGTTGACGCTGCTGCTGGGCAGCCTATTCACCCATGCAGCCACTGCTGCCGTGGCGGTGCCACCCTATCAGGCGTTCACCACCGATCTCACCGGCACACTGTCGGCACAGGAAAATGCGGCGCTGGAACAGCGCCTGCGGGAGATCCACCAGCTGGGCGTCGCGGAAATCGCCATCCTGCTGGTGCCTACCACCGGCGGGGAAAGCATCTTCGACTACTCAATGCGGGTGGCGGAACAATGGAAAGTGGGCGACAAGACCCGGGATAACGGATTGTTGCTGGTAATCGCGAAGGACGACCGCACCTCGCAGATCCTGGTGGGCTATGGCCTGGAAGGCAGCCTGACCGATGTCGCCTCCAGCCGCATTCTGCGGGACGTGATACCACCCTTTTTCCGGCGCGGCGATTTTGCCGGTGGCCTGCATGCGGCCCTCGACGCCATCATGTCGGCAGTGCAGACCGGGAACACGGGCACCGCCACCCACAGCACGTCTCAATCAACTCGCGGCAGCAACCAAATCGATGTGCCACCCTGGCTGATATTCACCACCATCGGCTGGCTGTTCTTCGCCGGCAGTTTCCTGCGGCTCTTTTTTGGCAAGCTGCTGGCCGGCATTGCCACCGTGGTCTATGCCCTGTCATTCGGCCTGTGGGCCGGCCTGCCCCTTACGGCACTACTGATCTTCATTCTGTTCCTGACCATGCTGGTGGCGGGCAACCGCGGGCGGCGTGGTGGCGGGTTTCGCATGGGTGGCGGCGGCAGGTCCGGTGGCGGCTTCGGCGGCGGTGGTGGTGGCAGTTTTGGAGGCGGCGGTGCATCCGGCCGCTGGTAGGGATTACCCATGAATCGACTGCAACGTTTTTTCACCCACCTGTTCGCCCTGCCCCTGCAGGCACGGCGGCGCTTTCCCCAGGCCACCCTGGACCGCATCCAGGACGCCATTGCCCGCAGCGAACAACAGCATCGCGGCGAAATCCGCTTCGTGGTGGAACACGGTCTCGACCTGGGAGATGTGCTGCGGGGCCAGTCCGCCCACGAGCGCGCCACCCAATGGTTCTCGGATCTGCGGGTATGGGACACCGCCGACAACACCGGCATTCTGATTTATGTGCTGCTGGCGGAAAAAGACATCGAAATTCTGGCGGACCGGGGCATCAATCAACAGGTGTCTGCCGATTTCTGGGAGCAGATCTGCGCGGATATGACCCGGGATTTCCAGTCCGGCCAGTTCGAAGCGGGCGTGCTCAAGGCGATCGACCGCATGACCCTCGTACTGGTGGAACGCTTTCCCGCCACCCGGCAGAATCCGGACGAATTGCCTAACCGCCCGGTTTTACGCTGAAGGCTTCATGGGGCTGAAAACATCATAGGGCTGAAGGCTCAGCGCGGGCAGGCCCCCGTCTCACGCCACTTCACCACATGGGCCAGGGAATACCGGTAGTGATAGTCGATCTGCCCGTCCGGGTAGCGATGCTGCGATCCCACCGGACAGGCCACACGGGCCAGGCAGGTGCCGGCACAGTTCGACGCCGGCACCACGCGGTGATCCAGACAACGTTCCAGGCGCAAACCATCCTGCAGACCCAATGCACCGGCGGGGCAGGCCGCCAGGCAGGGTTTGTCGGCACACGTCAGGCAGGGCGACACCGAATCCACCCTGGCGCTGGGCGTGAAGTCCGTGTCGGCCACCAGTGCCACCCGGTAGGCATACCACATTCCCCAATAATCATTGATGCCGACCATCATCGGAGACGGATGATGCCATCCAGCCAGCGCGCCCAGCGTCTGCAACGGAATCAGCGAGGGACCCGGATAAAGCACCCGATAACGGACGCCAGGCGCCACTTCCGCCAGAAACCGCTGCACGGTATCGAGAGCAAACTCATCCAGGGGATGCTCTGTGCGGGCGACAAACTCACGGCTGCGCTGCCAGAACGCCTCGCCGCCGTTACCGATCAGCAGCAACTGGCGATGGGGTGAGGCAGCGGGATCTGCCTCGGCCAGTTTCTGCTGCAGCCCGGCAGGCAGCCCGGTAACGCTGAAAACCGCCTGCATGTTGAGGCCGCCCTGGTTCAGGATAGCGTGGTCAATGGCGCAATAGGGATTGTCAAAGCGTGACGAGGCACTCATTTCAGGCACCCGCTTTCATTTCAGTCATCAAAGGGAGTCTCACTGCAGCAACCGGGGAGGTAAAGGGAAACCAGACCCAACACCGTGATCTGATTCAATATAGTTGCGGCCCCCTAGCGTCGGCGGAACGCAGGCGGGCCAAACAATCGTTGACTTCCCAAACAAAGCGTATATGATCGGCTGAGCTGGAAAGTACGGCTAGTATTTATGTTAATCGATTACGAAGTCCCGCGTTAGTACCTCGTCCTGTTAGTCATAAGTCATTCCATAACTCCTTCAGCTAAAACCCAAAGTACCCGGGTGCGGCATACGCTTGTACCCAGAAACTGTTAATCAAGAGAATATAGGATTCGAACATGTCGACCACCACTGGCACCGTAAAATGGTTCAACGAAAGCAAAGGTTTTGGTTTCATCGAGCAGGACAACGGCCCTGACGTTTTCGCACACTTCAGTGCCATCTCCGGCACTGGCTTCAAAACCCTGGCAGAAGGTCAACGCGTGCAATTCACCGTGACCAAAGGCCAGAAAGGTCCCCAGGCTGAAAACATCGTTGTTATCAAGTAATAACGCTGTAATTTGCCCGACCTGAAAAAAGGCAGCTCGTTTGAGCTGCCTTTTTTATTGCCCCTGATTTTTCGGCGGCGTCTGATGAAAAATCATCGTCAGAACATTTCAGCCAGGGTCTGCTTGAGCAGGCTTTCGGGATAGCCCTCGATACGCCGCGCACCCACGTAGATAAGCGGATAGCCATTGCCTTCCAGCCAGTCATAGGCGTCCTTCACAGAGGTGGATTTTTCCGGGTCCAGTTCGGTGTAGGCCACATCGTTGTCAGCGAAAAATTCACGCGCTTTTTTGCAATAGCCACACCAGGTGACGCCGTACATGACGACGCGGGGTTTACCGCCGGCATCGAAATGCTGCTGCATTACTTTCTGGCCATATTGCGTCAGCACGCCCAGGCCATAGGCTTCCACCAGGGCTGAATCCACCTGCGACCGCATGAAACCGTCGAGCCGCACCTTGCCCACCATTATCATCGGCAACACTCCGCGACTACCCAATTCGCGCATGATTTCTTCCGCTGCCGGATTCTGGCTGACGTTGACGACTTCATACACCACTTCCCGCCGGTCCAGAAAATCCGTCGCCTGCCCGCAGGGCGATTTGCATTGATCGTTCACGAACACCAACACCCTGGGTTTGCCCTGCTCATCGAAAGCACCCTGGCGGGATTCAGGCAGCCAGTGCGCACGGTATTGATAGGCCACACCGGCGATGACCAACAGGATCAGCAACTTCTTCATAAGGTTAATTCCATCCGCTTTGTGACCATTGTCGAGGAACTTGCGTGCGCCACGATTGCGGCCGCACGTCTGACGATTTATTTGACCTGGGCAGCGGCGGCGCTGGCGGCGCGACGCCACGCTTCCAGCCGGACGCGCAACTCACCGATGTAACCCAGCGTTTCCAGGGAAACATCGACGTCGTTACGTGCAGCCCGCAGCTCCAGCACGATTTCCGGCTGCAAATAGCCAGGCAGTACCCGGTGTCCATAGGCATTGAGCAGACGGGGTTGCCACTGGCCATACTTGCTGTCGGGAAGTTTGTCCGTCCGGCACTGCGCACCATGCTGGCGAATACGCTGCAGCAACTCGTCGCTGCCCAGGGCGGGACAGTTGATGGCTTCGTTCCAGCCGTTATCCACATAATCACGCCATTCAAAGGTCCGCGCCAACGTCCAGCGCGAATCGCTGCACACAATGTACGGCGTGGGCGTTTGCCCATTCAGTGGATCCGGCTGGAGGGCCAGCACGCGATTCCAGAAGCGCAGCCCCTGAAAATTCGCGGTCAGGTCCGCAAAGGAAAAAACACCGGTGGTCTGGGCGCCGAAGTAAACGGATTCCGACCATTCACCGAACAGCAAACCGCTTTCGACGCTTTTGTTCAGCTCTTCCGTCACCAGAAAATAACTGTAGCCCTCGGTAAAGAAATGGCCCAGTTTGTCGGTGCCCATTTCGACGCCATTCACCTTGATCACACCGGCCATGCGCTCGCTCAAGACCAGTGTCGGCGAGGCCTGCCAGTAAAAATCACGGTAGATGGATTGCTCCAGCAGCACCCTGCGCCGGGTAATGTCAGGGCTGGTTTCGGCAAAGGATTCCAGCTGGCCAACGACAGAACGCGCCAGCTCGCCAGACAGTGCGTTGTAAAGGCGGGTTTCATCACAACTGGGTTGAACCCAGCGCGGCGCTGCCTTGGGACGGGTTTCCATGAAACGTTCGTTGGCCCGCTGGATGGCATGCCGCAACAGCCGGTTCACTTCGGTCTGGAGCACAAGTGCGCTGTCGGGCAGTTGCACTGGCTCGCCCGGCGGCAGGGTGAATTGATCCACTTCGGCAGCGAAGACCTGCGTCACGCCAACGGCGGCACAGAAGGCAGCACGCACAATCTGCTGCATCATGCCGTTCGCCTTGCTGAAGTCTGGCCACATATCCTGTTGCTTCCACTGAAAAGAAAACCCCGGCGTGCGGGGCCTTCCGTTGTCACGCCTGGGGGCGCATGTGCGGGAACAGGATGACATCGCGGATCGACGGTGAGTCGGTGAACAGCATCACCAGTCGGTCGATGCCAATGCCCTCCCCTGCCGTCGGCGGCAGGCCGTATTCCAGCGCGGCAATATAATCCGCGTCAAAATGCATGGCCTCGTCATCGCCGGCATCCTTGTCCGCCACCTGTTTCTGGAAGCGCTCGGCCTGATCTTCCGGATCGTTCAGCTCGGAGAAGCCGTTGGCGATCTCGCGGCCACCGACAAAAAATTCGAAGCGGTCGGTGACGAACGGATTGCTGTCGCTGCGGCGAGCAAGCGGCGACACTTCGGTGGGGTACTCGGTGATGAAGGTGGGATTCTTCAGCCGGTGCTCCACTGTCTTCTCGAAAATTTCGATCTGCAATTTGCCCAGGCCGTAGGAATTTTTCACCGGAACACCCAGCTTTGCGCACACGGCTTTTGCAGCGTCCACCGAGGAAATGTTGTCTGGCGTCAGATCCGGATTGAACTGCAGGATGGAATCGAACACCGACAGGCGCGTGAACGGCGAACCGAAATCGTAGGTCTCGCCCTGGTAGGGAATCTGGGTGGTGCCCAGAATATCCGCCGCCAGGCTGCGCAGCATGTCTTCGGTGAGGTCCATCAGATCCTTGTAATCCGCGTAGGCCTGGTAGAACTCCAGCATGGTGAATTCGGGATTGTGCCGGGTGGACAAACCTTCGTTGCGGAAATTGCGGTTGATTTCGAACACGCGCTCGAAGCCGCCCACCACCAGCCGCTTCAGGTACAGTTCCGGTGCGATGCGCAGGAACAGTTCGATATCCAGTGCATTGTGGAAGGTGGTGAAGGGCCGCGCGGTGGCGCCACCGGGGATCACCTGCATCATGGGGGTTTCCACTTCCATGAAGCCACGGGTTTTCAGGTAGTCGCGGATGCCGTCCACCACGGCGCTGCGGATGCGGAAGGTGTCGCGCACTTCTTCGTTGACGATGAGGTCAACGTAGCGCTGGCGGTAACGCATTTCCTGGTCGGACAGGCCCTTGTGTTTGTCCGGCAGCGGACGCAGGGATTTCACCAGGTGTTCGCACTGTTCGATGTTGACGTACAGGTCGCCCTTGCCGGATTTGCAGAGGGTTCCTGCCACGCCGACGATGTCGCCCAGGTCCCAGGTTTTGATGTCGTCGAGGGTTGCCTCGCTCAGGCCCTTGCGGTCCACGTACAGCTGGATGCGGCCGCTCATGTCCTGGATCACGATGAAGGCGCCACGGTTGAGCATGACGCGGCCGGCGACGCTGACTTTCAGGTTCAGTTCAGCCAGTTCTTCCTTGGTTTTTTCGCTGTGCTGTTTCTGCAGGTCACCGCAGTAATGTTCGCGGCGGAAGCCGTTGGGGAATGCGTTGCCCTTCTCGCGCTTGCGCGCCAGTTTGGCGCGGCGTTCGGCGATGAGTTTATTTTCGTCCTGCTCGGGAGCGGGCGGGGTTTGCTTGTTGTCTGTCATGATTTGGCCTTTGCTTACAAACCTGATTTCAGGCTCGCCTCAATAAATTCATCCAGATCCCCGTCCAGCACGGCACTGGGGTTGGAATTTTCCACACCTGTGCGCAGATCCTTGATGCGGGACTGGTCCAGCACGTAGGAGCGAATCTGACTGCCCCAGCCGATGTCGGCCTTGGAGTCTTCCAGCTTCTGCTTTTCGGCGTTCTGTTTCTGCACTTCCAGCTCGTACAATTTCGCGCGCAGCTGTTTCATCGCGAAATCCTTGTTCTTGTGCTGCGAACGTTCGGCCTGGCACTGCACGACGGTGTTGGTGGGAATGTGGGTGATCCGCACGGCGGATTCGGTCCGGTTGACGTGCTGGCCGCCGGCGCCGCTGGCACGGTAGACATCGATGCGCAGGTCAGCGGGATTGATATCGATCTCGATGTTGTCGTCGATTTCCGGCGACACGAACACGGACGAGAACGAGGTGTGGCGACGGTTGCCGGAATCGAATGGGGATTTGCGCACCAGGCGGTGCACGCCGGTTTCGGTCCGCAGCCAGCCGTAAGCGTATTCGCCTTCAAAGCGGATGGTGGCGGATTTGATACCGGCCACTTCACCGTCGGATACTTCCACCAATTCGGTCTTGAAGCCGCGCCGCTCGCCCCAGCGCAGGAACATGCGCAGCAGCATGCTGGCCCAGTCCTGGGCTTCGGTACCGCCGGAACCGGCCTGGATATCCAGGTAGCAGTTGTTGGCGTCCATCTTGCCCGAGAACATGCGGCGGAATTCGAGATTGGCCACCTGGGCTTCCAGCTTGTCCAGCTCGGCGGACACTTCCTGCACCGTGCCTTCGTCGTTTTCCTCCACCGCCATGTCGAGCAGCTCTTTCATGTCGGCGACGCCGGTCTTGAGCTTCTTCAGGGTGGAGACGATCTGGTCCAGCGCGACGCGCTCGCGGCCAAGATCCTGGGCTTTTTCAGGGGTGTTCCAGATGGCGGGGTTTTCCAGTTCGCGGTTTACTTCGTCCAGACGCTCGCATTTGAGGTCGTAGTCAAAGATACCCCCTAAGCGCTTCGCCACGCGCATTGAGGTCTTTGATTTTGTTTACGATCGGATTGATTTCCATGGGCTTTGCGGATCACTGTGGCAGGGAAAAGGGCGTATTTTACCGGGGGGAAGGGCCCGGTGCCAGCATTGCATGACATTGATTTGTCTTGGTTCTGGCCTGGAACCGTCATCGAACCTAAGCCATTTCTTCATCAGACCGCAAAATCGCAGTCACAGGTGTAGGCTAGGTTGAACGGCTTGTCCCCTTTTTGCCTTGAGGATTTCCCATGACAAGCAATCGACATTTTCGGTTCGGCGCTCTGGCGCTGGCCACTTCATTCGCCCTGAACGGCTGCTATGAACAGGGCAGCAGCCTGCTGGTGGGCCGCGCCGTATTGCCCGCTGCGACCTTTGCCGACGGCCCCACCTCGGGCCAGCGCCTGGGTGGTGTACCCATCAACGGCCAGCCGGTGCCCTTCGTCGACAAGCAGCCCGTGCAGGGCTTTTCCGCCGTGCTGGACAATCATGACGGCAGCTTTCTGGTGATGTCGGACAACGGTTTTGGCGGCATCGAGAACTCCGCCGACTACAACCTGCGCCTCTACAACATCACGCCGGCATTCAAAACCCGCCAGGGCGGCAACGGCGAGATTACGGTGGGTGATTTCATCGAGCTGAAAGATCCCAACAGAAAAATCCCGTTTGCCATCACCCGTCATTTTTCCACAGACCGGACTCTGACCGGCGCGGATTTCGATATTGAATCTGTGCAACGCGCACCCGATGGCACGCTCTGGTTCGGCGACGAGTTCGGCCCCTTCCTGCTGCATACCGACGCCAGCGGCGTGGTGCTGGAAGCGCCAATTGCATTGCCGGATTTCAGCAATCCCGGCCAGTTCATCCGCGCACCGCAGAATCCGTTCCAGGAAGAAGCCAGCGCCATCCGCATCATGAACGCGGTGGCGCATCATGCGGAATCCCACGGCAATACGCGCCGGCCGGTGTTTTCGCCCTATCACGTGATGCTGGCAGACAACAACACAGCCAACGATCACTATGCCCGTGGCGCGGCGTCGCCAGCGGATCTGCCTGCGGCGGCCAGCGATGTTTTCAGCATTGCTTCCCTGAAAAACGCCGGTTACCCAGTGGTGAGCTGGACCGTCAATGACAAGCCCCGCATGCTGGAGCTGATGCAGCTGGGCATCAGCGGCATCATCAGTGATCGCCCCGACCTGCTGCTGGAAGCGGTGCAGGAATTCAACGGCGGCCAGTACCTGACAGCAGAGGGCCTGATCGATATCAGCAAGTTTGACGCCCAGGGCCATCGCGGTGGCCGCAATCTGCGCCCGGAAAACACACTGCCAGCGATGGAAGTGGCGCTGGACCATCTGATGGTGACGCTGGAAACCGACAGTGGCATCGCACTGGATGGCGTGCCCATGCTGGCCCACGATCCCTATGTGGAAACCGAGAAATGCCGCAAGGCCGATGGCAGCGATTTCCCCGCGCCAGTGCTGATCAAAAATCTGAGCGCGGCAGAAATCCAGTCCGGCTTTATCTGCGACAAGCTGTTCCGGGGTGAATCCCAGCTGAACGATCTGGCGCTGTCGCCGGTGAGTGTGGCGTTTGCCGCCAGCCGTGGCATTCATCCCTACGCCATGCCGCAACTGCAACAGCTGTTCGATTTCGTGGAATCCTACGTTTCCTATTACCGCGACGGCGCTGGCAGCAGTCATCCGCAAGCGGCACTGCGCTGGAAAAACGCAGAACAGGTGCGCTTCAATATCGAAACCAAACTCAATCCCCGCAGCGATCAGGACGCCCATGGACTGGTATACAAGGAACGCACCTTCGATCCCGCCACTTTCACCACCGCCATCGCCGGCCTGATCAGCAGCAACGGCCTCAGCGCCCGCGCCGACGTGCAGAGTTTCGATTTCCGCACCCTGCTGGATGTGCAGGCGCGCTTCCCGGCGATTCGCACCGTGTACCTGTTCGGCGATTTCCCGATCTTTGACGGCGCCGATTCCGACGACGGTACCAACATGCAGGATGAAAACGGCGCCAACACGCCCTGGATGGCAGGCCTGTACTGGCCCTATCGCGCAACCGCGCTGACCTCGCCGTTCAAGGCACAGGGCAGTGGCGGTTTCGAGGGCATGGCACTGACGCAGGACGGCAAAAAACTGCTGCCGCTGCTGGAAAAACCGCTCGCTGGCAGCAGCGCACGGGAATTGCTGATCCACGAATTCGATCTGGCCAGCAAACAGTACAGCGGGAAATTCTACCGCTTCCCGCTGGATGAACGCGGCGCCGCTATCGGTGATTTCATCATGACCGACAAAAAGCACGGCCTGATCATCGAGCGCGACAACACGCAGGGCGACCTGAACGGCTTCAAGACCGTGCAGGAAATTACCCTGGGCAAATCCGGCGACCTGGTGGAAAAATCTCTGCGGGTGGACCTGATGCAGATCACCGACAAGTTCGGGCTGGCACAACCCTCTCAGCCGGGTGATGTGGGTGTGGGCGGTGAAACCTTTGCGTTCCCCTTCGTCACCATCGAGGATCTGGTGCTGATGAATCGCGACACATTGGGCGTGATCAACGACAACAACTATCCGTTCAGCGTGGGCCGGCACCCGGGGGCCAGCGCGCCGGATGACAGCGAGTTCATCCTGCTGAAACTGCCGCCGCAGGCACTGGTGAAAAAGCAGTAACGGTGGGGGGCTGGCTCTTTTCACGAAAGTCCCGTCCACAAAAAAAGGGAGCGTCCATTCAGGCGCTCCCTTTTTTACTGGCAATACCGGCTTACAGATCTTCCAGCACCGCCTTCACCTCCCCTTCCATCCTGAAGGAGAAAATATCCAGCCCCAGTACGCCCACCTTGAAGGTGTAGCCAAACGGCAGCCGCAGCCGCGCCGGTTTCAACGAAAACTGCAGGTTGACCGGCGCCAGCTCGCGGACGCGCAGATTGTCGAGCCCGGCGTCCAGCACGATTTTGGGCAGGGATTTCAGCACGGCACTGACACTGATTTCCGGCAATTTTCCCACGCTAAGATTGGCGTTCAGATCGGAACTGGTTTTGATCTCGGGCAGCTGGGTGATGCCGGCATTCACCGTGGCCTTGATCTCCGGCAGCTTGTCCACGCTCACATTCAGCGTGGAACTGGTTTTGATTTCCGGCAGGTCGATGCTGAAACTGCCCATGCGAAAATTCAGATCGTTCAGACCCGGCGCCTGATCGCCATCCAGCAGATTGCCCAGATATTCGAACGGATTGGGTATCATGTTGGTCTCTCCCTGGTTGTCTACCTGTTAATCCACGATATGCTTGGAAAACCGCCCCCGGTATTCACGCGGCGATAATCCCACCTTGCGCTTGAACATCTTGGAAAACGAACTCACGTCCTCATAGCCGATATTCTGCGTGATTTCGGCGATGGTCTGCTTGCTGGTTTCCAGCAGGCGCTTGGCCATCTCGATGCGCACCGTTTGCAAATAGGCCAGCGGCGATTCACCGGTGGCGGACTTGAAACGGCGGATCAGCGTGCGCGGACTCATGGCCTTCTCTTCCGCCAGCCAGGCCAGGGAAAAATCCTCGGCATGATGTTCGTCGATCCATTCCTGGATCGAGCGGATGGCATCGTCATTGTGGTACTTGTTCTGGTTCGACGCGAAATAGGTAAGCTGGGATGCGCGCCCTGCGTCCAGCACCATCGCCTTGGCGGACTCGATGGCAGTCTCGTGATCGATATAGAGTTCGATCAGGTACAACCCCATGTCGAACCAGGCAGTGCCGCCGCCGGAACAGAAAATGCGGCCGTCGGTGGTAATCAGCTGCTCCGGCACCAGATTCACCTGCGGGTAACGTTTGCGGAAACGCTCGGCGTGAGCCCAGTGGGTGGTAGCCTTGCGGCCATCGAGCAGGCCCGCCTCTGCCAGGAAAAATGCGCCGGTGCAGTTGCTGACGATCTGGGTGCCGCGTTCGTAATAATGTTGCAGTAGCGCCACCAGATCGCGATTGCGCGCCAGTGCCTTGTCCACGTCACCACCGATGCTGGGCACCAGCACCACATCGGGCTGGCCGATCTGGTCAAAACGGCAGTCTGCCTGCAGCACCAGATTGTTCAGGCAGCGGATCGAATGGCCGTCCGGGGTCGCCAGTTGCACGCGGAATTTCGGCGCCAGGCTTTTGCCCTGGAAATAATTCCAGGCGGTGCCCGCCGTGGACAGCAGATCGATGACGCCGACAATGGAGGTGGCAAACGCATAGTCAAAACCGAGGATGGAAACCTGGATCATGGGTGTCACATTCAGCCAAAAACAAGTCGGAAACGACGATTACACAGTTTGACAGCGGATGCAAACATTGCCAAACCTTTCGCTACCCTCAAGCAAGGCCGTTACCGCAAGGCCCGCAACCCGAAGGACGCCTCCATGTTGCTGATTCCCCGTCAGGATCTTGATTTCATTCTGTTTGACCTGCTGCAAGCCGGTTCGCTGCTGCACTACCCGCGCTACCAGGACCACAGCCTGGACACGTTCAGCCAATCCATCGACACCGCCACCCAGATCGCCGAGCGCTATTTTGCGCCGCACAATCATCTGGCGGACGAAAAGGAACCCTGGTTTGACGGCGAAAAGGTGCACACGATTCCGGAAGTGAAGGCGGCGTTTCATCATTTTGTAGACTCCGGCCTGCTCAACGCGCGGCAGGATTATGAGGACGGCGGCATGCAGTTACCCGCCACCATCGCAGCGGCCTGCACGGCGCAGATCACGGCAGCGAATCCCTCCACCGCCGGCTATCCGTTTCTCACCATGGCGGCGGCAAACCTGATCACGCATTTCGCCAGTGCCGCGCTGCAGCAGAAATATCTGCCGTTGATGCGCAGCGGCAAGGCCACCGGCACCATGGCGCTGACCGAACCGGACGTGGGTTCGTCACTGGCAGATATCAAAACCGCCGCCACGCCCACCGCTCAAGGCCACTACCTGATTCGCGGCCACAAAATGTTTATCTCCGGCGGCGATCACGATCTGACGGACAACATCGTGCATCTGGTGCTGGCGCGCGTCAAAGGCGCTCCGGCAGGTGTGAAAGGCATTTCGCTGTTCCTGGTGCCCAAGTGGCTGGTGGATGACAACGGCCAGCCGCAACAACGCAACGACGTGGCACTGGCAGGCCTGCTGCACAAGATGGGATATCGCGGCACTACATCGACCGTGCTGAATTTCGGCGAGAAAGATCAGTGCGTTGGCTACCTGATCGGCGAGGCCCACGCCGGCCTGAAATACATGTTCATGATGATGAATGAAGCACGCATCGGCGTGGGTCTGGGTGCGGCGGTGATCGGTTATCGCGGCTATGTGGAATCGCTGGCGTATGCGCGGGAACGGCCGCAGGGTCGTCATCCCGGCAACAAGGATTCGAACTCGGCGCCGATTCCGATCATCGAACACGCCGACGTGAAGCGCATGTTGCTGGCGCAGAAAGTCTATGCCGAGGGCGCGCTGGCGCTGTGCCTGTATGCCAGCACGCTGGTGGACAAGCTTGAAAACAGCAGCGATGACAGCGAGCGCAACAACGCACGGGAACTGCTGGATCTGATCACGCCCGTCGTCAAATCCTGGCCGGCGGAATTCGGCTGCAAGGCCAATGAACTGGCGATCCAGGTGCTAGGTGGCTGCGGCTACACGCGGGAATATCCGGTGGAACAGTGCTATCGCGACAACCGCCTGAATCCGATTCACGAAGGCACTCATGGCATCCAGGCGCTGGACCTGCTGGGTCGCAAATTGTGGCAGAACGGCAGCGCCGGCCTGAAACAGCTGGGCCGGGAAATCATAACAACCATCGCCCGGGCCAGCGCCGTGCCGGAACTGCAGCACGAAGCCAAAGCGCTGCAGGACGCGCTGCAGCTGGTCACCGCACTCACCGGCACACTGGGCCAACAATTGCAGACCAAGGGCCCGGATATCGCGCTGGCAAACGCGTCGGTGTTTCTCAGCCTCACCGGCCATATTGTTGTGGGCTGGATATGGCTGTGGCAAGCTACGGTCGCTCACGAAAAACTGCAGCAGGATCCCACCAATGCCGGATTTTACAAGGGCAAACTGCAGGCCTGTCGCTACTTCTTCCGCTGGGAACTGCCGCAGATCCAGCACTGGAACCAGTTGCTGCAATCAGAAGACGACACCTGCCGCACCATGCAGAACGATTTTTTCT
Source organism: Gammaproteobacteria bacterium (assembly GCA_013178375.1). Classification (GTDB taxonomy): domain Bacteria; phylum Pseudomonadota; class Gammaproteobacteria; order Pseudomonadales; family Ketobacteraceae; genus Ch67. The sequence goes on from JABLXQ010000025.1 coordinate 101,959, forward strand.
AACGGCCATTGCGCCACTTTTTTACAGAGGAATTTATGGAACACGTCAAAGTCAGTCAGGAAGGCCACGTTCTTGTCATCTACATCGACCGCGCCGAAAAATACAACGCACTGTCCCCCGCGATCTATCACGCCATTGGCAAGGCACTGAAGCGGCTGAACGATGATCCCGAATTGCGCGTTGCCGTATTGCATGCCGCCGGCAAACATTTCACTGCTGGCGTGGAACTGGATCTGTGGGCGCCGATTTTCGGCAGCGGCTCCGCCTTCCCGGTGCAGGCTGACGAGATCGATCCGATGGGCCTCACCGGCCCGCGCCACACCAAGCCCCTGATCATCGCCGTGCAGGGTTACTGCTTCACCTGGGGCGTGGAAATCCTGCTCAACACCGAAATCCGCATCGCCGCTCGCGATACGCAATTCCAGATGCTGGAAGTGCAGCGCGGCCTGTATCCCTGCGGTGGCGCCACGCTGCGTCTGCCGAAGGAAGCAGGCTGGGGCAACGCCCATAAAGTGCTGCTCACCGGCGAACGCTGGAGCGCCGAGGAAGCCTACCGCTGGGGCATGGTGCAGGAGCTGGTGGAACCGGGCGAGCAGTTCAACAAGGCCATGGAATACGCGCAGAAGATTGCTGATTGCGCCCCGCTGGGCGTGCAGGGTCTGCTGAAATCCACCCGCACTGCCGAGACGGAAGATCACGACACAGCGGTGAACCAGATGTTTGTGGATCTGGTGCCGGTGATGAAAAGTGAAGACGCGGCTGAAGGCGTGAAATCCTTTGTCGAGCGACGCAAAGCTGTGTTCAAGGGGAAATAACATGCGCGCACTTCAAGTTGAAGCCTTTGGCGATCCCAAGGCACTCCGTGTTTCCGATCTGCCCGAACGTTCGCCCGGCAGCGGCGAAATCAAACTGCGCATGGGCGGTGTCGGCATCGGTTTTTTCGACGGCCTGCTGGTGAAAGGTGAATACCAGATCAAACCACCCCTGCCTTTCATACCCGGCAGTTCTATCGCGGGTGTGGTGGAAGAAGTGAGCGACGGCGTGACGCATCTGAAGGTGGGCGATCACGTAGCGGGCTTTGCGTTGCTGGGCGGACTGGCGGAGAAAATCACGCTGAATGCACACTCATGCTTTGCAATTCCGAAAGAAATTCCCCTGGTGGATGCGGCGAATTTTTTTGTCGCCTACGCCACCGGCCTGTACGGTCTGCGCGAATGCGGCCGGCTGCAACCGGGCGAAACCGTGCTGGTGCTGGGTGCGTCCGGCACCACCGGTTCCACCGCCATTGAAATCGCCAAGGCCATGGGCGCGCGGGTGATTGCAGCGGCGTCCACCGAAGCCAAGCGCCAACGCTGCACTGAAGCCGGTGCCGACGTTACGGTGGATTCCTCCAGCGACGGCTGGCGCCAACAGGTGAAATCAGTGATGGGGCGTGGCGTGAATGTGGTGTACGACCCGGTGGGCGGCGATTTTACTGAAGCGGCACTGCGGCTGATGGCGCCGGGCGGACGTCACCTGATCGTGGGTTTCGTCACCGGGATTGCGAAGATTCCGTCGAACCTGCTGCTGTTGAAACGCTGTTCCATCGCCGGCGTGAACTGGGGTGGCGAGACCATGGAAAATCCCGCCATCGTGCCGCCGGTGATCAAGCAACTGGTGGAATGGACCGTGGCGGGCAAACTCAAAACCAGACCCGACCATGTCTTTCCGCTGGAGCGCACCGGCGAGGCGTTCGAATCCATTTTCAACCGCAGTTCCAGCGGGAAGATTGTGATTACGCCATAACTGCGCGTCTGTGAGTGTACCGACGAATTCCGGCCGCGCCGGGATTCGTCACCCTCCCCCCAGACGCTGCTCCAGCCTTTGCAGCTCCGCTTCCACTTTCGCACGATCATCATCACGCACATTGACGTGGCCCAGTTTGCGACCGGGCCGCTTCTGTTTGTCGTACAAGTGAAGCGTGACTGCCGCTGACAGCAAAGCATCCGGCGGCGCATCGGTTCCCAGAATATTGACCATGCCAGCGTGCCCTTTTGCGTCACACGCGCCCAGCGGCCAGCCCAGAATTGCACGCAGATGGTTTTCAAACTGGCTGGTGGTGCTGCCCTGCTGCGTCCAGTGCCCGCTGTTGTGCACCCGGGGTGCCACTTCATTCAGACAGAGCCGGTCCTCCAACACGAAGTATTCCAGCGCCAGCACACCCACATACTGCGTCCGCTCCAACATCTGGCGCACTTTTTCGCACGCTGCCTGCAGCGCCGGCTCCGGCAGATCGATAGCCGGTGCCAGCGACGTTCTGAGCACGCCATTGACGTGCCGATTTTCAGTGGGTGGATAAAAGCGGATTTCGCCCTGGGCAGACCGGACCGCCAGCAGCGATATTTCCCGCAGGAAGGGCACCTGCTCTTCGACCACCCAATCCCCCGTCGCCGGTTGACCGACGAAGCGGTCCAGCGCGGAGGGATCGGCCAGACGCCACTGATTGCGGCCATCGTAACCCTGCTCGGCCGCCTTCACGATCAGCGGGAAACCCAGTTCACCGGCGGCAGTCCGCAGCGATTCAGCATCATGGGCAAAGCGGTGACGGGCGACTGCAATGCCCAGGGATTCCAGCCAGAGCTTCTGACGGCGCCGGTTCTGGCAGACACGCAGCACATCCGGTCGTGGATGCACGGGACAGAAGGCATTCAGTTGTTCCAGCAGACCCGTGTCCACCGCCTCCTTTTCCACCGTGATGACAACCGGCCGACCCAGGGCCTCGTACAGCACCGACGGTTCCAGGCCAGGTTCGCACTTCAACACCCGGCCCAGTCCCTCCACGCTGCGCGTGTCATCCCCCTCATTCACGAGAAAAGCAAACCGCAGTCCGAGCGGCCAGCCGGCAAGCGCCAGCATGCGCGCCAGTTGGCCCCCTCCCACAATCGCGACCTGCATCAGATCACCTCCACGGGCACGGACGCCGATTGCTCGCTGCGCCAGCGGATCAGGCGTTCGCGCAGCGCTTCGTCTTCCAGTGCCAGCATCTGGGCCGCCATCAGACCGGCGTTGAATGCCCCGGCATCACCAATGGCCTGGGTGGCGACTGCCACGCCCCGGGGCATCTGCACAATCGACAACAGGCTGTCGACACCACGCAGCGTGTGGCTCATCACCGGCACCGCCACCACCGGTAGCCAGGTGAGCGCGGCCGTCATGCCCGGCAGATGGGCCGCACCGCCCGCCCCCGCAATGATCACACGGATGCCGCGCTCCGGCGCGCTGCGGGCAAAGTCGAACAGGCGGTCCGGCGTGCGATGGGCCGAGACCACCTGCGTCTCGAACGGCACGTCCAGCTGCTGCAACGGTTCCGTGGCTTTATGCAGGGTAGGCCAGTCGGATCGGGATCCCATGATGATGCTGACAACAGGTTTTGACATAGGCAGGCTCCAGAAATAAATGAGACATCAGGCAGCGGTAAGCCAGTGTGCGTAGAGCGCATACACAGGCAACCCTGCCAATACATTGAAGGGAAAAGTGACTCCGAGGGACGCTGTCATTGCCAGCCCCTGGTTGGCTTCCGGCAATGCCACCTGCATGGCTGCCGGTACGGCTATGTAGGAAGCGCTGGCACCCAGCACGGCCAGCAGGAACACGCCGCCGGTGGACAAGCCCAGGGTCCAGCCCAGCAGACCTCCCAGCAGACCTCCCAGCAGAGGCATGAACATGCCGAAGGCGGCGATGAACGGCCCGTGCTGGCGCAGGTCCGGCAAACGGCTGGCGGCGCGCAATCCCATATCCAGCAGGAACAGCGCCAGCGCCCCATGGAACAGGTCGCGGAACAGCGGCAGCACAGAGTCCACCTTGCCAGCCCATGCCACTCCGATCAGCAGTGAACCCAGCAGCAGGAACAGTCCCTGGTTGCGGCCGAGTTCACCTATCAATGGCCGCCAGGCGATGGCCTGGCCCTGCCGCGCCAGAATCAGACCCACCGCAATGGCGGGCACTTCCAGCAGGGCAACAAAGAACGGGAAATAGGATTCAAACGGGATGGCCCGGGCTTCCAGCAATGCAGCCCCCACGGCGTAGGTGCCTATGCTGACCGAACCGTAATGAGCAGCCACGGATGCCGCATCGACTCGCGAGAAATGGCCAATCTGGCGCAACAGGGGAAAGGCCAGTAACGGCAGCACCAGCCCGAAGGCCACCACGGCCAGCGCCTGCGGCAACAGCGACCAGCTGGCATGCGCCGCCAGCGCAACACCGCCCTTCAGGCCAATGGCCAGCAGCAGGAACAGCGTGAGTGTCTGGTGCAGCGCCACGGGGAAGTGGATATCGGCCCGTAGCAGCCGCGCCACCACACCCAGCAGAAAGAAGGCGATCACCACATCGATCTGCATCGCCATCAGTCCCTGCGGTGCCGCTCAAGCGGAATCGTCGCCGCCAGCGGGCGTTTCTGCGCCGCCGCGGTGAGGCCAGCCACCAGCAACCCGGCGTACAGCAGGCCCCAGCCGGCCCCATCTACCAACGCAAGCCCGGCGCCCGCCAGGGCCAGTCCCAATCCCACACTCCAGCCAAACTGGATCTGTCGCTTGTGCATCGTCTGATCTCCCTGCAACAGAAGGAACACCCTTCTCTTTCAGGAGCGCAGCATGCGCCATCCACAAATTAGATAAAAATAGATATTATTTAAGCATCACATAGATAAAGATCTAATTCGCCATGGCCAGCCGTCTACATGCTCACATTGGCACCCTGCGCCAACTGGAAATCCTGCTTGCCGTCTACGATCAGGGCAGCGTTACCGCGGCTTCAGCCCATCTGCACCTGACACAGCCCACCGTCTCGATGCAGCTGAAAAAACTGGCGGAGGCCATCGGCATGCCCCTGTACGAGCAGATCGGCAGAAGGCTGGTTTTCACCGATGCCGGCCGCGCGCTGGTGAGCACCGCCCGAGAGGTACTGGACCAGTTTGCGCGCCTGGACATGACCCTGTCGGAATTGCGGGGGCTGAAGGCCGGTCACCTGCGACTGGCGGTGGTTACCACGTCGAAATATTTCATTCCGCACCTGCTGGGGCCATTCTGCCGCCGCTACCCTGCCATCGACGTGCAGATGAAAGTAGCCAACCGCGAACAGATCATCGAACGGCTGCGGGAAGGCAAGGACGACTTTCATGTGTTCAGCCATCCGCCGGATGATCCGGACATTGCCATGATTGAGTTCCTGCCCAATCCGCTGGTGGCCATCGCCAGCCACGACCATCCGTTGATAAAAGCGCGCAGCATTACCCTTCAACAACTGGCACAGGAACCGTTCCTTATGCGGGAAGCCGGCTCCGGAACCCGCTATGCCATCGAACAGCACATGCGGCAGCGGGACGTCAGGCTGAACGTGAAGATGACGGTGGAAAGCAACGAGGCCATCAAGCACTCGGTGATGGCCGGACTGGGGATCTCGATATTATCGGCCCACACCCTGTCGTTTGGCGGCAATGCCGGGCTGGCGACGCTGGATTTGCAGCAGCTGCCTATTGAAACACGCTGGTATTTTGTGTGGCTGGCGGCAAAACGGC